>JBMONB010000081.1:0-90959 GCA_049325315.1 Bacillota bacterium | reverse complement strand
ACCACTTCGGCCCGACCATCTGCATTGACGTCGTCGAGGCTGATGGAGCGGAAGTAGGCGTTGGGGTAGAGCAACGTCTGGCAAAGCGGAGTAAGTCCCTGGGGAGTCTGGGCATAGAGTAGGATGTTATCCTTGGTGCCGATCACTACCGTGCCCGGCCCGCTGGGATCGATCTGCCCTACCGCCAGCGAGAGCCCGTCCTTGGGCAGGGTCGCCTCGGCCAGGAGGCTGTAGGTATCGCCTGTCCAGCGATAGGCCTTCAACTCCCGCCCGGCGCAGGCGATGATCTCCGGGAGTCCGTCGAGGTCAAGGTCGCCTGTCGTTACGATCAGCAAACGGCCCAGTCCGCCGCCGCGCCAGCGACGGTGGTACTGGCTTTCCCTTCCCCCTTCATGAGCCCCGTGTTCGTTCATCCGAGCCCCACCTCGCATTGAGCAATAGGGGCTCGACCGAAGGTGTTTTCAGCCCCTGTGTCAACAGCTTATGTTATCCGAAAGGTGGGCGTGAGTCCTATGGAGAGCAAGGTGCGCCTCGCCATCATTGGCGGCACGGGCGTCTACGACCCCCGCATCCTGGAGAACATCCGGGAAGAGATCATCACCACCCCCTACGGGGATGCCAAGGTCCGGATCGGCACCTACCAGGGGGAGGCGGTGGCCTTCCTGGCCCGCCACGGCACCAACCACTCGGTGCCCCCGCACCTGATCAACTACCGGGCCAATATCTGGGCGCTCAAGATGCTGGGGGTGGAGCGGGTCATCGCCACCACCGCCGTGGGCTCGGTCAACCGGAACATGAAGCCGGGCGACTTCGTGCTCACCGACCAGTTCATCGACTTTACGAAGGGGCGGGCATCCACCTTCTTTGACGGGGGGGAGGCCGGCGTGGTCCATACCGACTTCACCGAGCCCTACTGCCCGGAGGTGCGCGCCATTCTGGCCGGGGCGGCGAAGGAGGCCAATATCGCAGCCCACAACGGCGGCACCTATGTCTGCACCGAGGGGCCCCGCTTTGAGACCCCGGCGGAGATTCGCATGTTCGCCACCCTGGGCGGCGACCTGGTGGGCATGACCAACGTGCCCGAGGTGGTCCTGGCGCGGGAGGCGGGCATCTGCTATACCACCGTTTCGATGGTGACCAACTTCGCCGCCGGCATCTCGCCCACCAACCTGACCCACGAAGAGGTCCTCGAGGTGATGGCGGCCAACAGCGAGAACTTGAAGCGGCTGGTCATGGCCGCCCTTGCGAGCATTCCCGCTGAGCGGCACTGCCACTGCGGCGAGAACAACCAGGCCATGAAGGTGTAGGAGGCAAACGTTATGCAGAGCAAGGTCGGCGTCTCGACCCTCCGGAATCCGGCCCTCGCCGCTGAGGGGCATCTGAAGATCAACTGGGTCCGGGCCCACATGCCGATTCTGAACCAGCTGGAGAAGGAGTTTGGCGCCACCAAGCCCTTCGCCGGCCACCGGGTGGCCATGTCGATCCACCTGGAGGCGAAGACCGCCTACATGGCGATGGTCTTTGCCGCCGCCGGGGCCGATGTCTACCTGACCGGCTCCAACCCGCTCTCCACGCAGGATGACGTCTCCGCGGCCGTCGCGGAGAACGGCGTGACGGTCCATGCCTGGCACGGGGCGACCGACAAGGAGTACTTCGAGCAGCTGCACTCGACGCTGGATGCGGCCCGGCCGACCCTGCTTCTGGATGACGGCGGCGACCTGACCTACCTGCTCCACACCGACCGGGCCGACCTGGCCGCGGGGCTGATCGGCGGCTCCGAGGAGACCTCCACCGGCGTGCAGCGCCTGCGGGCGATGGAGGCCGATGGCGTGCTCAAATTCCCCATGGTCGCCGTGAACAACGCCTATATGAAGCACCTCTTTGATAATCGCTATGGCACCGGCCAGTCGACACTCGAGTCGGTGATGCGCAACACCAACCTCTCCGTTGCCGGCAAGACGGTGGTGGTGGGCGGCTACGGCTGGTGCGGCAAGGGCGTCGCCATGCGGGCCAAGGGGCTGGGCGCCCGGGTGATCGTCTGCGAGGTCAACCCGATCTACGCCAATGAGGCGCTGATGGATGGCTACGACGTGATGCCCATGCTGGAGGCGGCAAGGAAGGGCGACATCTTCATCACCGTCACCGGCTGCGAGAAGGTGATTCGCCGGGAGCACTTCGAAGTGATGAAGAACGGGGCGATTCTGGCCAACGCCGGCCACTTCGACGCCGAGATCTCCAAGCCCGACCTGGAGGCCTTGGGCGGCAAGCCGGTGCGGGTCCGCAAGAACGTCGACAGCTACACCTTTGCCGACGGTCGCAAGGTCTACCTGATCGGCGAGGGCCGCCTGGCCAACCTGGCGGCGGGCGACGGCCACCCCGCCGAGGTGATGGACCTCTCCTTTGCCGTGCAGTTCCTGACCCACCTCTGGATCCTGGAGAACCAGGCCAAGCTGACCAACCAGGTGATTCCGGTGCCGCTGGAGATCGACACCCGGGTGGCGGAGACCCGCCTGCGGGCGCTGGGCGTGGAGATTGACCGCCTCACCCCCGAGCAGGCGAAGTACCTCAACTCCTGGAAGGTGTAGTTCATGGCTCAACTCTTCGTACCTTTAGGTGGCGCCTTCCGCACCGTGACAGGCTCCGGTTTCAACACGTACGGAGAGAACCTGAACCGCCCTACGTGGCGGGGTGCCGAGATCGGCATGTGCGATTCCTTTCCGGACGTGCTCGGGGCGGTCTCGGAGGCGGAGTTCTACGACTGGAACATCGGGGTGCACCACCCGCTCTACAGGGAGGGTGGGCCTGAGTGGTGCCGCTTCCTCGACTCGGACCCGTCGGTCCGGGAGGCGGCGCTCGACCTCGCTTACACCTCAGCCCAGGCGGCTCACCGCCTGGGCGTCAGGTATATTCTCTTTCACTTCCCGTGGCCGGCGCTCCAGATGGCGGGGGTCGACTACGCCGAGCAGGGCTGGTACTTCACCACGCCCAGCGTGGAGGCGGCCGAATGGCCCGAGGCGAAGCTCTACGACTGGAGCCGGCGCTGCTTCGAGCGGTTCGCCGAGATCCAGGCAAAAGAGTTGATCAAGATCGTGCTGGAGATCGACGGCCCCAACCCGCACTTCTTCGATGGCGAGATGTACAGCCGGCTCTTCAGCGAGTTCCCCGACCTCTCGCTCTGCATTGACACCGGCCGGCTCGGGCTGCTGGCGAAGACCCATGGGCAGGACCCGGTGGCGCTGGCGAAGCGCTGGCTCCCCTGGGCCCGCCATCTGCACCTCTCGACCTCCATGTGGGACGAGCAGGGGCGCTTTACCAACCACATCCCCACCGATGAGACCCACACCGCGGAGCGCTGGCCCCAGCTCACCCCGGCCGCCGAGATCGCCCGCCTGGTGGTAGCCGCCCAGCCCAGGGCAACGATTGTGCTGGAGCACAATCCCAAGCGGGTCAGCCCCGAGGAGTTGGAGCGGGCCCACGCCTTTGCCGCCAAGCTGGTGGAGGGCACCTAGGCATGGCCTGGCTCTATCTTTTCATCGCCGGGATCTTAGAGGTGGTCTGGGCCACCGCCATGAAGCAGGCCGAGGGCTTCACCCGCCCCGGCTGGTCCGCCCTGACCATCGGGGCGATGATCATCTCCTTCGCCCTGCTCTCCATGGCGATGAGAAGCCTGCCCCTGGGCACCGCCTACGCCACCTGGACCGGCATCGGGGCGGTGGGGTCGGTGATCGTGGGCATCCTCTGGCTGGGCGAGCCACGGGACCTGCTCCGCCTGCTCTTCGTGGCAATGATCATCGGCGGGATCATCGGGTTGAAGGTGACAAGCAAAGCGTCGTAGTCGAGCCGAGGCCTGATCCGCACACCAAGTAATCCGCGTAAATCCGTCTAAAATCCGCGAAATCCGCGGCAAATGTCCGGAAAGACCCGACCGATACAAAAGGGGGAGTCACGCATGGACCGGCTCGTGATTCAGGGCGGTACGGTGATCACCGTCACCGGGCGAGATGACGTCTTCGAGAATGGCATCGTGCTGGTGGAGGATGGTCGGATTCGCTACGCAGGCCCCCGGGACGAGGCGCCGCGGTTCGATGCCAGCACCAGGACCATCGACGCCACCGGCAAGATCGTGATGCCCGGGATCATCAACACCCACTGCCATGCCGGTATGACCCTTTTGCGGGGCTATGCGGACGACATGCAGCTCATGCCTTGGCTCCAGACCAAGATGTGGCCGGCAGAGGCGAAGATGACCGGGGAGGATGTCTACTGGGGCACCGCCCTCGGCGCCTACGAGATGCTCTCGGGCGGCATCACCACCTTCCTGGACATGTACTTCCATGCCGACGATATCGCCCGGGCGATTCAGGATACCGGGATTCGCGGCGTTGTCGCCCGGGGCATTATTGCGGTGGGCGGTCCGGGTGAGGCAGCCCAGCGGCTGGAGGAGACGCGCGACGTCTTCCACCGCTGGAACGGGAAGGCGAACGGCCGCATCTCCTTCATGGTCGGCCCGCACGCCCCGTACACCTGTCCGCCCGACACCCTGCTGGCCTCCGCCGAGCTGGCGGACGAACTGGGGATCGGGATTCACATTCACCTCTCGGAGACCTACGGTGAGGTGGATGCGGCCTGGGAGCAGTGGAACGCCTCGCCGATCCAGCATGTCTATAAGCTGGGCCTCATGAAGAACAGGCACGTGGTGGCGGCCCACTGCGTCCATGTGAGCGACGACGACATCGCCATTCTGGCCGAGACGGGGACGGGCGTCTGCCACTGCCCGGTCTCGAACCTGAAGCTGGCCTCGGGCCGGACCCCGATTATCACCATGCGGCGGCAGGGCGTGAACGTGGGTTTCGGCACCGACGGCGCCGCCTCGGAGAACATGCTGCACATTCTCGGCTCGGAGATGCGCATCGGCGCCATTCAGGCCAAGGAGCTCGAGGGCGACCCCTCGGTCTACACCGCCTACGACGCCGTGGAGATGGCGACCATCGAGGCGGCCCGGGTCCTGGGGCTCGAGGACGAGATCGGCTCGCTCCAGCCGGGGAAGAAGGCGGACCTGATCCTGATCGACATGGAGAGGCCGCATATGACCCCGAACCACGACCCGTTCGGCCTGGTGGCCTACTCGGCCCTGCCGGGCGATGTGGCGATGACCCTGGTGGACGGGCAGGTGGTCTACGAGAACGGCAAGCTCACCCGGGCCGATGGCCGGGAGATCATGGCGAAGGCGCGCGAGGCGGCCTTCCGCCTGGTGCGGTAGTGTTCAGCGTAATGAGGAGCCGGGGGGAGCGTCCCCCCGGTTTCCTGCGTCTTCGCAACCCTCTCCTTGTCTCAATCGTCACACGAGTAGAGGTGGTCGCAGTGCTTCATACTTTCTCCAGGCAAATCGTGGCGGGGCTGCTGCTGACGCTCCTGCTGGCCGGATGCGCCGAACCGAAGCGCCAGGAGGCGGCCAGCCCGGAGCCGCCCGCGCCATCGCCCCCGGCCGGGGCGCCCAGGACCGAGCCCAAGCCCGAACCGGCCCCGCTCGCCTTCACCCTGACGGTCAACGGCCGGGAGGTGACCGACGGGGCGGTGGTGAAGGCCGATTACTACGCCCACGCCGAACTGCGCCTCCGCTTCCCGGTGGCGATGGACCGGCGCTCTGTGGATTACATACGGAAGCGCCTGCCCAAGGGCACCACGCTCGACTGGGAGGATGAGCGGACGAGCCGGATGCGAGTGCCACCCGGCGGCTCCTTTGCCATCAACCTGGCGGGCGCCCAGTCGCTCGACGGCTCCGCCGCCGTGAAGGCGGGCCTGGTTGAGGTGCGCCGGGAGGAGTACTCGCGGCTCTCGCTCTACCGGCCCGCAGAGTTGATGGCCGGGAGGGAGGGGGTGACGGGGCGCTGGCGGCCGAACTCGCACCAGAACGGCATCGCCCTCTCCCCGGACCGGACCCAGGCGCTCTTCTTCTCCCCGGACCCCTTCGGTAGGCCCTGGCCTCCCTGGCTGGTCGATCTAACGACAGGCCAGGAGCGGCCAGTTCCCGTTCCAGATACGGATCATTGGTTCTCTGCGGGCGGATGGCTCCCCGACGGACGGATCTACCTGCTGGGGAAGACCCTCTGGGTGAGCGATCCTTCGGGCGAAGCGTGGCGGGAGGTGGCCGGGGACCTCTTCAACTGGGTGGCCCGGCTCTCCCCGGACGGGACCCGCATTGCCACCTGGAGCCCTACCGAGCCCGAGTCGCTTCTCGTGGTCGATTTCGATGGCCAGAAGCGGCTGGTGAAGGGGCCGTTCCGGCGGCCCGGCGCCGATGGAGGCATCAGCGTCGCCTGGTCGCCTGACGGCCAGTGGCTGGCCGGCTCCGACCACGACAGCCAGGCCACCGGGGAGGGACCCCGCATCCGGATCGTCGATGCGGTGGGCGACCGGCCCGGCCGGACGATCGAGGGCGTGACCCTGGTCACCTGGCTCAGCACGGGGGACCTGGTGGCCTACAGGCGGCCTTATGTGTCTGCCAAGCGGGGCGACCCGGATCCTGGCGTCAAAGGCGAGCTCCTCCGGATCGACTCGACCGGAAAGGAGCGCCCCCTGCTCGACCGGTGGGCCCAGCCCTCCCCCGACGGCGCCCACCTGCTCCTCTCCGAGTGGGATGGCCAGCGGCAGGTGCTCTCCCTGGTGGAGAGCGCCACCGGAAAGCAGGTGGAGCTGCCCCTGCCCCACTGGGCCCGCTGGACCGACCAGGGCGAGATCATGGTACTGGAAGGCCCCCTCCGCCCGGCGCCGCCGGCAGCGGCGGCCCGGCCCCTGAGCTTCACCGCCCGGGTGGGCGAGGTGGAGCTGCAGCCCAGAGGGGCGGCCCTGGCCGGCCGGGATCGGGAGACCGAGGTGCTGATCAGCTTTCCCCGCCCCATGGACCGACCATCGGTGGAGGATGCGCTCAGGCGCGCCCTGCCCGAGGGCGCCCAACTCACGTGGGAGGGAGAGCAGCAGCTCCGGCTGACGGTTCCCCCTGGTGAGACCTTCCTGATCAACGCCGATGGCGCCCTCTCCCCCGACGGGCAGGGGAAGGTGGAGGCCTGGCCGGTCACCGTCTACCGGCTGCGCCCCGTCCCGATCCGCCTCTACAGCTTCGAGGCCGCCCTGCAGGGCCGGGCGGAGGTGCTGGAGGAGTGGGAACTGCCGGGTTTCAGCGGCGGGCTGGCGCTCTCTCCGGACCGGTCGCAGGCGCTGCTCTACCACGTGGACACCATGAGCGCCGGGCCGCCGGCGGTCATGGTCGACCTGGCCACCGGGCAGTGGCGCACCCTGGCGCTGCCGGGACTCGAGACCCACGGGCACGCCTACGGCGGATTCCTCCCCGACGGCCGCCTGCTGGTGGCGGGCAACCACGTCTGGATCGGCGACGGGCGGGGCGAGGCGATGAAGGCGCTGACCCAGAAGCCGCGCAGGACCTGGACGGCAACGGTCTCGCCCGACGGCGCCCGGGTGGCGCTCTGGGGGCCGGGCCGCCACCCGGTGGTGATCGACCTGAAGAGTGGGGAAGAGCGCCCCGTGGAGGGGCTGATCCCATCCACCTCCAACGATATGGTCTATCTGGCCTGGTCCCCGGACTCCACCCGCCTGGCCGCCACCGCCTGGAACGACGACCAGGGCTGGCGGGCGATGGAGATCGCCGTGGTGGACCTGCAGAGCGGCCGGCGGGTGCGCACGATCGAAGATGCAGCCGTGTCGGCCTGGGTGGAGGCGGGGATCATCGGACAGCGGCGGAATAAGGAGACGCGGCGAGACGCCCTCCTGCTCTTTTCCGAGACAGGAGAGCGGGAGTTGGGAGATACCTGGTTCCGCCTCTCCCCCGACGGGCGTTACCTCCTCCAGGGCGACCAGCAGAGCCAGGCCGTTTCGCTTTGGGCCCTGGAGATCGCCACGGGCAAGCGAATCAAGCTCCCCTTCACGGAGATGCTCCAGTTCACCGAACAGGGCGACCTGCTTCACATACAGCTCTAGGGATGTCCATCCAGCGGGTGCAGGTCGACGCCCGGGTGGCGGAAGGTGGGCAGCAGAGGCCGCCGCTCCGGCGGCTCCAGCTCGCCCAGGAATTCAGCCAGCAGGTCGGCCAGCCCGTGCGGGTGTTTGGTGGGCACGTGGTGCCCGCACCCGGGAACGAAGGCGGCCCGGGCGCTGGGCAGCCCCTCCCGGAGCTTCTGGTAGTAGGGGTGCATCAGGTCATCGCCGGTCCCGTAGACCAGCAGGACCGGCTGCTTGATCGCGCCCAGACGGGCGGTGTACGATGCCCGCATCGTCTCGTGAAGGTAGGAGAGGAGCGCCTGGGGCCGGGTCGCCTGCGCCTCGGGGAGCATCGCCCGGGCGTGCTCCGGCGTGGCATGGTTGGCGGCCACCACCGCCCGCCCCACCAGCGGCGTGAGACCCATTCGCACCGCGGCCATACCCATCCCCACCTTGGAGCGCAGGTGCAGGGTGGTACATTCGGAGAAGGAGCCGATCAGCGCCAGGCCGGCGTAAAGGTCAGGGTTGTCAAGGGCGGCCTGCAGACAGATCGGGCCGCCGGAGGAGTACCCCACCAGCAGGGGCGGCTGCTGCAGGTCCAACCGGTGGACCAGCATGGCCAGGTCGGCGGCGATGTCGGAAAAGGTCCAGGGAGTGTCGCCCAGCCCGCTCTGCCCATGGCCCCGCAGGTCGATGGCGATGGGGCGGCAGGCGGTGCGAAGCCGGCTCATGACGGGCCGCCAGAGCAGGTGGCTCACCGCCGGGCAGTGGATCAAGATGACCGGGCGGCCCGCACCGGTCTCCTCGTAGTAAAGATGTCTGATGTTCGGCATGGACTTAGTCTGCCCGCAGCCGCTGAAAAAGCGCCGCGAAGAGAATCGTGGCATAGGTGAGCCCGCAGATCGAGGTCAGCATCGCCAGCAACTTCCCCAGCGCCGTGGCCGGCAGCACATCGCCGTAGCCGCCCGAGGCGAAGGTGAGCATGGTAAAGTAGGCCACATCGAGCAGCGAGGCGGGCTGGTCCCGCCACTGGTAGGTGGACGGAAAGGCGAGATAGGCGGCGAAGTTGAGGAGCACCAGGTTGGAGAGCACGTTGATCATCCAGGCGGCGCAAATGCGCACCTGCTCCACCGCCGTCGTCCGGGGGGCGGCAGGCGCCGCCAGGAGCTGATAGACCCCGCTGTAGCTCTCCCAGAGCCCCACAAAGCAGGCTGCCGCCACCAGCCCATAGGGCCAGAGCGCATCGGCGTCGAGGGCGATCACCAGCAGGAGCAGGGCCATCATCGCCAGGAGGGCCGGGCGCAGCAAGGTGTGCAGCAGCAGGTCTGCCCGGTCCCGGCCCAGCCAGAAGATCGTGACCAGAAGCCCGCCTGTGGCGGTCAGCAGCACCAGTTGCGCCATCGCCGCTTCCCTCCCGCTCATCCGCCTCATTTTGATCTACGCACGGGACGCCCCTCTTCATGCCCGCGGTACTAGCAGCCGCCCCCGCCGAATATCTCCCCAATGTGCCATTGACCAACGCACAAGGGGTGTGGCCCATGCAGACCAGGGCGCTGGCGGAGACGGCGATCGCCGTGCGCCGCCACCTGTACGGAATCCTGCTGATCCTGGGGGTGGCTGGCCTCTTCCAGCTGCTCTTCTCCGACATGCGGATGACCCTCTCCGCCGGGGCGATCCCCACCACCGGCGGGACGGCGGCCCGCATCTCCCCGCTCACCCAGGGCGCCTCCATGGATGGCTTCGGTGCCTGGTCCCCCGATGGCAAGCAGATCGTCTTCATGCGAGACGGCCAGATCCTCCTGACCGACCCCTCCGGCCGGAAGGAGCGGGTGATGACCACCGAGCCCGAGCACTGGGACGCCGCCCCGGCCTGGCGGCCCGATGGCAGGGCGATCGCCTTCGCCCGCCTCTCCATGCAGGGGGGGCCGGCCCGGGTGATGCTGATGACCCCTGGCAAGGGGCAGCCAGAGGAGGTGGCCCGGGAGGATGGCTCCATCGGCTACGTAGCCTGGAGCCCCGATGGCCGGTCGCTCTACTTCAGCACCAAGGACCGACTGATGCGGGTCGACCTGAGGGGGCCGAAAATCGAGCGGGTCTTTGCCGCCCCCCGGGGCTGGGAGCTGCTCTCGGGCGGCCTGGCGGTGGCGCGCGATGGCAAGTCGCTGATCTACGGCGCCGGTCCCCGGCTGGAGGAGGGGGTCCAGTACGACCTCTGGCGCCTCCCCCTGGGCGGCGGACAGCCCCAGCGCTTAACCACCCGGGGCGGGATCATGCCCGCCCTCGACCCCGGCGGCCACCTGCTGGTCTACCGGAACCCTCGTCAGGAGACCGGCATCTATCTGATGAACCTGGCCACACGGGCCACCGAGCGGGTGGTGCCCGACGAGCCCAAGGCGATGTACTTTCACCCGTCCTTCTCACCCGACGGGCGAAACTTGGTCCTCTCCCGGCTGCTCCTGGCAGCGCCGCCCTCCAGGGGGCGGGGCGGCTTCACATCAAACCTCTACCTGCATAGCCTGGAGGGGTCAGGAGGGGATCGATAATGGCAGATGTGTACGCCCAGGCCCGCAACCTGGTCCAGGCGGTGCGGCAGAGCCCCGAGTGGGGCCGGATGCGCCAGGCCGCAACCCCGGTCCGGTCCGACCCGGGGGGCGAGCAGCTCCTCGCGCAGTTCCGGCTCAAGCAGTTCGAGCTGCAGGCGCTGGCGCTCCAGGGAGAGCAGCCCGGAAAGCAGGAGCAGGCGGCGCTGCAGCAGTTGGCCCAGCAGATTCAGCAGCGCCCCGCCCTCCGGCAGTACATGGAGGCAGAGCAGGCCTATGGGGCGATGCTGAGCGAGCTGCAGAAGATCCTGGCCGAGGTCTTTCACCCCGAGGTGCCCGGCGCCGTGAAGTAGCGTCGCAAAGGGGTCGGGCCGCCAGGAGGGAAAATCCTCCGGAGGGAGAAAGATAGCCTCGGAGGTGCAGTTTCCGATGGTAAATGTCTACGATCATGCCCATAGCCTGGCCCGGGCCCTGAAGGAGTGCCAGGAGTACAAGACCTTCCTGGCCGCCAAGAGCCGGATCAAGTCCAAGCCCGCCGCAGAGCAGATGATCGCCGACTTCCACAAGCGGCAGATGGAGCTGCAGGCCCAGGTGCTCCAGGGCAAGGAGCTGAGCCCCGAGCAGCAGGAGGGGCTCCAGAAGCTCTACGGTGTGCTGGCGCAAGATGGAGAGATCCGCGACTACCTACTGGCCGAACAGCGGCTCGGCACCCTGCTCGGCGACGTCTACAAGATCATCGGCGAGGCGGTGGAGATCGACCTGCCCTTCGCCAAATAACGAAGCGGGGCCGGCCCTCTCATGGGGTCGGCCCCGTCTGTCCTGAGTCTGTCCTCTTCACTTCACGATCGCATGGCCGTCATGGCGACCCTCCGGAGCTGCTCCGGGTCATCCGGCGCTTCTCCGGTCTCTGCGATGCGATTACGGCGCACGGCGCCGCAGGCGGTGCAGCGGTGCACCAGCTGGTACCCCTTGCGGGGGTGGTGGTGCAGGCCCACCGGTTCCATTATGCCCCGGCAGTCCGAGGCCCGGTCACCCGGCGCCTCATCGACATGCAGGGAGTGGAGGCAGAAGGGACAGTGATTCCGGTACCCGCCCCCGCTGATCGGAGGCACCTGTGCGCCGCAGTGGGCGCAGGCAAACGCATCGTTCCCGGATCCGATGTAGGCGCGTTGCTGCAGCACCGTGACCCTTCCTTCCGACGTGCAGATTCTGCAACCGTCGGAGGCTGGGTTCGGTTCGCTCTCACCCGTGCGGGTCCCCGGGCTTGATCGGGCCTTGGCACGATTCACCGCCGGGTTCTGCCCGGCGATTACTTCCCGTTCCTCCTTCAGATGGGCGATGCTTTCATCCCATCATCCGAACCGGGGCAGGGTTTGCGTGATTATCCCTGCCACTGTAGGACAGCGGCCCACCCGCCATCCTCCACAGGTAGGCGTGCACCGATCTCACCGGCGGCGGCGTCCTCCCCAGAGGTCAGGGCTGCCGCTCCCGATCGATGTTCACAGGTCACCTCCTCGTGCGATTGGCTGATACTTCCATGATACCACAAGAGGGGACCCCTGCGGGTCCCCTCCGAAGGCTATGATGCGCTCTCGATGCGGTTGCGGCCCAGCCGCTTGGCCCGGTACAGATGGTAATCGGCCTCGGCGAACCGCTTGCGGAAGTCGAGCCCGCCGGTAAAGGGCACCAGTCCACCGGAGACGGTGATTCGAATCATTCCCCGCCCGGTGGCGATTCCGGTCTGCTCAATCGCCAGGCGGATCCGTTCGGCCACCTGCTTCGCCTTCTCGGTCGGGCAGTTGCGCATCAGGACGGCGAACTCCTCCCCGCCGTAGCGGCAGACCAGGTCGGTCTGGCGGACCTCGCTGCGCAGAATCTGCGCCACCCGCTGGAGCACCAGGTCGCCGTTGAGGTGCCCGTGCTCGTCGTTCACTTGCTTGAAGTGATCCACATCCATGAGGAGAAAGGCGCCGGTCTCGCTGGCATCGAGCTGGGCCACGGCCTCCTCGAAGGCCCGTAGGTTCGGCAGGCCGGTCAGGTGGTCGGTGAGCGAGCGGTCGGTCATGACCTCCAGGTTCAGCCTTGCCACAAAGCGGTTCCGGAGAATCCAGATCGCTACCATCAGGACGGTGGCGTGCGAGACGGTGAGCAGTACGAAGTACTCCCGGAACAGCTCAGGGCCGCGCTCGGGGATCATGAGCAGGCTGAAGTTGGCGACCAGGAAGATAAGCACCGATCGCCAGAGCAGCTGGGGCATCGGCAGGGTGAAGCCCCTCCCACCCAGCGCCAGAATCCCTGCGACCAGGCCCGCGGCCAGGAGGTGAAAAGCCCCGGGAAGGCCGCCGGCGCCGCCGATCCAGTAGCGGTAGATGGCCACAGGAACAGCTGTGACGATGCCCCAGAGCGGGCCGCCGTAAAGTCCCGACAGAGCGGGCGCCACCCCGTGGAAGGCGAGGAGTACCCCGGGTTCAAAGCGGACGGGAAACTGAAGCAGGACCCATCCGCCCCCAATGGAGGCGCCCCAATGCAGGAGCCGGCGCCACCACGTAGTGGGCGGGTCAGGGTGCTTATCAATCAACATGCTGGCGGCGGTAGTTAGGGTAACAAGGATACAAAAGTTGATAAAGAGTTGCGAGAGCACGCTGTTTCTTCCCTGCCTTGCAGTATGACTATCATCCATCTTAAGGGGAGAAACCACAAATGTCACGAGAGGCGAAAAGAAAATAGCACGAAATGAGTAGGGCTGCCGCAGCGGGCAGCCCGGAAGGGGATCAGCCGATCACCTGCCCCTCCACAAACCGGGGCAGCAAGGTAGAGGTGCCCAGCTGGGCACAGAAGAGCAGGTCCTCCTGGAGCCCCAGCTTCAAGAGGTTCTGGCCGTGCTCCGAGAGGTGGAGCAGGTCGGCCAGCCGGCCGTCGTAGCGGCGGAAGATCTCCCGGGCTACCAGGCCCATATCGTTGGTCTCCAGGGCCGAGCCGGGCCCGCTGAGTAACTCGAGGATCGCCCCGGCGCAGGCGGTGTCCTCCAGGGAGAACTGATCGTGGGTGCCGGCGCAGCAGATGGCCACGCTGCGCTCCAGCCGCTCCAGCTCCCGTGCGACCGCCGGGGCATTGAGAAGGCTGGCAATGTAGACCTGGTCGGCGCCCGCCGCCCGGCGGATCGCCCGGGTGCCGTTGGTGGTGGTAAAGAGGATCGGCCTTCCCTTCACCCGGCTCTCGGTGTACTCCAGGGGCGAGTTCCCGTAATGGAAGCCCGGGATCTGTACCGATTTGCGCTCCCCGCCCAGCAGGAAGCGGCGCTCCGGGTTGTCAGCGGCCACCTGCCGGGCCTCCTCGGGTGTCAGCACCGGGACCACGGTATCCGCCCCGTTGGCCAGGGCGGTGCAGATGGTGGTGGTGGCCCGGAGCACATCGATCACCACGGCGACCCGTCCCGCCAGCTCCTCAGCCGGCGGGATATTCAACACGGTCGGATAGACATCGACTCGCATCGCCCGGCCTCCCTGTCCTGCATCTCGCTCACGAGGACATTATATGAGAGGGAGGCGAATGAACACCAGCGGCAAACGCACTGCTCAGGGACCGTCGAACGGATCATCTTCCCGGGCCTGGGGAAGGTCGGCCAGCCCTTCAGCGCCGCTCTGCCCGGGCACCGCCTGCAGGCCGTCGTCCAGCGCGAGGCCGGCCGCCAGGGGGAGTGCTGCCGCCTCGGCCCCGGCCTCACCCATGTTCGCGACCTCGCCAAGCCCGGCGATGGGCAGGGCAAAGCGCAGCCCCAGTTCGGTCGGGCTGACCGGCGCCTTCTCACGATCCTCTGCCATGGTGGATCCCTCCTTCGGCTTTAGTCTTCGCGCCGGGAAACGGGCATACACATGGCGGGAGGAGGTTGGCCAAATGCCGCGCTGGGCCCGCTTTTTGTCATGCAGCTTCACCGGGTTGCTGCTCTCCTTGACCGGCTTTGTGCTGATGGCTTACTCCCAGGAACGGACCCCCCGGTTCTGGAGCGGAATGCAGGAGTTCCTCACCACCCCGGAGTTCTGGAGCCTGGTCTGGCTCTTCGCCCTGATCACCGCCGCCGGGCTGGTGGTGGGCCGGGTCCTCGCCAACCTGTGGGGCCTCGATGCCAGCCTGGCTGGCTTTTTGGGGGGCGCTGCGCTGGCGCTTTGCTATGTGGCCTTCCTGCTGGCCACCCAGCTGCCCGAGTGGGGCGGCTGGCGCGCAGCGCTGCCACGGATCTGGCCGGCCGCCGGCTGGATCACCCTGCCCTTCGCCCTCTCCAGCGCCTTCGTGGGCTGGCTCTGGGAGCGGCTGGACTAAGCCTCATGTCATCTTCGGGGCGCCGGAGGAGTTGATCGCCGTCACAGCGAATTTCTCAAGGATACGGTGAAGAGAAAGGGGGGTACAGCCCGATGGGGCTGCGCTCCTTGGACCTGATAAATTTCGTCGCGATCGATGTCGAGACCACCGGTCTGGACCCGGAGCGGGACCAGTTGATCGAGGTGGCTGCCGTAAGGTATGAGGGCGGTCGTGAAACCGCCGTCCTGTCGCAGCTGATCGACCCCGGCGTCCCCATTCCGCAGCGGATTCAGAACCTGACCGGCATCCACAGCGGCATGGTGGCGGGAAAGCCCCCGATCGGCCAGGTGGTGCCGGCCTTGAAGGAACTGATCGGCGACCTGCCGCTGGTGGCGCACAACGCCCCCTTCGACCTGGGGTTTTTGCAGGTCGCCTTTGCGCGCCAGGGGGTCTCCCTGCCCAACCACGCCTACGACACGGCCGAGCTGGCCCGTGTCGTCTTGCCGCGCGCCAAGAACCACCGGCTGAACACCCTGGCCGCCCTCCTGGAGGCCCGCCTGGAGCAGCACCACCGGGCCGAAGATGACGCCCGGGCCTGCGGCCAGGTCTTCTGCTCCCTGCTCCGGCAGCTCCGCCAGATGGATGTCGGCCTGCTCCGCTTCATCACCGCGGTGGGCGAGCCGGCGAACTGGTCGCTGGCCCCGCTCTTCCGGGCCGAGCTCGACCTGCGGGAGGCGGCGGGCGAGCAGCCCAGTTCGATCATGCAGTGGATCAAGCCCTACCAGGGGCAGCTCCACAAGCAGGAGGACGACGACGAGGAGGCCGAGCCCGGCCCCATCGACTCCTGGGTGATCGAGGAGGTGCTTGGCCCGGGCGGCGTGGTCAACGACGCCTTCCCCTCCTACGAGCACCGCCCCCAGCAGCTGGAGATGGCCGAGGGGGTGACCGGGGCCTTCAACTCGGGGGCGCACCTCTTAATGGAAGCGGGGACCGGCACGGGCAAATCGTTGGCCTACCTGGTGCCCGCCTTCGCCTGGGCGAAACAGAACGGAGAGAAGGTGGCCGTCGCCACCCATACCATCACGCTCCAGGAGCAGCTCTGGGAGAAGGATATCCCCTTCCTGCAGGCGGCCCTGGAATCCACGGAGCTCGATGGGGTGCAGGCGGCGCTGGTGAAGGGCCGCTCCAACTACATCTGTCTGCGCAAGTGGGAGGAGGAGGCGACCGCCGCCGACTTCTTGACCACGGCGGGTGAGCGCGCCTTCCATATCCGCCTGGCCAGCTGGCTGGCCCAGACCGAGACCGGCGACCGCTCGGAGCTGAACCTGGTGGGCGAGGAGGACCGGCTCTGGTCCGACGTCATGTCAGAGACCGAGACCTGCCTGGGCCCCAAGTGCCGCTGGTACCGGAACCACTGCTTTGCCTACCGGGCCCGCCGCCGGGCCAAAGATGCCGACATTCTGGTGCTGAACCACGCCCTGCTCTTCGCCGACATGGCGACGGGCAATCAGATTCTGCCGCCCTTCCGCCACCTGATCGTCGACGAGGCGCACCACCTGGAGGCGGTGGCCACCCAGAACCTGGGCATCAACCTGGAGAACTGGGATATCACCGGCGCCCTGCTCCACCTGTTCCGGGCCGCCGGCCAGGGCTTCCTGCCGCAGCTGAAGCGCAAGATCCCGCGGGAGCAGCGGATTCCCGCCCGGCCCCCGGTGGGCCTGCCCCACGAGGACCTGGTGGAGAAGCTGATCGACCTGACCTTCTCCTGTCGCGCCGCCGCGGACGAGCTGTTCAAGCTCTGCGCCCAGCTGGTGGAGTCCCGGGGCTCGGGCGAGGAGGAGGGCGGGGCCCGGGCGCTCCGGCTGACCGAGACGGCCCGCACCGGCCCGCTCTGGGAGGCGGTGGACCTGGCGCGCTCCAACGCCGTCTACCGGCTCAAGGCGTTGGCTTCCGGCCTGGCCAGCCTGGCGGAGGCGTTGGAGGGGTTTGAGCCGCCGGTCCGTGATCTGGAAGCGCTTGTGGTTGACATTCAGAAGCAGAATGGTATTCTAATGCAAAGTGCGAAGGCAATCGATGGGGTTCTGCTGGACCCCGCCCCGGGTGACGTGACCTGGATCGAGGCGGGACAGCGGGGTGAGCACCTGCGGGTCGCCTTGCGCTCTGCCCCCATCAACGTGGGGGAGCTCTTAAAGGAGAAGCTCTTTGGCCGGCTTCGCTCCGTGGTGATGACCTCGGCCACCCTCTCGGTGGGGAAGTCGTTTGAGCATCTCAAGTTCCGGCTGGGGCTTTCAGACCTGGTGCCGGGGCGGCTGCTGGAGGGCGTGCTCTCCTCGCCCTTCGCCTACCGCAGCCAGGCGCTGCTCCTGGTCCCCGAGGACCTGCCCAACCCGAAGGCGGCCGGGGAGCGGGAGTTCACCCGCTACGTGACCGACTTCCTGCGCCGCTACCTGGTGCAGGCGGGCGGGCGGACCTTGGTCCTCTTCACCAGCCACCGGCAGCTCCGCCAGGTCTACGGGGAGCTGAAGGAGGAGCTGGAGGGCGAGGGGCTCTTCTTGCTGGGTCAGGGGCTCGACGGCGCCCGCGGCCGCCTTGTGGATGAGTTCAAATCGGCGACCAACGCTGTGCTCTTCGGCTCCGCCTCCTTCTGGGAGGGGGTCGATATCCCCGGCGAGGGGCTGACCTCGGTGATCATGGTAAAGCTGCCCTTCAACCCGCCGGGCGACCCGGTAATGGAGGCGCGCACCGAGGATCTGGAGCGACGCGGGCTCTCCAGTTTCGCGCACCTGAGCCTGCCCCAGGCGGTGATCAAGTTTAAGCAGGGCTTCGGACGCCTGGTGCGCACCAAGACCGACCGCGGCGTGGTGATCGTGCTCGACAACCGGATCAGCCCCCGGGTGACCCGTTATGGCGGCCAGTTTCTCAAGTCGCTGCCCGGTCCGATGACCTACGGCGGCCCGACCGAAACGGTCCTGTCAAAGGCGATGGCGTGGCTGAATATGGCTGACGAGGAGTAAACCATTCCTGGAAAGACTATGGTCAGGCCTGGTCAAACCCACTCGGAAGGAGATCGGCGATGTCTCTGGTCCTTCTCACCAACGACGACGGCATCCACGCCCCCGGTATAAACGCCCTGCGTGAGCGCATGGAGCAGATCGAGGGGCTCGAGGTCTGGGCGGTGGCGCCCGACCGGGAGCGCTCTGCCAGCGGTCACGCCATTACCATGTACCGGCCGCTCTTTCCGATCAAGATGGAGATCCCGGGGGCGAAGGCCCCGTGCTACTCCGTGACCGGCACCCCCGCCGACTCGGCGAAGCTGGCGATTGAAGCGCTCCTGCCGCGCCGCCCGGATCTGGTGATCTCGGGAATTAACCGGGGCGCCAATCTGGGCACCGACCTCTTCTACTCCGGCACGGTAGCGGCGGCACTGGAAGGGCCCATTCTGCACATTCCGGCCATCGCCGTCTCCCTGGACTCCTGGGAGTCAAAGGACTACTCGGTGGCAGCCGATTTCACGGCGAGTCTGGCGCTGAAGGTGCTGAAAGAGGGGCTGCCCGACGGCACCCTGCTTAACGTAAACGTTCCGGCGCTGAAGCGGGAGGAGATCAAGGGCGTCCGCATCACCAAGATGGGCCGCCGGCTCTACCGCGATCAGTGGGACCGGCGACAGGACCCGCGGGGCCGGACCTACTACTGGCTGGCGGGCGAGCTGATGGAGTTGGACAACGACGCCGACTCCGACGTCTCCGCCACCGAGGCGGGCTTTATCTCGGTCACCCCGGTCCAACTGGACCTGACCCGGTACGACCAGATCGCCCGGCTTAACCTCTGGGATCTCCAGAAATAGAACCGATTGCGGGTATCACTAGACCTGCTGCCCAACATCACATTTGTCCATAATTGAACCCTCCTCTTGGAAGGAGGGCGGCCGGTCAGGTCGAACAACGTTACGCACGTCAGATCGTGTGGTGCATCGGGAGCGATGTGCCACCGGGTCTGGCAGTATGGAGAAAGGGTGCCTACCATTGAAGCGTCCGATCATCACCCGTGAAGGCTGGCCATTTGTCGGCGGACTTGCTGTGTTCACACTCCTTGCTTTCTGGCTGAACTGGACAGCGGCGATCGTTCCCGCTATTCTGCTCATCTTTGTCGCGTGGTTCTTCCGGGATCCCGAGCGACCGATCCCCGCGGAGGAAGAGGCCGTGGTCTCCCCGGCCGATGGTCGGGTGATGTTCGTCCGGGAGGTCGAGGAGCCCCGGTTCATGGGCGGCAAGGCGATCATGGTCTCCATCTTCCTGTCGGTCTTCGATGTCCACGTCAACCGGGCTCCGGTGGCCGGCAAGGTGACCTACAAGGAGTACGTGCCAGGCAGGTTCCTCGCCGCCTGGGATGAGACGGTGGGCGAGGTGAACGAGCGGTCCTACCTGGGCATCGAGGGACCGAAGCACCGGGTCCTGGTCAGCCAGGTGGCCGGTCTGATCGCCCGGCGGATCTTCACCTATCCGAGCATCGGCTCTACCCTGGAGAAGGGCGAGCGGTATGGACTGATCCGGTTCGGCTCCTGTACCCAGGTCTGGCTGCCCCCGGGCAGCGAGGTGCTGGTGAAGCCCGGTGACAGGGTGGTGGGCGGCGAGACGGTTATAGGGAGGCTCCCGTCGTGAGACAGAAGCGGCCCACGCAGCTAGACTGGTGGCGACCCAAGTGGCGGATCCGCTCGGTCCGGGGCGGCAAGTGGTGGCGTGAGCGGGGTGAGAAGGGGCTCTCGATGATCCCCCACCTGTTCACCCTGGCCAACCTTGCCTTCGGCATCATCGCGATCGTGCTCACCATGCGGGGGGATTTCCGCAATGCCTCGCTGATGGTGGTCGGCTGCCTGATCGCCGACGGGCTGGACGGGCGTCTGGCCCGGATGCTCAAGGCCGACGGCGAGTTCGGCAAGGAGCTGGACTCCCTGGCCGACGTGGTCTCCTTCGGGACGGCCCCCGCCATTCTGCTGTACGAGATGTCGATGCACCAGCTGGGGTATTTCGGCCTGGCGGTGACGATCCTCTTCCCGCTGTGCGGGGCGCTGCGCCTGGCCCGCTTTAACATCATCAAGACCAGCGGCTTCTTCATGGGCGTGCCGATCACGGCCGCCGGCACGCTGCTTTCCACCCTGGCCTTCTACACGGTCCAGGAGACGACACAGGAGCCGCTGCCCTTTGTGATCCCAGCGGTGGTGATTCTGCTCGCCTACCTGATGACATCCACGATCCCCTACCCGGACTTCAAGAAGCGGGAGAAGGGGGCGGGGATTCGGTTCTGGCCGGTGGTGGGGCCGGTGCTGGTGGTGACCATTCTGCTCTACTCCGCTGGCTGGAACCCCTGGGCGCTGCTCCTGATGCCGCTGGCGGGGTATGTGGCGCTCGGCCCCTGGCTCTATGTGCTCAAGCACTGGAGCGAGAAGGTGCAGCCCTGGCTGGTTAGGCGGTAGCTTTTTGGTGTGCCCCTGCTGGTCGCCGGTTGGGGGCCCCCAACCGGCTCCTTCTTGCAACCAGAACTCTCGTGCCTGGCCCTGCTGCTTCTCGCGGCGGGGCTTTCGCTTGCCTTCGTTTTACCTGGTGGTCCCCTGCAGGGGTGTGGCATACCGGGCTTGTCCGGGTCGTATCCTCTCTCAGGACTTTTACGGGGGGTGGGCGGGCTTGAACTCGGAGACAGGCTCGGGGGGCTCCTTTGATCTCTCGGCTGTGGGGGCGGGGGTGCTCTGGGGGCTCATGCTGATGCTCCTGGGGGCGCTGGTGCAGGGGGTTATGGCCTACCGGGCGCCGCTTTCGCCTTCGGCTGAGCTGGGCTGGACCTACGCCTGGCAGGGGATGGGGGCCTTGCTGGCGGGGTTTCTTTCGGGGCGGCGGGCCCTGGGCTCGGGGTGGCTGCACGGGGCGGCGGCCGGGATGGGGCTGGCCCTGGCGGCTGCCGGGGTGATGGGGGTTTTGACCGCCCTGCCCGGGCTCTTGGCCATGCTGAAGGCTTTGGGGCTGGGCGCGGGGCTGGGGGCTCTGGCAGGGATTGTTGGCGTCAACTTTGGCTCGCGCTGACTTCCTGGTTTACGGAAACTGGTTTTGGGGAAGGCTTTATGGATGAATCCCTCCTTGGAAAGGAGATCTCTCCATGAAGTCTTCCTTTGTTTTTCTGCTCCTGGCGCTCACCGTTCTGGTCCCGGCCTCGGCTCTTGCCTTCCGACCCGCGCCCGGGGATCAACTGGCCCTCTCCGTGCAGCACCGGGCGCTCCGCATGGGCGACCGGGGGGAGGGGGTGGCCTCGCTCCAGGAGCTGCTCCGGGAACGGGGCTTTGAGCCCGGGCCGGTGGACGGGATCTTCGGGCCCCTCACCCTGCGGGCGGTGGAACGGGCGCAGAAGGCCTACCGCCTCACGGTAGATGGGCTGGCGGGGCGGCTTACGGTGGGTGCGCTGCGCAATGGGGCGCCGCCAACTCTCCAGGTCTGGGCAGACTCGTCGGGGCTGGTGGTCTACCAGGCCGAGGGTGCGCCCGCGGCTGCCCTCAGCCGGTCGGTCCGGGTCTCTCCCGCCCTGCCGGGGGCCTCTGCCGGGCAGGCGATCCGGGAGTTCGCACCCGAAGCCTCCTCGGTGGCTGCCGCCACTCCCTCGGAACAGGTGAATGTGGCCCTTACCTTTAACGGGCTGCCCGACGAGACGGCGCTGGACCGAATTCTGGAGGCGCTGGGGGAGCGGGAGATGCAGGCGACCTTCTTTGTCTTGGGGGAGGAGGCAGAGGCCCGGCCTGACCTGGTAAAGCGGCTCCATGAGGCGGGGCACGAGGTGGCCAGCCTTGGCTTTACCGCCCTGGATATGCGGCGGCTCAGTCCGGTCACCGCACGGGCCCTCCTGCGCCGCACAGAGCGGGCGATCACCGAGGCGACCGGGGTGGCTCCTGCTTACTTCCGACCGCCCCTCGGGCTGTTTGACCGCCACCTGAACGACCTGGCGGAGGCGGAGGGGCTGCGCATGGTCCTCTGGTCCAACGTGACGGTCCGGCCCGTTCCCGAGATGGAGGCCGACCGGCTGGCGGCGGAGGTCGCCTCCTCGCTCTTCCCGGGAGCTGTGCTGATGCTGCCAATGGACCGACCGAACGCCACGGCGGCCGTGGCACCGCTGCTGGAGCAGATGGAGGTCGGGGGCTACCGGAGCCGGACCCTCTCAAGCCTCACCGGGCGCCGCACAGGAGGGCGGTAGGTCGCCCTACCGCCCTGCGCTACAGAAGCCGACATGTTCCGCCTGAAAACTGCTGATTTCAGTCGAAACTTGACGACCGATTCCCCCAATTCTGGGCAGGATTGGCAGCCTGTAACCACTAATCATTGGGTACTAGGCTGATAACCGGGGAGGAACGGCTATGTCGGAACTGTCGGAAGCTACGGCTACCCCTGGCCCCGCCCGGAGGCGAACCACCGGGCTTGTCAAGGCACTGGCAGCGCTCTCCTGGCACCGGCGCCCGCCCGCAGCCTGGAGCGCTGTGGTCATGGCGCTCTGGGCGGGCTTGCTCGACGCTGCCGTCGCCCGTTGCCGGGCGCTGGCAGAGGCGCACCCGGACCGCCTGGATCTGTCCGCCCGCCTGGGGCTCCTGCTGCTGGCCCAGCCCGCCAGCCCCGACGAGGCTGTGGACCGGCTGGCCCCCGCTGTGAAGCGGGAGCCGAATCATCCCCATCTGCGCTACTGGCTGGCTGAGGCGCTCCTGCGCTGCTCCATGCATCAGGCTGCCCTGGCCCACCTGGAGGCAGGGCTGCGTGCCCAGCCCGACCACGCCGATCTCTGGGAGGCCAAGGGGAGGCTTCTGCTGATCATGGGCCGGGCCGAAGAAGCCCTGCTCTTCATCGACGGAGCGCTGGCAGCCCGTCCCCGCAGCGGGGGGCTCTGGAACCTGCGGGGGCTCTGTCTCGACCGGGTCGGCCGGTTCGACGAGGCGGCCGGCGCCTACCGGCGGGCGGCCCGACTCCTCCGGTCCGATGGGGCGGTCTGGGCCAACCTGGGCCTGGTGCTCCAAAAGACGGGAGAGACCGCTGAGGCGCTCCGTGCGCTGCTGCGGGCTGTCCGGCTGCGCCCCTCAGACCCGGTCTTGCTCAACAACGTCGGCTACTCCCTGCTTCGCGCCGGGCGAACCCGGGAGGCGATCGAGTCCTATAAGCAGGCCCATGCGCTCGACCCCGAGTCGGTGCTCACCCTGGGCAACCTGGCCGCCGCCCTCTTCCAGGGGGGGCAGGTCCACGAGGCGACCAGCCTGCTGGACTCGGCGCTGGCCCAGGCCCCGGGGGATCCTACGCTCCTCAACAACAAGGGGCACCTGCTCATGCAGGCCAGGCAGTTCCGCGAGGCGCTGGCCTGCTTCGAGCGGGCCCTGGAGATCGTGCCCGACGACCCGGCGGCCCTGGCCAACCAGGCGGCCTGCTACTTTACCCTGGGGCGATATGAGATGGCGCTGGCGGCCTACCGGCTCGCCGTGGCCACCGACCCCACAAACCGCCAGCACCTCTGGTCCATGGGCGCCTGCCTGGAGCGGCTGGGGCGGGGCGATGAGGCGCTGAACTGCTACAATCAGGCGCTGGGCGCCTGATCCGCTGCCAGGCGCCCGGTCCCTGATTCCCTTGGCGCTAGTGGTGCCAGGCGTCCGCCTCGGCCGGTCCCCTGGCCGCTCCGTCCCCACGGGGCCGCGTCCTGGCAGGGGCCGGCCGGTCAAACTGGGTCGCCAGCCGGCCGGCCCGATAGGCCGCCTCCAACTCCCGTCCGACCCAGGAAGGGGTGGGTCTACCCACGCGATCCTCTTTCGCCAAACGGCTTGCCCTCCTAGCACGGCAGGCCGGCAGCTGAACTGCCGGCCTGCTTTATCTTATCGGTGAGGTGCGCGCCCCTCACCTGGTTTGCGCTCCGCTACTGGAGAGCGGAGCCGTCAGCCAGGGCCTGCTCGGCGTACTTCAGCATGACCTTGACCATGCGTCCGCCAATGCGGCCTCCAATGTGTCCACAGTCGCGTGAGGTCATCCCGGGCCAGCCTAGCTGAACAATCTGCTCGGTGAGACCGTCTTGCTCGGCGATCTCCCATTTGAACCGGTCCAGGAGCTCATGCGGTAAAACTCGGCCGGTGGGCGTGAACTGAGCCACAAAACACCACCTCCTTCGGTTTTACACCGTTAGTGTCGGCCCGCTGCCGCACGATTATGTCTAGCAATCCGAGGCAGATCATGAAGAAAGTCGATCTCTGAAGGAACAGGCTAGTCGAATGTCGAATCCTTGTCAGGAATTTCCTCACTGCCCGTGCAGAACCAGACGCGACCGGACAGCGGAGGTTTCGCATGGCGAACCGGACCGCCCAAGTACGTTCTCTGATGCGGGTTCTGCGCATTTCCGGACAAAATCTAGTAAGCGGGTGCCGACGATGACGCATTTTCTTGAAGTGGGTTCGATGCGGGAGGACCTGGCCGAGATTCTAAAGAGCGCACAGTGGTTGAAGCGGCTGCTCTCCATGAGCCAGAGCGAGCGCATGGCCATTGAGCAGGCCCGTGTCCGTCAGGGAGACATGACCACCATCAACCAGGATACCCAGGCAGCCCTCCAGACTATTTTGGAGCGGTCCGAGGAGTTGTTGGGTTTCCTCGACCGTTTCGAGTCCAGCCCGATCATCTATACCGGCGAGGGCTCCACCCAGGAGGTTCTCGCCAAGCTCCAGCGGCTGGCGGCCATCGCCCGGGAATCCGGCGAGGAGCTCTAGCGGCCGCTCTCCGGGAGGCGAACCGTTCCCTTGCGCAGATGGATCAGCGACCTCTTAGACGATGCCATGATGCCCTTGCTCAAGGCGATGGCCCCTGGCTATCGCCGGCGGCTGCCGCCCTACCGACCGGCCCGGGCGCTCCCACCTACGGTCCTGACCGACCTGGCCCGGTCATTGGAGCCGGTGGCGCCCGAGCTGACCGATGAGGGCCGGTGGCGGTCCTTCATGAGCCAGGGCTTTACCTTTCCCAGTCCGTTTGAAGGCGGCCCGGCCCACAATCGGCGGGTCAGGGGGCGCCTGCTCCACGCCGCCCCCGACGCCCCGTGGGTGGTGGTTGTGCCCGGCTACGCAACCGGAGCGACCCCACCCTACGACTACGGTCCGTTCCAGGAGCGCCATGCCCGTGGGCTGCTGGAGGCAGGGGTCAGCGTGGCGCTGATCGACCTGCCCTACCACCTGAGCCGCAAGGCGCCCGGGCGCACCTCGGGCGAGGGGTTCTTCAGCCCCGACCTGCAGGGATCCCAGGAGGCAGCGCTTCAGGGGGCGCTGGACCTGATCGCCCTTATCCGCTGGCTCACCAGCCATACCGGGCGCCCCGCCGGCCTCTGGGGCACCAGCCTCGGCGGCTGCATCGCCGGCCTGGCCGCCACCCAGGTCGAGAACCTGGCCGGGGTGGTGCTCATGGAGCCGCTGGACAACCCCGGCGACACCATCGCCGACCTGCGCTCCACCCGTGAGATCCGGGAGGTGCTCCAGGTCCACGGGGTGAAGCCCTCTGACCTGCATCAGCTCTTTGCCGGAGTCGCCCCGTCCTCCTACAGGCCGGCGGTGCGCTCCGATCGCATTCTGTTTGTCACCGCCGACTGGGACCGGGTGGTCAACGCCCAGTTCCAGGAGGCCTTTTGGGAGCGCTGGGGGGAGCCGCCCCGCATCCGCCGGCCCGCCGGGCACATTCTGCTCTTCGCCGACCGGGGACTGACCCGGGAGGTGACCGGCCGGCTGGTGGGCTGGCTCCGCCAGCCTCCCGCCTGAGACGGTTCCGTAAGGAGGTTCTGCCGCGTGTCCGAACGTCTTGCCCTCTCGTTGGATATCGGCACCCGAAAGGTAGTCGGGCTGCTGACAACCCCCGGCCCGAAGGGGCTGAAGATCATGGCGGCGGAGAAGATCGAGCATGCAACCCGCTCCATGCTCGACGGCCAGATCCACGATGTGGTCGAGGTCGCCCAGGTGGTGGCCCGAATCGTGGAGAAGCTCTCCGCCAAGGCCGGGGCTCCGCTGACCGAGGCCTCGGTGGCGGCGGCCGGCCGCGCCCTGCGGACGATCAAGGGCACGGCGGTGCGGGAGCTCTCCGGCCTGACCGAGCTGACCCACGAAGAGGTCTTCTCCCTGGAGCTAGAGGCGGTCCAGTCGGCCCAGGGAACCCTGGCGCAGCTGCTCCGGGAGGGGGAGGAGCCGGAGGATTACCACTACGTGGGCCATTCGGTGATGGGCGCCAGGCTCGACGGTCTGCCCATCGGCAACCTGGTGGGCCAGCGGGGCAACCTCGCGCAGGTCGACGTGATCGCCACCTTCCTGCCCCGGGGCGTGGTCGATTCCCTGCTGGCGGTGCTCCAGCGCAATGGCTTGGAGATGACGGCGCTCACATTAGAACCCATCGCCGCCCTGACCGTCGCCGTGCCGCAGTCGATGCGCCACCTGAACCTGGCGCTGGTCGATATCGGCGCCGGCACCTCGGACATTGCGATCACCGCCAATCGCTCGGTCATCGCCTACGACATGGTGCCCATGGCGGGCGATGAGATCACCGAGGCGCTCTCGGAGGCATACCTGCTGGACTTCAATGTGGGCGAAGAGGTGAAGCGCCGCATCACCAAGGGCGGCTCCGTCACCTTCCAGGACATTTTGGGCCAGCGCTACACCGTCAAGACCGAGCAACTGGTGGAGGCGATTCAGCCGGCGGCGAGGCGGCTGGCGGAGCAGATCGCCCAGCGCATCCTCAACCTGAACGGCGGCCAGCCGCCCCAGGCGATCCTGCTGGTGGGCGGCGGCAGCCTCACCACCGGCCTGCCGGCCGAGCTGGCCCGGGCGGTGGGCCTGGTGGAGCAGCGGGTCGCCGTGCGCGGCCGTGACGCCATCGCTGGGGTTGAGGGCGCCAAAAGCCTGCTCAACGGCCCCGACGCCGTCACGCCCATCGGCATCGCCGTGGCTGCCCGAGACCGGTCGACTCTCGGCTTTGTCTACCTGCACGTGAACGGCCGGGGTGTCCGGCTCTTCCATCCCTCCATGCTGACCGTCGCCGACGCCCTGTTGGCCGCCGGCATCGCCATTCGCGACCTGCAGGGGCAGATCGGCAAGGGCTTCACCGTCACCATTAACGGGCAGCTCCGGCTGGTGCGGGGCACCTTCGGCAGGCCCGCCCGGATCACGCTCAACGGCGAGCCGGCCAGCCTGGAGACCCCGGTCACCCACCGCGACAAGATCCGGGTGGAGCCCGGCACCCAGGGCGAACCGGGGCGGGCCGCAGTGCGAGACCTGGCCCCCCAGGTGCTGGAGCGGATGACGCTCACCGTCAACGGGGCGCCGCAGGACCTGTCGCCGCTGATCACCGTCAATGGCGTGGTGGTCGGGGCGGATCACGAGCTCAAGGACAACGACGTGGTGGTGATCCGGGCGATCAAGACCGTGGAGGATGCGCTCCTGCACCTGGGCTTTGAGGATCCATCGGCCCTGCAGACGATCCGCTACTCCCTGGACGGAAAGACCCAGTCGGCACAGCGGCCCCGCTACCGGATCCGCCTGAACGGCGCCGAGGCCGCTCCCGAGACGCCCCTGCGCAGCGGCGACCGGCTGGAGGTAACCACCCTCGGCCCGCTCACCCTTCGGGAGGTGGCCGCCACGCTGCTGGATCAGGCCACAGCGATCCGCATCACCGTCAACGGCCGGCTCTTCGAGCTGCACACCGGCGCCGAGCTTTCCCGCAACGGCATGAAGGTCGAGCCCGACGAGCCCCTGACCGACAACGATGCCATCGCCCTGACCCGCACCGGTGCAGACCCGATCTTTGCCAGCCTCCTGCCCATGGCCAATATCACCCCGACACCGCCCCCTGGCAAGTCGAACCTGGTGATGCGGCTCAACGGCGCAGACGCCGAATTTACCACCCCATTGAAGGATGGGGACGTCGCAGAGATTCGATGGGAGTGAGCCGATGAGCCTGACGCAGCTAACCGAACGAGTCCACGTCTGGGAGGGCGGGGTCAATTTCGGGATCATTGTAGGGGAGGAGAAGGGGCTGATCCTGGTCGACTCCGGCCTCGACTCCCACGCCGCCCGCAAAGCGCTCCGCCCCTTCCTGGAGCGCGGTCATCATCTTGCAACGATCATCAACACCCATTCCCATGCCGACCACATCGGCGGCAACGCTGACCTGATCCGGCGATACAATCCCCGGGTCTACGCCCCGGCCCGGGAGATCCCGTTTATCCGATGGCCCGAACTGGAGCCCGTGGGCCTCTATGGTGGCGCCTGGCCGCACGCCGGGCTGCAGACCAAGTTCCTGCGGGCCGAGCCTACCGAGCAGGTGGAGCCGCTGCCCGCCGGCCGCTGGACGCCAGGCGGGTCGGGGATAGAGCTCGAGCTGCTCCCGACGCCGGGCCATGCGCTCGACCAGGTGGCCATCGCGGTGGATGGCGTCCTCCTGGCCGCCGATGGGCTTTTCAAGCCCGAGGTGATCGCCAAGCATCCGATTATTTTTCTGGTGAATGTGGCAGAATATCTCAGCAGCCTCGAGCGGCTCGCTGTTCGCTCTGAGCGATGGATCCTCCCCGGTCACGGCGCCCTGATCGACCGTGCGACAGGGGGGGAGGACCCGCTCCCGGCGATCCTTGCCGAAAATCGGGCGGCGATTACCCGTATCCAGGAAGCGATTCTTACCGCCTTAAAGGAGTCACTCTCCCTGGAGGAGTTGCTTTACCAGGTTGTGGAAGCGCTCGGGAAACGGTTGGCCAGCGAGCCGCAGTACTTCCTGGACCGGGCCGCCATCTCGGCCCATCTGACCTACCTGATCGAGCAGCAGCAGGTGGGTGTGCGATATGAGGACGGTCGAAGATTCCTATTTCGGTAAATCACGACCCGTTCGCGTTGCGGTAAGCAGGAATTTGTCCAGACGAGCGAAATAGATTTAGAGCATGTCGGCCCCTTTTGGGCCGGCGTGGCTTCCGATTCTTTGTTGGCCCCAAGGTGGTGAATGTTCGGTGAACCTTGAACGATTGGGTTCCATTACCTCAGAACTCTCCTCGAACCTGATCAAATCCATTGTGGTGCCTCCAGGCGGCCTATTGGGATGGTTCACCCGTCACCGGGCGGAGCGGGCCCGGGAGAGGCAGCGGGTGCTGCGGCCAGAGTTGCGCGCCGATGATGCGTTGGCCCTGTGCATGGCAGAGTTCCCCGTTGGGCCTGTGGTGCTGCTGGGCGGTACGCCGGTCCCCGATGAAGCCGTGGTGGAGTCAATCCACCTGGCGGGCGGCCGCTCCATCAAGATGGCGATCATTCCCGTCGCGGCCACGTCCGATCCGGCAGCGACATCGGTGGAGGCGTCGCGCCTCTTTACCCGGTTCGGCATGAAGAAGGTGGAACTGTTCGAACTCGACAGCCGCGAGAAGGCGACCAGCGCTCAGTGGTGCGCCCGGCTCGCCGAGTACGACGCCGTTGTGCTCTGCGGGGAGAACCCGGCCCAGGGGCTCCAGGTGCTTCAGGCCACCCTGGCGGCAGTCACCCTGCGCGACATGGCTCAGGTCGGGAAGCTGATCGTCGGGCTCGACGCCGGCGCCGCCATTCTGGGCAGCCGCGTCTTCCCCGGCAGTGAGGGTGAAGAGGCGACGGCAGGGCTGGGTCTGCTGCCCGGTCTGCTCCTCGACACCGCCTTTACCCAGTGCTCCCGTTTTAGCCGCATGGCTCGGGCCATGACCACCGACGATGGCTGCTACCTCCTGGGCACGGGGCTTGATTCCGGCTCTGCCCTGGTGATTCAGGGAGGCGAGGCGAAGGTGCTAGGCGAGGCCAGCGTCACCTTCCTCGACCCCCGTGACCGGACCGCCGGCGGTGAAGAGCTTCCCAATGGCCTGAAGGTCCACCTGCTCACCGAGGGTTTCCGCATGAACCTGCGGCTGCGCCGCACGATCGCCCCCCAGAAGCGCGAGGCGCTCGCCCGGTAAGACCGGGGGAAGATCAGACAGGAGACGAAGGCCACCGGCAGCTGTCCGGTGGCCTTTTTGCCGTGCTCTACCTTCCCATCTAGGGTATTCAGCCGAGGCAGATCATGTCATGTTCATTTGCGCTCTGTCTGGTATACTTGCGGTAAAGGGAACGTTCTCACCGGAGGTGTTCACCGCTGAAGCCACGTTCAGCCATCGTCAGTCTCATCGTCCTGCTGCTGGCAGCCCTGGTGGTCGGGTGCGTCCCGACCAGGTCCAGGAGCGCCCCGGAAGGCGCTGCGGAACTGATGGTCTCTGCCGCCGCCTCCATGACAGATGCGCTGCAAGAGGCACAGCGAGCCTTTGAAGCGCAGGAGCAGGCGGTGCGTATTCGCTTTACCTTTGGCTCCTCCGGGGCGCTGGCCCGCCAGATTGAACAGGGGGCGCCTGTCGCCCTCTTTATCTCGGCGGCGGCCCGCCCCATGGACGACCTGGTGGCCAGGGGGCTGGTTGAGCGGGAGGCGGTGGAGCCCCTGGCTGGCAACACCGTAGTGCTGATCCGAAACCGGACGACAGGCAGCCCGGTTCAGAGCTGGGACTCCCTGGCACAGGCGAAGCGGATCGCCCTGGGCAACCCGCAGCACGTCCCGGCGGGCCAGTACGGCCAGGTGGTGCTGACGGCGCTGGGCCACTGGGAAGCGCTCCAACCACGGCTGGTGCTGGCCGAAGATGTGCGCCAGGTGATTCAGTATGTGGCCGCCGGCGAGGTGGATGGCGGCATCGTCTATGGTACCGATGCCGCCACAGCGCCCGAGGTCGAGGTGGTCGCCCCGGCGCCGCCCGGCAGCCATCCCCCAGTAGTCTACCCCATGGCCGTGCTGAAGGATGCCCCGCAGGCCGCCCAGGCGGGGCGGTTCGCCGCCTTCCTGCGCTCGGACCAGGGGCGTGAGATACTGGCCCGACACGGCTTCCAGCCAGCTGAACTGCAGGCCGTGCAGACAGGGGGCGTCACCATGGACCCGCTCTGGCTGAACCTCTGGATCTCCCTGAAGATCTCGCTGATCGCCACCGCCCTGGTCTTCGGCGGCGGACTGCCCGTGGCCTGGGCGCTCTCCCGCCCCGGCTGGCGGGGCCACGGGCTGCTCGATATCGCCGTCAACCTGCCCCTGGCGCTCCCGCCCACGGTGGTGGGCTACTACCTGCTGCTCCTGATCGGCCGGGAGGGGCCGGTGGGCGAGGTGACCCGCCGCCTCTGGGGCTCCACCCTGATCTTCACCCCCACGGCGGCGGTACTTGCGTCGGCGCTGGTCTGCCTGCCGCTCTTCGTGCAGGCGGCTCGGGGCGCCCTGGAGAGCGTGCCACACGAGGTTTACGAGGCCGGGCAGATCGACGGCTGCGACCGGTGGGCCGCCTTCCGCTATCTCTTCCTGCCGCTGGCCTGGCCCGGGGTCTGGACCGGCGTGCTGCTGGCCTTCGCCCGCTCGCTGGGCGAGTTCGGCGCCACGCTGATGGTCGCCGGGAATATCCCCGGCAGGACCCAGACCGTCGCCCTGGCGATCTACTCGGCGGTGCAGTCCGGGCAGCAGGCGACCGCCCATCTCCTGGCCCTGCTCCTCACCCTGCTGGCCGCCCTGGCCATGTGGGCAGGCATCCGGCTGCGGACGGCGCCCACCACGGGCCGCACCGCCTCTTTCCGGGAGGGATCTGCATGAGCAAGCCCGACGCGCCCCTGCGCAACAACCTGCGCGAGATTCGGACCCGGCTGGGGCTCAGCCAGCAGGAGCTGGCCGACCAGGTCTCTGTCACCCGCCAGGCGATCAGCGCCATCGAGGCGGGACAGTCAGCCCCGTCGACCACCATCGCCCTGCGGCTGGTCCGGGCGCTGGGCTGCCGCCTGGAGGATCTCTTCTGGCTGGATGAACCGGCCCCCGTGCTGGAGGCGGTGCCCGCCCAGTCGTTCCCGGTGGGCGAGCCGGCCCGCCTGGCCTTGGCCCGGGTAGGGGGCCGCTGGGTGGCCCACCCGCTCAGCGGTGAGCAGGCCTTCCGTACCGAACTGCTGCCCGCCGACGGCGAGGGACTGCTCGAGGCGGAAGTGTGCCACGGCGCTTCCAGCCTGCAGGTCCGCCTGCTGGACGAGCCCGAGAACCTGGCCAACACCGTGGCGGTGGCCGGCTGTACCCCGGCGCTCTCGCTCTGGGCACGGGCCGCTGAGCGCTGGCATCCCGGCCTCCGGGTCCATTGGACCTTCGCCAACTCCACCGCCGCCCTGGAGGCGCTGGCCCGGGGCGAGATCCACGCCGCCGGCTCCCACCTGTACGACGAGGCGACCGGCGAGCACAACGCCCCCATTGCCCGGCGCCTCCTCCCAGGCCGCCGGCTGGTCCTGGTCAACCTGGCCATCTGGGAGGAGGGGCTCCTGGTCCGACAGGGGAACCCCAAGGGCCTGCGTCGGGGGGCCGACCTGGCCCAGTGCGGCGTGCGGCTGGTCAACCGGGAGCCCGGCGCCGGGGCGCGGCAGCTCCTGGAGCGAACCCTGGTGAGGGAGGGGGTGGACCCCCGGGCCGTGGCGGGCTTTGAGCGCATCGCTCACAGCCATGTGGAGGTGGCCCAGGCCGTCGCCGCCGGCGAGGCCGATGCGGGCGTCAGCGCCGCCTCGGTGGCATCCGCCTATGGGCTCGGCTTCGTGCCGCTGCACCAGGTCCGCTACGACATGGTCATCCCCCGGGAGTACCTGGAGGAGGTACCGGTCCGCCAGTGGCTAAGCAGCCTGAACCACCGCTGGGTCCGGTCCCAGCTGGAGGCGCTGGGCGGCTACGACACCAGCCTGACCGGCGAGGTCGTCGCCGCGATCGATCCGTAGCGCTACAGGGAAATGGCGCAGAAAAGTCGAATAGGCCACTACCAGAGCAAGGAGGTAGGTGGCCCTTGAGCTTCATTCGCCCGGCGGATCGCATTTCCCGCCTTCCGGCGCAGCTGTTTGCGCGCCTCATCTCGACCACAGCGGGGCTTCAGGCTGCGGGTCACGACGTGATCAACCTGGGGCAGGGGAACCCCGACCTGCCCACCCCGGACTACATTGTGAAGGCGGTCCAGTCCGCGGCGGCGGACCCGGCCTATCACCGGTATTCACCCTTCAGCGGGCTCAAGCTGCTGAAGGAGGCTGCCGCCAACTGGTATGCACGCGAGTATCAGGTCGCTCTCGACCCGGAGACCGAGGTCTGCATCCTGATCGGCGCCAAGCTGGGCCTTCAGGAGATCAGTCTCTGCCTCCTCAATGAGGGCGACCTTTGCCTCATGCCCGATCCCGGCTACCCGGACTACTGGTCCGGGGTCGAACTGGCGGGCGGGCAGAGCTATGCCATGGAGCTCCTGGCGGAGAACCGGTTTCTGCCCGACTTCACCGCCATTCCCGAAGCGGTGGCCCAGGCCGCAAAGTTGATGTTCCTGAACTACCCCGGCAACCCAACTGGGGCGGTCTGCCCGCCGGAATTCTTCCAAAATGTGGTTCACTATGCCAGCGAACACCAGATCGCCGTGGTTCACGACCTGGCCTATGGCGACCTGGTCTATGACGGCCGCCCCCGGATCAGCTTCTTGCAGACCCCGGGAGCCAAGGAGGTGGGCGTCGAGTTCTGCACCCTCTCCAAGTCCTACAACATGGCGGGGTGGCGCATCGGCTTCGCCGCGGGCAACCGGGAGATCATCGGCACCATGAACCTGCTCCAGGACCACCTGAACTGCAGCCAGTGGGGCGCCATTCAGGTGGCTGCTGCGGCGGCCCTGAACGGGCCGCAGGACTCGGTGCGGGCGCTCAGCGCCGAGTATGAGCGGCGGCGCGACGCCTGGGTGGCCGCCACGCGGGAGATCGGCTGGCAGGTCGACCCGCAGGCGGGCTCCTTCTTTGTCTGGTGCCCCGTTCCCAAGGGCCAGACCAGCCAGTCCTTTACCGAACTGCTCCTGCGGGAGTGCCACGTGGTGGTGGCCCCTGGCAACGGATTCGGCGCCGCCGGGGAAGGCTATGTGCGGGTCTCGCTGACCACCACGCCGGAGCGGTTGCGGGAGGCAGCGGGCCGCATCGGGCGTCTGGGTCTGTTCTAAGCGGGTGACCGGCTCCAACCAGGGTTTTCCGTACTTGAGTAGCGGAAAACACAGATTTAACGAAGGTGAAATCGGTCGATTTGAGCCCTTGAGCCCGCCTGTCGGGCTCTGCAGGGCAATAGCGCAGGCGGCCCCTCCCTGCTTTTTCAGGGCTGGGGCCGCCGTTGTTTTTTCTAGAGATACCGCACCTGATGCTTCTTGATCACCCGCTTCAGTTCCTCGTTGTCCCGCACACCGGCGTAGATCATCGTCGTGTCCAGGGAATCGTGCCCGGCCATCTTCTGGACCTCGCGCGGGTTGGCTCCGCTGATCAACAACTGCGTTACCCAGGTGGCTCGCAGCTTGTGCGGGGTGATGCGCTTGGTGATCCCCGCCTCCTTGGCCAGCTCCTTGATGATGAACTGGATCTGACGGTCGGAAAGCCGGCTCTTCTGCCGGCTGACGAAGAGCGGATGCCCTTCCCGGTCCGGCGGAACCTGGGGCCTGACCCGCAGGTAGGCCTGCACCTTTTCCACCGCCTCGTCCGACGGCGGCACCACCCGTTCCTTGTCTCCCTTGCCGATGATCGTCATCCAGCCATTCATCATCGCCTCTCGCCAGGTGTCCAGGTTGAGGCCGACCAATTCGGAGATCCGCAGCCCTGAGCCCAGCAGCAGGGCCAGAATGGCGATATCCCGGGTCTTCATCATCTGCTGGAACGGGGTTTGGGCCTCGCGCTCCAGGACCGTAACGATCATGCGCGCCCCTTCATCGAGTTCCAGGAAGACCGGCGCCCGGCGGGGGCGCTTCTGGGTGGCCACCATGGCAGCCGGATCTTCACTGGCGGCGATCAGTCGGTCTTTTACCAAAAATTTGTAGTACCCTTTCACCACGGCCAAAACCCGGTTCCGGGTGGCTGCCGCGTACCGAATGCCGTCCTTGCGGACCAGGCTCATCAGGAAGTCCTCAATCTCCGCCGAGGTGATCGTGCGGGGGTCTTCCTTCCCGATGGACTTGGCCCAGTCGGTGAACAGCTTCAGGTCCCGGCTATACCCCTCCCGTGTGCCCGGTGCGCGTCGCAGGCTGGCGATAAAGCGTGCAGCATACGCCTCCAACAAAGGCGCCACCTCCACCCGCTCTATTCGACCTGACCGGGTCCAGCCTCCTGCCAGCTCTCTCTTTGCCAGTTGACGGGCTAAGGCCAGCAGGCCGGCCCCCCTCCTCCCCGGGGTGGCCGGCCTGCCGCTGCTCATCTGGCTAGGGCGAAGGGACGCCTTCGTCCTCCTCCTGCCCGGGCACCAGCGATGCATCGCACCCGGCGTGCAGGTGTGCGATCGCCTGCAGGCGCGGGCCAAATTCAATCCGCTTCGTGACAAAATCCGCGTTGTTGATCGGCTTTCGGCACTTGGTGCAGATCAGCCGGCCCTCCAGCCGCAGCCTCTCCGCCGCCGTCCGCAGCTCATCTTCCGTCGGATTCACCAGGACGGGTCGATCGTTTTGGATCGCCTCCGCCAGGAGTCGCTCCAGTCGCTCGGTCAACTCGGCACCTCCCGGTCAGCCAACATGGTACCATAACTACGCCGGGGAGGACGCCGATATGCCTCGCTGCACGACACCTTCAATCAGCGCCCGGCAGCGATCCGCTCCAGTTCCGGGAAGAAGAGGCTCATGGCCGGGACGATTAGGTCGGCCTCTGACGGATCCGCCACGCCGTGCGGGTCGATAAAGACCGTCTGGCAGCCCAGTGCCCGCACCGGGGTAATCTCGTTGACCAGGTTGTCCCCGACGCTCAGGATCTGGCGCATCTCGACCTGGTAGTCCCGGGCGATCTCCTCCAGCATCGGCTTCAGCCCCGCCGGCTTGTTGGAGCGGAAGTACATGCGGTCGAAGAGGCCCATCAGCCCCACCTTCTTCAGGATCGCCTCGCTGTCCGGCTGCGGGCTATTGGTGGCCAGTACCTGGACCACCTTCCCCCGAAGCGATCCGATCACCTCCGCCAGGTCGGGGATCGGCCGGACCTCGAAATCGGGATCCGACATGATCTTCCGAATCCGCAGGAAGGCCTCGCCGTGCTTCTCGGGCAGGCCCCCGTAGTGGTACGAGACGGCGGAGGGCACCCACCAGAGGTCGCCCACATTCAGCAGCGTCTGGTGGTCGGGCTCCAGCGGACCCGTGTAGAGTTGTTCCCGGACCACTGGCGGGATCTCCGAACCGTCCCAATGCAGCGCCCGGGCCACCCGGCCCCCGCGAATCTCTAGCACCAGGTCGCGGGCCACATCGTAGAAGGTACCGATCCGCAGCGAAGGGTGGCGCCCGTGGGCAGCGGCGGTGTAGTCCGCCCAGAACTGATCCCGCACCGATTCGGGGAGATGCGACTGGATCTCCCGGGCGTACAGCTCGAAATGTCTGGTGTCGTCATAGACGGTTCCATCGAGATCGTAGACGATCACCCGGATCAAACCATGGTCAAGTGTCAAAACCGTTCCGCCTCCATATAACCGGTATCGCTTTATTGTACCCTGCTAGTCCCTTCCAGGCAACTGGGCAAGCACCTTCTGGTAGGCCACCGGAAAGGCGTACTGGGAGATCTCCTCGGGCCTCACCCAGCGAATCGCCTCCCCCTCGGCGGGCGCGCAGCCCGGCGCCAGGTGGGCGGTGTAGACCCGCAGGTCCCAGACCAGGTGGGAAAAAACATGCTTCACGCTGGCCAGATGCGCCTCCACCTCCACCTCCAGCCCATAGCATTCCCCAAGGAGGTGGTGGATCGCCCGCTCCCAGGGGAGGTCGGCGGGCCGCTCGCCGCCGGGAAGCTCCCAGAGGCCGCCCAACAGGCCATCGGCTGGCCGGCGGACGATCATTAGCCTCCCCTCATGCCAGAGCGCCGCTGCGGCGATATCTACCGGCCGGGGCGCCTTCGCCTTTGCCTTGACCGGCAACCGTCCCGTGGCGCCCTCGGTGAAGGCCTGGCAGTGCGCACGTACCGGGCAGGTGGAGCACTTGGGGTTGGTGGGGGTGCAGACCAGGGCGCCCAGCTCCATGAGCGCCTGGTTGAAGCTGGAGGCCTGGCCGGGTGGGATCAGCGCCCGGGCCAGCTCCTCCATGGACTTGCGGGTGGCCGGCTGGGCGATATCATCTTCGATGAGAAAGAGGCGGGAGAGCACCCGCATCACGTTGCCATCGACCGCCGGTACGGGGCGGTTGTAGGCGATGGAGAGAATCGCCCCCACGGTGTACGGGCCCACGCCCTTCAGCCCCTCCACCGCCTTCGGGTCGTCGGGCACCTCGCCGCCGTAGCGGGCGGCCACCTCCTGCACCGCCTGGTGCAGGTTGCGGGCCCGGGAGTAGTAGCCCAGCCCTTCCCAGGCCTTCAGCACCCGCTCCTGGTCCGCCTCGGCCAGCGCCTGGAGGGTCGGGAACTGGGCGAACCAGCGCTCGTAGTAGGGAATGACCGTCTCGACCCGGGTCTGCTGGAGCATCACCTCAGAGACCCAGACGCGGTACGGATCGCGGGACCGCCGCCAGGGCAGGTCCCGCTGGTTGACAGCGTACCAGTTTAACAGATCGCCGGCGACAGCGGTGGCCCGCTCGCCGGCTGTGTAGCTGCGTGCGCGATTTCGTCTGGCCATGCGGCATGCTCGACCCTTTCTGTCGGAGAGACTAGCGAACAGGAGGGATGAATCACAATGGGAGACCTTCATGTCACGCTTTATTCCGGCGCGGAAACCCCAGAGCTAGAGGCGGCCCGTCGCTTTCTGAAGCAGCGGAATATCCAGTACGAGGAGAAGAACGTGGTCGTCTCGTCGGGCGCCCGCGGCGAGCTGTATCATCATACCCACAAGGCGGAGTACCCGGCCCTCAACGTAGATGGACACTTCGTGGTCGGCTTCTTCCCGGAGAAGTGGGACCACCTGCTCCAGGCGCCCCGCCTGCGTGGCGAGGAGCTGCGGGGCGAGACCGGGCGGCCCCCCGGGGCGACCGAGAAGGCCAACCACTAAAGCGCAGCGCTCAGGCGTGCCATGGCGGCACGCCTGCCTGATTGCCCGGTCTGCGTTTATCCCCGGGCCACCGCCACCCGCTGGCGGAGCCACTCCAAGATGGCGGGATCGATATACCCTTCCCTCAGGTCCCGCTCCTCGAAGTTCTCGGTCCCCACAAAGCGGCGCCAGGCGGCTGCGAAGGGCTCGCCTTCAGACAGGTAGCCCAGGCGGGTGAGCGATTCGGTCACCTCTGTGAGCAGGGCCCCCTCGAGCCTCAGGAGCGACTCGGGGGCGGGCTTCTCAAAGTAGAGCCGCCACAGGGCCAGCAGCCGCTTCAGCTCGGCGATGGGCTCGGGGTGGTCGTCCACCCGCAGGTCGATGTAGCGGTCGTTCCTGCCCCCGTAGCCCCCGGCCTCCTTTACGACATACAGCGCGGCCGACTGCCGCCCGCGGCTGTCGCCCCCGGCCTGCTGCCCGGCGTCAAGCGCCTCGGTCAGCCGGTGGGCCAGGTCGCCCTCTGTCTGCTGGAAGGTGCGGGCCATCGCCTCCACCGTCTCGGCGGAGACCAGAATGTTCCCCTGCGCTGCGAAGTTTGGGCCGGTCACGCCGCCAGCCCAGGGCAGGCAGTCCTGCCCCGTGAAGGTGGCTGCACGCCCCTCTGTATCCACAATGCCCACCTGGCGAAGCTCGCGGTGGGGGTCGCCCGCCAGCAGCCGGTCCAGCGCCTCCTGCGCCGAGAGCCCCTGCCGGAGCAACTCCAGCCCGGTGGGGCCAAAGTTGACGTTGGCATAGGACTGGGTGGCAATCGCACCGCCACTGGCCGCCGCCCACGGAACCACTGAGCCAACCGAGAGGAACTTCGACTGTACAGCGATCCCCATCTCCCCCGTGGCGGGGTCTCGCCCGACGATCGAAAAGGTGGCGACAACGGGAACCAGATTCATCTCAGAGAACCTCCCCACAGTGCGAACCTTTCGCTCCCGATACTTCTCTAAGGAGTAGGTCCAATCCTCCACGGGCAGGATTTCCAGCCCCCCGCCCGAATGGAGAGAAAGTACGTGAGAGACTACCATCGCCAGGCGGAGGTGTCGCCATGAAGGACTGGTTGATCTGGTTGGGGCGTGGCGCTGAGAAGGAGCGGGCCTATGCACGGCTCGAGGCGATCAAGGAGCGGTACGGCGCCCAGGGAGAGCGGGTGATCAAGCTCTCCGGGCGAACCGACCTGGCCCGGCGCACCGCCGGCAGCACGAAGAAGGCGTTCGAGTTCGTGGAGAGCGCCTTTGTGCGGGCCACCCAGGAGTACGCCCGCATCGGGGAACTGGTGGGCGCGATCGAAGCCGGCCTTACCAGGGGCAAGGTCGGCGATTTTGCGGGGGTCGAGGCCGCCCTGAAGGGGCTCGCCCCACTCATGGATGAGCTGGACCAGCATCTGACCACCTGGGAGCAGAGTTGGCAGACAGCACCCCAGAAGATCGACGAGGCCGCCCGCTCCCTGGCCGAGCTGCGGCAGCGGGTGGAGCAGGCGGCGGCCCTGGTTGGGGCGCCCCTCCCCCTCTCCGAGCAGGTGACCAGGCTGGAGCAGCACCTGGAGAAGATCCGTCAAACGTTGGCGGAGGGAAACCCGATCGAAGCAAGCCACCAGGTAGAGGATCTGCGCATCGCCACCAGGCGGGTGGGCGAACAGGTCTCCACCTACGCCAGCAGCGCCGGCGCCATCACCCAGGCCGAGGCCGAGGTGGGCGAGGTACGGGACCGGCTCGCCGCCGCAACTGAGCCCCCGGGAGAGGCGGTCTCCGCCCTGGCCGCCGCTGAAGCGCTTCTGCCCCGGCTGCGCCCGGCCCTGGCTGCCGGCAGGCTGGAGCCCTTTCAGCAGGATCTCCTCCAGCTTCAGCGCCACCTGAGCGCCGCCCGCACGGCCCTGAAATAACCCGCAGGCAGTGAGGGTCAGGGCTACTGGCCGCCGCCCTGACCCCCGGCCTGCTTCTGCTGGCCGCCGCCGCCTCCGCCGCCGTTCGCCCCCTGTGCCTGTTGCTGCCCCTGCTGCCCCTGCTGCTGCTGTTGCTGCTGTTGCTGCTGCTGCCCCTGCTGCTGCTTGTTCAGCGGGTTATTCCGGTTCAGGTAGTCCAGCCGCGACTCCAAGATGGTCACATGCCGCTCCATGTCGTCGGCCATCTGCTTGAAGACCTGGGTTGCCTTCTGGTCTTCCGAGTCGGTGGCGAAGAGCAAGTAGTTTCCCTTGGCCGCCTCGGCCATGGCAATCGCCCGCTCGATCTCATTGGTCACCGTCATGCGTGCGCCCTCCCCCTTTTCTGTCAACAACCCGGCAATCTCCATCCGGCGCGGAAGGAGCCGGGTACCTCCCTGCCGAACCCCTTGGACATCCTTTCAGGGAGCGAAATTGGCCTGTCGGCCCTAGTCTTCGCCGCGAGAGATGGAGGTATGCGACCTTGGTTGTTCGCCCCCACAAGGGACGGCTCTGCCTGACGCTCCAGACAGACCACGCCGGCGCCACTGCAAAGATCGCCGCCGCCTGGGGTGGGAGCCGCTTTGCACCTGTAATCCAGCGGCGGGAATCGGTGCTCCGGAGCGCCGAGATCCACGACGTTGGTTGGACCGAGTGGGAGAAGCGCCCCACCATACGGCCTGACGACCGGAGGCCCTACAGCTTCCTGGCGATTCCGCAGGCGATCCACACCCAGATCTACACCCGGGGCGTCCAGATCGCCCGCGGGGTCGATCCCTACGCCGGGCTGCTGATCAGCCTCCACGGGGCCGGCCTGTACAACGGGCGCTTCGGCCACATGGAGCACCTGCCCGTCCGCCCCACCGACCCGGGCGCCGAGGAGTTGGTCGCCCGCTTTCTGGCCGATCAGAAACAGGTGCAGGAGGAGCTGATCGCGGAGATCAATCCAGACCCCACCCTGCTCTGGACCCACTACCGCTGGCTCCAGGCCTGGGATGGTATCTCCCTGATGCTCTGCATGTTCGAGCCCACCGACGGTCGGGAGATCCTCATTGGAACCATGCCCACCGAGCCAGGCGGGTCCGAGGAGGCGATCACCCTGAAGGGGGTTGGGTCCGAGACCTGGTCGGTCTCCCCCTGGCCCTTCGCTGGCGACCAACTGCAGTTGGCCTGGCCCGTTCGCTGGGTCGAAGACCGGCCCTACGAGAGCGACGAAGCCTTCCAGGCCGCCTTCGAAGCGGCTCCGCTGGAGGAGCAGGCCGTCACCCTGCTGCCTGCATAACGCGAAAACGGCCCGCCTGATCATCAGGCGAGCCGTCTTTTGTTTGCGTGGGTTAGTCGCCGCCGGCGTAGGAGTGCAGGCCGACGATCAGGAGGTTGACGCCCACCAGGGTGAAGAGGGTCACGCCAAAGCCCAGCACGGCGATCCAGGCCGACTTCCGGCCCTCCCAGCCCTTGGTGATCCGGAAGTGCAGGTAGGCCGAGTAGACCAGCCAGGCGATCAGCGCCCAGGTCTCCTTCGGGTCGAAGAACCAGTAGCGCCCCCAGGCCTCCTTCGCCCAGAGCATGGCAAAGATCAGGCCGCCCAGGGTGAAGATCGGGTAGCCGATCGCCACCGCCCGGTAGCTGATCTCGTCCAGCAGTTCGGGGTCGCCGCCGACCCGGCGGGCCAGGGCATCGCCGATCCGGCCACGGGTGATCAGGCCACGGATGAACCAGTAGAGAATCCCACCCAGCGCCAGGGAGTAGAGCAGGGTGTTCCAGTGCTTCCCCTTCCAGCCGATCGGGGCGGCCACCAGGGGCATCGGAATGAAGCCGAAGAGCGCTCCCTTCTCGCCGATCACCGACCCGGTGGGGCCAATCAACGGCGGGAGGTGGTAGGTCGCGCCCTCAAAGATCCACTGGAAGCCGGTGTAGCGCAGCGTGAGGGCCAGCAGGGTGAAGCCGACCATCACCAGGATCAGGTAGAAGAGCGCCTCCATGAGGCGGACGCCCCAGACCCGTTCCCACCGCTGCTCAGCGCTCTCGTTCTCCGACCCGGCAGGCCAGGCCGCGGCGCCGGCCGATGCCGCCACGGCCCCCGCCGCTGCGTCGGCCCGGGCCAGTTCGATGCCCCGCACACGAAGCAGGTACATCAGCGAGGCGCCGAAGGCGACCGCAAAGAAGCCCTCGCCCAGCGCAGCCATGGAGACGTGCAACGGCAGCCAGTACGACTTGAGCGCCGGCACCAGGGGCGCAACCTTCGGCGGAAAGACGTACGAGTAGGCCAGCAGGAAGACGCCGATCGGCGCGACCAGGGCGCCAACAGCGTACATCTGGTACATGCGGTGAATCACCAGGAAGGCCAGCATGCTGGTAAAGGCCATGAAGCCGATGAACTCATACATGTTCGAGGTCGGCCAGTGACCGGCCCCCTGCCACCGGGTCAGAATCGCAGCCCCGTGCAGCACCACGCCCAGCGTGTTAGCATAGGTCCCCCAGCGCCCGTTCCGGGCAAACTTCTCGCCGTGCGAAATCCGGGAGCCAATGACGCCCGAAACATAGAGCAGCGTGGCAGCCAGGTAGCTGGCAAAGGTCCCGAAAAGCAGCCACTGGCTGACCGAGAGCAGGGTCTCATTAGGCGGTGTCATGTTGTGTCGTCCCCTCCCCATGGGGTGCGCCAAAGAGGCGCTTCATCTCCTGCTTTAAGCCGAACTTGTTCTTATAGGAACGGGCGCCGATGAGGAGTCTCCCATTCTCCTCACGGACCCAGACCTGCCAATGGAAGATAAAGAAGGTGATCACGTTGCCCAGCAGAACGATCCCCAGGCCGGAAAACATGTAGGGCACCGTCTTGTCCTGGTGGAGCTTGAGCGCTGTGTACCAGCGGTTCTCCACCTTCTCGACCTCCAGAAAGACCGGCCCCTCGTAGACCGGCGGGGTCTTGCCGAGGATCATCAGGGCGACCCGCCCCACCAGCTTCTCTTCGTTTGCGGTGACAAACTCTCCGAGCAGTACCGGGTTGCGCACCTCAAAGGAGGCGTTGGTCGGCTGGTTCGTCTCCGGGTCGACCACAAAGTCGTGCAGGTAGGAGCGGACCACCAGCTTCAGGTTGGTACCCGCCACCGGGTACTCCGACTCCACCTCACGCAGGTCAAACTGAATCTGCCCCATCGGCTTGCCGGTGCCGGCGTCCATGACCCGCAGACGCGCGACGCCCGGCTCCTCCCGCCAGGAGGCCTGGTAGATATCCCAGCCCCCGTAGCTCAGGGGCTTGTTCACCTCGATCACCTGCCGCTTGACCTCCTGCTCCCCCACCATAATCGAGGCATCGGTGGCGAAGCGGGAGGGCATGCCGTTCTCGTAAAGATCCATGGTGAACTTGTGGTTGGTGATCGCAAAATCGGTCTCAGGCACCTTCACCGTCTGCCCGTCGGGCACCCAGACATCGCGGGTCTCATCCCACCCCGGCAGCCCCTTGGCAAAAGCGGCAAAGCAGACCACCAACAGGCCGATGTGAATGACATACGGCCCGTAGCGGCTGAGCCGCCCCTTGTCGCCGTAGACACATTCCCGGTCCTTCAGGAGCTTGTAGCCCGCCCGCCTGAGCTTGTCCTCGGCGGTGGCCAGGTCCATCTCGACCTCCACCACCACCTCCTGCCGCTTCAGGAAGTGCGGGAGCTTCCACACCTGGGGCCGGGTCAGCGTCCGGTGCAGCGGAATCAGCCGCTGCAGCGAGCAGATAATCAGGCTGAGCACGATCATTAACACGAGAGCAGCGTACCAGATGGAACTATAAGCATGGGTCAGACCCAGCTTCATGTACAGGTTGCCCCAAAATTCGCCGTAACGTGCAGGATAATAGAGATAGGGCGGCCGCCAGTCCTGGTAAAGCGACTCCTGCTCGATCAGGGAGCCGGCGATGGAGGCGATGGCGATCAGCACGATCAGCCAGGCAGCCACCTTAGTGGATGCGAAGAAGTCCCAGGCCCGGTCGAGGAACTCAACCCAGGGGTTAGGCCCCTGCCGCGGCCGCTCCCGGTCGCCCAGGGCCAGGCCGCATTTCGGGCAGAAGTTCCCCCCCTCGGGCACGGCAGCGCCGCACCCGGGACATTTCGAGACGGCCAACGAGAGAAACCTCCCTCACTCTCTTAATTCAGAGCTGGTTGTGACGACATGGCGTCACGACCAGCGACGGGACCCCCTAAAGGCGGGGGAGAGGTGCGATGGGGGCGGCGCCCGCCCCCCTCTCACTTAGATTTAGAACCCGGCGAAGCCCGTCACCTCAATCAGCCAGGCGGACATGCGCTCCATGTAGCCGGTGGCCAGCAAGATGCCCATCAGCACCATGAGGCCGCCGCCGACCCGCTCCACCCAGATGGAGTACCTGGAGAGCTTGCGCACCGAGCCCAGCCCGTAGGCCAGGGCGATGAAGGGAATGGCAAAGCCGATCGAGTAGGCCAGGAGCAGAAGACCACCGGTTCCCGGGTTGTTGGCCGCCAGGGCCAGCACCGCGCCGAGAATCGGGCCGATGCAGGGCGTCCAGCCCGCCGCGAAGGCGAAGCCCACCAGCACGGTGCCCAGGTAGCCCTCAGGCCGGTTGGCCACCTGGACACGGGTGTCCCGCATCATAAACCGGGAGAGCACGGGAATCCGGACCCCCAGCATCGTGAGGCCCATCAGCACGACGAAGATGCCGCCGGCGATGGGGAGCCAGCCCCGGCTGGAGTAGAAGAAGGAGCCCAGGGCGCTGGCGGTCAGGCCAAGGGCGACGTAGATGGCGGAAAAGCCGACGAAGAAGGCGAGGCTGTGCTTCAGCACCCGGCTCCGGGCAGCCCGGGTTCCGGCTGAGATCTCGTCCATGGAGACGCCGGTCACGTAGCTGAGGAACGACGGATAGATCGGCAGGCAGCAGGGGGTCAGGAAGGAGAGAACCCCTGCGCCAAAGGCAAGGAAGAGGTTGGGGGCGGATTCCATGAAGATCGTCTCCTTCTACCGCGCGATGAGGCGCTTTACTTCATCCTCAATCTGGGGCAGTGACATCTGGAACTGGTACACCCCACGGATGACGCCCTCCCGATCGATAAAGAAGGTGGCGGGCAGCGGCAGGATCTTGTAGGCCGTCTGCACCGATTCATCCGCATCGATCATCAGCGGAAACCGGACCCCCACCCGGTCCCGAAAATCAGCAACAGCCACCTTGGACTCGCCCACGTTGATCCCGTAAAGCAGGAGCCCCTGTTCCCCGTACTTGTCCACGACCTCCTGAAAGTGAGGCATCTCCTTGCGGCACGGGGTGCACCAGGTGGCCCAGAAGTTGACCACCACCGGCTTTCCCCGCAGGGCCGACAGCTTCACCGTTTCGCCTTCCAGGGTAGTCAATTCAAAATCGGGCGCCGGCTCGCCAACCCGCAGCATCGTGTCGGCGCCGGTGCGCGGAATCAGCATCAGAAGCAGAACCAGAAGGGACGCCACCCCGAGCGAGACCCCGGTGACCCACCGCTTCCAGGTTGGTCGCTGCCCTGCTGTCGAGGCGCCCTTACCGGCAGCAGCAAGCCTTGAGTCCCAGCCGCACTGGTGACAGAAGCGTGCCTTTTTCTCCATCGACGTGCCACATTCCGGGCAAATCACGCCTCACTCACCTCACCCTACCATACAGTCGCTTCAGTTATGCATATAGATACCTGCAAGGGTCAGAAGACCCTTTCGGGTACAGTGGCATCAAGACCCGTCTTATTATACCAGAGCGTTGCCTACGTAGGTCAATCCAGCCGCCGTTTTAGGAAAAATAACAGACTAGGGTCCGCGCCGGAGGGCGCAGACCCTAGTACACAGATGTGAATACTCGCCGGGACTACCTGGCAATCGCCCCGGGCGGGCGATACCGCAGCGCCGCCTGCTGGTTCCAACTGCGCAGCTCGGGGAAGTAGCTGTCGACCGCCAGCGAGATGTCGAGCATGCGAAGCCCACCCCGCTCGTGTGGTTCCTTCCGGGCCTCCTTGGCCAGCAGATGGCCAAGCACCCGGCTCACGGTATGCAGCTCACCCTCGTTGGAGAAGTCGCCGGCAGCGGCGGCCTGCAGCACGGCGGCGTACCGCCGGCGAATCCGATGCAGCCGGGTGAAAAGGTCGAGCGGCAGCGAGGCTTGAAAGGTCTGTACCAGTACCGCCATCTCGACTACCTCCCCGCCAGCGGATTCCCGTCGACCGTCGGGATAAACAGAACCTGCCCGGGCTGAATGGCCGAGGACTTCAGCTCATTGGCCTGCTCGATCAGGTAGATGACCTCCCGCACATCTTTGCGGCCGGCGTGGCGGGCGGCAATCTCCCACAGGGTGTCGCCGGGGGCGACAATATACTCAACCCCGGTGGTTACGGAACTGTGAGACTGGGTATGTACCGACCGGGGGAAGAGCACCAGCACCAGGGCCGCCACCAGCAGCACGAAGAGAACAGCCAGGGTGCGGGCCCGGCGGACCGCCTTGCGGGAGCGCCGGCGGGCGGGGCGGGTCAGCTTTATGGTACGGACCGGTTGATCGGTCCGAAGGGAGTGCTGTACAGCGTGTGCGGCCATGGTGAATCCTCCTCCGTTAGAACACTTGTTCGGTCCCAGCGTATCACGAATGAATGTTCGAGTCAAGTCCTCTGATCAAATTCTTCGAACAGGCGTTTGCAGGGCGGCCACCTTATGGTACAATCTAACCAGCCGGGTTATGACTCCGGGAAACGAGGCGGGGCAAACACCGTGGGGCAACCCAGGTGTGCGGGAGTCTCGCCCTCATTACAGGGGGTGCCACTGCATGCCGGACGGTCTTACCGAACGCCAGCGCCAGATCTTGCAGTTCATTAAGGAAGAGATCCGTACGAAGGGTTACCCGCCCTCAGTCCGCGAGATTGGCGAGGCGATCGGTCTCAGCTCCAGTTCTACGGTCCACGGTCACATGAGCCGCCTTGAGGAGAAGGGCTATATCCGCCGCGATCCCACCAAGCCCCGGGCGATTGAGGTGCTCGACGGCTCGGGCGCCATCCCGATGCGCCGCACCGTCACCGTGCCGGTGGTCGGTCGGGTCACCGCCGGTGAGCCGATTCTGGCGGAGCAGTCGATCGAGGACCACTTCCCCCTGCCCGCCGACTTCGTGCGGGCCGACGAGTCCAACCTCTTCTTCCTCACCGTCCAGGGCGACTCCATGATCGACGCCGGCATTCTCGACGGCGACTACGTGCTGGTGCACCGCCAGCAGCATGCCAGCAACTCCGACATCGTCGTGGCGCTGATCGAAGACGAGGCCACGGTGAAGCGCTTCTACAAGGAGCACGGACATATTCGCCTTCAGCCCGAGAACCGCTTTATGGACCCCATCATCGTCCCTAACTGCCAGATCCTCGGCAAGGTGATCGGCCTGATCCGCCGGATGGAGTGAGCCTGCTACCATAAAAGTCGAAGGCCCTGCGCGATTCTCCTCGCGCAGGGCCCCATTTTTTTGTGGATATCGCTGAGCACAGCAGTTCCCACCCGATTCACTCCCGTCCCCGTTCGTCGAGAGGCTGAGGACCGCTCCTAGGCCGTCTCACCGCCATCCACCGCCAGCACCTGGCCGGTTATGTAGGCTCCTGCGTCAGAAGCGAAGAGGAGCACCGGGCCCTTCAGGTCATCGTCCCCACCGAAGCGGTGCATGGGGATATGCTCCAGAATCAGCTCCTCGTTCAGGGCAATGACAAACTGCGACATCTTGGTGGGGAAGAAGCCCGGGGCGATGGCGTTCACCGTAATCCCATGCTTCGCCCACTTGACCGCCAGGTCTTTGGTCAGGGCGATCACCGCTCCCTTGGAGGCGTTGTAGGCCACCGCCTGGAGCACCTGCGGGTGGGCTCCCTTGATCCCGGCCACCGAGGCCAGGTTGATGATCCGGCCCCCCTCCCCGCGCTGGATCATATGGTTCGCCACCGCCTGGGTGAAGTAGAAGAGACCGGTCACATTCGTCTCCATCACCTTGCGCCAGCCCGACAGCGGGTACTCCTCGGTGGGCGCTCCCCAGGAGGCGCCGGCATTGTTGACCAGGATATCGATCTTGCCGTGGCCGGCCACGATCCCATCCACCACGCCCGACAGCGACTCGATCTCCATCAGATCGCAGCGGACCGGGGTGACAGCATGCCCCTCCGCCCGAAGCCTCGCCGTAGCCTCCTGCAGTTCGCTCTCCTTTCGGGCGGTGATCACCACCAGCGCCCCGGCCTCGGCCAGCCCCTGTGCGATCTGGAAACCCAGGCCCCGCGAGCCCCCCGTCACCACGGCAACCTTCCCGGTCAGATCGAACAGCTGCTGCACCTTCACAGTCAAGCCCTCCCCTCTTATTTCTGGGACGATTCTGCCTTCGGCGCCGATTCTCCTGCGCCGTTATGGACGGACCTGCTGACCAACCTCGACCGGCAGATGCCCTAGCAAAAGGGGCAGCTCCACGCTGCCCCTTCCCGCTTAACTGACCCCTGCCGGGGTGCGAGGACGAACCTCTTCCCGGTGCTGGGTGTGGCCCAGGTGCCAGGCGACCTCGTCGGCGATGGACCGCTCGATGGGGGTATAGCGGATCCCCAGTTCCCGCTCCGCCTTGTCGCTGGCGAACCGCAGGTTTGAGCGCAGCGTGCGCACCAGGTCCAGGGAGAGCCCCAAGCGGGGCGGATGCTTCGTGAGATTGGCCAGCACCGTCAGCGAGGCGGCGCTCGGGAGCGCCAGCCAGCCCGGCATCACCATCTTTGGCGGTCGGACCTCGGCCGCCTGCGTGATCAGGCTGTGCAGCTGCCGCATGGAGAGCACATGCTTGCCCACCAGGTAGCGCTCCCCGCTGTTCCCCGGCTTCTCCGCCGCCCGCACGATCGCCTCCGCCACGTCCCGCACATCCACGTAGGTGCAGACCGTGTCGGGGCAGAGCACCGCCGGGATCTTCCCCCGGCTCGTATCCCGCACGAAGTCGCCGCTCGGCCGGTCGTTGCCGGGTCCGGCTACGCTGGCGGGGAAGAGCGTCACCAGCGGCAGGCCCATCTGCTTGTGCAGGCCCAACGCCACCTGGTATCCCTCGTACTTGGTGCGGGCGTAGTCCGTGTTCTGCCGGCCCATCGGCGTCGACTCGGTGATCTCCTGGCCGCGCATGTGGCCCCAGACCACAATCGAACTGACGTAGACCACCTTCTTGACCTCGGCCCGCAGTGAGGCCTCCATCACATTCCGTGTACCTTCGATATTGACCCGTCCGTACTCCCGCCGGTCCGGTTCCCAGAAGGTGTAGAGGCTGGCGAGGTGGATCACCCAGTCGCACCCCTTCACCTGCTCGGCAAAGGAGTCGCGCCGCTTTACGTCACCCTCGACCAGCTGCACCCCCAGCTTCTCCAGCGGCGCAGCCCGCTCACGGCTCCGTACCAGGCAGCGAACCTCGTGTCCAGACTCGATCAGGCGCGGGACCACATACGAACCGATGAATCCGGTACCCCCCGTCACAAAGACCTTCACGATGGTCACCTCCCCTTCAGGCAGATCCCATTAGGTGGATAGACGCATCGCGCAAGTTCGCCATTGTTCACTGAAAAACCTGTCTATTCCGATTACAATAGCACGAAAGTCTACCGGAGCAGTCCGTCCCTCCTTCCACCTGGGGGGCCGGACCAAAAAAATGAGGCAGCACATCGGGTGTGCTGCCTCGCTGCTTGGGCTAGAAGATCGCCAGGTACTGGTCCAGCTCCCACTGGTGGACCTGGGTCCGGTAGATATCCCACTCGATCAGCTTTGCTTCCATGAAGTTGTTGAAGATATGCTCGCCCAGGGCGTCGCGGATCACATCGTCCGCCTCCAGCTCCCGGAGGGCGTCGCGCAGGTTGTGCGGCAGCGAGTCGATCCCCTCGGCTGCCCGCTCCGCCGGGCTCATGGTGTAGATGTTCCGGTTGATCGCCGGCGGCGGGGTGAGACCCTTCTTGATCCCGTCAAGCCCGGCCGCCAGGGTGGCGGCCAGCGCCAGGTACGGGTTGCACGAGGGGTCGGGGCTCCGCAGCTCAATGCGGGTCGACTTGCCCCGACGGGCCGGAATCCGGACCAGCGGCGAGCGGTTCCGCTCCGACCAGGCGATATAGACCGGCGCCTCATAGCCCGGCACCAGCCGCTTGTAGGAGTTGACCAGCGGGTTGCAGATTGCCGTGTAGGCCTTGGCATGGGTCAGCATCCCCGCAATATACTGCATGCAGACCTTGGAGACCCCGCTGGGGTCGTTCGGGTCGACAAAGGCGTTCTGACCGTCGAGGGTAAAGAGCGACTGGTGCAGGTGCATCCCCGACCCGTTGACGCCCATCAGCGGCTTGGGCATGAAGGAGGCGAAGAGCCCGTGCTGCAGGGCGATCGTCCGCACAACGAAGCGGAAGGTGGCGATGTTGTCCGCTGTGTGGACCGCGTCGGTGTACTTGAAGTCGATCTCGTGCTGCCCGGGGGAGACCTCGTGGTGCGAGGACTCGATCTCAAAGCCCATCTTCTGCAGCGCCAGCACGCAGTCGCGCCGGCACTCCTCGCCCCGGTCCACCGGCCCCAGGTCAAAGTAGGAGGCCTGGTCGTTGGTCCGGGTGGTGGGCCGGCCATCTGGCTCCCGCTGGAAGAGGAAGAACTCCGGCTCCGGCCCGACATTCATTACGTAGCCCATGGCGGCCGCCTCGGCGCAGATCCGCTTCAGCGTGCCCCGGGGGTCGCCAACGAACGGCGTGCCGTCGGCGTTATAGATATCGCAGATGAGGCGGGCGGTCGCCCCCTCGCCCTGCTCCTGCCAGGGGAAGACGGCAAAGGTGGTCGGGTCAGGCTTGAGCAGCATGTCGGACTCCTCAATGCGCACAAACCCCTCAATCGACGAGCCGTCGAAGAGGAGCTGGCCATCGAGCGCCTTGGGCAGCTGCTCCACGGGGATATCCACGTTCTTGATCACCCCAAGGATGTCGGTGAACTGGAGCCGGATAAACCGGACGTCCAGCTCCTTGACCCGATCCATGACCTCTTCCCTCGACTGCGGACGGCTATGATTCACACGGGACCCCCCTTAAATGAGGACCTTGAGAATGAAGGCGATCGTAAGACTGAGCGCAACGATCACGTTGACCACGACGGAGCCCAAGACGCCCACGAGGCCGCCCACACCGGCCCGGACCGCCTCCTTGCCGGGTCGCCCGGCCACCAGCTCAAAGAGCATGGCGCCGAGGAACGGCCCGAGCACCAGGCCCAGCGGCATGAAGAAGAGCCCGGCAATGGAGCCGATCACGGCCCCCCAGGCGCCGGCCCTGCCCGCCCCGAAGCGCTGGGCGCCCCAGGCCCGGGCGTAGTGCTCGGCCACCTGTGTCGCAGCCACCACCAGGAGCGTCACCGCCAGGAAGGTCAGCGTCATCTCCCGGAACCCCTCGAAGAAGCCGTAGCCAAGCATCGCCAGCCAGATCAGCGGCAGGCCGGGAATCGCCGGGAAGAACGTCCCGACTACCCCAACCAGCATCACGATCACGGCGAGGCTGAAGGCGATCACCTGCGCCGTCACCCCCATCACCTCTCCTCCCTATTATTGTACGGGAGCGCCCCCTTTTCCCTGCCAGGACGCCTATATCTTTAAGATCCCACGGCCGGCCAATTCGTTCGCGGCGTTCAGCGCTGCGTAGATCACATGCTCACGGGTCAGCCCGCCCTGGAAGTAGGCGGCATAGGGCGGGCGCATGGGCCCATCGGCAGAGAGCTCGATCGAGGAGCCCTGCACAAAGGTGCCCGCCGCCATGATCACCTGGTCCGTGTAGCCCGGCATGTCCCACGGCTCGGGACGCACGTGCGCATCGACCGGGCTGGAGCGCTGGACCGCCTCGCAAAAGGCGACCAGCCCCCCGGCCGAGCCCAGCTCCACCGCTTGCACCAGGTCCGACCGCTCCGCATCGTAGGCCGGACGGACCCCAAAGCCCAGCCTGCTGAAGAAAGCGGCGGTGAACTGGGCGCCTTGGAGCGCCTGACCCGTCACGTGGGGCGCCAGGAAGAAGCCCTGAAGCAACAGCCGGTTGACCCCCAGGTTGGCGCCCACCTCCAGCCCGATGCCCGGGGCGATCAGCCGGGCGGCAGCCCGCTCCACCAGATCGCTCCGCCCCGCCACATAGCCCCCCGTGGGGGCAATTCCCCCGCCCGGGTTCTTGATCAGCGAGCCGCAGGTCAGGTCAGCCCCCACCTCAGAGGGCTCCCGCTCCTCCACGAACTCGCCGTAGCAGTTGTCGACCACCACCACCGCCTCCGGGTTGGCCGCCTTCACCGCCCTTATGATCTCCCCGATCTCGGCCACCGAGAGGGTCGGGCGGAGCGAGTAGCCCCGGGAGCGCTGAACGAAGACGCAGCGGGCGCCCACCGCCGCCCGGCTCACCGCCTCCAGGTCGACGGCGCCCTCCGGGAGCAGCGGGACCTCCTCGTAGGCGACGCCCCACTCCGTGAGGCAGCCCGGCGCCCCGTGAATCACCTGGCGGAGCGTGTCGTAGGGCGTGCCGGCGGCGGCCACCAGCCGGTCGCCCGGCCGCAGCGCCCCGAAGAGCCCGGCGGCAATGGCATGGGTCCCCGAGGCGAACTGAACCCGGACCAGGGCCGACTCGGTGCCGAAGGTGCGGGCAAAGACCTCCTCGATCTTCTCCCGCCCGATGTCGCTGTAGCCATAGCCCGTGGAGGCGGCGAAGTGGATATCCGCCACCCCCGCCTCCTGAAACGCCCGCAGCACCTTGGCCTGGTTGAGCAGAACCCGCTCATCGACCGCCTCCCAGAGCGGCTTTACCAGCGCCAGCGCCTCCGACGCCGCCAGGGCGATCGGGTCCGGGCAGGTGGGGAGCAAACGATGCCAGATGGTCAAGGAGAGTCCCTCCGTTCAGTTGCAGGCAACCAGAGAAGTGAACCAGACCGACGCCTTCCAGGCTATTCTACCCGGTTTGACGCGACCGAGAAAAGTACGGGCCTTGATCCTTTGCCCTAACGAAGTATAGACAGAATATTATGATTACAAGCAGGAACCTTTCTGGCTGCGCCGAATCCTTACCCTGCGCCAGGGCGCAGCGGTCTCAACCAGACGGAGAGCTGAAAGGAGCGGTATCGATGACGATCAAGAAGATCCTGTTCCTGACCGGCGACTTTGTGGAGGACTACGAGCTGATGGTTCCCTTCCAGGCGCTGAAGGCGATCGGACACGAGGTCTTCGCCACCTGCCCGGGCAAGAAGGCCGGCGAGAAGATCAAAACCGCCATCCACGACTTCGAAGGCGACCAGACCTACACCGAGAAGCCCGGCCACGGCTTCACCCTCAACCTCTCCTTTGACCAGGTGAAGCCCGAGGAGTACGACGCCCTGGTGATCCCGGGCGGAAGGGCCCCCGAGTACATCCGGTTGGATGAGAAGGTCCTGGCCATCACCCGCCACTTCGCCATCACCAACAAACCGATCGCCGCTATCTGCCACGGGGCGCAGGTGCTGGCCGCCGCCAACATCCTGGAGGGGCGCAAGTGCTCATGCTACCCCGCCGTCGGCCCCGATGTGACCCGGGCGGGCGGCACCTATGTGGAGATTGAGGTCGACCAGGCGGTCACCGACGGGAACCTGGTCACCGCCCCCGCCTGGCCGGCGCATCCGGCCTGGATCAACCAGTTCCTGACCCTGCTCGGCACCCAGATTCAGCTCTAAGCAGAAGGCCGCCCCAGGCAACCGGGGCGGCCTTACTTCTGGCGGCGGAGCACGAAGAACCAATAGAACAGGGTCGGCATAGGGAACTGGATCAGCCCCCAGAGCCCCCAGAACCAGGCCCGAGCCCCCCGCTTCCGGGCGTCCAGGAAGAGCCAGGTCCCCTGGGCGCCCAGCAGCAGAACCAGGGCCACCCAGCCGTACCAGGGCAGATCGGCGGTGGTGTTCAGCTTCATTCGGTCACCCGCCTCGCCCCGGCATACCAGAGGACCGCCCCCACCAGCGAGAGCAGCGTCACCGCTCCTTGGAAGGCAATGAAGTAGACAGGCTCCTCCAGGTAGGCGAAGGCAAGGACCGCCAGCAGCATCGCCGCCACCGCCCAGAATTTGAGCAGGTCGGCCTGAAGCTGCCGCCGCTGCTCCGCCTGGGTCGCTGCCACCAGCATCTGGAGCGCACCCAGGTTGGGCGGCTGCTCGTCGCCCAGGTCACCGACCCGGTCCAGCCCCTGCTTCAGCAGGCGCTCCCAGCCCGGCTGCCCGGTCTGGTCATCATGGCTGCTCATCCGAATCCCCCTTCCGCAACGATCGGATGGCGTTGAAGATCCGCGACTTCACCGTGCCCACGGGGAGGTCCATCCAGCCGGCGATCTCCTCGTACGTGTAGCCGTAGTAATGCTTGAGGATCAGCGGGAGCGAGACATCGCGGGGCAGCTGGTGAAGCCGGTCCAGCAACTCCCGCACCTCGCCCTCCGGGTCGACATCGGCTGGTCGCAGGAGCAGCGACTGGATCGCATCCTCCTCCAGCCGCCTCTCCCGCTTCTGCTTGCGCAGCCAGTCCATGTAGAGGTTGGTGGCGATGGCGATCAGCCAGGTGGAGAAGCGGGAGCGCCCCCCGAACTGGCCGATTCGCTGAATCGCTCGGATCATCGTCTCCTGGGTCAGGTCCTCCGAGAGGTTCCGGTCAAAGGTGACAGTGACCAGGTACTTCTTGACCGAAAGGTAGTGCATCTGGAGCAGCCGGGCCAGCGCCACCGAGTCGCCTCGCTGGGCCTTGCTGATCAGGGCTGCTTCGTCCACATGTGTCACCTCTGCCTCGCGGGGCCGCGTCGAGCCGGCCTACTTGATCTGGCTCGCGAAGAGAAGGTTTCGATCCAGACGGCGCAGCACCTGCTGAAGCAGGAAGAAGTTTACCAGCGCCAGCACCAGGCCGGCCACCAGGACCGCCACGGTGTCGAGCACCACCACGCCGGTGAGCTGCCCGGCCACCACCGCCAGCAGCGGGAGCACCACCAGGCCGCCCATCTGGTAGGCCGCCTGGAACGAGGCCACCCGGGCGCTGATAAAGACATTGACCAGAATCGCCAGCAGGCTGATCATCGGGATCACGAGGAGCAGCAGCGGCAGCCAGTTCAGGTGCGGGAAGAAGATCTCCCCGAAGAGTGACCAGCCGGCCAGGTTGACGGCGACGGCGCAGATCACGAAGGTTCCCAGCGACAGGAGCACCGCCGGAATGAACGCGGCCAGCACCTTGCCGGTGAAGAGCGAACGCATGTCCACCGGGGCGAAGAGCAGCGTCTCCAGGGTGCCCCGCTCCTTCTCGCCGGCAAAGGAGTCGGCCGAGACCACCGAGGCGGTCATGAGCGGAATCAGCAGGAAGAAGGGGGCCAGCAGGTAGTTGGCCGCCAGGTAGATCACCTGGTGGTTCAGGGTCGGGAAGGACTCCAGCTTCGCCCGCAGTGCGCCGGGCGGCATCCGCTCAATCCACTGGAGGAGCATCTGGACCTCGTCGGACCCTTCGACACCATACCGCAGGGCGATGACCATGATGGTGGGCACCAGCACCCCCATCACCACCGGCAGGATCGCCATCGGCAGCCAGACCTGCAGGTTGGCGGTAATCGCCCGGATATCCTTGATCGCAATGGCATAGATCGCTCGCTTATTCATGGCTAACAGCCCTCCGGATCTTGAAGTAGAGCGCCTCCAGGTCCTGCCCCTCCGGGGTGGCGCTGTAGACCGACGCCTCCTGGCTCAGCTCCCGCAGCAGCCCCGGCACCGCCTCCCGCCCCGGCAGCGTAAAGGCCAGCCGGGAGGGGTCCAGCCGCTTCACCGGCACGCCCCGGTATTCGCCATCGGCCAGCGCCAGGTCGGTCTCGACCTCCAGGGTGACGGTCGGGTTGTGCTTCGCCTCCAGCTCCGGCAGGGTGCCCTGCTCGATCACCCTGCCACCCAGCAGGAAGACATACCGCTGGCAGACCACCTCCAGCTGCTGGAGCAGGTGCGAGCAGAGAATGATCGTCGTGCCGTGCCGCTGGTTCAGCTCCTTGATGTACTGGAGCACCATGCGGATGCCCTCCGGGTCGAGGCCGTTGGTCGGCTCGTCTAAGAAAAGCAGCTCCGGCCGGTGCAGGAGCGCCTTGGCCAGCCCCAGCCGCTTCTTCATGCCGGTGGAGTAGGCGCCCACCTTCCGGTCGGCGGCGTCGGCGAGGCCGAACTCCTCCAGCAGCTCCACCGGGCGGCGCCGGTCGGTCACCCCGTAGATCTGCGCGTAGAACCGCAGGTTCTCCAGCCCCGTCATGTTCAGGTAGAAGCCGGCCGATTCGGTTAGAATCCCGCTCATCCGGCGGATGGCGTCACCGTCATGCACCGGATCGTAACCGTTCACCCGAATCTGTCCGCCGTCGGGGTGGATCACGCCGTTCATCAGGCGAACGGTCGTCGTCTTGCCGGAACCGTTGGGGCCGAGGAAGCCGAGAATCTCGCCCGGCCTGACCGCAAAGCTGAGATCGGCAAGGACCGGCCGGCCTGAGAACCCCTTGGAAACATGGTTCAGTTCAATCATGGCGTCCTTCATTTTGCATCACCTGCTGGTCCGACGCCCGCGGGGGCGCCAGAGTTCATTGGCTCACAAAAAAATCTCGCCCCATCGCCTGGCCCCACAGCTGAACGACGCAAAAGACCGGGCCTGCCCTCAAGGGCGGGCCCGGTCCTGTGTGGTCGCTTAACAGCCTCCCAGCTCTTCCGGCTGCTCGATCAGCAGCCCAAACCGGCGGACGAAGAACTCGGTCTGAACCGTCACCACCACCTCTTGAATCCGGTCCGACCACCCGTACTCCATCCAGTGCAAAAAGGTGGGAAACCGCCGCCGCACCACCTGCCCCAGGCCGATCGGATCGGCCCCCCACTCGTTATAGAGCTTCCGGACCAGCGGGTTATAGACCGTCGCATCGGCGAAGGCGGCGATGTGCTCCTCCAGCTGCCGGCGCATGGTCGGCTCGGTGTAGTCGGTCATCCCCGCTACGCAGATGAGCTCCCCGTCGATCACCAGCCGAATCTGCACCGCTGCGTTCTCCCCGTCCAGCGAGACCCGGTACTGCGGCTTGGTCTCCTGGCCGTAGCGGATCGTAATCGGCCTGCCCTCCAGGTCCGGCACCGTCTGGTAGACCTTGCCCATCTCCCCCCGCAGCGCCAGGATGGCGATCGACTCGTTCACGTCCAGCATGCCCATGAGTCGGTCCTTGTGAAAGACTGCCATACCGGCCACCTCCGTGGGGTTCCCGCCATTCCTGGGAAACTCCCCGGCCTTCAGGGAACGGCTGCCCATGGCCGGGAGGGGACTCCCGGGCTCACCCCGGGCGCCCTCGTTGACGGAGATCAGGGGCAACACAGCATCCAGCCCGGGCGCCGCCACCCGGTTGTAGAAGTGCTGAACCCGCATCGGCGGGCTCAGATGAAACCGCTTCTGCGCCAGCAGAACCCCCTCCAGAAACTTGGCGGGATTCCGCTCGCCCACCGGTTGGTTCTCGCGGAACACATCGACCGCCCGGCCCCTCGCCACCGCCATGCCGGCTGCACGGCGAATCTCATGGTGACGAAGAAACTGCGAGAGCAGCAGACCGAGACGCTCCCGGGCCACCTCCTCCCCCAGAATGACGAAGCGAACATGCTCCAGCGAGAGAATCCGGGCAAAGCTGGGCTGAAGCACCTGGACCGCCTGCTCCAGGGTCCGGGCCCGCGCCGTCATCAGCCCGGAGGAGAGCTCGTTCTCACCGGTGGGGTTTGGGGCCACCGTCATCATACCCACCGGCAGCGACTCCGCCTCCACCACCCGGAAGGTCCAGAGGAACTCCTCCTCCGCCTTGTCAACGCCGATGCTGACCACGTAGGCCACATCCTCAATGGAGGTCAGGTCCCAGCAGCCGCTCAGCATGAGGGCGGCCAGCAGCAGCGCCCAGAGCCGTCGCCTACGCACCCTGGCCACCTCGCTTTCGCAGTGCCAGCAGCGCCACCACAGCCGGCACCAGAAAGGTCGCCAAAAAGCCCCACCGGCGAATCAGGAAGGTGTCCAAGGCGATCGCGCCACTCTGGTTGCTGGGGTAGAGACGCAAGGCCATCACCGCCATCGCCAGCGGCAGTACCGCCTGCCGGTGGTCGGGCAGCCGGAAGGCGTCACGGAAGAGCAGGGACCCGAAGAGCAGCCCCCCGGCCAGCCGTCCGGCGCTGCCGAAGGTCCAGAGCACCAGCCAGATCGCATCGGCCCGCTCCAGGAAGCGCCCTCCCTGCACCAGCCGGGTCATCTCGAAGACCGGAAATGGCACCGCCAGGCCGGAGGGAAGCGGAAAGACCATCAGGTAGACCAGCAGCACCAGCCCCCACACCAGGGCGGTGACACCCACAACGCCCGCCGAAACGGAGACCAGGCGCCGGACGTTTCCGAGGTAAGGGGCGATCACGGTAAGGTAGACCAGCTCCCCGAAGTAGGAGGTGAGCGGAAGCGCCTGACCTGCCAGGGGCAGCAGCCCCGGCCCGGCGATGGGGGTGATATTGGCAAACTGCCCCCAGGCCACGTTGCCGACCACCACGATGAGGATCGCAATGAGGGAGGGCCAGAAGTAGGACATGCCGATCCAGAGCAGGGCCGGCACCCGCAGGTGCGCCCCCAGCGCACCGGCCAACACCAGGCTCGACATGATCCAGGTCTGCGGCGTATGCGGGTAGGTGGCGGTGATCGCCATCTCTGAGACCTGACGCACGCTCATGCCGCTGGCGCCGATGACGAAGGCGCAGAGGAGCACGGCCACGGCAATGGCCAGCGGGCGTCCGCCGGCCTCGAGGGCCAGGTCGATCAGACCATGTCCCGGCCGCCGGGCCAGCGCTGCGGCCACGGGCCAGAAGAGGAGCAGGGTCAGCCCGCCCACCAGCAGGATCATCCAGGGGGCTGCCGTCAGGGTCGAAAGCGCCACCCCTCTGGGAAAGGTGTGAAAGGTCATCACCAAGAGAACGGAGACCACCCCGGTCCAGACCTGGTAGGGAGCCACACGATCGGCCTGCAGGTCAGCCTTCAAGCGATCGCCCCCTCAGCGGAATTCGTGCCGGATGACCGAAGGGCTCTGCATGGGCCAGGTGCACCATGAGTCCGAAGAAGAGCAGGGCCATGCCGAAGAGGCCCAGCCCCACCGCCGCCGCCGTGAAGAGAAAGCGCCAGAGGCGGAGCAGGCGGGCAAGCGTCTGGTTCGGTGCAAGATGTACTGCGACGTCCGAGAGGTTGCCGACCACCACGGGCACAGGCGCCAGCACACCGGCGGCCAGGGCGGTCAGGGTGACCAGGGCTGTACCCAGGGAGGCCAGGATCCCCCAGCGCTGTCCGGCGATGCGCAGGGCGGCGGCGTGGAACCCCTCGCCGATCAGCCCCACCAGCACGATCTCGACCACAATGGGAAAGGGCAGGTTTCCCCGCCCCGACGCCAGGGCGATCAGGAACGGGGCGGGCAGGAGCGAATGGTGATAGGCGGTGATCGCCACGAACCCGGACGCCAGGGTCATCGCCAGGATCGCGGCCGCCACACGCGGCCAGGTCAGAAGCCGCCGCACGCTCTGGGGGAGGGCGACATCATGCGAGCTGGAAAAGAGCACATCCAGCGTGAGCGGCCCCACCATCGCCTCATCACGGTGATCGACCAGGACCGCCACGTACCCCTGCCGCAGGTGATCGGCCAGGGCGACCGGGGTGGAGCAGGGAAGGGTCATGGGCAGGAGGAGGGGCTGGGCCAGCACCCGCCACCAGGGGATGCGGGACGGCTGGGTCCCCAGGGTGGTGGCCCACCCCCTGGCCGCCGCCACGTGGCCCGGTGAGGCGGTCTCCTGAAGGTAGGCCAGAGCGTTCACAGCCCCGCCCTCCCCGGCGATGCGCTCGACGAAGAGCGCCGGAGAGCTGACGCACCGGCGGAGCAGCGCCAGATTGGTCCCCAGGTCGCTGCCGAAGGCGTCCAGGGAGCTGGTCACCCGGTCGGAACCCAGCAGGAGCGCCCCGGGGCGCCCCTCCACGTGCAGGGCGATCTTCCCGGCCAGCAGCCCCTTCTCCAGGACGGCCCGGTCTCCGGCCACCTCCAGACAGGTGGCTGGGAACTGCGTCGTACGGGCCAGCTCAGCGGGGCCGGCATCGGGCAGCCCGGCCGCCAGGGGGGTCAGCACCAGCCTCTGAAGGTCGCCGCGCCCCAACAGCTCCGGCAGAAAGGCGAGGGTAACCAACGGCCCTCCCGGGGGTGTCAACTCACGCAGGGTCACACCCGCCCGCTCCAGATCGGGAAAGACCGCGTGAACCAGTTGGCGAAAGCCGGCTCCTTGCGGCGGAATGGACGCTGTCAGAGTCGAATCACCTCACGGTGTGCCAGTCTCCACTACCTGTTTACATTGCCCGGTCCTTTCGACCAGCATTCGCCAGGGCCCGTCTGGTCACGGCCTGCGCAGCGGTGTGATGCTGGCGGTGACCGGCGAAAAAAGGGAGCCGGAGCAGGGGTAGTCCCGCTCCGACTCAGTCCGGCGCCCCGATCACCGCTCCAGCCCCGCCCTCAGCTTGCCCGCCAGCGCCCGCTCCAGCTCCACCTTCAGGTAGGTGCCGTCCTCGCGGTGCTCCTCTACCAAGATCCGGCCCCGCTGGTGGGCCCAGGAGGCCCAGGAGGACTTGGCATAGGGGATCAGCACCTCCAGCACCTCCCGCCGGGCGGAGAGCGCCTGCTGAATCGCCTGCTGCAAGCCGTCCAGGTTCTGCCGCAGGGCGGCGGCCACCGCCACCGAGCCCGGCGTGTGGCGCACCAGGTGCTCCAGGTCGCCCGGCTCCACCTGGTCGGCCTTGTTGTAGACCACCAGCATCGGCCGGTCGCCGGCGCCCAGCTCGTCGAGGACCTGCTGCACCGTCTCCATCTGCTCCATCCGCTTTACGTGGGAGGCGTCCACCACGTGGAGCAGGAGGTCCGCCTCCTTCACCTCCTCCAGGGTGGAGCGGAAGGCGGCCACCAGGAAGGTGGGCAGGTTGTGAATGAAGCCGACGGTGTCGACCAGCAGGTAGGGCTCGCCCTCCTCCGGCTCCACCCGGCGGGTGGTGGCGTCGAGGGTGGCGAAGAGCCGGTCCTCGGCCAGCACATCGGAGGCCGCCAGCGCCCGGTGCAGCGTCGACTTGCCCGCGTTGGTATAGCCGGTCAGCGCCACCACCGGCACGGCGCCCCGCGCCCGGTCGCTCCGCAGCCGCTGCCGGTGCGCCTTGATCTCATCCAGGTCGTGCTTCACGGCGCTGATCCGCTCCCGGATCCGCCGGCGGTCGACCTCCAGCTTGGTCTCGCCGGGGCCCCGGGTGCCAATGCCGCCGCCCAGGCGGGAGAGCTCGGCGCCCTTGCCGGTCAGGCGCGGCAGCCGGTAGTTCAGCTGCGCCAGCTCCACCTGGAGCATCGCCTCCCGGGTCCGGGCCCGCTGGGCGAAGATATCCAGAATCACAGCGGTGCGGTCGAGGACCTGGCAGTCGATGATCTCCTCCAGGTTCCGCTGCTGCACCGGCGAAAGCTCACAATCGAAGACCACCATGTCAAACTCCATGGCGCGGCGGAGCGTCTCCACCTCTTCAGCCTTGCCCGAACCGATGTAGGTCGCCACCTCGGGCTTGTTCTTGGCCTGGATCGTCCGCCCCACGGCCACGCCGCCGGCGGTATCCACCAGCCGCTCCAACTCGTCCAGCGACTCCTCCGCCGACCAGCCCCCCGAGAGGCGGTCGGGCAGGTCAACCGCAACGAGAAAAGCCCGCTGCCGGCGATCATTATGTGGATGGGTCTCGTGCATCAAGTAGCGTCCTCCTATCTTAGGCGCAGGGTGTGCAGGCAAGGGTCCGGATCAGCTCTCAGGTCCCTGCCCGGCAGGAGGCCGCGGCGCGCCCCGAAAAAGCGCACAAAAAGGCCGCGGCCCTGCCAGGGCCGCGGCCGAACTGCCAACGATGGCGCGCTCGTTACCGTGCACGGTCCTGAGAGGGCATATTCATGCAATGACCGATCCACAGCTTGATCACGGCAGATACCCCTCTCTCTCAGAAATCTTCTTCATTCTAGCCCTTGCACGCTCCCTCTGTCAAGGGTTGGCACGGGGCGGGCCCGCTGTGGCCAGGTTGACAAAGACCTGGTCGAGCCCCCCGCCGCCGCCGTACTCCGCCCGCAGCTCCCCCGGGGTGCCGGCGGCCACCAGCCGCCCGGCCAGGATCATTCCCAGCCGGTCGCAGTACTCCGCCTCGTCCATGTAGTGGGTGGTGACCAGCACCGTGGTCCCCTGGTCGGCCAGGCTGTAGATGAGGTCCCAGAACCGGCGGCGGGAGACCGCATCGACGCCCGATGTGGGCTCGTCGAGCAGGAGCAGCGGCGGCCGGTGCAAGATGGCGCAGGCGAAGGCCAGCCGCTGGCGCAGCCCGCCGGACAGCTCCCCGGCCATCGCCCCCTGCTGGGGCTCCAGGCCCGCCCAGGCCAGCAGCTCCGCCCGCCGGTCCGCCAGGTCGTCGCCCTTCAGGCCGTAGATCCGGCCATAGAAGCTGAGATTCTCAGCCACCGTCAGGTCGTTGTAGAGGCTGAAGCGCTGCGACATGTAGCCCGCCTTGCGCCGAATCGCCTCCGCCTCCCGCCGCAGGTCGTGCCCCAGCACGAACCCGTCGCCCTCCGAGGGCGCCAACAGCCCCAGCAGGAGCCGGATCAGCGTCGTCTTGCCCGCCCCGTTGGGGCCCAGCAGCCCCATCACCGTTCCCTCTGCCACCCGGAGGGAGACCCGGGAGACCGCCGTGAAGGAGCCGAAGCGCCGGGTCAGCTCCCGGGTCTCAATGGCCTCGGTCATCGCCGCATCACCTCCGCTGCATAGTCGGAGAGCCAGAGGTAGGCATCCTCCAGCCGGGGCGCCGCCTCGGCCAGGGCGAAGGGCGCCGGCGCCGCCAGCGGAGCGCCCCGCTCCAGGGCGACCCGGACCCCCGTGCCCAGCGGCTGGGTCCAGACCACCCCCGGCAGCGCCTCAGCAGCCGCCAGCAGCGCTGCCCGTCCGCCACGCCCCTCCCCGCCGCTCAGCATCGCCATGCGGTACGGCAGCCTGTCGGTCAGGGCCGCGGCGGTATCCACCGCCAGCAGCCGCCCCCGGTGGAGCAGCCCCACCCGGTCGCAGTAGCCCGCCTCATCGAGGTACGGGGTGGTCACCAGCACCGCCCGCCCCTCCCGCGCCTGCTGCCGCAGCAGCTGCCAGAAGTCGGCCCGGGCCACCGGGTCCACGGCGGTAGTGGGCTCGTCGAGGATCAACGTCGGTGGATGATGAACCACGGCGCAGGCCAGCGCCAGCTTCTGGCGCATGCCCCCCGAGAGCTGGCCCGCCAGCCGGTCCCGGAAGGGCAGCAGCCCCACCCACTGGAGCAGCCGTCTCCCCTCCTGCTCCAGGTCGGCGCGGGACATGGCGTAGACCCGGCCAAAGAAGGCCAGGTTCTCCCAGACCGTCAGGTCCGGGTAGAGGCTGAAGCGGCCGGTCAGGTAGCCCACCCGCCCCCGTGACTCGGGCTCCACCCGGCCCGCCGATGGGGCCAGCGCCCCCGCCGCCAGCCGGGCCACGGTCGTCTTGCCCGCCCCGTCGGGGCCCACCAGGGCCGCCAGCTCCCCCGGATGGACCGCCAGGTCGATTCCCGTCACTGCCTCAACCTCACCGAAGCGCCTGGAAACGCCGATCAGTGCGATCGCCGGTCTCATGGGATGCACCCCCTAACCCAGCCGCTTGCGGAACCGGGCCGAGGCCAGCGCCACCACCGCCACGGCGTAGACGGCCAGCACCAGGGCCGGCACCCAGAGCAGGTCCAGCCCCTGCCCCTTGATAAACATCCCCCGGGCGATGGGCACATAGTGGGTAAAGGGCAGGCCGTAGGCGATGTACTGGATCACCTTCGGCAGCGAGGAGAGCGGGAAGATCATGCCCGAGACCAGCACCTGGGGCATCACGACCATCATCGCCAGCTGCATCGCCTGCTGCTGGTTCTGGGCCACCGTCGAGAGCAGCAGCCCCAGCCCCAGGGTGGTGAAGACCAGCAGGAGGCTGAGCGCCATGAAAAGCGGCAGGCTTCCCGCGAACTGCAAATCGAAGAGGTAGACCCCGGCGAAGTAGACCAGGGCGAAGTCGAAGCAGCCCACGAAGAAGTACGGGATGATCTTGCCCAGCATCAGCTCCACGGGGCGGATCGGCGTGACCACCAGCTGTTCCATGGTGCCGTGTTCCCGCTCCCGCACCACGCCCATGGCGGTCATCAGGGTGGTCATGAACATCACCACCATGCCCAGCAGGCCCGGGATCATTACCGGCGCCGACTTCAGGTCCGGGTTGTAGAGGATCTGCAGGTCCATAGTCATGGCCGGCGGGGCGACGGCGCCCAGCTCCAGCGGCTCCACCGGGGCCTGAGCGGCGGCGGCCATCTGGGCGACCTGGCTCTTCAGCTGCGGGGGAGCCTGCTCCACCAGCGCCTTCGCCCGCGCCTCGCCGTGCGCCTTCAGCTGGGCGGCCAGCGCCTCCTTGAACCGCTCGGCGGACTCCACCCGCACCTCGGCCTGCACCGGCTCCATCGCCCGGGCGATCAGCCGGGCGCCGGTCTGCGAGGCGAACAGGTCGGAACCGTCGATCAGCACCTTCATCTGGACCTCGCTCTCCGCCTGGCCGAAGCCAGCGGGGAGAAAGACCGCCATCTTCACCTGGTCCCGGTGGATGGCGTCGTAGATCCCCTGCTCCGTCGCTTCAGAAAGATCGACCGCCCGAAAGCGCTCATACTCCCCGAACGCCCTCGCCACCCGCGCCCCGGTCTCCGTACCGCTCTGATCGACCACCGCCACGGTGACCTCGTTGATGTCAAAGGTGAAGGCGTACCCGAAGAGGAGCAGCCAGAGCACCGGAATCCCCAGCATCATCGCCAGGTTCCGCTTATCCCGCCGGATCTGGATCAACTCCTTCTGGGCCAGGGCCAGTATCCGCTGGAGCATCCTTCACTCCTCCTTACTCGGTCTCGATCAGCAGCCCCCTCAGGGTGGTACCCAGAAGGCCATCGAGCAGCATCTCGTTGGTAATATCCTGGAGCAGGGAGAGCCCCAGGAGGTCCCGGGTGACCACCACCGCCATCAGCGGCCCCTGGAGCAGCAGGAAGAAGAGGCGCGGGTCCATGGGCTTGATCCGCCCCTGCTGCATGTGGTGGATTAGATAGGGAAAGAGCGGCCGGATCACACTGACCATCTGTTCCTGCCAGATGGCGAGAATCGAGGGATCCCGCGGACCCTCGGCGATGATGATCTTGAGGATCGCCTTGTTCCGCTCCTCGGACAGAATCCCGATCACGTGGCGCAGCACCTGGGGGATCAGTTCCGCAGGGGGAATCTCCAGCAGCTCCTCCCCCTCGAAGAGCGCCATCGCCGGCTGAAACTGTCCCCGCAGGTCGGTGACCGCCGCCCGGAACAGCTCTTCTTTGCTCGCGAAGTAGTAGTAGAGCGCCGCCGGGGTCACCCCCGCCTCCCGGGCGATGTCGGCGTTTGTGGTGGCGTTGTACCCCTTCTGGGCAAAGATCTGCAGGGCGGCGTTCAGGATCTCCTGCCGCCGGTCTGCCGGGGGGTTTTTCGGACGTGGCGCCATGCTCCTCACCTCTGCTTACTGATCGGTCAGTTAATAAATACACCTGGACATCCTTTCCTGTCAATAACAAAATCGGACCCTTTGGTATCCAACCCAGAGGGAGAATCGGCTCATCGCCTCGAATCACCAGCAAGAACACGGAAATCATAGGAGGAGCATGCCGGGCATGAGTACCGCTGCCAGCACAAGGACCGTCATCATCACCGGTGCCAACTCAGGAATCGGCAAGGCGGCCGCCCACAGGTTCGCTGCGCAGGGCTGGCAGGTGGTCATGGCCTGCCGCAGCCTCGACAGCGGCCGGCGGGCACAGCAAGAGATCATGGAGGCCACCAGCAACCCCGGGGTGAGGCTGACCCGGCTGGATGTCTCCTCCTTCGCCTCCATCCGTCAGTTCTGTACGGAATTCACGGCCAGCTACCCCAGGCTTGACGTTCTGATCCACAACGCCGGGTACTTTCATCATGGGATCAAGACCTATCAGTTCAGTCCCGACGGACTTGAACTCACCTTTGCCACCAATCTGTTCGGCCCGCTTCTGATGACCGAACTGCTGTTGGAGCACCTGGCCCGGTCGGACGACGCCCGGGTGCTGAACGCCGGTTCCACCAACATGAAGCACTTCTTTGATCCCAAGCGGGAGATCGAGTTTGACAATCTTCAGGGCGAGTTTGCCGGAAGCCGGCCCTACTCCGTCTATAAGATGTATGGGGACTCCAAGATGGGCCTGCTCCTGCTCACCTATCGCATGGCCGAGGAGTACAGGGCGAAGGGGATCAAGGTCAACTCGGTCATGATTCCCGCCACGAAGGTCTCCGGGGAGACGCTAAACCGGTTTACCGGATACTACCGAATGCTCGGCCCCCTGGTGCTGAATCTGAACCCCTTCGCCCTGACCCCGGAGCAGATGGCGGGGTGCTACTACCAGATCTGTACGTCGGCGGAGTTCCGGGAGGTGACCGGGGTGCTGATCGACAGCAAGTGCCGGATCATCCTCCCGGCGGAGGAGAAGCCGCTCGGCGAGCTTGGCGTGATCCGGGAGCTGTGGAACACGAGGCATGTTCCGGCCTATGCGTCCAACCCCGCCAATGTGGAGCAGATGTGGAACCTGAGCCGTGCCGTGATCAGCAAGGCGCTTGCCCGGGGCTGATCGCCGTTGTGAAGGGAGCCAAAGGGACCCCCGTCAGGCGCCGACAGCGCCCCGGGGGTCCCTTCTGCATCATCGCTAGCGGAGCTTGTAGATCTTGATTGCCTGAACCGTGGAGTCGCCCACGTACAGCAGGCGGCTCTCCGGCGAGAAGACAGCGAAGAGCGGCTTAGGTGCCAGGCGTGAAGGCCAGTTGGAGCACCTTGGACTCGCCCGCGGCAAGGTCGGGGGCGCAACCATCTGGGGTCGTGGGGGTCTCCGGTGTGGTGGAGTCCTGGGGCTTCGTCTCTGGACCTTCCAGGAGGTCACGAAGTCTCCAGAGAAGATCACCAAGACCTTCCAGGAGGTCATGAGGTCTTCAGAGAAGGTCACCAGGACCTTCCAGGAGGTCACGAGGTCTTCAGAGAAGATCACCAAGACCTTCCAGGAGGTCACGAGATCCCCAGAGAAGATCACCAAGACCTTCCAGGAGGTCACGAGATCCCCAGAGAAGATCACCAAGACCTTCCAGGAGGTCACGAGATCCGCAGAGAAGATCACCAAGACCTTCCAGGAGGTCACGAGGTCTCCAGAGAAGGTCGCCACAGACCTGACAGACGCCTCACCTGGAGAAATCGGGCTTTTCGAGATGGCATCCTTTAGCTATTCGTACCATTATTTTGCATTTTTGCTATCTCGTTAGCAGGAAGAGGGGTATGTAGGTCGAATATGAATAATCAGACCCGGTACAAGAATCGTGAAGGAGCGTGGCACCTCATGAAAGAGGATCAAAAGCCCGTAAAGAAGGTTGCTGCTTCCGGGATGCCCACGAATGGCCAGACCCCATCGATTCCGCCTGTCCCGCTGAAGGCATACACTGTCAACCCGGCCGCTCCGATCATCCACCGCAACATGGCGGGAGCGGTGCTGACCATCGACGAACCGGCTCAGGGGTCCTTGGCTGCCGTCACCACCCGTTGGTGGGGCGAGCTCGCCATGGAACTCGGCCTGGGCACCAGTCGCCCGCCCAAGGCCCGCATCGGACTCGATGAGAGCAAGACCTTTCTCTACCTCACCCCGGTCAAGAAGGAAGATCCCACCGGTGTCAAGGTGACCTATCGGGACGGTCGTGCTCTGATCAATCTTATCCAGGCCTTCGCCCCGCTCCAGCGCTATGTCCAGCCTGACCGGCGGGAATTCTATGATGTGAAAATGACCCACGACAAGGTGGTCTTTGACGACGGCTATGAATCAATCTCCCTTTACGTCTACCTGGTCCCCACAAAGGAGGAGCCTCGCCGCAGGATGAGCGAGGAGTCCAAGGCCAAGGCCCGGGAAACTCGGACCCGCAAAAAGAACCAGCGCCTGAACGGCGGTGGGGCAACGAATTCTTAATTATACGGATTCACTCTGGACAGACGGGGGAGCCTCCCAGGCGGGGGCTCCCTCTCGGCTTGCCGTCTGCCCGAGCAAGTCCCGCCCTCACCAGCCGCCGACCTGCCCCTGCCACGGGCTCTGCCCGGGCTCCCGCCGCACGGCATCCTCCAGGTCTGCCCGGGTAATCGCCATCAGTTGCTCCTTCGTCAGCTCTTTCTGCCCCACCAGCCGGAGCGCCTGGCAGCGGAGGGTCCGCTCCACCAGGTTCCGAATCGCCCGGGCGTTGCCCTGGTCGCCCTCGGTGTGCCACGACCGGCCCCGCAGAATGTGCCGCAGCGCCCCCCGGGCGTCCAGCGACAGCTCGTAGTCCCGCTCCCGCCACATCTTCTCGGCAATGGCGAGCAGCTCGTCGACCGAGTAGTCGGGGAAGGCGATGGTGATCGGAAAGCGGGAGCGCAGGCCGGGGTTTTGGCTGAGGAACCACTCCATCTCGTCGGGGTAGCCGGCCAGAATCAGGATCAGTTCGCCCCGGTGCTCCTCCATGGCCCGGACGAGGCAGTCGATCGACTCCTTGCCGAAGTCCTTCTCGCCGCCCCGGGCTAGCGAGTAAGCCTCATCGATAAAGAGGACGCCACCCACCGCCCGCTTCACCACCTCGCGGGTGCGCTGGGCGGTGTGCCCGATGTACTCGCCCACCAGGTCGGCACGCTCCACCTCCACCATCTGCCCCTTGGGCAGCACCCCCATCTCCCGGAAGAGCCGGGCCAGCAGCCGAGCTACGGTGGTCTTGCCCGTGCCGGGGTTGCCGGTGAAGATCATGTGGTAGCCCGACGCCTCGCTGGAGAGGCCGTGGACCGCCCGCTTCACCTGAATCTCGGTGAAGGCGCGGATCTCCCGGACGTGCTGCTTCACCCGTCCCAGGCCCACGAGCCCGTCCAGTTCGCCCATGATCGCCGCAATCCGGCGCTCCCGCTCCTCCTCCGCCCCCTCCTGGAGGGCAGCCGGGGAGCCGCTTCCCCGCCGGCGGCGCAGGTCCGCCGCAAGCTGGAGCGCACCTGCCGGCGTGATCTCACCCCGCCGGAGCCAGGTGCTGATCTCCTCCATCCGCTGGGGCCGTCTGGCCTTCAGTACCATGGCGATCCACCTCGCCCCACAGCATACGCCGGTGGGGGCCTGGACGTACACCACAGCACGCGTCGAGGAGGGCGATGTTACATTCGTGTCGAATTACTCGTCGACGTTCACAGAGGAGTTGACAGGGTCATGTCTGAGACGAAACGGCCCGACCCGCTGCGAGGCGCCATCTGGGCGCTCCTTGCTTTCACGCTGCTCGCTCTGCTGGGTCCGGCGGCACTCGCCGCCCTCGGTCTGGAATCGGAGGGGCTCTCGATCATCGGGACCGTGCTGGGCGGGATCAGCCTGCTCCTGCTCCCCGTCTTCTACCTCATCGGGCGCAAGAGCCGAAGGGAGGCAGCCGAACTGCTGAACGGCGACCACTGGGCCCACTGGCGGTACGAGCGGGCCGAGTGGGAGCGCTTCCTCCGGTCTGAATGGGAACGGGGCCTGGCGAAGATGCGGCGCTGGGCGCTCTACCTGGGCCTGGCCGGCCTGGCCGGTGGGCTGCTCCCTGGCCTCTCCGACGGAGACCTCGCCAGCGGCCTGGCGGTCGGCCTCTCCATGGCGCTCCTCTTTGGCGGACTGCTTCCCGGCCTCTTCCTTCTCTCCTCGCGCCGGGGGCTGCGGCGGGGCCTGGAGGCGGAGCCGGAGGTCTACGTGGGGGCCAACGGCGCCTTCTTTGCCGGCCGCTTCGTCTCGTGGTCCTTCGGGCTGCGGAGCGTGAAGCTCTCCCCTGGATCCCCGGCGGTCCTTCAGTTTGAGCTGCAGGGCAAGTCGGGCCCCGACGGCCCGCCCACCGTGCGGATCCCGGTGCCGGCTGGGTGTGAGCAGGAGGCGGGCATGGTGCGTGACCGGTTCCGGGAGCAGATCCGAAGCGGTTCCAGATAAGGTACAGAGCGACCGGGGGGCCTCCCCGGTCGCTCGCTTTCTGTCGGGCTACGCCTGCGGCGGCGAATCGGTGAGGGTCAGCCGCGTCTTGCCGATCCGAATGGTGTCGCCCATCTGAAGCGGCACGTCCCCGGTGATCTTCTTGTCGTTGACGAAGGTTCCGTTGGTGGAGCCCAGGTCACGGAGCGTGATCCCCTCCAAGGAGACGATTAACCGGAAATGCTCCCGGCTGATGGCGGTGTCCTCCGCCAGGGCAAAGGACTTGCCCGACGGGGCACGGCCCACCGTCAGCTCCCCCTCGAAGAGCACGGTGCTGGCAGCGGCGTTGGGGCCCTCGGTCACCTTGAGCCAGGCCACGGGCTCCTCGAGCTTCGTGGTGGCCGCCGCGGCGGGTCCGCTGGGCGGAGGGCTGGGCGGCGGCTGATCCTGGAGCAGGGTGGTACCCTTTGTTGCGGAGGGCTCAACCCGCCGGATGGGCCGCGTCCCCGCCGACTGCTTCACAGGCGGTTCCGCCGGGCGGCCGCCCCCGGGCGTGTGGAAGGTCAGGAAGGTGGTGCCGACCTGGATCACGTCGCCGTCCTTCAGGGCGGTGGGCTCCAGCAGCCGCTGGGCGTTGAGGAAGGTGCCGTTGGCCGAGGCCAGGTCATAGAGCGTGCAGACGCCGCCCTGGCAGCGAATCATGGCATGCTCGTTGGAGATGGCCGAGTCGGTGGGGAGCCCTACCGGCGTAGAGCCGGCCCGCTCGGGCACATCACGGCCGATCAGGTAGTCGCCCTTGAGCAGCGGGACGGCGATGCCGCTGGGGAATCCCTCCAGCCAGCCGTCCACCTTCAGCCCCGAGGTATGCCCGTGGCTGGGAGCGGGAGAGCCCTGTGGCGGGGCAGGGACAAACCCCCCGGGCTGAGCGCCGAAGGCCGCCTGGCCCTGCGGAGCGGACTGAAAGCCGCCCTGCGGACCCTGAGGGACACCTTGCGGAACTCCCTGGGGCACACCCTGCGGGGCGCCCTGCGGAGCCGCCCGCCGGACCGGCAGGCCGGCGTTCTTCGGCGGTTCCGGCGGGGCCGCAGCCTTCGCCTCGCGCTTGCGGGACCGGACCAGGATCAGAACAGCCAGCACGACCGCGATTGCCGCCACGCCGAGCCCGATAATCGGATTGCCCATGCTCGTTCCCTCCACGCTTAGTCAAATTGCACCGGGATCAAAGGCGAGTCGGGCTTGATTCCCGCCTGCAGGAACTTGTTCACCCGCTGGAGCAGCCGGCCTGTCGGCTCCAGTTCCCCCAGGCCCCGGCGAATGGCCAGGTCCTGGGTCATGATCTCCCCGTTCTGCAGCTCCAGCACCTCGGTCACCTGGACAATCCGGCGGCTCCGGTCGGCGAGGCGGGAGAGCTGAATGATGATATCCACCGCCGAGACGATCTGCTGGCGGATCGCCAGCAGGGGCAGCTCGAGGCCCGACATCAGCACCATGGTCTCCAGGCGGCGCAGCATGTCCTGGGCGGTATTGGCGTGGCCGGTGGTCATGGAGCCGTCGTGGCCGGTGTTCATGGCCTGGAGCATGTCGATCGCCTCACCGCCGCGGCACTCGCCGACGATGATCCGGTCGGGGCGCATGCGCAGGGCGCTCTTGACCAGATCGCGGATCGCCAGGGCGCCCTTCCCCTCGATATTGGCCGGGCGGCTCTCCATGCGGACGATGTTCTCCGCCTTGCGGATCTGAAGCTCCGCCGCATCCTCCACGGTGATGATCCGCTGGTGGGGGGGAATGAACTGGCTCAGGGCGTTCAGGAAGGTGGTCTTGCCCGAACCGGTGCCCCCCGAGACCACGATGTTATAGCGGGCCTGCACCATCAGCTTCAGCATGTCGGCCAGCTCCTGGCTCAGGGCGCCGACCTCCACCAGCTCGTCCATCGACCAGGTGCGGGGGAAGCGGCGAATCGTCATCGCCGTGCCGTCCAGCGAGATGGGGCGGAGCACTACGTTGACACGGGAGCCGTCTGGCAGGCGGGCATCGACGATCGGGTCGCTCTCGTCAACCTTGCGGTTGAGCGGCGCCACGATCTTTTCGATCACCAGGTTCAGGTCTTCGGGGGTGGCAAACTGGAGCGGCTGCCCGTAGCGGTCAGTGGCCACGGAGAGCTGGCTCTTCTTGCCCTCGGTCCGCTCCACGAAGATCTTCTTCGGGCCGTTGATCATGATCTCGGTGACCGTCGGGTCGGTCAGGAGCGGCTCCAGGACCCCGTAGCCGAACATCGCCTGGAGCAGCCGCTCCAGGAGGTCGTTCTTCTCCTGCGGGGTGAAGAGCAGGTGCCGGTAGGGGCCGTCTGCCGCCTCCTCGATCAGGCGCCAGCCCTTCTGACGGGCAAAGGTTCGCGCCTGGTCGGGGGGCAGGGTCTTCAGCTCGGGCTCCTGGGTGAGCCGGTCGCGGATCTCCCGCTGCACCAGGAGGAAGGCCTGCTCCCGCTGGGGGTTCGCCTCCTGCTGCTTCTCTGCGGGCCCCTGTTGCCGGGCGCCGCTCTGCCGTTGTCGCAGGTACTCCTCAAGTCCGCCCACGGGGCTCACCTGCCTCCCTGCGGCACAGCCCCGACCAGGCCGGCCAGTTGTCGGATCCCCTTGGCAAACGGGTGGCTCTCCTTCATGTGGTCGGGGCTCCCCGTATTGGTGAGCAGCGTGACCGCCGTGCCGGCGTCGGGCAGAGTTGCCGCCACCCGGTAGCCGCAGAGGTTGGACAGCTCATCGGGGTCAAACTCCACCTGGGTCCCGGCCCGGTTGACCACCAGGGCGATCTGTCCCTTGGGGGAGATCAGGCCCAGCACCTCCCGCAGCTGGAACAGGTTCCAGGCAGCCGTTACTTCAGGGGTGGAGAGCAGCAGCACGTTGTCGGCGGTGGCCAGGGTGGCCAGCGTCCGCTCAGAGAGTTCGCTGGAGGTGTCAATCACCACGTAATCGAAGGGCATCGCCGCCAGATGGGCGATGAAGGCCTCGGTAGATGGCCCCTTGATCTCGTACATGCGGCGGGGCGGGGCGGCGGGCAGGATCCAGAGGGGCCTACCCCCCACCTCCACCTGGACCAGGCAGCGCTCCAAAATCGCCGCCACCTCCGGGCTGTCCACCTTGTGCTGCTCATGCTCCAGGGCTGAGAGCAGCTCGCCCAGCCCGTGGCCGCGCTGCTGCACCTTCAGGATCGCCGCAGCATTGCCATAGAGCGCCATGTCCACCAGCATGGTGTTGGCCCCCTGCCGGGCCAGGGAGACCGCCAGGTGCGCCGCCACCGTGGAGGAGCCGGCACCCCCCTTCGGGGAGTGGACCGTGATCACGCGGGCGATCGGGCCGCCTCCGGCCGCAGCCGTGGAGCCCGACCCCGCCGCCGGGGCAGGAGCGGTCTGAACGGGCACCCAGTGGGCCAGCAGGTCGGGCAGGCCGCCGGGCGTCACCACCGCCGCCCCCAGCATGCGCAAGCGCTCGACCCGGGGATCGTCGAGGTGGCGGGTGACCACCACCGCCTCCTGCCTGGCGGTGGTGCTTCGGGTTCGAAGCCAGGTGCCCAGGAGGCTGGCCATCTCCAGGTCGGTTAGAATCAGATCGAAGTTCCCGCCGGTCAGCGCCCGCTGGAGGTCTTCCGCGCGGGAGACAGCAGCTGTTAGGGTGATCTCCCCGCCTGGGTACCGGCGGCGAATGGTATCGGAGAGCGCCTGCAGATCCTCGGGTCGGACCGAGGCAAGAACCGCCCTCATGGCGATGGACACGGACGTCGCCTCCTTATCGTCGCACACTGTCGCAGCGCTCAGGCTCCTTCGGCGGATCGGGCGGCGTCTTCCGCTCCTCCGCCTCGTAGGCCGCCAACTCCGCTTCGTACCGCGCCTTCTCGGCGGCGATAAACCGCTCTCGCTGCTCCTCGCAGCGCTTGGACTGGTCGGAGAGCGCCTGATTCCAGTCACTCTGGGAGGGAGCGCCCCCCTCCCACGGCTCAATCTTCGGAGGCTGCTTGTCCCCCCACTGCTGAGCGTTACCGAAGCCGCCCTGCACATCGGGCAGCCCTGCGGCGCTCCTGTCCATGGTGGAGCGGAAGAGCGATTCAAAGGTGGTGGCCAGGGCGCCAAAGTCCTTGCCGCCCTCGGTACAGGCCACCTTCCGGTAGTAGTAGAGGTTTTCCTGACCGGTCATCCACTTGCCGGTCTCGGAGGAGTACCAGTCGTGCCACCAGTAGTCCGGTCGCACCCAGGCCAGGGCGCAGCCCTTCGCCTCCAGGTTGACCGTCTTGCCCACCCCGGGCAAAATCTTGGAGAAGTGCAGGGGGGCGCTGCCCCGGGCGGTGATCTCCACATAGGCCACGGGCCAGGGCACAATGTCGACGCCATTGATGCCCGATGGCGGGAACTTCTCCGCCGAGAGGGTGACCTTATCGGCGTTCAGCGACGCCAGCTCCTTGAGGACCGGCGAGGGCTCGCTGCCGCCCTGGAGGTGGTTCAGGTAGAATCCGTGCGTGAACCAGCCGCCCAGCGGAATCGGGAGCGGCCCGATCCAGATGGTCCGCTTCGGGTCGGGAATCGGCACATGAATGTGGGTCTGCTTCTTGACCGCCCCGATGGCGGCCGCATCGGCCGCGGACTGGATGCGGCTCTTCTGGTACAGGACGCCGCCCAGATCGACCAGAAAGCCGATGAGGAGGAACATCACCGGCAGCGCGATGGCCATCATGATCATCACGTTGCCGCCTGTGGGCGCAAGACGCCGCCAGAGCGGCGCCACCTTAAGGGGCGTGCCGGATCGGTTCAGTCCGCATCACCACCTTGGCCGTCAGTACGGGGCCGCTGTTCGAATCGCAACCAAGGGCCACCGTCTGCTCCCAGGCGACGCCGGCCATGTAGCTGGCCGAGCGCTCCTTGACCAGCGGGTCGCTGGAGGCGAGGCCACGGGCGATGGAGGCGTTAAAGGCCAGGTCGTCCATGAGACCGCCGTACTGCTCCAGCCGCTGCCGGGTCTTGACCAGATCGTAGTTGATCCGCTCCAGCTCCTCCACCAGATCCTTCGCCGGCGGGCGTGGCGCCTTGGCGCCGTAAACAAACTTGGGGATGGGCATCCCGGTGCTGTAGCAGGCCGCCACGATGATGCGGGGCCGCTCCTCGGGGTAGGGAACGGGAAGCGGGACCAGGCGCATCCGGTTGGGGTCGAGGCCGAAGGTCTGCCCCGGACCGGCAATCAGGCTCTTGCCGGACTCGAAGACCTGGCTGGCCAGCCCATGGCTCGCCAGCTCGCGGGCGGCGGTGTGCACCGCAACCTGCAGAGCGATCCGCACGTAAAGTAAATAGCCCAAAACAAACAGGCTCATGATGGCAAAGAGGACAATGGGAATCGTAAGCAGCGTCTCCACCATGGCGGCGCCCTCACGCCGGCCTGCCAGAGGCCGCAACCAGGGCCTTAAGATGCGCCTCAATCGGTGGCTCACTGGCTGCCCGCCCCCTTTGCGCCGGACTGTGTAATGGTGGCCACGGGCGAGGTCTCCGCCAGATAGGCGGCCCGTGCGGTCAAAATGGTCCGGCCCGGTCGGGCCCCGGCGCAGAGCTGATCGGTCAGCAGCGCCTCGAGACCCTGTGGACTCGAGGGGCCCAGCGCACGAAGCAGCGCCACCTCTGCGTTCATGGAGGACGCCTTCCCGGCCAGGTGCTCCATCTCCGCCTTCACCGCCTCGGCGTTGGCGGCCATATCTTTCATCTCCTGCTCCAGGAGCGCAAACCGGACCCGCATCTCATGGACCTGCTGCTCGATCTCCCGGTAGCGCCGCTCCGCCTCCAGCAGCTCCTGCGGCGTCTGGAGGAACCCGTACTGATCCTGAAGGGGCGGCAGGCTGGGCAGCGGCTCCACCTTGGGCTTCTCCCTGGGGGTGAAGTCGGGAATCGAGAAGGGGAGCCGGTAGCAGGTGGCCACCACCACCATCGACTCGGTGGTATCGCCGGTCCACCAGCCGCCCTGACCGGCATTCATCCGGAGCGCAACCGCCCGGACCCTGCCCCTTGGCAGGCCGAAGGAGTCCAGGAAGCCCTCATACTGATAGGCCTGGCCGGGGACCAAGAGCTTGGTTGAGTCCGGGTTCCCGGCCAGCTCCCGGGCCGCCACGTCTGCGGTCTGGACCAGCGCCATGCGGCCGTAGGCCATAAAACCGAGCACCAGACCACCCAGGGTGACCAGCATCAGGACGGGCAGAGCCAGGGCCAGTTCGACCGCCACGGCACCTCGCTCCCGAGAGGAGGTGGACACGGTCATCACTCCTAACTACGTGCAGGACTGCGGCCGTGGGACCGCAGCCCTGCAAGATGGGTATGCGAGAGGAGGCTACTTGCCGGTGATGGCGTTGATCAGGTCCTGGAAGCGCTCGCCGATGGCGCCGCCCAGCGAGGTCAGCACGGCGATGAGCGCCACGGCAATCAGGGCGGCGATCAGGCCGTACTCGATCATGGTCGCACCGGTCTGCTCCTTAACCAGCCGCCGGATCTGAACCTGAGTGAAGGAACGAACGAAGCTCATCATGATACAGGTCCCCTTTCCCCTTTAAAAGTTACGCATGAAGCTGAGAATCGCGGGGCCCATGAGGAAGATCAGAAACACGGGCATCACCAGGACCAACAGGGGAAAGAAGAGCTTGATCGAGGCCTTCTGCCCCATCTCGCGGGCCGAATCGCGCCGCTTCTCCCAAGCCTCCTTCGCCTGCTCCCGCACCACCTGCGCCAGCCCCCCCGCCCCCCGCTGAAGCCCCTGGGCCAGCGCAGAGAGCGCAAGGTGCAGTTCGGGAATCTCACACCGCTCCGCACAGTTTCGCAGCGCCTCTCCCTGGGGAACGCCCAGGTTCATCTCCTGAACGGTGCGCTGCAGCTGGTCGGAGAGGGGTCCCTGGACCCGGCGGGAGTACTCGTGAATCGCCGGCACCAGGTTCAGGCCTGCCTCGATCATGACGGCCAGCGCCTGAAGAAAGGGCGGAATCGAGCGGCGAATCCGCTCCCGGACCGCATCCGCCTGAATGGAGATCAGCGCTTCGGGAATCCGGTACCAGATGGGGCAGACCGCCAGGAAGAGATAGGCAACCTTGCTTCCCTGCAGCGCCCCTGGAATGAACATCAAGCCCATGATGACGGGCATAAGCAGCCGGTAGGCATACGCATCTTCCAGGGCGATCGGCAGCCCGGACATCGCCAGCTCCTTGGCCAGCCGGCTGTTCCGGTCTACCCGGATGCGCAGGAACCGCAGCAGGGGGACCGACCAGGAGTCGTCATCTTGAACCGGCTGGCTGCCCTCTAAGACGGCGAAGACCCCGCGGGCAGACCCGTGAGAGCCAGGGGCCGGCCAGGGATAGAGCAAGAGGAAGACGAGGCCGCCCAGCGACAGCGCAAGTAACAGGGCCATCCGCTTCCCCCTCCCTAGACGTCAATGCGGGTCAGCGAGCGGGACCAAAGATAGGCTCCCAGGACCATGAAGAGCCCGATGCCGACGATGATCTGCCCGTACCAGGTGCCTGTGAGCGGCTCCATGTAGTCGGGCGAGAAGAGGGTGAGAAAGAGGAGCATCGCCACCGGCAGGCTGGCGATCAGCGCCCCTTCGAACCGCTTCTCCGCGGTCAGTACCTGAATCTCCTGGAGCACCGCCAGCCGGTCGCTGATCAGCTTGGAGACGTTGGTCATGACCTCGGTCAGGTTGCCGCCCTTGTTCCGGGTGATTGAGGCGGCGTCCACGAACTGAGCGACCTCCTCGAAGGGGACCCGCAGCTTCAGGTTCTGCAGGGCGTCCTCCACGGCGAGGCCCAGGCGGATCTCCTCCACCACCTGCTTCAGCTCGACGATGATCAGCTCATCGTCCCGGCCCAGGAGCCGGCGCAGGTCGGTGACGCAGTTCTCCAGGGCGGAAGAGAGGCTCTGCCCCGCCCGCAGCGAGTTGGTCATGGAGACCAGCGCCTCGCGGAAGTGGGTGTTGAACCGGTGCAGCCGGGCCTGTCGGAAGGAGACCAGCACCTCGCGGACGATCAGGAAGACGGCCACGCCCACCGCGATGCCGGCATAGATGCCGAAGAGCGGCGTGACCAGTACCAGCATCAAACCGGCCCCTGCGAACTGGCCGATCAGGTAGGCCCGGAAGGAGATATCGACCCCCGACGAGGAGAGCAGCGTGCGCTGCCGCTCCTCCCACCGCTCCAGCCAGGAGCGCTGCGGAATTCCGGCCTCCTGGGCCAGGTACGAGGCCCCGGCAGAGGGGCCGAAGCCCCGGTGGGGGAAGACCAGCAGGAAGACGAGGGAGCCCAGGAGCATGCCGATGATCAGTGGCAGTGCGCTCAATTCCCACCGCCTCCCAGCGGCGCCAAGACTACGTCCAGATTCGGGCGGGACTCAACCAGACTGGCATCTTGCCCTTGCTTCACCAGCACGGTGATGGTGTTTCCCCGGCTGGCTTCGCCCGCCAGCAGGACCGGAACGCCCGCCAGCAGGAGCCGGGCCCGGGGCTGTCCGGCGGCGTCGGGCGCCACCGAGTAGATGTCTACCCGGTCTCCAGCCCGAACGTTGGCCTGGTGCTTCAGGGCGATGGTGACAGCCCGGCTCCCCGGCGGGACCAACGCCGAGAACGGCAGCGTCTCGCTGCTGGCCAGGCTTGACAGGTTCCCCGGTTCGGCCACCATCTCCGGCACGTTGCGCAGCACCTCGCCGGCCTTGAGCGCCCGGGTCGTCACCAGCGACTTGACCTCATCCACCGATGTGAAGGCCTTGGGAGCCAAGACCCCAACGGAGGTCGGGTGCACATAGGCAACCTTCAGCGCATCCGCCGAAATGGGTGTGTGGGCATCGAGATCCTTGGCCACCACCACCACCGGTGCAGTCGGGGTCAGGGAGCGAAGAAAGAGCCATGTGGCAAGCGCCGTGACCACGGCCAACCCAAGTGCAGCTATGCCTCGTACACGCCTGGACAAACTGGAATCCTCCCCAAAAAGACGAATATGAGTGCGACTTCCAGCGACCACTAGTGCTAACCCAATGGTCCTTTTGTACTAGCTCTGGTGATCTAGATCATCATAACAGACGACAAACGAAGTATGTCAATTACTATCAGCAAATTTAAACGTCAACACTTTTTCAACACCCCATAAGTCAGGGATAATAAGGAGTTGGACAGTGCATCACCCGCGCGGGTGATGGCACAAAAGAGGCGCTCACGGCAGCCGAAAAGGAGAAAGGCCGGGGGATTGCTCCCCCGGCCCACTAGCATTGTTCTGGGACGGTCTATGCCTGGGTCGGCTCGGCCTCGTCGGTGCGCATCAGTTGCGCCAGGTTGATGGGCACGTTGCGCATCGGCGTGATGGTGGACAGGGCGTGCTTATAGACGAGCTGCTGCTTGCCCTCGAACTCCAGAACCACCGTGAAGTTGTCGAAACCGCGAATATGTCCTTTCAGCTGATACCCGTTGACCAGGTAGATGGTCACCGGAATGTTCTCCTTGCGGACCACGTTGAGGAAGGTGTCCTGGAGATTCACCTGCGTCTTCGTCACCAAACCGCCCCCTTGTTTTCTCTCTCTAGGGCTCTGCGAACGCTTCCACGCCGCGCTGCCACTTTCCTTCCACTAGTCTGACGATCGCGTCAGCCGCCTGGTTCCCGGTCTCGCCCGTCATGTCGAACCAGTGGATCCGGCGATCGCGCCGGAACCAGGTGAACTGTCGCTTGGCGAAGCGCCGGGTATTGCGCTTGATCAGCGCCACCGTCTCGGGCCAGGTCAGAAGCCCACGCAGATAGAGCACCAGCTCCCGGTAGCCGAGCCCCTCCATTGCCTTGGGGTGGGGGCCGTAGCGCTCCAGCAGGGCTTGGGTTTCGGTTAGCCAGCCGGCCTCAAGCATCGCATCGACCCGCTGGTCGATGCGGTGGTATAGCCGCTCCCGGTCCATGGTCAGCCCGATCATCAGGTCATCGTAGCGGGGCTCCGCCTCCGCCGCCGTCTGCGTCTGGGAGATGGGTGTGCCGGTCAGCGCAAAGACCTCCAGCGCCCGCACCAGCCGCAGGGTGTCGTTGGGGTGCAGCCGGGCCGCCGCAACCGGGTCCACCGCCGCCAGCCGTTGGTGCAGGTAGCCCGGGCCGTGCAGCGCCTCCTCCCGGCGCAGCCGCTCCCGCAGGTCGGGGTCGGGCTCCATCTCGGTGAAGGTGTAGGCCTGCACCACCGCCCGGACATAGAGCCCGGTACCCCCCACCAGCATGGGCAGGCGGCCCCGGCCCACGATCTGGCGGACCAGCCCGTCGACCCGCTGCTGGAACTCGGCGACGGAGAACTCCTCGTCGGGCTCCTTCACATCGATCAGATGATGGGGGACCCCCTCCATCTCCCCCGGGGTGATCTTGGCGGTGCCGATATCCATTCCCCGGTAGACCTGCATGGAGTCGCCCGAGATGATCTCCGCCCCGATTCGCTTCGCCACCGCCACCGAGAGGGCGGTCTTCCCCACCGCTGTGGGACCCACCAGCACCAGCAAAGGGAGTTTCACCGCTTGAACCTCTTCTCCAGTTCAGGAATGGCCACGCAGATCACCGTCGGCCGCCCGTGCGGGCAGGTGGTCGGCGACTCGCAGGCGGCCAGGTCGTGCAGGAGCGCTGTTATATCCTCGGGCTGGAGCGCATCGCGCGCCTTGATCGCTGCCTTGCAGGCGGCCATGGCGGCTACCACCCTGCGCCTGCGCTCGGTTACGCCGCTTCCGGGCGCCACCCGGCTCTCCTGGAGCCGGTCGAGGAAGTCGCTGACCAGCCGGGCCACATGATCCTGCCCCAACCCCGACGGCACGCCCTGGATCAGAAGCGTGGTCCCGCCGAAGGGCTCCGCCTCGAAGCCGCTCTCCCGGAAGATCGCGGCGTGCTCCTGCCAGAGCGCCATCTGGGCCGGCGTCAGGTCGAGGGTGATCGGGAAGAGCAGCGGCTGGACCGGCCCGGCCTGCTCCTGACTGTAGCGGTAGAGCCGCTCGAAGAAGATTCGCTCGTGGGCGGCGTGCTGGTCGACCACATAGAGCCCCTCGGGGCCGTCGCAGACGATGTAGGAGCGATGGACCTGGCCCAGCGGCCGCAGGAGCCGGATCAGCCCGTGACCGGCTGTGGGGGCGGCGCTGTCGGTCCAGGCCTCTACCGGGGCTGCCGTGCCGCCCTGGAGGCCTGCGCCGCCTACACGGTCATCCAGAATCGCCTGAAGGCCACCCGCCGGCAGGGTGTAGCCCGCCGGCTCCTCCCTGCTAGTCTGTACCGGATCCAGCCGGAACGATACCTGCCGGGGGCTACCCCCACCGCCGTGACCGGGCCGGGAGGCGCCGGGCGGAATCCAGCCGGGGCCGGTCGGGCCGGATATCCCCTGCTGCACCGCCGCCTTCTCACCGGGCCGGTCGGGCACCGCCACCTCGCCGTCGGCGGAGACGGTGGTGCCGGGAATCAGCAGGGCGGCGCCCAGCGCCTGGCGGGTCGCCTTGTAGACGGCCCCCCGCACCTCCCGCTCCCGCTCGAAGCGGACCTCGGCCTTGGCCGGATGAACGTTCACGTCGACCGCGCGCGGCTCCACCTCGATGAAGAGGATGCAGACCGGGTAGCGCCCGTTGGGCAGCAGGTGGGCGTAGGCCTCCTCCAGGGCGTAGCGGACGTTGATCGTCCGGATCGCCCGCCGGTTGACGAAGAAGTACTGGTGGTTCCGCCCGGCCCGGGCGACGGCGGGCCGGCCCACATAGCCCCAGACCCGGGCTGAGCCGTCCTGGTACTCCACCGGGATCAGCTCCTTGACCACCTCGCGCCCCAGGAGCCCGATGGCCGCATCGAGCACCCCGCCGGTGCCGGGGGTGGCGAAGACCTGGGCCTGTCCGCTGTGGAAGCGGAAGGCGACATCGGGATTGGCCAGGGCGAGGCGGGTCAGCATATCGGAAATCTGCCCCATCTCGGTGGCGTTGGTCTTCAGGTACTTGAGGCGGGCGGGCACATTATAAAAGAGGTTGCGCACGGTGATCCGGGTGCCCGGTGGGCAGCCGTGCTCCCCCTCCTCGGTAATGGCGCCACCCTCGACGAACAGCCGGTAGCCCGCCAACTGGTCGGCGGGGCGGGTGATCAGCTCAAACGTGGAGACCGAGGCGATCGAGGGGATCGCCTCGCCCCGAAAGCCCATCGTGGCGATAGCGGTCAGGTCGTCGGCGGAACGGATCTTTGAGGTGGCATGCCGCTGGAGCGAGAGGCGGGCGTCTTCCGGCACCATGCCGCAGCCGTCGTCGGTGACCCGAATCAGATCCCGGCCCCCGCCATCCACCTCGACGATGATCCGGCGGGCGCCGGCATCCAGCGAGTTCTCCACCAGCTCCTTGACCACGCTCGCGGGGCGCTCCACCACCTCGCCGGCGGCGATCTGGTTCGCCGTGCGCTCGTCAAGCACACGGATCACGGCCATCTCGTCACCCCCATCTGGCGCAGGCGCTCCCTGCACCCTCCTATGACGCGGCGGCGCCCTCCCATGTGAGGAGCGCCGCCGGTGCACTTACTTCTTCGGCTGCTTGATCGGCCCGTAGAGCTTCTCCATCTCGGCCTGGATCTGGTCCTGCATCTTCTGGACCTTCTTCTGCTTCTCCATGATCGACTTCTGGCGGAAGCCGCCCACAGCGGCCATCTGGTACATGGCCAGCGAGTCCTTGGCCACGCTCAGCGACATCTCATGGAGGTGCTTGGCCTTCTTCGGGACCTTGGCCTTGTTCAGGTCGGCGATCAGCGCCTCGTAGGTGGAGGTGAGTTCACGGAGCGGCTTGCGCATCAGAACCGGGTTGGCATTTGGGTTCTGCCCCATCGCCTGGACAGCCTCCGCCTTCTCCTGAAGCTTGTGCTTGTCGTAGATCTTCTTGATGTCCATCGCATACTTACGCACCTTGTACCAGGGGGTCATCGACAGGACGAGAAAGCCGAGACCGGCCCCGGCCAGGACGATTACGACCCAAACCCACCAACTCCACGTCACGTGTCACGTTCACTCCTCTAGGATATTCCCACCGCTACATTGTCGCATGAGAAGCCCCGTGAGGCAAGCCCTTCCCTTGTGCTATCATAGGGGCAGCGAAAGGAGTTGCTGCCCGTTGTCTCACGCCCAGCCCTACCTGCCAACCCAGGCCGCCGAGTTCAGCGGTCCGGGAAAGCAGGCGATCGTCCTGTACTGCCCCGACTGGACCGCGCCGATCCTGGCCCTGCTGGCCAGCCGCCCCACCGCCTACGAAGCAGCCTGGCGCTTCGCCCCCGAGCAGCGGGCCCACCTGCTGGAGGTGGACTACGAGGGAGCTGAGCCCATCGCCATCGCCCTGGTCGATGGCGTCCACAACGCCGTAATCGCCAGCCTGGCCCGGGGACGGGCCCTGGTCCTCTCCCCCCACCCGCTCTACCGGGAGTATGAGGGGCAGGCGGTCGACCAGCTCTTCGATCCCGAACAATCGCTCCTGCTGCCCGAGCTGCCCAGCCCGCTGGACCTCCTGTGAATTCATCCCCCTGAGGGATTTGTTCGCCTCCCGACAGGAAACGTTTCACGATGCCCGAATTCATGCAAGGGGACATTGCTGCAAGAAACGTCGAGGAGGATCCCCTGCATGCGTCGTGTATGGATCGGGCTTGCGTTGGTGCTGCTGGTCGTTGTCAGTACGGGCGTCGGGGCTTGGGCGGCCACGGGAATGCGGAAGAACATCGAAGTCGAGTACAAGCAGATTCAGATCACCGTCGATGACAAGGTGGTCACGGTCGATGCAGAGCCCTTCCTTTATGTAGAGAAGGGGCGGGTCTTTGTGCCGGCTCGCCCGCTGGCCGAGGCGCTGGGCGGCCGGGTCGGCTGGGACGCCCAGACCAATACCGTGAAGGTCTACACCAAGAACTACTTCACCGTGGAAGAGCAGGGCGATTACAAGCTCTGGAACATGGCCGGCGCTGGTTTCACCATGCGGGCGCCCGCCAGCTTCGTCCAGCAGAATGTGACCACGGCCAAGCTCCAGCTGGCGCTGCCTGTCCCCGAGGCGGGCGCGAACGCCGTGATCATGGCGGAGCACTACCCGGCAGGCGAGATGGGCACTGCGGTCACCCCTCGGGAGAAGCTGGACGGCCTGACCCAGGTCATGCAGCAGACGATCTACCCGGACCTGCAGCTGCCCAACATCGTGGAGGAGAAGGGGCGGATCACCGCCTCGGGCTCGGCCACCCTGATGGGCCGGATTCCGGTTCTGGTCACGATCCGGCTGATCGAGGCCCAGGGTGGCGGCGACTGGCTGCTGATGCACCTGATTCCGACCCAGGCGAGCGAGCAGCTCTCCCCGGTGATGAAGCAGATCCTGGACAGCTTCACGCTGAAGTAGCGGTAAAGAAGGGTGGGGCGCCGCCCCCTGGACTGGAAAGGCTACCTTCAGAAGGCGTCCAGGTAGAGGGGTCGCTTGAGTGGCGTTCTTCTAATCTCCTGGGAGGATGCCACGGGTATTCATAGTGATTCCGTTCCGCTCCAGCTAATGCACTGACTTCGATGCCGCGGGGCAGGCGGGCGGGTTATGTCGAAGATCGGCGAATAGAAAACAGAACGCACCTCCAGCCTTCGACAGACCGGAAGCGCGCTCTGTGGTATCCTGAATCTGGGAGTTGCGTGGACATCACCGTCAAGATGAATGCAGCAACATTCATCGTTGCTCTCAGACCCACGCGAACAGCCGCCGCCGTCTCAGGGACGGCAACTGCGGACTCCCAGGGGCGCCCCCATTCGGGCGCCTCTTTACATTCTAGCCCAAACCGATGCGGGTATACCCTTTCTGTTGACTGCGAAAGCATCCCTTTCATTTTGTAGGTCGGTTGTCCTCCGTCCGTTTTTCGTCCTCCGCTCGGGCGTGGACCAACGAATCTTGGACGGAGGGCGAGGAAATCGCTCGGACTTCAGGCTAACAACCTTGTCCCTTCAGGCTCACACCCCAGTCCGGCCCCGTGTAATGCTCGCCTCCGTCCGTTTTTCGCCTCCGAGCCGGAGAGGAACTAACGAATTTTGGACGGAGAGCGAGTATTCTCCCCTGTCACTTCACACAAGGTGCCCGTCACCCGTGCGACCTTGAAGAGGCCGGCTTTGTGCACCCACCCTCACTGGGAAGTCAGCGTTGCCGTTGAAGACATCGAAGCAGCGATCTTGACCAAATCATCTTTGGCAAATGAAGGCCCTGAGAGGGCGATGTAGGAACCTGCCTCTTGCCACCATAGGATCGGTCCGCCGAATTCAGGTTGGTTGATGATGTAGTAAGCAGTGATGTCTCCGCGTATGGAAGTTGCCCCCACTGCCTTTCGGGAATCGGCATCAAGACAGCACCCTGCTGGGCCATTGATGACACGCAACTCTACCTTGAGGTCGTTGGTGAGGTAAACAATCTCGACCACCCGGTCGCGGGTAATTGGGGGGCGTGGCTCAAGTCCAGCCGGAATCTGGGTCGGAACGAAAATGGGGAAGGGCGCCTCCTTGCGGAGCAGGGCGAGGCTTTCGTCTGCATTGTCCGCGGATAAAGCCCCTCTGCTATCCGGACTGGTGGGGGACTGCTGAGATCGGCCAGAGTTGAGATTGCGATATGCAGCCATGCCCAACAGGCTGACCAACAGGATGCAAGCCAGTGCTAGCTCCAGCTTCGGCCCCAGCCGCCACCGTGCCCACAGGCTTGGGCAAACGGGAGTCACAGTATCCGCTCGTCGTCGAATACGATCCAACAGATCCGGAGGCAGTTGAATCTGGCCGGCGTCCACCTTCAACGCAGCCTTGATCTTACGTTCCTCCGTCATTATTGACTCACTCCTTTTGACCGGAAGACCATTCGAGTGGTACAGCCGACCTCCTCGAGAATCTCGTCTTCCCTTCGAGCCGCTCACGAAGTACTTCTTTGGCCCTGTGCAAGCGAGATTTCACAGTACCGCTTGGCACCCCCAAGGACTGAGCAATTTCATCCTCCGAAAGGTCGGTATAGTACCTCAGAATAACCGCCTCTCGATGTGCCTGGTTCAGATCGTTGATTGCAGCTCGAACCATTTGAATCTCCTCGATGCCGATGGCGGCTTCGTCAGGGGATAAGGCCGTGAGATCGACCTTAGTGTACTCCAGGTCGAGGGGTAAAGAGCGGCTGATGTTACGCGATAACCTTTTCGCCGAGTTCACTACAATTCGGTAGAACCACGGTCGAAAGGAAGCAGGGTCTCGCAGTGTCGGGACGGTCCGAATGACCTGTACGAACGCTTCTTGAACTGCGTCTTCGGCTACGGCTTTACTCCGAGTGATGAGAAAGGCGGTGCGAATTGCAGCCTCGGCATATGTACTGTAGAGGAGGTTCAAGGCCGACCTGTCGCCAGCTTGTAATCGCCGAACCGCTTCGGTCTCGCTCAACCACCCCACTCCTTTCAACAACTGAGAGATCTCTCACTTATATGAGTCACCATCACCCGTGGAGGTTCCATAGAACCCCCGATGAAACGGGACATATTCCGGTTTGAGTCCGGTACAATCATGGAAGGCCGGAGGCAGTTGCGCTACCGGCCATGTCAGCGCCAGTCGGCATCATCGCGACGCCATAGGCATTCTTTATAATGTGACCCTCAGGTTCACTCGTCATTTTTCTGGTTCATGAAGACTCCCGCCCAGAGTCTGCACAACCCTTCAGGCGGAGATGCCCCGTGCTGCGACACTGGTCACAGCACGGGGCATCCATCTCGCTGATCAGCGCCCATCCTTCGCCTTCGCCTGCAGCTGGTAGAGCAGGTTCAGCGCCTCGATGGGGGTGAGGGCCAGAATGTTCAGCCCCAGCAGCTCCTCCACCACCGGGTGCTTCTTCTCCTCGAAGAAGGTGAGCTGGACCGACGGCTTCTGGCGCAGCTTCTGGGCCGCCACCTCCCGGCGGCTCTGCCGCTCGCCCTCCTCTTCTTCGAGCGTCAGCAGGATCTCCCGGGCCCGCTCCACCACAGAGGCGGGCAGCCCGGCCAGCCTCCCTACCTGGATGCCATAGGAGCGGTCGGCCCCGCCCCGGACCAGCTTGCGGAGGAAGACGATGTCCTCCCCCTTTTCCACCACTGCCATGGAGAAGTTGACAACGCCATGGAGCATCCCCTCCAGCTCGCAGAGCTCGTGGTAGTGGGTGGCGAACATGGTCCGGCAGCGGATCTGCTGGGCGATGTGCTCGGTGATCGCCCAGGCGATGGAGAGGCCGTCGAAGGTGGCGGTGCCGCGGCCCACCTCGTCGAGCACGACGAGGGAGCGCTCGGTGGCGGCGTGGAGGATGTTCGCCACCTCGGTCATCTCCACCATGAAGGTGGACTGGCCCGTCGCCAGGTCGTCGGAGGCGCCCACCCGGGTGAAGACCCGGTCGACCAGGCCGATGTGGGCGCTGGATGCCGGGACGAAGGCGCCGGCCTGCGCCAGGATCACCGCCAGGGCCGCCGCCCGCATCACCGTGGATTTGCCGCCCATGTTCGGGCCGGTGATCAGCACCAGCCGGTTCTCCTCGGTATCGAGGTAGGTGTCGTTGGGCACGAAGGAGCCCTCGGCCATCACCCGCTCCAGCACGGGGTGGCGGGCGTCCTTCAGCTCCAGCCGGGTAGAGGTGTCGATCAGGGGGCGGACATAGCCATAGAGCGCCGCCACCTCGGCGAAGGCGGCCAGCACGTCGAGCTCGGCCACCGCCCGGGCGGAGTCCTGAATCCGGGAGACCTGGCTCGCCACCTGCTGGCGGATTCCCAGGAAGAGATCGTACTCCAGCGCCATCAGCTTCTCGTCGGAGCCGAGGACCGTCTCCTCCAGCTCCTTCAGCTCCGGGGTGATGTACCGCTCCTCGTTGGCCAACGTCTGCTTGCGGATATAGTCGTCGGGTACCATCGACCGGTTGGCGTTGGTGACCGCCAGGTAGTAGCCGAAGACCTTGTTGTAGCCCACCTTCAGCGAGCGAATCCCGGTCCGCTCCCGCTCCCGGCTCTCCAGGGCGGCGATCCACGACTTGCCCTCCCGGGCCGCCTTGCGGAGCCGGTCCACCTCTTCGTGGTAGCCATCTTTGATGATGTTGCCCTCGGTGATCGCCAGGGCCGGCTCGTCGGCGATCGCCTGCTCGATCAGGTCCCGGACATCGTCGAGCATGTCGAGGCTCTCCCGCAGTCCGGTCAGCCGCTTCGCCCCCGCCTCCTCCAGCGCCACCCGGATCGACGGCAGCGCCACCAGCGATCCCTTCAGGGCGATCAGGTCCTTGGCGTTGGCGGTGCCGTAGGCGACGCGGCCGGCCAGCCGCTCCAGGTCGTAGACCTCTTGCAGGAGCGCCCGCAGGTCGGCCCGCAGCACCGGCTTGTGGACCAGCTCGCCCACCGCCTCGTGGCGCCGGATCACCGGCTCCAGGTCGAGCAGCGGCCGCTCCAGCCAGGACTTCAGCATGCGGCCGCCCATGGAGGTGACGGTCCGGTCCATCACCCAGAGCAGCGTCCCCTTCCGTCCGCCGTCGCGGATGGAGCGGGTAAGCTCCAGGTTGCGGCGGGTGGCGGGGTCGAGCATCATGAACTGGCCGGGGTAGTAGACGGTGAGCCCGGTGATATGGCTGAGGGTGGTCTTCTGGGTCTCCGCCAGGTAGGCCAGCGCCGCCCCCGCCGCCCCGGTGGCCAGGGGCAGGTGCTCGCAGCCGAAGCCGGTCAGGGTCGAGACGCCAAAGTGGCCGGTCAGCCGGCGGTAGGCGTCTGTCTGGTTGAAGTGGCGGGACTCAAAGGTGGAGAGGGCGACACCGGCGGACTTCAGCGGCCCCACCAGCCGCTGCTCGGCCGCCAGCCCCGGCTCGATGATCACCTCGCGGGGCTCCAGCCGGCCCAGCTCATCCAGCAGCTGGCGCAGGCCGTCGGCCCCGCCCAGCTCACAGGCGGCGAACTCGCCGGTGGAGAGGTCGGCCACCGCCAGGCCGAAGCCGGTCTTGCCGTAGGTGACGGCCGCCAGGTAGTTGTTCAGCTTCTCCTGCAGGAGGCGGGGCTCCACCAGGGTGCCGGGGGTGACCACCCGGGTGACATCGCGCCTGACCAGCCCCTTGGTGGCCTTCGGATCCTCCACCTGCTCGCAGATGGCGACCTTGTACCCTCGCTCGATCAGCCTCGCAATATAGGATTCCGCGGCGTGATAGGGAATACCGGCCATGGGGACCCGCCCCATCGCCTTGCCGCCATCACGGCCGGTCAGTGTCAGTTCCAGCTCACGGGCCGCCAGTTCGGCGTCGTCCATGAAGGTTTCGTAGAAGTCGCCCAGCCGGTAGAAGAGGATGCAGTCGGGGTACTCCTCCTTGATCTTCAGGTACTGGGCGAACATGGGCGTCGCTTGGGCTGCGTCCAAAGGTGACCCTCCTTGTGTATCTGCAGAAGGGGCGATGCCCACTTCTCCGTGCGCAATGCGTCGACCAGGCATTCCGGTCTTTTCTCCAAAGGCCGGACCGTCTCCTTCTTGTGGGGGACCGTCACCATTTCAGCAGGAGCAATGGGCAGGCGTGTCAAAGCATAAACCGTTAAATCAACGGTGCGAGGGGGGAGTCCATCGACGGTGCGTGGAAGCGCTCTTCCCATGTGGCAGATTGGACTGATTCCCGCGTCCCTGGTGGCCTACCTGCTGCTGGTCTGGCTCGTCCCCTCCCACCTTCACGCCGTCTGGCTGGGGGTTGGCGTGGTGATGGCGGCCCGTGCCTGGGAGGTGCGGGGCGGGGTCCTGATGGCCCTCGTGAGCGGGGTGGCCCTGTTCCTCGGCCTCTGGCAAATCCACGGCTCCAGCCTGCTGGAGGAGCCGCTGCTGATGAGCGGCTATGGGTGGGCCGGCATTGGCGCCCTCGCCCTGGGCTACTACGTCGGTAGCCTGACCCGGCAGGCGCGTCGAATGGCTCGGATCAACGCCGACCTGCGCCAGGCGCAGCAGCAGTTGGGCGCGCTGCACCAGATCGCCCTCAGCCTCTCCACCACCCTGGACAGCCAGCGGCTGATGGAGATGATCCTGGAGCAGCTGGGCAAGCTCTGGGGATACGACTACGGCGCCATTTTGCTGGTCGATGAAAAGAGCGGGGAGCTGATTGTGGCAGCGGCCCATGGCTATGAGGTCAGCCTGGGGCTGCGGCTGAAGCCAGGAGAAGGGATCAGCGGGACCGTTGTCAAGACCGGCCTGCCGGTCTGCGTCGGCGACGTGACCGAAGACCCTCGCTACGTGGGTGGTGTGCCAGGGGCCCGCTCGGAACTGGCAATCCCGCTGGCGTGGGAGGGGAAGATCCTCGGCGTGCTCAACGTGGAGTCCAAGGAGCGCAACGCCTACACCGCAGCCGATGTCGCCCTGCTGACCACCGTGGCCGAACAGGCGGCCTCGTACCTGGCCAACGCCCGGCTGCATCAGCACACCCGCCAGCTGGCGATCACCGACCCCCACACCGGACTATTCAACTACCGGCACTACATGGACCAGGTGGTCAGCCTGGTAAACCAGGCGCAGCTGACCGGCAGCAGCTTCTCACTCCTGATGATCGACCTCGATCACTTCAAGCGGGTCAACGACACCTATGGCCACCCGACCGGCGATGTGGTGCTGGAGCAGGCTGCACGACTGATCCGCCTCTCCTGTCGCCAGGTCGACCTGGTCTTCCGGTACGGGGGCGAAGAGTTCTCGGTGATCCTGCCCGAGACCGACAGTCATGTCGCTGCCCGGGTTGCGGAGCGAATCCGGGAGCGCATCCACTCCCACACCTTTGTCACCAAGCAGGGGCGCCCGGTAGATTTCACCCTTTCCTGTTCCATCGGGGTCGCCAGCTACCCGCAGGACGGGCTCTCCCAGGTCGACCTGCTCCTCTCCGCCGACCGGGCGCTCTACTCGGCCAAGCGGACCGGGCGGAACCGGGTGGTGCTGCACAACCAGGAGGCCGAGCCCGACGTGCCTGAGCCGGAAGCCTGAATACGAAGGGGCCGTCCCAAAAGTCATCGCAGATGACTAGGGACGGCCCCTTTCTTGTTTCGTTTTAACACAAAAGAAACCACTCTTTGCTACAATGGAAGTACCACCAACCATTTACAACAAAGGAGCGG
>JBMONB010000080.1:0-10438 GCA_049325315.1 Bacillota bacterium | reverse complement strand
TTCGCACGATCGAGGATTTTCCCAAGCCCGGTATCTCGTTCAAGGACATCACCACGCTCCTGAAGGACAAGGAGGCGTTCCACGCCGCCATTGAGACGATCGCCCGCCACTACGAGGGCAAGCAGATCGACATCGTCACCGGTCCTGAGGCGCGCGGCTATATCTTCGCCTCTGCCCTGGCCTTCCGCCTGGGGGCGGGCTTCGTGCCCGTCCGCAAGCCGGGCAAGCTGCCCTACAAGACCAAGCGGATCGACTACGCCCTGGAGTACGGCACCGATGCCCTCGAGGTTCACGAGGACGCCTACGAGCCGAACCAGCGGGTCCTGGTGGTCGATGACCTGCTGGCCACCGGCGGCACGATTCGTGCGAACATCGACCTGGTGGAGTCCTTTGGCGCCAAGGTGGAGGGTGTGGCCTTCCTCATTGAGCTTTCCTTCCTCCAGGGGCGCAAGCGTCTCGAGGGCCACGATGTGCTTTCGCTGATCACTTACTAGGCCGACAGGACCCGCGGCTCGGGCGCCGGCCTGGAACAAGGGGGTGGCACCGTGACTACGCTGCAGACACTTTGCGAAAAGGTTCGGTCCTACAACCCCGACGCTAACATCAGTATGATCGAAGCGGCGTGCGAGTTTGCGGAGGCTGCCCACGCCGGGCAGACACGCAAGTCGGGGGAACCCTATATCAGCCATCCGCTGGCGGTCGCCGAGATCGTCGCCGATATGCTGCAGCTCGATGAAGCATCCGTTGCCGCGGCCTTGCTGCACGACGTGCTGGAGGACTGCGGAGTCAGTTATGAGCAGTTGGAATCGAACTTCGGCAAGGAGGTCGCCTCGCTGGTCGACGGCGTCTCCAAGCTGGACCGGCTCAACTTTACCTCCCGCGACGAGGCGCAGGTGGAGAACCTGCGCAAGATGTTCCTGGCGATGGCCAAGGACCTGCGGGTGATTCTGATCAAGCTGGCCGACCGGCTCCACAACATGCGCACGCTGCGGTACCAGGGGACCGAGGCGCAGAAACGCATCGCCCACGAGACGATGGATATCTACGCCCCGCTGGCCCACCGCCTGGGCGTCAGCGAGATCAAATGGGAGCTGGAGGACCTCTCCTTCCGGGTGCTGGAGCCCGACCGCTACCAGGAGATGACCCAGTTGGTCGCCCGCAAACGGCAGGAGCGTCAGGCGATCACCCAGGACCTGATGAACCAGTTGCGGACCTCCCTGGAGGCAGAGCATATCCACGCCGATATCTCCGGCCGGACGAAGCACTTCTATTCGATCTACAAGAAGATGTACCGTCAGGGCAAGGATATCTCGCAGATCTACGACCTGATCGCCATCCGTATTATTGTCGATGAAGTAAAGGACTGCTACGCTGCGCTGGGCGTGATCCACAGCCACTGGAAGCCGCTGCCGCTGCGGTTTAAGGACTATATCGCGACCCCGAAGCCGAATATGTACCAATCGCTGCACACCACCGTCATCGGGCCGCATGGCGAGCCCTTTGAGATTCAGATTCGCACCTGGGAGATGCACAAGACCTCCGAGTTCGGTATCGCCGCCCACTGGGCCTACAAGGAAGGCAAGACGGACAAGGAGTTCGACAAGAAGCTCCAGTGGCTGCGCTCCCTGCTGGAGTGGCAGCAGGAGATCCGGGACGCCCGGGAGTTTGTCGAGTCGGTCAAGGTCGATATCTTCTCGGACCAGGTCTTTGTCTTCTCGCCGCGCGGCCATGTCTTCAGCCTGCCGGCGGGGGGCACCCCGCTCGACTTCGCCTTTGCGGTCCACTCCGACATCGGCTACCGCTGCGTCGGGGCGAAGGTGAACGGCAAGATCGCCCCGCTGGACACCGACCTGAAGAACGGCGACGTGGTGGAGATTCTCACCTCCAAGCAGTCGCCCGGCCCGGCCTTTGACTGGCTGAAGATCGTCAAGACCGCCTCCGCCAAGAACAAGATCCGGCAGTTCTTCAAGCGGGAGCGGCGTGAGGAGAACCTGGCCCGGGGCAAGGAGATTCTGAAGGGCGAGATCCAGAAGACCGGCATTGAAGCCCACGAGCTGATGCGGGACGAATGGCTGGCCGAGGTGATCAAGAAGTCGGGCGTCAAAGATGAAGAGGACATCTACCTGGCGATCGGCATCGGCACCCTGGCGGCATCCACCGTGGTCTCCCGCCTGCGGGAGTTCTACGAGAAGGAAAAGCGGGCCCAGGAGCCGGCGCAGCCCGTGCAGATTGAGCAGCGGGACTGGGCGGGCTACGGCCGCGCATCCAACGGCATTCGGGTGAAGGGGATCTCCAACCTGGTGGTCCGTTTCTCCCGCTGCTGCAGCCCGGTGCCGGGCGACCCGGTCATCGGCTTTGTGACCCGCGGCCGGGGCGTGACGGTCCACCGGCTGGACTGCCCCAACATGGAGGACCTGGCCAAGGATCCCGACCGGCTGATCGATGTGGCCTGGGAAGAGAGTTACTCCGCTGCGCATCCGGTGGAGATTCAGGTGACGGCGCTGGACCGCTCCGGCCTCCTGGCCGACGTGGTCTCGATCATGGCCGAAGCCCGTATCAATATGCTCTCCACCACCAGCAAGGCCAATAAGTCGAAGATCGCGACCATCGGTCTCGTGCTGGAGATCAAGGACGCCCAGCAGCTCCAGTACGTTCTGCAGAAGATCCGCAAGGTGCGTGACGTGATGACCGTGGAGCGGGTCGTCTACGACCGAAGCAAGAGTAAGGCGGCCAAAGCATAAGCATACGGAGACATAGACCGGCGGCCCGGGTGGCTGCCGGTCTTTCTGTGGCGCTGCAAAGGAAGGAGACGGCTGTGAGTGATGGCGAATGGATAGGGGATGGAAGAGTCGAAGGGAGGAGAATCGCGTATGACAACTCGTCTGATGCGTGCCCAGGTTCGCCCGGAGGAGACCTGGAACCTCGACGACCTGTTCCCCAGCCGGCAGGCCTGGGAGGCTGAAGGCCAGGGGATCGAGGCGGACCTGGGGCGGATCACCCAATACAAGGGGCGCCTGAACGAGGGCGCTGCCACCCTGCGGGCCTGCATGGACGCCCTGGAGGAGGGGATGGCCCGCGTCTACCGCTGGTGGACCTACGCCGGGCTTCTGGCGGCCCAGGAGGGCTCCAACCCGGAGAACCAGGCGGCCTATGGTCAGGCCTACGCCCTGGGCGCCCGGCTGGAGGCGGCCACCGCCTTCATTCGCTCCGAGGTGCTGGCGCTCCCCGACGGCGTGGTGGAGGGCTGGCTCCAGGAGGACCAGGGCCTGGCTGTCTACGCGCCCTACCTGCAGAAGATGCTGATCGAGAAGCCCCATATGCTGCACCCCGAGACCGAGGAGACGCTGGCGGCCCTGGGCGAGGTGACCGGGGCGCCTATGATCATCTACGAGCGGGCGAAATCCTCCGACATGGAGTTCGAGCCGATCAAGGTCGACGGCAAGGAGATCCCGGTCTCGCTCTCGCTCTACGAAGATGAGCTGGAGATCGCGGAGCAGACCGAGGTACGGCGCCAGTCGTACGCCTCGTTCATCAAAGGGCTGTCGGCCTACAAGAACACCCTGGCGGCTACCTTCGCCACCGAGGTGAAGAAGAATGTGGTCCTCTCCCGGCTGCGCCGCTATGAGTCGACCACCCACATGCTGCTGGCCTCCCACCAGATCGACCACGCCGTCTACCACAACCTGCTCGATGTGATTCAGGCCGAACTCGCCCCCCATATGCAGCGCTACGCCCGGCTGCGCAAGCGGGTGCTGGGGCTCGACAAGCTCCTCTACTGCGACATTGAGGCGCCGCTGGACCCGGAGTTCAAGCCCGAGATCAGCTACGAGGATGCCGCCAAGCTGGTGCTCGACTCCCTGGCGGTGCTGGGGCCCGAGTACCAGGAGATCATGCGGACCGCCCTGACCGATCGCTGGGTCGACTGGTGCGACAACGTGGGCAAGCAGTCCGGCGCCTTCTGCTCCTCGCCCTACGGCGCCCACTCGTACATTCTCATGACCTGGACCGGGGCGATGCGGGGCGCCTTCACCCTGGCCCACGAGTTAGGCCATGCGGGCCACTTCGAGCTGGCCAACCGGAACCAGAAGCTGCTGAACGTGGAGCCGGCGCTCTTCTTCGTGGAGGCGCCCTCCACCATGAACGAGCTGCTGCTGGCCGAGCATATTCTCGCACAGACCACCGATGTGCGGATGCGCCGCTGGGTGATCATGCAGCTGCTGATGACCTACCACCACAACTTCGTCCGCCACCTGCTGGAGGCCGAGCTGCAGCGGCGGATCTACGCCCTGGCTGAGGCGGGGACCCCGATCACCGCTGTGACGCTCTCCGAGACCAAGGGGGCGATTCTGGAGCGGTTCTGGGGCGGCGAGGTGGAGATCGACGAGGGCGCCCGCCTGACCTGGATGCGCCAGCCCCACTACTACATGGGCCTTTACCCGTACAGCTACTCCGCCGGCCTGACCGCCTCGACGGCGGTGGCGCAGAAAATCAAGGAGGAGGGTCAGCCGGCGGTGGACCGCTGGATCGAGGTGCTGAAGGCCGGCGGTACCCTGAAGCCCATGGAGCTGATGTCCCGGGCCGGTGTCGACATGTCGCAGCCCGAGCCGATCCGCAAGGCGGTGGCCTATGTCGGCTCCCTGGTGGACCAGTTGGAGCGTTCGTTCTAGGTGTGTATGGAAACGAGGCGATCCCGCCAGTGGGATCGCCTCGTTTTGGTTACGGGGAGGCACATCTTTAACCGCAGATTATCTATGATTACGCAGATTACGAAAAAATTAATTATACATTAAAATCTGCGTAATCACTTAAAATCTGCGTAATCTGCGGCAAGAACTGTCTTCCATCCTGACTTGACAGCGAACAGAGGCGATCCCGCCAGTGGGATTGCCTCTTTACACTACTCGGAAACGGCTTTTTGGGGACGTACCACCGCGACCACCGCCAGCGCCAGGAAGGTGCCGAAGAATCCCCAGAGCGGGCTGGCCAGCCACATGGTGCGCAGGTTCACAATGGAAAGGAGGAAGGAGAGGCCCACCGAGATGGACACCGAGGCCAGCGCAACCGGGAACAGGTTGCCGAACTCGGCCATCAGGCGGGTGGGGGCGGCGGAGACCGCCTCCCCGACGGTCATGTCCTCCAAGACGATCAGGAAGGGGACCAGATAGAGCAGGACCACGGCCACCAGGGCGATGATGCCTAGCAGGATCGCTGCCGGTCCCAGAGCGGCGGCGAAGAAGAGGCCCACCACCAGGAAGAGCATCAGGATCACGCCCCACAGGAGGAGCCGGCCGCCGAAGCGATTGACGCCATCGGCGAAGCGGTCCCAGGTGGGCGGAATCTCTGCCAGGGCGCCCGCGAGCAGGTGCAGAAAGCCGGCGGTGATAAAGGCGGTGGCCACCGCCATGACCACGAAGGCTACCGTACCTACTGCGCTCTGGTTCATCAGGTTTGGCCCTGAGCCCAGTAACTCTGTGCCGGAGGGGAGATCCGGGGGCAGCAAAAAGCGGAAGTCGAACTTGCGCCCGGTCTCGGGCACCGGCCTGGCACCAAAGAGGAGGAGCACCCCGGCGCCCACCAGGTCCCAGGCGATGGGGACCAGCACCAGGGCAGGATACCGGGTCAGGGCCTCCCATGCACGGCTCAGTGGAGAGTCCATCGAATCACCTCTATGAATAAGACCCTTTCGACAGGCAAAAGGTTCTCTCATGGGGGGTAAGCCAATGGAAAAGGCCCCGCCCGGGGGGTGCGGGCGGAGCCTTGGGAGCGTTGCGGGGACTAGGCCTTGCTGGTCACCGTGGCCCCCTCGCCGCCGGTCAACTTGGCGAGGTAGCTGCGGAACAGCGGGCGGAACCAGTAGTCGATGCCGATATAGCCGGCGTAGGCGCCACCCACAGCCACCAGGATGAACTGGAGGATCAGGTAGTTGGGGTTGCTGCTGACGGTGCCGCTGAGCAGGAAGGCGAAGTTCATCGTCATGCCCATCACGGCGGCGAAGATGGTGGCGAAGCCGAGAATCAGGGCCAGGCCGACCAGGAGCTCGCCCCAGGGGATCAGGAAGTTGAAGAGCTTGGCGTTCGGGATGGCGAAGCCGTTCAGGAAGTCGGCCCACCATGCCTGGACGACCGGCCTGGCGCCCGGCGCAGCGGGAACCGCCTTGGCGGCAGCGCCCTTCAGGAAGCCCGTGGCGTCAAACGGCTTGGCGCCGGTCAGCTTGCCCCAGCCACCCATCGTCCACTGATAGCCGATATAGAGGCGGATCACCAGCCAGATCCAGCTACCCTTCGCACCCTTGAAATAGTCCATCATAAGATCAAACCTCCTTTGGAGTGTCGCATCCATCTGTAAGCGGTTCGTGTTTCGTCGTTGGTTCGTGTTTCCTGTTTCTGATTTGATAGTACCGTGAGAGCGGCTCTCAAACCATCCGGCCTGGGGCTGATTGAGGGAGTAGTCTCTGTGCGCCACGTCACAGACGCTGATGAATAAGCAGGCTACCCCCATCTAGGTTCGTTACCTTACACCCGGCAAACCATTTTGCTAGGCAGGATGTGTGTCAGCATTGGCGTATCCCTTGTCAGAGAAGCATTAGGAGGATGAACCCATGCGTGCAGTAGTCCAGCGGGTCTCCCGCGGGCGGGTGGTGGTCGGAGGCGAGGTGGTCGGGGAGATCGGCCGCGGGTACGTAGTACTCCTCGGGGTATCGAAGGAGGATGACCCCGCTGCCGCCGACTATATGGCCGAGAAGATCGCCGGCCTGCGGGTCTTCGAAGACGAGGAGGGGAAGATGAACCGCTCGATCCAGGAGGCGGGCGGGGCGATTCTGGCGGTGAGCCAGTTCACCCTCTATGGCGATGTGCGCCGGGGGCGGCGGCCCGGCTTCGACCGGGCGGGGCGGCCTGAGCAGGCAGAGCCGCTCTACGAGCGGTTCGTAGAGCGGCTCCGGGCGATGGGGATTCGGGTGGAGACCGGCCGGTTTCAGACTCACATGGAGGTGGAACTGGTCAACGATGGCCCGGTGACGATCCTGGTGGACTCGGAGAAGACGTTCTAGCTCAAGTCGTATTGGCCGGGTCCAATTGGGGGTTTCACTGTACCGAGGAAGGCTGTATGGTTGATCCATTAGGATTTTTTGGGGGAGGATCCTTTATGCCTGCTCTCGGCCCGGTCACGCTGTCCGGTCGCTTTGTTCGTCTGGAACCGCTCCGCAGGACCCACCTGGATGCACTGCTGCAGGTCGCATCCGACGACCGAATCTGGGCCTGGCTTCCCAGGAAGCTTCAGTCGGCCGAGGCGATGAGCCAGTTTATCGCAGAGGCGATGGCCGCCGAGGAGCGCCAGGCGGAGTATGCCTTTGCTGTGGTCCTCCGGGACTCGGGGCGGGTGGTGGGCAGCACCCGGTACTGTGATATCGCATCCTTTGCCCGTGGTCTGGAGATCGGGTGGACCTGGTACGCTCCGGAGGTGTGGCAGACACGGGTGAACCCAGAGTCGAAGTACCTGCTGCTCCAGCACGCCTTTGAGACCTGGAAGGCGATACGAGTCTACTTTAAGACCGATGAGCGCAACCAGCGCTCCCGTGCGGCCATTGCGAAGCTGGGGGCGCAGTTCGAGGGGATCCTCCGCAATCACCGGATCAGGCAGGATGGCACCTACCGCGGGTCCGCGGTCTACTCGATCATCGAGTCCGAATGGCCGGGCGTAAAGGAGGCCCTTCTGAGCCGGCTCGCCTCTTACGGGGATGTTGCCGCCGGCGAATAGTCTGATTATCGTCTGGCAAAGCTGCCACTCCCCCGTTAGGATGGGAGAGACGGAGTGAGTGGGGGTGTCTGCCATGACCAAGACGCCGGTATTTAACATGGACCTGGAGTCCAGGGTGCTCAAGTTAGAGGAGGCGCAGGCACAGACAGGTCATCGATTGGAATCGATTGATACCTATCTGGCCCAGACGCACACGTGGCTCGAGCATCTGGAGAAGGCTCAGGAGCAGAATCACGACGAGTTAAAGAGCGAGTTGAAGCAGGCTCAGAAGGAGCTAAAGACCGAACTGAAGACGGTGCAGCGTATGCTGACCGAGCTCTCTGAGCATAAAGGACGTGTGGAAGGTACCCTGCAGGGGAAAAGCGAGGCGACCCACCTGATGGTCACCATTCTCTTCTCGGTGGTAAGCGCACTGCTGACGTTTCTGTTGTACAGCGCGCGAATGGCTGCGAACTAAGCGGAGGACGGGTGCGAGTCCGGAGGCGGGTGCGCCTTCGGCTCGCCGCCGAACCCTCTTTCGCCGGTGGCGAATCACAGCCAAACTGGACAGCCCGAGGCCGCCATACTATGATGGGTCAGGAAAGGCTGGGCGCGCATTCCCACCCAACGTCAGGAGGAATCTGGTGTGAAGATCTGGTTTCGCGAACTGGGCGATTTCGCCACCAACTGCTATCTCGTCGCCTGCACCGAGACCAAGAAGGCGATGGTAGTCGATCCGGGTACTCCGGATCCCTGGATCAAGAAGAGTGTGGCCCAGTACGACCTGAAGGTGGAGCTGATCTTGCTCACCCATGGCCATCTGGACCACATCGGCGGGGTGGAGTGGGTCAAGTCGTGGTCGGGCGCCCCCGTCTGGATCCACGAGGCCGACTCCAAGTACCTGACCAGCCCGGCGCTCAACGGCAGCGCCTTCTTCGGCCAGCCCATCGTCGCCCCCCGGGCCGACCGGCTGCTGCGGGGTGGAGAGCAGATCAGCGTGGGCAGCCTCTCCTTTCAGGTGCTCCACACCCCGGGCCACACCCCGGGTGGCATCTCGCTGTACACGCCGGGCCACCTGATCGCCGGCGACACCCTCTTCGCCGGCTCCATCGGCCGGACCGACCTGGCCGGCGGCAACCATGGTACCCTGATCAAGGCGATCAAGGAGAGGCTGCTGCCGCTGCCGCCCGAGACGGTGGTCTACCCCGGGCACGGGCCCACCACCACCATCGGCGACGAGAAGGAGTACAACCCCTTCCTCGCCTAACCCTTCGGGTGCCGGGGCCGCTTGTCGTGGTCGAAGTCGGTCAGCGGGTTGTCATCGCCATACCCCCGGGCCTGCTCGGTATACCAGCCGTCGGGGCTCTCGGGGCGCTCCTTCCCGGTGGCGGCGATGGAGCCCATCGCACCGCCGATCACCGCCCCGGCCACCATGCCGAGCGGGCCGCCTGCCGCCCCCACAATGGCGCCGGCCAGGGCGCCGGTGGCCGAGCCGGTGGCGCTGTCGACACCCCCTTCGGTGACCATTCCCTCCCTGGGAACCGTTCGCTTGTGCTCATCCACCACTCTGGACATCGCAGATTTCCCCCCTTGCCGATTATGGTTTCCTTCTGCCACTTGACACTATCCATTCCCTATGGTTATAATCGGAAAGTAAATACTTAACGGTATTAACCTTCACCTCGGCGAATCACCGGGGTGACAACCATAACGATCGGGGGTGGCCCGATGGAGGCTGACCGCACCGCTCCCTACATTCCACGACTCGAAGAGGCCTTCAATCGCATGATCAAGTTCATGAACTCCGCTGCGACCGCCTACCAGAGTGTGGCGCCTGGACCCATGTTGTCGGGGAGCCAGCGCATCGTGCTGCGCGCCTTGGCCAACAACGGCCCGTATCAGGTCTCTGAGGTAGCCAACCAGCTGGGGGTTACGCTGAGTGCGGCCACCGGGCTGGTGGACCGCCTGGTGAAGGCCAAACTGGTGACGCGTGAGCGGGACCAGGAGGATCGTCGAGTCGTCTGGGTCAAGATCACCCCGGAGGGGGAGCAGGCGGTGCAGGCCGCCGAAAGCCGCCGTCGGGCCGCCTTCAAGGACATGGTCCAGAACCTCCCCGAAGAGGAGCTGGCCCGGCTCTGTGACATCCTGGAGCGACTGGGCTGAAAACCCGTATCAGCACGGGCAGGAGTTCGTCTAAATGAGGCGAATCTCGTTGCCCTGTGTTGACGTCCAGGATCGTGGGGGAGGGTCCGAAGGCTCATGATTCATACGGTAATCTGGCTGACCGTTCTTGGGATTGCGCTGTTGGTCCCCAACGTGCTGGCGGTCCGTCTGGCCCTGGCCGGGGCAGACGAGGCGCCCGCTATCTCTTCTGGTGCGAAGGTGATCGCTCCCGCCCGGCGGCGGGTGAAGCGGGCCTCGCCGCAGTTGGCCCGGAAGGGCTACCTGTGGAAGGCGCTCAGCCCGCTGATCTTCGGCGTCACCGTGATCCTCGGTCTCGCCGTGAGCGGTACCGCCGGCTACGCCATGATGGGCGCCGGTCTGCTGAACCTGCTCTGGGGCTTCTGGGGCTGGGATGGCTACACCCCGGGCCAGACGGGCAAGCGGTAAGCAACCACGCAACGCACAGCAGCAGGGCCGGGGCGAATGCTTCGGCCCTGATCTTTTGCGCGACAGACGGGCATCTTAGCCCATAGAGGTGGGT
>JBMONB010000079.1:0-10735 GCA_049325315.1 Bacillota bacterium | reverse complement strand
ATGTGGATGTGATCCGCCAGCCCGGCAAGGCCCGGCGGAAGATGGGCTACATGCCCGACTTCTTCGGCGTCTACGACGACCTGAAGGTGACCGAGTACATGGAGTTCTACGCCGACTGCTACGAGGTTCCGGCCCAGGGGCGAGAGCGGCTGATCGGCGACCTGTTGGAGTTGGTCAACCTCGCCCATAAGCGGGACGCCTACGTGGATGGCCTCTCCCGCGGCATGAAGCAGCGGCTCTGCCTCGCCCGGTGCCTGGTCCACGACCCCGACCTGCTGATCCTCGACGAGCCGGCCTCGGGCCTCGATCCGCGGGCCCGGATCGAGATGCGGGAGATCCTGCTGGAGCTGCGCCGCATGGGCAAGACGATCCTGATCTCGTCGCACATCCTGGCGGAGCTGTCGGAGATGTGCACCCACATTGGCATCATCCACGATGGCAAGATGGTGCTCTCTGGCCCGGTGCACGAGGTGCAGCGGGAGGCGGGCGCCCGGATCATCGAGGTCCGGTTGGCTGGCGATCCCGAGGCGTGGGTCGAAACGGTGCGAACCGGAGCGGGCGTCCGGGACGTCCGACTAGAAGAGGGCGGCTTCCGCATTGTGCTGAATGGGGAAGATGAGGCGGCGGTCCGCCTCCTCGCCGACCTGGTGCGGGCGGGGGTGCCGGTGGCTCACTTCGCCGAGGTGAAGTCGAAGCTGGAGGACCTCTTCATGGCCACAACGGGAGGTGAGGAGCGGTGAGCGTGCTGCGGATGATCCTTCGCAATCCCGTGTTGATGCGGGAGGCCCGGGTTCGCATGCGGGGCTGGCGGGCGCCGGCGCTGATCTCCCTGTACGTCGGGCTCCTGGGCGGTCTTGCCCTCCTGATCTTCGGCGCCTATGTGCACGACCAGGGCCCCACCGGCTTTGCGCCGGAGCTGGGGGCGATCATCTACACGGTGCTGGCGGTGGCGCAGCTGGGCCTGCTAATCCTGGCCGCTCCCGGCCTGACCGCCGGGGCGATCTCCGGCGAGCGGGAACGGCAGACCCTCGACCTGCTCATGGTGACCCACATGACCCCGTTTCAGGTGGTGATCGGCAAGCTGCTGGCGGCGGTGGGCTTCGCCCTGCTCCTCATGTTCGCCAGCCTGCCGATCTACGGGCTGCTCTTCCTCTTCGGCGGCTTCTCCCTCTACCGGCTCGCCCTGACCGCCCTGATCTACCTGGTGACGGTCTTACTGCTGGGCTCGGTGGGGCTCTATTTCAGCGCCGTCTTCAAGCGGACCCAGGCGGCTGTGGTCGCCTCCTACGGCGTGACCATCGGTACGATCGTCTTCAGCCCGCTCCTCGCCATCTTCGTCTACGAGGCCTTCCGGGGGCCCAACTGGAGCCCGCCCGCCTGGGGGCTGATCCTGGCCTATATCAACCCGCTCTTCGGGCTGGCGGCGGCGGTTGGCGAGCCACTGGCCGAGATCAACCGGCTCTTCCACCGGATCCTTCAGACCCCGGAGGCCCGTGAGGCGATCTGGTGGAAGTACTGCCTCACGGCGCTGACGCTCATCGTCCTCCTGCTCTGGCGGACCACCCGCCGGATCATGCCGCTGAAGACCAAGTAAGCACGAGGCGGCCCCCGCCTGAAGGAGGTGACCGGCAGTGACTGAGCAAAGACCGATCGCATACTCGGCGGAGCTGAAGGGGGCGCTGGCCCCCTGGCGAGGCCGGTTGACCTGGCTCTCCGTGATCCGCTGGCTGCTGACCGGCTTGACCTTCGGCGCCCTCGGGGCTGCCCTGATCTGGGGCTGGGCCCACCTGTGGCTCCTGCCGCAGGCCCGCCCGCTCTCCCTGGGCGCCGTGGGGGCCGGGCTCCTGCTGGCCGCCGGCTGGGCGCTCTACCGCCGGCCCGACTGGCGGCGGACCGCCCGGCAGGTCGACCGGGCGCTGGGGCTGGGCGACCGGCTCAGCACGGCGCTGGAGTTCAGCACCCGCACAGGTCCCCTGATCGAGAAGCAGCGGGCCGACGCCCTGACCGCCGTGAGCGGCAGGGTCCCCGCCGAGGCGCTGCCGGTGCGGGTGGAGCGGAGGCAGCTCTACCTGGCGGCCGGCGCCCTGGCGCTGGCGCTGGCGATGGCGCTGCTGCCCCTGCCCGACCGGGTGCTGAAGCAGGCGGCGGTCAAGTCGCAGATCGAGCAGGCCGAAAAGGTGGCCGAAGAGGCCGGCAAGCAGTTGGAGAAGCAGCCGCTGACCGAGAAGCAGCGGGAGGAGATGGAGAGGGCGCTGGCCGACCTGCGCAAGGAGCTGGCCGCCGCCAAGCGGGACTTCGACCCCGAGGAGGCGGCCAGGAAGGTCCAGGAGGCGCTGGCCAGGGCCGAGGAGCGGCTGGCCACCCTGCCGGGGCCGGGCGCCGACCAGAAGCAGCGGGCGCTGGCCAGCCTGGGCCGCCAGACCAGCGGCGACCGGCAGTTGGGCCAGTTGGGCCAGGCGCTGGCCAGAATGGACCCCGAGGCGGCCAAGAAGGCGCTGGAGGAGCTGGCCAAGCGCCTGGAGGAGATGGAACTGGGCGAGCGGGCTGAGCTGGCCAAGAAGCTGCAGCAGGCCGCCTCCGCCGCCAAGGGCGATGAGGCGATGGCAGGGGCGCTCCAGCAGGCCGGCATGGACCTGGCCGTAGGCGACATCGCCTCGGCCAGCGGGAACTTGAACCAGGCCGCTCAGGCCGTCTCGGGCGCCATCACCCAGGCCAACCTGAGCCAGGCGGTCACCCGGGCGATGGGCCAGATGAACCAGGCCGCCCAGGGCGTCAGCCAGGCGGCACAGGGCAACTTCGACCGCAGCGCCGCCCAGCAGATCGCCTCCGGCCAGGGCCAGGGCCAGGGTCAGGGCCAGGGCCAAGGGCAAGGGCAGGGCCAGGGCACCGGCGGCACCGGCATGTCCACCGGCGGCCGGGGCACCAGCTGGACCGGCGACCCCGCCGGCCTGCAGACCGTCTTCACCCCCGGCCAGATCGGCGAGGGCTCCCAGGGCGAGATCCAGCAGGGGCCACAGGGCATGAGCCTCGGCGGCCGTTCCCTCCCCTTTCAACAGGTCGTCGGCCAGTACGCCCAGCAGGCCCGCGACCACCTGAGCGCCGCCCAGGTCCCCGAGGAGATGAAGGGCGTCGTCCTCCAGTACTTCTCGGACCTACAGGAGAGCGGCGGAGAGTGAAAGTCGGGTCAGGAATATGGCCCTGGATCACGCCGATGACGCGGATCATCAGATACCGCGGGTTACCCAGCAGGCAGTCCGGGATCCAGAAAAAGATGGAGGCGGCTGAGGCCGCCACACCGAGAAATGAAAAGAAGTGGACCCCCACCAGCCGCGACCCGGGAATCCGCGAATGTCCGGAAATCCGCGAAATCCGCGAAATCCGCGGCAAAAAAAGGACCCGACCAAGGAGGCAGCAACTGTGGCGGAGTTGACCGCAGAACGAGTCGTCGATGGAGTCAAGCAGCTGGAGGCCCAGGTGGCGCGGGCGGTCATCGGTCAGAAGGAGGTCGTGCGGCAGGTGGTCATCGCCCTGGTGGCGGGCGGCCATGTGCTGCTGGAGGGCGTGCCTGGCCTCGGCAAGACGCTCCTGGTCCGGACCATGGCCGACGCCCTGGGGCTTCGCTTCAACCGTGTGCAGTTCACCCCCGACCTGATGCCCGCCGATATCACCGGCACCAACCTATTAGTGGACGAGGGCGGCAGCCGCAGCTTCAAGTTCATGCATGGACCGATCTTCTCCAACCTGCTGCTGGCCGACGAGATCAACCGGGCGACGCCCAAGACCCAATCGGCGCTGCTGGAGGCGATGCAGGAGCGGCAGGTGACGGCGGGCGACGCCACCCGCAAGCTGCCCAGCCCCTTCTTCGTGCTGGCCACCCAGAACCCGGTGGAGCAGGAGGGCACCTACCCGCTGCCCGAGGCGCAGCTCGACCGGTTCTTCTTCAAGATCAACGTGCCCTTCCCCACCGCCGGCGAGCTGACCGAGATCCTCGACCTGACGCTCCAGCCCGCCTGGCCGGCCATCGAGCAGGTGCCCGCCGCCGCCGAGGTGCTCTCCCACCCCGCCTTTATCCGCTCGGTGCCGGTGGCCTCCCATCTCAAGGAGATGGCGGTCCGGATGGTCCTGCAGTCCCACCCCGACCAGGAGGGCGCCCCGGATGTCGTCCGCCACTATGTCCGCTTCGGCTGCTCGCCCCGTGCCCTGCAGGCGCTGGTGCTGGCCTCCCAGGTCCGGGCGCTGCTGGAGGGCCGCTTCAACGTGGCCCAGGAGGACCTGGAGGCGGTGGCCCGCCCGGCGATGCGCCATCGCATTGGCCTGAACTTCGAGGCGCAGGCCGACGGCGTCACCCCCGACGGAATCGTGGACGCCATTGTGAAGGCGGCGGTCGCCTCATGAACGGAGCCGGGCGCTATGCCGCCGAACTGGGCTTTACCCCCCGCTTCTTAAACCAGCTCCGGGCGCTGACGCTCCAGAACAAGCGGATGCTCCCCGGCCCCGGCGCCGGGCGCCGCCGCTCGCCCCGGGCGGGCTCCTCGGTGGAGCTGATGGACTACCGCAACTACGTCCCCGGCGACGACCTGCGCCGGCTGGACTGGAACGTGCTGGCCCGGCTGGACTCGCTCTTCATCCGGGTCTTCCGGGCGGAGGAGAACCTGCTGGTCCGGATCTACCTCGACATCTCCCGCTCCATGTCCTTCGGCGAGGTGCCCAAGGCGAAGCTGGCCCGGGGGCTGGCGGGGGCCTTGGCCTACACCGCCCTGGTGGGCCACGACCGGGTGGAGGCGGCCGCCTGCGGCGGCCCGGCGCTCCAGTTCATCCCCACCGCCTCGGGCGAGGTGGGGGCGGCCCGGGTCTGGCAGTTCCTCAGCTCGCTCACCTTCACCGGCCGGGGCGACTTCCACCGCCAGAGCCTGGAGGCGGCCAGCCGGCTCCGGGAGCCCGGCCTGACGCTCCTCATCTCCGACGGCCTCTTCGAGGGCGGCCTGGTGCCGACCCTGAAGAGCCTGCTGGCCCTGGGCCACGAGCCCGTGGTGATCCAGGTGCTCGACCGGGAGGAGCTGGAGCCCCAACTGGAGGGCGATTGGCGGCTGACCGACGCGGAAAACCCCGCCCGCCAGGTGGAGGTGACCCTCACGCCGGTGACGACCGGGGATTACCGGGGCCGAATTCAGAGCTACACCCAGGAACTGCGAGACTTCTGCCGACGTCACGGGGCGAGCTACTACCTGGTCCCCGCCGACCTGCAGGTGGAAGACGTGGTCTTGAGCCTGATGCGTGGGGCCTTGGCGCACTAGGGATTGAGCCGGAGTGAATTGCCTGAAAACCCGAGTGGACCCAATGTGAACCCAATGTGAACCCAATGTGGACCCAATGTGGACCCGAGGCTACCGCCGGTACAGCTCCGCCTTCGTGTAGGCAATCCGCAGCCCGGCCCGCTCCATGTTCCACTGCGAGACCGTGCCGTTCCCGGTCTGGGCCGCAATCAGATCGCAGCCCGCCTCCGCCGCCTCGTCGATCCGCCGGTGGATCAGCGCCGTCTGCACCCCACGCCCCCGGAACTGCGGCAGCGTCCCGGCCAACGCCAGTGAGCCCACCCCGTCTGCCATGTGCAGCTGGGCAAAGCCGGCGGGCTGGCCGTCTACCAGGGCGATGTAGGTCCGGTAGTCGGGGCGGGTGAACGTGGCCCGCATGGAGTCGGTCAGCCAGGTGAGCCAGGGCTCCCCGGTGGAGTCGAAGGCGACCGGCATGGCGGCGGCAGCGAAGGCCAGGTCCTCCTCGCTTTCGGCCACCCGAATCTCGACCCCCGCAGGGAGGGTGCGCCGCCCGGTGCGGGCGACCCAGCGCACCTCGCTGAAGAGCATCATCTGAAAAGCTTCCAGCTGAAACCCCGCCGCACGGGCCTGCGCCACCGTCTCCTCCCGCGCCAGAAGTGAGCAGAGGTCGAGCCGGCAGGGAACCCGCTGCTGGGTGAACCAATCCAGCGCAGCGCTCAGGTCGGCCCCGGCGCCATCACGGGCGCCGAAGATGCGGTTCACGAAGGAGCGCTTGGCCATGCCGGGGCAGGTGAGGGCGGTCAGCGGTCCAAAGTGGCGGACATCGGCCCCGTAGGTGGCCGGGAGTTCCTGCATCAGGCTGGCCCAGAGGGCCGCCTCCGATCGTTCCAGCCGTTCAGCCAGCGCCTGGTTGACGACGTACACGTGTGATTCCTCCTCACCCTGAACTTCCACGGCCAGGCGGGGAGATTCCTGCAGCGCCGTTCATGAAAGGGGTTGATCCCCATGGGATTCCTCGTTCCGGCCGGGCTGGCGCTGACCGCCATCCTCCCGGGCATCGTTGCGCTTTACTTCCTGAAGCTGCGACGCCGGGAGCGGGAGATCTCATCGACCTGGCTCTGGCGGCCCGTCCTGCTGGACCGGCAGGCCAACAGCCTCTGGCAGAAGCTCCGGGTCAGCCTGCTGCTGCTGGTGCAGCTGCTGGCGGCCCTGGCGCTGATTCTGGCGGCCTCGCACCCCTTTGCCACGGTAAGGGCGGCCACCGCCGCCAACACCGTGATCCTGCTCGATGGCACCGGTGCGATGCAGGCCACCGATCTCGCCCCCAACCGCTTCGCCCGGGCCAAGCAGGAGGTCCGGACCCTGATCGACCAGATGCCCGCCGGAGGGCGGATCTCCCTGATCCTGTTGACCCGGTCGCCGCAGATTCTCGTGGCCCAAAGCCCCAGCCGTGACGCCCTGCGCGCCGCCCTCGATGCGGCGCAGGTGACCGCCGGCGACGGCGATGCGGGCCAGGCCATGGCGCTCGCCTACTCGCTCCTGCGGGGGGAGTCAGACGGGCAGATCATCTTGGTCGGAAGCGGCCGCTACCGGGGGATGGGGGAGATCACGCCCTCGCCCGTGCCCGTCACCTATATCCCTGTGGGGGAGCCGTCGCCGAACCTGGCGGTCTCCAGCCTGACCACCCGGCTGGTGGAGGGGGAGGTCCTGGCCTACGCCCAGGTCTCCAACTTCGGGGCGGAGCCCGCCCGGGCCACCGTGGAGTTCTGGGCCGACGGCCAGCTGGTCGGGGTGGAGCAGCAGGTGGTGGACCCCGGTGAGTCCCGGGCCTACTCCTGGGCGGTCCCGAAGGGCGCCCGGGAGCTGGAGGTCAAGATTCCCGCCCCCGACGGCCTGGCGCTGGACAACCGGGCCTGGGCCCTGGCCGCCGGCAGCCAGCGGAGCCGGATTCTGCTGGTCACCCCGGGCAACCCGTTCCTGGCCCGGGCGCTGGCGCTGATCCCCGGGGCCGAGGTGACCGAGTCCGGCGAGTTCGATCCAGAGACTGGCGCCGACTACGACCTCTACGTCTTCGACCAGATCGCACCGCCCGAGGGGACGCCCCCGGGGCGAATGCTGCTGGTCAACCCGCCGGGGGGCGGCGAGGAGCGGTTTGTGGGCCAGATCATGGCCCGCTCCACCGACCCGCTCCTGCGGTTCGTCGAGACCAAGGAGATCCACATCAACAAGGCGAGGGTACATACCCCGGCCGAGGGCGCCCGGATGCTCTGGGAGGGCGAGACCGAGCAGGGCGCCATCCCGCTGATCTGGGCGGAGGGGAACGACCGGGTGATCTTCAGCTTTGCCCTGCAGCAGTCCGACCTGGTGCTGCGGGTCGCCTTCCCGATCTTGATGCAGAACCTGGCCGGCTGGCTGCTGCCCCCCGCCCCGGTGGAGGGCGGGCTGGTCCAGCCCGGCGAGTCGGTGGGGCTGCGCCCCTGGCCCGGCGCCTCCAAGATGGAGGTCACCCTGCCCGACGGCAGCCGGCAGAGCTGGGAGATCGCCCCCGGCATGAACCCGCCCTACCTCGAGACCAAGATGCCGGGGCTCTACAAGGTGGTGCAGCAGGTGGGGAGCGGAACCCGGGAGTCCCGCTTCGCCGTCAACCTCTTCTCCTCCCTGGTCTCCGACCTGACCCCGCTCCCCGAATGGAAGGTCCCCGTGCTCCCCGAGGCCGGCGAGGTCCGGACCGAGGCGCCGCGCGACCTGTGGCGCTGGCTGGGCTGGCTTGCGTTGGGCCTGGTGGGGTTCGAATGGTGGGTGTATCGCCGTGGGTATTAACTTCTTCGGGATCAGCTTTACGCATCCGTGGGCGCTCCTGGCCCTGCTGCTCCCACTGGCCTGGCTGGGGTGGGACCGGTGGCGCCGCCGCCGCCCCGGCCCCGCAAGGCTGACCCCCTTTGAGTGGCTGCGGCTTCTGATCATCGCGCTGCTGATCCTGGCCCTGGCGGGTACCGGGATCACCTACAGCGCCCGGAACCAGGCGGTGATGTTCATCGCCGACCTCTCGTCGTCGACCGCCACGGTGCGGGCGGAGATGGAGGGGTTCATCAAGCGCGCCATCGGCGAGATGAACCCCGGTGACATGGCCGGGGTGCTGGCGGTGGGCGAGGACGCCCAGCTGGAGACACCGGTCTCCCACCGGCCCACCTTCAGCGGCTTCACGGCGGTGGTCAGACCCGACCACACCGACCTGGAGCGGGGCCTCCGCCTGGGGGCGGCGCTGCTGCCGGGCGGCTACCGGCGGCGGGTGGTGCTGCTCTCCGACGGCCACGAGAACGTGGGCAACGCCATGGCGGAGGTGCAGCGGCTGCGGCAGCGGGGCTTCACCGTCGACGTGGTCAACGTGGCGCCCAAGCCGGGGCCCGAGGCGCTGATCAAGTCGATCGAGGCGCCCGGCGCCATTCGCCAGGGGGAGCGGCTCGACCTGACCATGACCCTCACCGCATCGGCCACCACCAACGCCCAACTGCGGATCTACCAGGAGCGGACACTGCTGGAGACCCGACCGCTGACGCTGCACCCAGGCGACCAGCAGGTGCGGATCACCATGGATAACCTGCCCAGCGGCTATCACCGGCTCTGGGCGACGCTGGAGGCGGAGCAGGACACCCTGACCCAGAACAACGAGTCTGCCGTGCTGGTCAACGTGCAGGGGGCGCCGTCGATCCTGGTGGTGGAGGGCTTCCCCGGCGCCGGCACCAACATGAAGCGGGCGCTGGAGTCCACCGGCATGGTGGTCGACCTGCGCACCCCCGACGGACTGCCGACCCACGGCCCGCAGTTTGCCCGCTACGCCTCCATTGTCATGGTCGATGTGCCCGCCCCGTTCCTCCGCTCCACCAGCCTGGAGGCGATCTCCAGCTACGTGAAGCAGACGGGCCACGGGCTGGTGGTCGTGGGCGGCGAGAACTCTTACGCCATGGGCGGCTACGGCGGCACCAAGCTGGAGGAACTGCTCCCCGTCACGATGGATGTCCCTCAGCGGCGGGAGCAGCCGCCGGTGGCGGTGGGGCTGATCATTGAGAACTTCGAGAGCGACGCCAAGGTGAACATCTCGAAGGAGGCGGGCAAGGCGCTGATCGACATGCTCACCCCGCGGGACACCGTGCTGGTGAGCGACGCCACGGTGATCGGCATGTGGGCGGTGCCGCCGCAGAAGGTGAACGACAAGGCGCAGATCAAGGCGATGATCGACGCCATGGCCCCCGGTGACCCGCCGCACTACATGGAGCACATGGAGGCGGTGGCGCGGGAGTTGGTCAAGATCGATGCGAAGATCAAGCACATCGTGCTGGCGGGCGACGGCGACGCCCAGATGATCTCCTTTCAGGAGTACGCCGAGCGGGTCGCCCGGATCTCGGCCATGGGGATCACCGTCTCCTCGGTCCACGTGAACTGGCTGCGCCCCGGCGAGGAGGTGCTGATGCAGCTGATCGCCCAGATGGGCAACGGCCGGTACTACCTGGCCTCCGACGCCGGCGCCACCCCGCAGATCTTCCTGAAGGAGGCGCAGGCGATGGCCCGCCCGGGGGTGGTGGAGGAGGACTTCTACCCCGCCGTGCTCAGCCCGAGCCCCATCCTCTCCGGCATCGGCGGCCTGCCGATGCTGCGGGGCTATATCGCCACCACACCGAAGCCCACCGGCGAGGTGGTGCTCCAGTCGGCGCAGGCCGACCCGGTGCTCTCCGCCTGGCAGACCGGCCTGGGGCGGGTGGTGGCCTTCACCTCGGACACCGGCGGGCTCTGGTCGGAGCAGATGGTGCTCTGGGAGGAGTTCAACCGCTTCTGGTCCAATGTGGTCTCCTGGACCATGCCGGCGGTCGACGAGCAGGCGATCCGGACCATGGCCAGCGTGGTGGGCGGCAAGGCGCACCTGACGGTGCAGATCCCCGGCGAGGGGCTGGCGGTCGGCGGAGTGGGCGGCGAGAACTCGTGGCCGGCCAATATCGTGGCCGGCGTGATCCGGCCCGACGGCTCCACCCAGATCCTCAGCCTGCAGGCAACCGCCCCCGGCCAGTACGAGGGCGAGATCCCCGCCTCGATGCCCGGGCCCTACCTGGTCCGCCTCTCAGCCGGCACCAAGCGGCAGTCGACCACCCTGGGCGAGACCTTTATCGTGGTGCCCTACAGCCCCGAGTTCGCCACCAGCGGCGCCGACCCGAAGTTCATGGAGCGGCTGGCCCGGGCGGGCGGCGGCGAGGTGCTGACCGACCCGAAGCTGGCCTTTGCCCGCAACCTGCCCCCGGCCCCGGGCCGGCTCCCGCTGGAAGGGGCGCTCCTGCTGCTGGCGCTCCTGCTCTGGCCCGTCGACATTGCCGCCCGGCGGCTCTCGATCACCCCGGCGGAGATCGCCGAGGGGATCCGCAGGCGCCGGGAGCGGCGGCAGGCGCTGGCGACCGACTCCTCGGCCACGGCGGCGC
>JBMONB010000078.1:7452-10740 GCA_049325315.1 Bacillota bacterium | reverse complement strand
CTGTGACGAAGGTGTCATTCGCGGCCTATCTTCGTGTAAACCCGTTGCACACAGTTATCTATAGGAGTTGAATTGAGCCAGATGCACGACAAGGAAGTGACAGCATGGAACAGATGCGGGAGAAGCGAGATGTCCGGGTCTACGTGGATCTGAATCCCCGTTATTACCGCACCGGCATGTGGTCCCATGTGCTCCACCGGGTCTCGGGCGTGGCGATTACCCTGTTCCTCCTCATGCACATCGTCGAGGTCACCTCGGTGGTCCGAGGCGGGGCGGACGGGTTCACCGCGACCATGGCCAAACTGGCGACGAAGCCCTTTGTGATCGGCGAGTGGCTCCTCTTCCTGGCGATCACCTTCCATGGAATCAACGGGGTGCGGCTCTTGCTGCACGACCGGGGTGTGGGCGTGCGCAAGCAGAAGAGGCTCTTCTGGACGGTGATGGCGATCTCGGCGATCCTCATCGTCACGGGCAGCTACTGGTTCATCATCCGCTTCCAGGCCTACCCCTGGTCGGTCTGACCCACGACACACCATAGGAGGGATCTCCATGAAGGGAAGCCTGTGGAACTGGATCGGCCAGCGGGTCAGCGCTGTCTTGCTGCTCCTGCTGGTGGGCGTCCATTTCGGCATCATGCATTTTGTTGACCCCACCGCTGAGATCACCTTCGCCAGCAGCAGCCTGCGGCTGAAGGGACTGCTCTACTTCCTGGTCGACTCCGGACTCCTGTTCGTGGGCCTGTACCACGGCCTGAACGGCATCCGGGCGATCATCTTCGACTACTGGCCGAAGGCCGGGCGTGCTGCCACCTGGGTGCTCACCCTGGTCGGCCTGCTCTTTGCCGGGTACGGCTCTGCGGCGCTCTATCTCTTCCTGACCCTCAATTAGCACAAGACCGGGAGGTGTTTCCCGTATGCATCTGGAGCATCGCGTGGCGATCATCGGGGGCGGCCTGGCCGGTCTGCGGGCGGCGATCGCCGTTCACGATCGCGGCGTAAAGGACGTAGCGATCATCTCGCAGCTGCCCCCCGTGCGCTCCCATTCCGTGGCGGCGGCCGGTGGCATCAACGGCTCCCTGGCCAACCATCCCAACGGGAAGGACGACAGCTGGGAGCGGCACATGTTCGATACGGTAAAGGGCTCCGACTTCCTGGCCGACCAGGACGCCGCCGAGGTGATGGCCCGAGAGGCGGTCCCCCGGATCATCGAGATGGAGCACTGGGGCTGTCCCTTCTCCCGCAATGAAGACGGCACCATCGCCCAGCGCCCCTTCGGCGGAGCGGGCTTCCCCCGCACCGCCTTCGCCGCCGACAAGACCGGTCACGCCCTGCTGCACACCATGTACCAGCAGACGCTGAAGCGCGGAATCAAGGTCTACTCGGAGGTTCAGGTGCTCGAACTGGTCGTCGAGGACGGCCGGGTTGTGGGCGCCGTGATCATCGATATCCTCTCCGGCACGGTCGGCACCGTGAAGGCCGACGCCTTCCTCTTTGCCACCGGCGGGGCGGGCAAGATCTACGCTCACTCCACCAACAACCTGCTGAACACGGGCCTGGGGATGGCGGTCGCCTTCCATGCGGGGGTGCCGCTGAAGGATATGGAGTTTATTCAGTTCCACCCCACGGGCCTCTGGGGGACCAATATTCTCATGACCGAGGGCTGCCGCGGCGAGGGCGGCTACCTGGTGAACAACGAGGGCGAGCGGTTCATGGCGAAGTACGCCCCCAAGGCGATGGAGCTGGGGCCGCGCGATATCGTCGCCCGCTCGATTCTCACCGAGATCCTCGAGGGGCGCGGCTTTAACCTGGGCGGCAAGGGCGGTGGCTATGTCCACCTCGACCTGCGCCATCTGGGCGAGGCGAAGATCAACGAGCGGCTGCCCGAGGTGCGGGAGATCTGCAAGAACTTCGCCGGCATCGACCCGGTCTACGAGCCGATTCCGGTGCAGCCCAGCCAGCACTATACCATGGGCGGCATCGACACCAATGTCCACGGTGAGACGAAGCTGAAGGGGCTCTACGCCGCCGGCGAGTGCGCCTGCGTCAGCGTCCACGGCGCCAACCGCCTGGGCGGCAACTCCCTGCTGGACACCATCGTCTTCGGCAAGATCGCCGGCGACCGTATGGCCGAGTTCGTGCTGAGCGAGGCGCCGGTCAAGAGCAGCGGTGCGGCTCTGGCCGGGGTCAAGGCGAAGGTGGAGGCCCGGTTCCAGGCGCTCTACGACGGCCCGGGCACCGAAGATGGCCCGAGCCTGCGGGTGGAACTCCAGGAGACCATGTTCCACAAGGTGGGCGTCTTCCGGACCGAGGAGACCCTCGCCGAAGGGCTTGCCAAGGTGCGGGAGCTGCGGGAGCGGTACGCCAAGGTCAGGGTGAAGCACACCGGGCGGATCTACAACCTGGACCTGCTCCAGCACAGCGAGCTTCAGGGGATGATCAACGTGGCCGAGGCGATCGCCGCCGGCGCCCTGGCCCGCAAGGAGAGCCGCGGCTCCCATGCCCGGCGTGACTACACCGAGCGGGACGATGTCAACTTCCTGAAGCACACCCTGGCCTACCACACGCCCGACGGCGTCCGGCTCGACTACTCGCCGGTCACGATCACCAAGTTCCAGCCGGAGGCCCGGAAGTACTAGAGAGGGGGTGCCTGCTAGATGGAATCCTTTAACCTGCGCGTTTTCCGCTACGACCCCGAGAAGGGCACCGACCCTGGCTACGAGACCTTCCGCGTCGAGTACCGGGAGGGCATGACGGTCCTGCAGGCGCTGCTTTGGGTGCTGGAGAAGCGAGACGGCTCCCTGGCCTTCCGCTACAGCTGCCGGGAGGCGATCTGCGGCTCCTGCGCCATGTACGTCTCGGGCAGCTATACCCTGGCGTGCAAGGTCCAGGTGAAGGATGCCCTCGAGGGCGATACGGTCACCGTCTCGCCGCTGCCGCACATGCCGGTGGTGAAGGACCTGGTGGTCGATATGTCCAAGTTCTGGGCCAACTACGAGCGGGTGAAGCCCTGGCTGATCAACGACGGCCCGGCGCCCGAGCGGGAGCGGCTCCAGAGCCAGGAGGACCGGGCCAAGTACAACATGGAGATCGACTGCATCCTCTGCGGCGCCTGCTTCGCCTCCTGCCCCAGCGGCGCCAACAACGAGGAGTACCTGGGCCCCCACGCCCTGACCTGGGCCAACCGCTTCTTCGTGGACACCCGGGACACCGCCAACCTGGAGCGGCTGGAGCTGGTGGGCAACGAGTACGGCGTCTTCCGCTGCCACACGATCTTCAACTGCGTGGAGGC
>JBMONB010000078.1:0-7352 GCA_049325315.1 Bacillota bacterium | reverse complement strand
CTCCTTGTAATGCTCCTTGAGCAGGTGAATGAAGGTCCGCACCGGCTCAGGCAGCGTCCCCTCCGCCCGCACGAAGGCCCGGATCGTCCGGGTCGAGGCGGGCCAGTCCTCCACCGGCACGGCGGCGAGGCGACCGGTGCGCACATCTTCCCGGACGGCGGAGGCGGGCAGGAGCGTGACGCCCATCTGGAGCTGCACGGCGGTCTTGATCGTCTCTACCGTCGGATGCTCCGCCAGCCGGCAGGTCACCCCGTGCTCGGTCAGCGCCCGCTCCACCTCCTGCCGGAGCCCCGCCTGGGGCTGGAGCACCAGGAGCGTTCGCCCCTCCAGGTCAGCGAGCCGCCTGGGCGGGTCGGGCTGGGGGTGGCTGACCAGCAGGAGCGGGTCGGAGAAGAGCTTCAGCGCCTTGGTCTCCGGGGCGGTCACATCGGAGGCGATGAAGGCGACATCTGCCTTGTAGGCCATCAGCCGGTCCAGGGTGTCCCGGTGGTGGCCGGGGATCAGCTCCACCGGAATGGCGGGATAGGCCTCCTTGAAGGCGGCGATGACGGGTGGCAGCGTGTAGAGCGTGATCATGAGCCCGGCGGCGATGCGCAGCCGCTCGGGGCCGCTGCCCGAGGCGCCTGCGGCGGCGTGCTTACAGGCAGTGACCGCCGCCAGGGCCGCCCGGGCATGGGGAAGCACCGCCTGGCCGGCAGGCGTCAGCTCGACCCCGTGCGGGGTGCGGGTGAGCAGCACCGCGCCGAGCTGGGCCTCCAGCGCCTTGATCTGGCGGCTGATGGCCGGCTGGGTGAGGTGGAGCACCTCGGCCGCTTTGTTCAGGCTCCCCGTCTCGGCGACCACGCAGAAACTCTCCAGAAGATGCAGCAACGATGAGTCCCTCCTGCCGTTATACCCCTATCACGCTTCGGCACTTCCCCGCCGAGTCCCTACCGTGCAACGATAAAGACGGAGGGATTATTTTTATGATGCGGAAGTATTGGCCGCTCTTTACGTTGGGGCTGTGGTTGGGGTCCACCGTCTTTGGCGGGGTGAACGCTGCCTATCCGATTATCCGCCAGAAGGCGGAGGAACTGGGCTGGATGACGGGGGAGGAGGTGGACGGCGCCTACGCCCTCTCGGTCTTTCTGCCGGGGCCGTCGTTCCTCAACCTGTGGGGCGCCGTCTCAGTTCGCGTGGGCGGGCTCCCCGGGGCGGTGATCGCCCAGGTGGGCCTGCTGCTGCCGGCCTTCGCCCTGGTAATCTGCCTGCCGCTGTTGGCCCACATTCCCTGGGTGGGGGCCCGGACCGACGGGGCGATGCTCGGAGCGGTCTATGCCACCGCCGGCCTGTTGATCGCCACGGGGATGGAGGGGCTGAAGCGGTGGAAGGAGACCTGGCACAAGAGCCTCGGCCTGGCGATGCTGCTCCTGATCTTCCTGGGGGTCCACCCGCTGCTGCTCCTGCTGGGAGGCGCCCTGATCGGGGCCGGTCGGTCGGCGCGGCTGATTCGGAAGGAGGCGGCATAAGATGTGGCGGCTCTTCTTGCTGGTGACCTTGCTGACAGCGGTCTCCTTTGGCGGCGGCAATACCCTGCTGGCCGGCCTGGAGCGGGAGCTGGTGCAGACCGGGGCGATCACCCCGGCCCAGTTCGCCGTGGCGGTGGCGCTGGGGCAGTCGACCCCGGGCCCGCTGGCCGCCTTCACCACGGCGGTGGGCATGGCGGTCGATGGCCTGGGCGGCGCCGTGGCCGCCACCCTGGCGCTGGTGGCGGTCAGCCTCTCGGCGGTCTTCCTTATCTCCAAGGTGCCCGTATCCTGGTTCAAGCTTGCGTGGGTAAAGGGGGCGCTGGAATCGGTGGGCCCGCTGGCCACGGTGATCGTCTTCTTCCTGGCCGGGCGGATCCTCCTGACCAGCTCGCTCAGCTGGCTGGGCCTGGCGATCGCTGCCGGCGTGGCGGCGGCCAAGCTCTACAAGCTTCCCACCGCCCCGGTGATGGCCGGAGCGGTCGCCCTGGGCATGCTCTTTTACTAGAACGGTTCGTCTAAACAGAGCAGACCCACGGCGAAAGGCAGGGATTCCTATTTCCGACGCATACCTCTCCCCCTACGAGGCGCTGGGCGGGGCGGAGACGCTGCGCCGCCTGGTCGAGGCCTTTTACGACCGGGTGGCCCAACACCCGAACCTGGCGCCGCTCTTTCCCGCGGATTTCACCGAGGTAAAAGAGAAGCAGTACCTCTTTCTCACCCAGTTTCTGGGCGGCCCGGCGCTCTACTCGGAGCGGTACGGGCCTGCGATGATGCGGGCCCGTCACCTGCGCTTCCCCATCGACGAGGAGCGGGCCGGCGACTGGCTCTCCTGCATGAGCGGGGCGATGGACGACATCGGCCTGACCGGCCCGGTGCGGGAGTTTGTCTTTCAGCGGCTGACCCAGACGGCGCACCACTTTGTCAACCAGTGACCGCGGCCCATGCATAAAAGAGGGTCCCACCCGACAGGAGTGGGACCCTTTGACTAGCCGATCCGGGCGCCGGCGGTGGGGCCGGGCTTCAGGCTGTAGATCTCCTCGACGGCGACGGTCACCGCCGCCCTGGGGGCCGGGCGCCCCGACTGAACGGAGATGGCTGCCGCCTGCTCGTAGACGGGGCCCGACTGGTGCACCGTGGCGGTGCCCACGAAGCGGTAGCCGTCCATCTCGTCCCGGTTGACCACAGCAATCGCGACCCGGGAGCCGCTGAGCAGGTTGCTGTGGGTGGTGCGGCCCGTGCCCTCGTTGAAGATCAGCGTCTCGTCGTCAAAGAGGCGCGTCGACCGCTTGGGCGCCACGTTGGGCATCCCGTCGGGGCTTACGGTCCCCACGAAACACTGCTGGGTGGCGATCATCTGCTTCATCGCCTCGGTCAGCTTCGCCATCTGCTCCCGGCCTCCATTTCTTTCAGATCGCTGACATTGTACACCTCGGTCTACCTAGTCCACAGGACACGAAAGCACTACTTGACAATACTACGATGCCGTAGTATGCTGAATCCAAGATACTTCGTCGTCGTAGTATAAGCCCGGAACAGGGAGGGATGGGATGCAGCAGCTGGTGGAGATGATTCTGAGCGGCCAGCTTCGCCTTCCGGCCATCAGCCCGGAACTGCTCTCCCTGGAGCAGGAGATCCCCAAGACCGACCTGCTCGCCCTCCTGATGCTCTATCGCCGGGGCGAGGCGACCATGTCAGAGCTGGCCGCCGACCTGAATGTGCCGCTCTCCACGGCGACCGGCATCGGCGCCCGGCTGACCCGCCGCAAGCTGATCGAGCGGGAGCGCTCGGCCGAGGACCGGCGGGTGATCGTCAACCGGCTGACCGGTGAGGGGCGAGAGCTGGCTGTCAAGGTGCAGGGCCACATCGACACCATCTTGCAGCGCATCACCAGCGTGCTGACCCCCGACGAGGTGGCGACGCTGATGACGTTGGTGCAGAAGGTGCTGCAGGCCTTGGGGGAGGAGCCGGCCCCCACCGAGGCTGAGGAGAAAGCGCCGCCGAGGGAGTACGAACCAGGCGCCCGCCGGATTCCGTTGGACTGAAGAAGAATGGGCGCAGCCAGCCTGCGCCCATCCACAGAATAGATACTTCGAGATCGTAGCAACTGGAAACGAGGTGACCCGACATGCGTGTGCTCGTCTATACCGGCAAGGGCGGGGTGGGCAAGACCAGCGTGGCAGCCGCCACCGCCACCCGCCTCGCAAAACTTGGCTACCGGACCCTGATCATGTCCACCGATGCGGCTCACAGCCTCTCCGACTCGCTTGACCTGCCCCTCGGGTCCGACCCGGTGCAGGTGGCGCCGAACCTGTGGGGCCAGGAGATCGACTCCCTGCGGGAGGCGGAGCGCCACTGGGGCGAGATCCAGCGCTGGCTGGCCGGCGTTATGGCCTGGGCGAAGGTCGAAGCGGTCTCCACCGACGAGCTGCTGGTCTTCCCCGGCATGGAGGAGCTGTTCAGCCTGCTCCAGATCCGCCGGCACGTGCTGAGCGGCCAATACGACGTGCTGGTGGTCGACTGCGCCCCCACGGGTGAGACGCTGCGGATGCTCTCCTTCCCCACCGCCTTCCGCTGGTGGATCGAGAAGATCTTCCCCATGAAGAAGAGGGCGGTCAAGGTGGCGAGGCCCATCGCCCGCATGGCGCTGCACGGCCTGGAGCTGCCGTCGGATCAGGCCATGAACGCCATGGAGCAGCTCTTTGTCGAGCTGGCGGAGATGCACCGGATTCTCCTGGATCACGAGACCACCTCCATGCGCCTGGTGCTCAACCCCGAGAAGATGGTGATCGCCGAGGCCCGCCGCTCCTTCACCTACCTGAACCTCTTCGGCTTCAACACCGACGCCATTGTGGTCAACCGGGTGCTGCCGCCCGAGGCGGAGTCCTCCTACTTCGCCCGCTGGCGGGAGGTGCAGGCCCGGCACACCGAGGAGATCGAGGCCGCCTTCAACCCCCTGCCGATCTTTCGCATCCCACTGATGGAGAGCGAAGTCGTGGGCCTCCAGATGCTGGAGCGGGTCGCCCAGACCGCCTTCGGCGAGGAGGACCCCGCCAGAATTCTCTACACCGGCCGGGTCGAGGAGCTGCGGGCAGAGGGAGAGGGCTACCTGCTTGACCTGGCGGTCCCCTTTGTCCCAAAAGAGCAGATCAACCTGACCCAGCGTGGCGACGAACTGACCATCTCGGTTGGCTGGTACAAGCGGAAGGTAGTGTTGCCCCGCATGCTGACCGGCCGGCCCGTCCTGGGGGCCCGGCTGGCGGAGGAGCGACTGACCGTCCGCTTCGGCCCGAGGGAGACCCGCGACCTGGAGGAGGCAGAAGCATGAACCGGGAACAAATGCACACCCTGGTCGACCTGATGCTGGAACTGCGGGGAGCGCTCCTACCGAAGCCCCCGCAAGAGGCGATGGCCCACTTCCGGAACGCCCGGCGGGAAGGGCTGTTAGGGGTCCGGGCGCTGGTGGACCACGCCCTGGAGCGGCTGGAGGCAGAGGAGCAGCAGGCCGCGAGGCAGGACCGGTCCAAGCCGATTCCCCTGGAGTAAAGCAGAAGCCCCACCTCGATTATGAGGTGGGGCCTCCGGCATCTTAACCGTAGATTACGCAGATTTTTAATGATTACGCAGATTACCGACGCAAACCTGTCGTAAGCTGAAAACCAATAAATATATAATGTTTTCATCTGCGTAATCACTGTCTTAATCCGCGTAATCTGCGATAAATAAACGGCCCACCCCGTCTCCGAGGTGGGCCAGCTCGACTAGTGCTTCAGTCGGGGGTCCAGGGCGTCTCGCAGGGCGTCGCCCAGGAGGTTGAAGCCCAGCACCACCAGGGCGATGGCTACGCCCGGGAATGTCATCAGGTGCGGGGCGGAGAAGACGTAGGTTCGGGCCTTCTGGAGCATGGTGCCCCACTCGGGGATGTTCGGCGGGGCGCCCAGGCCCAGGAAGCCGAGGGCCGCAGCGGAGAGGATCGCCGAGGCGATCTGGAGGGAGGACTGGACCAGGATTGGGGCCATTACGTTCGGCAGGATATGCCTTGCGAGGATCCGCAGGTCCCGGGAGCCCGCTGCACGGGCGGCGGTGACGTAGTCCTCGTCCCGCGCTGCCAGGGTGGAGCCGCGCACCAGGCGGGCATAGGTGGGGACCGAGACGATGCCCACGGCGATCATGGCGGCCATGAGCGGGCCCGGAATGAGGGAACTGATCGACATGTCGCTGAGCGAGGGGCCGAGGAAGGCGACCAGGAAGATCGCCAGCAGAATGCTCGGAAAGGCGAGGAGGATGTCAATGCCCCGGCTGATCACCTGATCGAGCCGGCCGCCGTAGTAGCCGCTGATCAGCCCCAGCGGGACGCCGATCGTCAGGCCGATGGCCACGGAGACGACGCCGATCAGGACCGAGATGCGGGCGCCGATCAGCAGGCGGGAGAAGAGATCGCGCCCGAGCTCATCGGTGCCCAGCCAGTACTTGGACGAGGGCCCCTTCAGGGCCATGGCGAAGTCGGCGGCTTCAGGGTCGTGAGGCACCAGGTAGGGGGCGAAGAGGGCGGTGAAGATGAAGAGCAGGACGACCCCCAGCCCGAAGAGCCCGGTGCGGGAGCGGCGGAACCGCTTCCAGAGGACGGCCAGCCACCGTTCCCCCTGAGGTCCCCCCGCCGGGGCAGCTTGCTTGGTTGCAGCAGGAATTGCCAACGCGAGGACCTCCTTACGAGTACCGAATGCGCGGATCGAGCACGCCGTAGAGCAGGTCGACCACGAGGTTGACCAGCACGAAGGCGGTGGTGATGAAGAGCACGGTTCCCTGCACCACCGGGTAGTCCCGGAAGAGGATGCCGTTGACCAGCAGCCCGCCGATGCCCGGCCAGCTGAAGACCGTCTCGGTGAGAACGGCGCCGCCGATCAGCGACCCGACCTGCAGGCCCATGATCGTCACGACGGGCACCAGCGCGTTGCGCAGGGCGTGCTTGTATATCACGCGCCCCTGTCCCAGCCCCTTGGCTTTGGCGGTGCGGATATAATCCTTCTGCAGCACCTCCAGCATGGAGGAGCGGGTCATGCGGGCGATGATCGCCATGGAGTAGGCCGCCAGGGTCAGGGTCGGCATCACCAGGTGCTGCCAGGTGCCGGCTCCGGTGGGCGGCAGGAGCGGTCCGGTCCCCAGCAGTTTGGGGAGGGTGATCGAGAAGAGGAGCATGAAGAGGAAGCCGAGCCAGAAGACGGGCATGGAGACGCCCAGCAGGGCCAGTACCATGCTCACATTATCGAAGATGGAGTTGCGTCTGGTTGCCGCCAGCACACCTGTGCCGATGCCGATCAGCGCGGCCACTCCCAGCGCCGCCACTGTCAGCATTAGCGTGTTGGGGATCTTGGCCGCCAGCTCATTGGCCACCGTATCGTTGGTGCGGAGCGACTTGCCCAGATCGCCGGTGACCGCCTTGCCGAGGAAGACGGCATACTGGGTGAGAATCGGCTTGTCGAGCCCCATCTCCTTGCGGACCTGCTCCACCAGCGCCTGGTCGGCGGATTCGCCGACGATGGTCCGGGCAGGGTCACCGGGTGCGAGCCGGACGGCGCTGAATACCAGGAAGGAAGCGCCGATCAGAACGGGAATAATCGCCAGCAGGCGCCGGGCGATGTACTTGTACATGCATCTTCCCTCACTTCATGCTTGGGCGAAGAGAGCGCGGGGCGGGTCACTAGGGCCCGCCCCGCACCATGTGAGCTTACTTCTTGTCGGCGCCGGTCCAGATCATCCGCTCAGACGGGTGGACAACGAAGCCCGACACGTTCTTGCGGATGGCGGTCAGCTGGGTCTCGCTGTGCAGGAAGAGCCAGGGGGCATCCT
>JBMONB010000077.1:0-10969 GCA_049325315.1 Bacillota bacterium | reverse complement strand
GGGGTGGTGGCTGACTCTTACAGCCGTCGTCTCTCGCTGATCATCGGCACCTTTGTCATGGCGGCTGCCTACCTGCTGGAGGGGAGCGTGCCCTGGCTGGGCGGGGTCTTGCCCTTCTTTTGGGGCGTGGTGGTTGCCGAGGTGATCCGCGGGATCGGCTGGACCTTCATGAGCGGTGCCCAGCAGGCCTGGATCACCGACGAGGTCGGCTCGGACAGGGTGGGCACCCTCTTCATGCGGGGGGCGAAGTTTAGCCGCTTCTTCTCCCTGGCGGGCATTCCCCTTAGCGTCGGGCTGGCTAACCTGGGGTTGAACCTGCCCTTCCTGGTGGGTGGGGCTCTGCACCTGGGGGTGGCGATTTTTATGCTGTTCAAGATGCGCGAGCACGGCTTCCGTCCGGAGCCGCGCGGAAACCGCCCCGCCTGGCAGGCGCTGACCACCACCTTCCGCGAGGGGATCGGCGCTGTGCGGGGGCGGCCGGTTCTCATGGCGCTGCTGGCCGTTACGGTGATTACCGGCGCTTCCTCGGAGGGCGTTGCCCGGCTGTGGGAGGCGCACTTCCTGATCACCCTGCGGCTTGAAGAGGTGAGCCGGCTCACGCCGGCCACCTGGTTCGGCATTCTGAGCGCGGTCAGCGCCCTGCTGGGGATCGCTGCGGCCCACGTGAGCGAGAAGCGGATCGATCTCAGCCGGCCCCGGCAGGTGACCATTGCCCTTATGGTGAGCACCGCCGTGCGGATGCTCTGCATTCTGGTGCTGGCGGGGGCGCCGGGCCTCGGGTGGGCGGTGGCGGCGGTGGTGGTTATGCCGATCGTGGGCGCCGTCTACGGGCCGCTCTTCGATACCTGGGTCAACCAGCAGGCGGAATCCCGGACCCGGGCCACCGTCTTGTCGATCATCGGGCAGATGGATGCCGTCGGGCAGTCGGGTGGCGGCCCGGTGGTGGGCTGGGTGGGCACCCGGTTCTCGCTGCGGGCGGCCCTGGCGCTCTCGGGCGCCCTGCTGCTCCCGGCTCTGGGGGTCTACGGGCGGACGCTCCGGCCCCTACCCCTTCAGGGCGCCGGCCATGAGGCCCCGCATGTAGTACTTGCCCATGATCATGTAGACCAGCAGGGTGGGTAGGGCGGCGATCAGGGCGGCGGCCATCTGCACGTTCCACTGGACAATCTGGCTGCCCGACAGGTTCTGCAGGGCGACCATGATCGGCTGTTTGCTCGACTGGGTGACCGAGACGGCGAACAGGAACTCATTCCAGATCGATGTGAACTCCCAGATCCCGACCACCACAAAGCCGGGAATGGAGAGCGGCAGGGCGATGCGCCGGTAGATGCCGAGAATGGAGGCGCCGTCGATGCGGGCGGCCTCGATGATCCCGTCGGGGATGCTGGCGTAGAAGTTCCGGAAGATCAGCGTGGTGATCGGAATGCCGTAGATCACGTGGATGATCACCAGGCCGGTGATGGTGTTGTACAGCCCGATCGTCTGCATGAAGCGGATCAGCGGGATCAGGATCGACTGGTAGGGCACAAACATGCCGAAGAGCATGGCGGTGAAGAGGTAGTCTGCGCCCCGGAACTTCCACTTGGCCAGCACGTAGCCGTTAAGGGAGCCCACGAACGATGCGATGATCGTCCCCGGAATCACCAGGGCGAAGGTGTTCATCAGGTTCGGATAGAGCCTCTGAAGGGCGATGGTATAGCTCACCAGGCTGATCGACCGGGGGAGCGTCCACATCTCGTCGAGCGAGACCTGGTCGGGCAGCTTGAAGCTGGTGACCAGCATGACGTAGATCGGAATCAGGTAGAAGAGGGTGAAGAGGATCAGCACCGTGTAGAGCAGCGGAACCTTCGCCCGCGCCCAGATTCGGCTCAAGGCCGGCTCCCGGGCGGTGCCTCCCAGCGGGAGGAGCAGATCAGGTCGCGTCGACATCGAGATCCCTCCGTCCCGAGGTGAGTAGGTACGGTACCGTGACCACGGCAGAGAGGACCAGCATCACCATGGCGATAGCCGCACCGTTGGCCATGAAGTTGCCGCGGAAGGCGGTCTCGAACATGTAGACGCCCGGCACATCGGTGACGTACATGGCGCCGGGACCGGTCATGGCGTAGACCAGATCGAAGGTCTTGAACGAGACGTGGGCCAGCATGATGATGATCGAGATCGTCATGGGCCGCAGCATCGGGAGAACGATCCGCCGCAACGTTTGCCACTCGGATGCGCCGTCCACCCGGGCGGCCTCTTTTACGTCTTCGGGAATCCCCTGAAGGCCGGCCAGGTAGGTGGCCATGGCAAAGCCAGACATCTGCCAGACGGCGGCGATGACGACCGCGAGAATGGCCAGGGGCAGGCCGAACTCGATCTTGCCGAGGTCGATCGATGGCACGATCTTGGTACTGACGAACCAGAGAGGCGGGCTTTTGGCGCCCAGAGCCTTAAGCCAGAGGTTGATCCCGGTGCCCGGGTTCAGAATCCACTGCCAGACCACGCCCGTCACCACGAACGACAACGCCATGGGGAAGAGGAAGATGCTGCGGAAGAGGCCGGCTGCCCGCAGTTTCTGGTCGACCAGCAGGGCGAGGATCAGTCCGAGGACCAGGCAGATTCCAATGAAGAGAACGGCGAAGAAGAGCGTGTTGCGTAGGTCTGACTGGAACCGGAAGTCCTTGAAGAGGAAGAGGTAGTTCTTCAGGCCGGCAAAGGAAAGGTTGGGGACAAAGGTGTTCCAGTTGCTGAGGGAGACATACCCCGTCCACCCGATAAAGCCGTAGACGAAGACCAGAAGCGCCAGGACCGACGGCGATACCAGGAGGACCGGCAGCAGGCCTTCCCCGAGACGGCGGGTCCGCATAGGCCCGACCTCCTCCGCTCCATTTGCTGAACAGGAGGGGCCGGCCCCGTGGGAACCGGCCCCTTTCGTCATGCTACTTGATCTCGGCAGATGCTTCCTTCAGCCCGGCCAGCGCCTGGTCGACGTCGCCCTTGCTGACGAAGATGTTGATCACCTGGGAGAGCTTGTCGCTGAAGCCGGGCGATGCCGCCGAGCCGTGGGCGATGGACGGCGCCAGGGCGTTGCTCTTCCAGTCGCTCATCGCTTCCTTGCTGTACTCATCGTACTTGGAGAGATCGGCGTCGGTGCGGGCGGGAATCGAGCCCTTCAGCGGGTTGAAGACATCTTGCCCCTCCTTGGAGCCGAGCACCTTCAGGAAGGCGAGGGTCGCCTCCTTGTTCTTGACCCCCTTCGGCAGGCCGAAGGTGTCGGAGACCACCATGAACGAGCCCTTGGTGTTGGGGGTGGGCATCCAGCCGAAGTCTTTGTTGGGGACCAGCTTCAGGTCGGTGGTGAAGTAGCCCTTCGCCCAGTCGCCCATGACGTTCATGGCGGCCTTGCCGGTGGCGACCATCTGGGAGGCGTCCTGCCAGTTGCGGGCGGCGTGGTCCTCGTTGACGTAGGCCAGCATCTTCTTGAAGGTTTCGAGCGCCTCCCTGACCTTGGGGTCGTCCCACTTCATCTTGCCGGTGAAGAGGTCGTTGTAGCCCTGCGGGCCCAGGGTGCCGAGGAGGACATCTTCGAAGAGGTGGACCGAGGTCCAGGGCTCCTTGTCGCCCAGGGAGAGCGGGGTGATGCCCTTCGCCTTGAGCGCCTCGGCGACCTTGAAGAACTCCTCAAAGGTGGTGGGCGGTGTCAGGTTATTGTCGGTGAAGACCTTCTTGTTGTACCAGAGCACGTTGCCCCGGTGAATGTTCACCGCCACGGAGTAGACCTGCCCGTCCTTCGACATCATGTCGATCAGCTGCTTGGGGAACTTTTCGTTCCAGCCCTCGCTGGCGTACAGGTCGTTGAGCGACTCCATCTTGCCGGCGGCGACCCAGGTGTCGAGCAGTTCGTGACCAGCGTGGACCTGGAAGGTGTCAGGCGGGTTGCCGCCGCTCATGCGGGAGGCGAGCACCGCCTTGGCGTTGGTGCCGGCGCCGCCGGCCACCGCGGCGTTGATCACGTTGATGTCGGGGTTCTTCTCCTTGAAGAGCTTGATCAGGCCGTCGAGACCTGCCGCCTCACCGGCGCCGGTCCACCAGGAGAAGATCTCAACCTCCTTGGGCGCGGGCTGGGTGGCGGGCTGGCTGGGCTGGGCAGCGGGTTGATTGGTCTGGGGAGCGGGCTGGGAGCCGGTGCAGGCGGCGGCAGCCAACAAGATGATGCTGAGGAACCCGACCGCAGAAGCCTTGAACCATCGTCTCATCGTATCGTACCCCCCGTGTGTCCAGGTGGGGAAAGCGTAACATACCCCTATAAATCAGAAACTACATATTATTGCGCACTTATAGGACGGAACGGGTACGGATTCCCGGGGCCGCTCATCGCAGGCCGGACAAAAAAGTGCTACTTGATGCCGAGAATCTCCTCCTCGCGCAGAAAGCCGTCACGGACCACCGTGGTCATCCAGTTGGTGTCGTCCACAGCGACGGGCTCGAACAGGATCGCCGGAACCTCCTTCTGGCCGTTGGAGACGGTGTGGGTCGACACGGGCTGCTCTCCCCTGGCCAGGGCCACCGCCACATCGGCGGCCTTCTCCGCCAGGAGCCGGATGGGCTTGTAGACCGTCATTGCCTGGGTGCCGCTGCGTATCCGACGCAGGGCTGCCAGCTCCGCGTTGGCCCCCACCACCTGGACCTTCCCGGCCAGGCCGAGGCTCTGCAGGGCGGCGATGGCAGCGGCGGCCACGCCGTCGTTTGCAGCGGCGATCGCATCGACCTGCCCGCCGGCCCGGCGGAGGATCTCCTCCACGGTGCGCTGAATCTCCGCCGGGTCCGATCCGGTGGAGGGCTCGTCTGAGACCAGGTGCACCTTGCCGCTCTCCACCAGGGGGTCCAGCACATAATGAACACCGCGCCAGACCAGGTGGGCGTTTTCATCGTCGGGGGCGCCGCCGAGGTAGAGGTACCGGCCGTCGGGCACCAGGCGGGTCAGGTACTCCGCCTGAAGCTGGCCGACCCGGTGGCTGTCGAAGGCGAGGTAGAAGTCAACGTCGGCGTACTGCGCCAGCCGGTCGTAGGCGATCACCTTGACGCCCCGGGCGTGGGCGCGCTCCACCATGGGGCCGATCGCCTTGGCGTCGTGGGCGACCACCACCAGCACATTGACGCCCCGGTTGAGCATGTTCTCCATCTGGGCGAGCTGGAGGTACCGGTCACCGGAGGCGGCCTGCACCGTCACCTCTGCCCCCAGCTCCCGGGCGCGGGCCACAAAGATGTCCCGGTCACGCTGCCAGCGCTCTTCCTGCAGGGCATCCATCGCAAAGCCGATGCGAATGCGGTCCTTGGCTGCGGTCGGCGCCGGCTGCTGCTGGACACAGCCGGAGAGGAGCAGCAGGAGCGCCAGGAGCAATCTGATCCAACGTCGGTGCACCGCCATTCCCCCCCTCACATGAGGCTCAGGCGAAACTCCGTGGGCGTCTGCCCGGTCACCTTCTTGAAGACCCGGCTGAAGTAGTTGGGATCCTTGTACCCCACGGCGTAGCAGGCCTCCTTGACCGGGACCTCCGGGTCCTCCAGGAGCCGCTTCGCCTCCTCCACACGAATGCGGGTCAGGTAGTCGACCAGGGTCTCCCCGGTCACCCGGCTGAAGACCTTGCTGTAGTAGTAGGGCGTCAGCCCCACCTCCCGGGCGACTCGCTCCAGCGAGAGGTTTTCGGCGTACTGGGTGCGAATCAGCTGCTGTCCCTGCTCAATCGCCCGCAGAACGGCCTGGGTGGGGCGCCACTGCCCGGGAAGCTGCTGGTCGGTGTCGGAACCGCTCTCCCCCTGCCCCTCCAGGTCGCCGAAGTGGGTCACCTTCTCGGAGACATCTTCGAAGTGGAAGGCGGCCAGGGCCTGCTGGTAGGAGCGGGCCAGCCCGTCCAGGTCGGCGAAGGGCTGCCCGATGCCCACACGGAAGCGGAGGCCCACCTGGTCCTTAACACGGTCGCGCAGACGCCGGCCCAGGTTGCTGGACCAGGTGCGGACCTGGTATTCGTCGACCGGCGGGTGGAGCAGAATGAACAGCGGGACCTTGCCATCTGCCAGGGGGCCGACCACGCAGGTGCAGAGGGAGTGCGCAAGCGAGCGGAGGTACTGGTAGGCCTCCGCTGACCGGGGCGGCTCCTCTGCCGTGTCGCCGCTCTTCCGGGGCAGCCCAAGGACCATGCAGAGACCGGCCTCGAAGTGGAGGCCGAGAAACTGAAGCAGGGCCTGTCGCTGGCGGCGGGTGCCGCCCTGCATGAGGAGCGCCGCAAGCTCCGCCTCGGCCAGGGGCCGCACGTGCCGCAGCTGCTCCTTCTGCTCCAGGTCGTCCTGGAGGCGCTGCCGCTCCTGGGCAATCTCGTCTTGCAGGCGGTGCAGGGTCTCCAGCATCTGCTCCCGGGTGACGGGCTTCAGCAGGTAGTCAACGGCGCCCAGCCGCAGCGCCTCGCGGGCAAAGTGGAAGTGGTCGTAGGCGGAGACGATAAGGCAGCGGGTGGCGGGGTGGTGCCGCTTAATCTCCCGCAGCGCCTCCAGCCCGGAGAGCCCGGGCATCTCAATATCCATGAGAATCACTTCCGGGCGGAGCGCCTCCACCTGCTGGACCGCTTCCACCCCGGTGCCGGCCTCGCCCACCACCTGCGCCTCGGGCATGTGGCGCTGTAAGAGGACGCGCAGCGCTTCCCGCTCGATCGGTTCGTCATCGGCCACCAGGATTCGCACCGCTCTCCTCCCCTTCCGGCGCAGCGGGCAGTTCGATGGTGACGGTGGTGCCCTCGCCGCTCCGGCTCTCGATGGAGAGGGTGGCGGTGCCGTCGCCGAACAGCCGCAGGCGCTGTGAGACGTTGAAAAGGCCGAGCCCCGTCGTGTGGCCCGTGGGAACCGGCCCGTCCCGCTCCAGCACGGCGACCAACCGGTCCTGCGGCATGCCGACGCCATCATCGCGAACGACAATGCGCACCCGGCTGTCGAGTCGCCGGGCCGTGAGCCAGACGGTGCCGCCCCGCACCCGCCCCCCGATGCCGTGGATCATGGCGTTCTCCACCAGGGGCTGCAGGGTGAGGCAGGGGATCGGGGTGTTCAGGGTCGACTCATCGAGATCGATCAGGAGGCGGAGGCGGTCGCGGAACCGCTCTGCCTGAATGGTGGCGTAACGCCGGACCTGGGCAATCTCCTCGGCCAGGGTAACGGGCTGGTCGAGCTTCCCCAGGCTGTAGCGTAAAAGGCCGGAGACCGTCTCCAGCAGGGTGCAGGTCCGGTCGGCCCCCTCGATCAGGGCGGTCTTGGCCAGGGTGTTCAGGGTGTTGAAGAGGAAGTGGGGGTTCACCTGAAACTGGAGCGCCCGCAGCTCGGCTTCCCGCAGCAGGGTGTGGACCTGGAGGTTCTCCAGTTCCTCGGCCTTCAGGCGTCGCTCCAGCTCTACCTTCTCCTCCAGCTGGCGCATGTGCTGGCGCAGCCCCTCCTGCATCTGGTTGAAGGCGCCGCTGAGCACCTGCATCTCCTCGCCCTGGCCCGCAGGAACGGCGGGGCCGTACAGGTCGCCGCCGGCGATGCGGCGGGCGGCGTGGGCCAGGTCCCGCAGCGAGTCGGAGATCTGGCGGGCGAAGGCCCAGCCAAAGAGCAGCACCAACAGCGCCCCCGTCCCCATGACCACCAGGTTGGTGTTCTTGAGGTAGCGGTAGCGCCGGTCCACCTCGGGAAAGGCCTGGCGGTAGGCCTCAAGTTCAGCGGCCAGCATGCGGTCAGCAGTGTTTCGCAGGTGGCCGGCGATCACCGCCGCCTGCCGGTCGTGCAGGAAGTAGCGGTTCAGGTCGCCGTCGCGCAGGGCGTAGAGGGCCGCAGCCGCCTCCACCATAAAGGAGTCAGCGATGGCGTCGAGGTCGAGCACCATGCGGGCCGCCGCAGGGCTGACGGTAGCGGTGGGCAGCTCCCGGCGCAACCGGTAGATTTCTTCCTGGGTGGTGCGGAAATCCTGATCGGCCCGTTCAGGCGAGGAGCCGGTGGCCAGTTGGCCCAGCAGGACCGCCATGTTGTCGACCGCCCGGGTCAGTTCGGTCACCCGCACCAGGTCTGACAGGCGCCCCTGGTAGGTGGCGGCGGTGGTGTGGGCGTGGGTGAGCGTCAGGAGCGAGAAGCTGAGCAGCAGGACCACGATCAGGCAGAGCATCACCATGAGGCGGGATTGCAGAGTGGCCGTTCTCACCGTGCTGCACCTCCCGAGCGGATCATCACCGGGATGTATGTCGTGGAATCAGGCCGGAGGTCCCGCCGCAGGTATGCCTCCAGCACCTGGACGGCCCGCCGGCCCATGGCCTCGGGGTCCTGAAGAATCACAGCGTGCAGGCCGCCCCGCACCAGCACCTCGTCTGCCTCGCCGTTCACATCCCAGCCGATGAGGAGGATGCGGTTGCGGATCCCCTTGGCGGTAATGGACTGGGCAACGCCGATGGTATCCTGGACGGTGGTGGCATAAAAGACATTCACATCGGGGAACTGCTCGATGATCGCCAGCGCCTTCTGGCCGGCCAGCGTGCGGTTGGAGTTGGAGGACTCGATCGCCACGATCCGCACATCGGGCGCCGTGGCGAGCACATCTTGGAACCCCTTGATCCGCAGATCTTCCTCCGCCGGCCCGAAGTGGCCCCGCACGATGCCAACCACCGCCTTGCCGCCCGTTCGCAGCAGCAGCTCATAGGCGGCCAACCGGCCGGCCTCGTAGTTGTCGGTGCCCACATAGGCCAGCCTGCGCCCGGGGTCCGGCAGATCCACCTCGGCGGTGACCACCGGAATCCCCCGATCGGCCGCTCTGGCAACAGCGGCGGCCACCTCGGCGTCGGGCACGCCCAGGGTGATGATGCCGTCGACCTGCGCTGCGGCAGCGGAGTCGATCAGCCGGATCTGCTCGGCCACGGCGGCGTGGCGCGGGGAGGTGAACTCCACGTTGAGCTGGAGCGCTTCGCTGGCGGAGCGGGCCCCTTGGGCCACCTTGGTCCAGGTGTGGCTGTCGGAGAGGGGAGCGACGATGACAAACCGCAGCGGCTTCTCGCCGGTGACCACCGGGTAGGCCGGCAGCAGCGGCGCGAAGGCGATGGGCAGGTTCCACACCGTGCTGAAGAGCAGGGCGATGGCCAACAGCCAGAGGCTTGTCCGGTAGACCTTCGTGGGGGAGAGTTTCATCGCGCAGGACCTCCCGCTTGGAGCTGGCGAGTGAGTTCTTCCATGCGCTCTTCAGAATTCCTCCACAGTTTCGGGGGCTGAACTGGTCGTGGCCTGGATGCTACATGTTGCCGGGGCCTTTACAGCCAGGTCGGTGCTGGGGTATCATTTCTTGTGCAGCGCGTACAGCTTGGCTGCAGGCAAACATGCGAGAGTGGCGGAATTGGCAGACGCGCAAGACTTAGGATCTTGTACCGTATGGTGTAGGGGTTCAAGTCCCCTCTCTCGCACCAACTACAACTGCGATGGACGGACCGCCTCGTTTGAGGTCGGTCCGTCCATCTTTTTGTCAGGCCCCATACTGCTCGCTGTACAACGCCTTCAGCCGGGTGATCTGGCCCTGATGGAACATGGAGTGGGAGGCTATATGCCACAGAACATAGCGCACCGTGGCCGGCTGCTCCCACCAGGGGATCGTTACCGAACGGGATGCTTCGTCATCGGACTTGGTCTTCAGGTAGTCCGCCACCATGTCGATCACCCGCCGGTAATGGCTGAGCAGGTCCGTGGCTGAAACACCGGTCACCAGCGGAATGTGCCCGTTCTCGTCGTGGTATGGGCCGTACAAAGACTCCAGTTCAGCCGACACCGGCTCCCCTGTGATCGTGTGCAGATAGGTCAGGTCAACCTGCGCCAGGTGCATGATCAGCATGGCTGTGGAGTTCTGGTTGCCACTCGGGCCTCGGTAGTCCAAAGCATCCTGGGACATATCCTTGACCAGGTGGGTCAGCCTTCGGAAGGCAGTCTCGACCTGTCCCAACGGGGCTGAAAGGGCGGGGGCCACATCTGCACTGATGACATCTAGCATGGTGATTCACCTCCGAGTCGGTTGGCGGAACGATGGTTTGTTCGGACCATGTTCGTCTGCGAGAACATTTGTTTCGCCAAAGTCCCTGGTAATTCCTGTTCCAGGCGGCACCACCGGAGCGGCCCCTGACTTGTCAGACAACCAGCGGGCATACTAACGGTGAGCAGTCGCCGCACCATGGAGGGATGACCGTGCTGTACCTCGTGCTTGGAGCGGCCGGTCTGCTCATGTGGTGGGCTGCCTGGCGCCGGCATGGCCTGCTGCGCGCATCGACCATGTTCCTGGTCAGCGGGGCGGTGGTGGGGTACGCAGATATGGTCGCCCACAGCCTCTTTCAGCTGTACGAGTACAAGCCTGGCCTGCTGCCCACGCTGACATCGGACGGGCCGCTGGGGTTCATCTGTGCGGAGCTGCTGTTCGTGCCTGGGCTGGCGACCGGAGTCCTGCTCAACCCCCGATACCGAACGCTTAGGGTGGCCGTGCTGCTGGTGCTGCTCCTGCTGCTAATTGAGCACGGCTTTGTGGCCCTCCAGTTGCTGGCCCATACCGGATGGCGGCTGATTCACTCTGCTGTTACGTTTCTCATCTACTTCTGGCTGCTGGGGGCCTGGCTCAACCGCCTGGAGCGGGTGGGCTACGACGGGGTGAACCGGGTGGTGGTGCTGGTGGCGGGAGGCACCTATGTCACGATGTTCTGGGGTACCCTGTTCGGGTTTGTGATGGGCTTGTGGGGCGCCTCCCCGGAGGTCTTCGGCGAGAGCTACCAGGGGCTCATTCTGGGGTCGATTCTGCTCTATTTCACGCCGCACCTGATCGTGACGGTGGCGGCGGTCGGGCTGGGCTGGGCTCGAACGCCCGCTCACTACGGGGGACTGGCGGCCCTGAAACTGGCCTGGGTCCTGGCGCTCTCGGCGACGGGTCTCTGGCGGAACGCCTACCCCTGGGTGCCGG
>JBMONB010000076.1:0-10996 GCA_049325315.1 Bacillota bacterium | reverse complement strand
AGCCTTGTGATTCATGGGTTCCCGACCTCCTGGCAAGTATTGATGGTGCGTCGCAACACCATTTATACCAGGAGGTCTTTTCTCTTTTCAATCCGCATCGTCAGCATTACAGGACTGCTGCGTAATCCGTTTAAATCTGCGCAATCTGCGGTTCATGATATTTCCCTGTCTTACCGCGTCCCCACTGGAATGAATTATGTTGCCTGTGGATAGAATCCAGGGAGGAGGGTCCTGGCAACGGCGGTATTCATTCGCCATCGACCGTTAAAGACAGGATGGTTTCATCCGCATGTCGAAGAATGTGTGGATGACTAGGGTCTATATGATGGAGGGACCATTTTGAAGCTGCACGACGTGATCGCAGCCCTGGAAGATATCCAGACACTGGCCCTGCCGGATGTGGAGGTCGGCGGCCTGGCCGCGGACTCCCGCCAGGTACAGCCGGGCGATCTCTTTGTCTCGATTCCGGGTGCCCGGGTCGATGGGCACCGGTTTATTCAGCAGGCGATCGAGCGGGGGGCCGTGGCGGTGGTGGCGCAGCGGACCTTTGACGCGCCGGCGGGGGTGGGCGCATTTGTCGTGCCCGACGCTCGCCTCGCCCTGAGCGCCCTGGCCGACCGGTTCTATGGCGCGCCCTCCAAGGCGCTGAAGCTGGTGGGGATCACCGGGACCAACGGCAAGACCACCGTCGCCTTTCTCATGCAGGCGGTCGCGGAGGCGGCCCACCGGCGGTTCGGCGTGATCGGCACCGCCGGCATGGTGTTGGGTGACGAGGTGCTGGAGGCGAAGAGCGGCTACACCACCCCGGAGCCGCAGACGATTCACCGGCTGCTGGCGGCCATGCGGGAGCGGCACGCCTACGGTGTCGCCATGGAGGTGACCAGCCACGCCCTGGAGCAGCAGCGGGTGGCGCACTGCCGCTTTGATGTGGCGATCTTTACGAACCTGACCCATGAACACCTTGACTATCATAAGGATATGGAGTCCTACTTTGCCGCCAAGGCGAAGCTCTTTCAAATGCTGCGGCCCGGCGCCGTGGCGGTGATCAATATCGATGACCCCTATGGCCGGCGAATGGTGGGCGAGGTGCCCAAGGGGGTCCACGTGCTGACCTACGGCTTCGCCGCCGAGGCGGTGGTGCGGGCGGAGAATCTGAAGCTGACCGCCACCGGCGCCCGCTACCGGATTGTCACCCCGGTGGGCGAGGCGGAGGTGCAGGCGCCCTACCTCTTTGGTGCCTACAACGCCGCCAACGGGCTGGCTGCGATTGCGGCGGGTATCGCCCTGGGGCTCGGCCTGGAGGCGGGGGTGGCGGCCATGCGGACCGCCAGGGGCGCCCCGGGCCGCTTCGAGCGGGTCGACGAGGGGCAGGACTTCACCGTGGTGGTCGACTACGCCCACACGCCCGACGGCTTTGAGAAGCTGCTCTCCGACGTGGTCCGGATCAAGGAGCCGGCTGCCCGGGTGATTATGGTCTTCGGCTCGGCGGGCCACCGGGACCAGACAAAGCGGCCGGACATGGGGCGCATTGCCGGGGCTTACAGCGACGTGCTGGTCTTGACCGAGGAGGACCCGCGCACCGAAGATGCGCTGGAGATCGCCCGGCAGATCGCGTCGGGCGTCGAGCGGGATCAGGTGGAGATCCACCTGATCGAGGATCGCATCGAGGCGATTGAGAAGGCTATCAGGCTGGCCGGTCCGCACGACATTGTGCTGATCACGGGCAAGGGTAACGAGACGGAGTTGGAGGTGCAGCACCCCACCACCTGGCACGGCGACGTGCCGGCAGCGGTGGAGGCCCTGCGCAACCGGGCACAGGAAGAGGCGAAACGAGGCGTTCGGGCATGAAAGACCGTCCGCGCATCGTACCTAAGTACGAGGCCAGGTTCACTCCTCTGTACCTGTGACAAGCTTCTGCGCCGCGATACGATAGGATCAGAAACGATGCTGATCCGCCGCAAGCGCTGCAGAAGCATCCGGATGCGAAAGGGGTTATGACAGAATGAAGCGGTATTTCTGGGGTCTTGTGCTGATCGCCCTCGGTACGATGGCCCTCCTTCAGGGGCTCGGTATTCAGAACTTCGGCCTCTCCTTCTGGCCGGTCGTCCTCACCCTGGTGGGCCTTTCGATCGCCTACGAATCCTTTACGAGCCGCCGGGGCCCCAGCTGGTTCGGTCTGGCCCTGGGTCTCTGGCTCGGCGCCATGGGCATCTTCGAGATTCTGAATGAGGCGGGCTACAGCCCCCTGATCGACGGCGGCGACATCGCCTCGGCGGGCTGGCCGATTCTGCTGATCGCCATCGGCCTTTCGATCGTGGCCGGCCGGGGGATGGTGTTTCGCTTCAACGGCGGGCGCCACCGCCGCGACTGGTCGGGGTCCCGGCACCAGGTGGTGGGCGACCTGCGCTACGGGCGGGAGCGCTGGGTCCTCGACAAGGACCTCGACCTGACCAACGCCGTGGGCGACATGAAGGTCGACCTGACCACCGCCGACATCACCCCCGGCACCCACCGGATCCGGGTGACCCAGTTCGTGGGCGAGACGGTGATCAAGGTGCCCGACGATGTAACGGTGCGGGCGACGGCCGAGGCCAACGTCGGCGAGGTCGATATTCTCGGCGAGCAGCGGGACGGCGCCGGCCTCTACATCCAGCGGGAGGTCGTGGTCGAGGGGTCGAATATCGAGCTGATCATCGATGCCCACCTGCGGGTCGGGTCGCTGCGGATTATCCGGCTGCCGGCCGCCAATCCGAGGGTGATTGAATGAACCAGGAACGCTCCTTCGGCCTGCAGTGGAAGTTGGCGGCCATCTACCTGGCGGCCAGCCTGCTCAGCACCGGGATGGTCGCTCTTGGCTACCACGGGGGCCTGGCCCTCGGTCTGGCGCCCACACCCGCCCTGGGTGTGGGCATCGGCGCGGGATTGGTCATGGGCGTCGCCGGGGCGGTCTACGGCTCACTGACCGCCCGCACCCTGAAGCTGCGGCTCTGGGAGGCGGGCGATATGGTGCTCCGCATCGCCCGGGGCGACCTGAGCGCCCGGGTGGCGGTCGGGGCGCCCGACGAGGTGGGGCTGCTGGAGGAGCAGCTGAACCAGATGGCCGAGTTCCTGCAGGAGGCGGAGCAGCGGCTGCGGGGGCTGGCGGAGCAGAACCGGGCGCTGGCCGAGGAGGCGGGCCGGGGCGCCGCCCTGGAGGAGCGGGCCCGGCTGGCCCGGGACCTGCACGACACGGTCAACCAGCAGCTCTTCGTGCTCTCGCTGAGGGCCGCAGCGGCCCGCAAGCGGCTGGAGAAGAGCGGCGAGGCGGCCGCCATGGTGCCCGAGATCGCCGCCCTCGAAGAGCTGGCCCGGCAGGCGCACAGCCAGACCCGGGAGCTGATTCTGCAGCTGCGCCCCACAACCCTCGAGCAGCAGGGGCTGGGCCCGGCGCTGGAGGAGTACGTGAAGGCGGCCGCCGGCCGGGAGTCCTGGACGGTCCACCGCCTAATCGATCCCACGATCCGCCTGGGCGGCAGGGAGGGGGAGTCGCTCTTCCGCATCGCCCAGGAGGCGCTGAACAACATCGCCAAGCACGCCAGGGCCCAGAACGTGACGGTGGAGCTGAAGCGGGTCGCCACCGGGCTCTCGCTCCGGGTGATCGACGACGGGGTCGGCTTCGACCGGCGGGCGGGGGTCAACCCCACCTCGGTGGGCCTGGTGGGCATGCAGGAGCGAATCGGCGCTCTGGGCGGGCAGATCCGGATTCGGAGCTCACCGGGCATCGGCACGGAGGTATCGGTCCTGCTGCCGGTGCGCATGGAACCACCAGCCGAGGGAGACGGCGAGGAACGACAGGAAGGGGGCCCGGCATGATTCGCGTCATGTTGGTGGACGACCACAAGATGGTCCGGGAAGGGTTGAAGATCTATCTGTCGATGGAAGATGAGATCGAGATCGTCGGCGAGGCGGAAAACGGGGCGGCCGGGGCCGAACTGGCAGCACAGTTGAAGCCCGACGTGATCCTGATGGATCTGATGATGCCCGTGGCCGACGGCATTGAGGGCACAAAGCGCTGCCTGGCGGCCAGCCCGAACTCCAAGGTGATCGTGCTGACCTCCATGCCCGACGATGAGCGGGTGGTGCCGGCGATCAAGGCCGGGGCGCTCTCCTACATTCTGAAGGATATCTCGGCAGACGAGCTGGCGGCCACGATTCGCAGCGCTGCGGCGGGCCGGGCGACGCTCCACCCGATGGCGGCGCAGCGGATGATGCAGGAGCTGACCGCCCCGCCCAAACCCAAGTCGGCGGTCGATGAGATCAGCCCGCGCGAGATGGAGGTGCTGCAGCTGATCGCCCGGGGGCTCTCCAACAAGGAGATCGGCGAGAAGCTCTTCATCGGGGAGCGGACCGTGAAGACCCATGTGAGCCATTTGCTGGAGAAGCTGCAGCTGCAGGACCGGACCCAGCTGGCGATCTACGCCATGCAGAACAAGCTCGTGTGATCAGACAGGCTCCCGCCACCCGGCGGGAGCCCTTTGCATACCCTGGGGCCAGGGGAGGGGGAGTATGAGCTACCCAAGCTATCCGTACATAGGCTCCATGACCCGGTGTGAGGAGGTTCCCGTCGCCTTTCCGCCCCAGCACCAGGACTGCATTCCCGGCCTCGAATGGCCCATGGTCCCGCCGCCGATCTTCGACAACCCGCACTACCGGCCGGCGGGTAAGCTGGCGGGCCGGGTGGCGCTGATCACCGGGGGCGACAGCGGTATCGGGCGGGCCGTGGCCGTCGCCTTTGCCAAAGAGGGGGCGGCGGTCGCCTTCGCCTACTACGACGAGCACCGGGACGCCGCCGAGACCCGGGGCTATATCGAGCGGCTGGGCGGGCGCTGCCTTGCGCTTCCGGCCGACCTGCGGCAGGAGAGCGCTGCCCGCCATGTCGTCGCGGAGACGGCGCGCGCCTTCGGCCCCGTCGACATCCTGGTCAACAACATCGCCGTCGCCTTTCCGTCCCAGCAGATCGAAGCGATCACCCCCGAGCAGCTGGCGGCCACCTTTCAGACCAACGTCTTCTCCTATTTTTACATGACCAAGGCGGCGCTGCCCCACATGCGGCCGGGGAGCGCCATCATCAACACCGTCTCCGACGCCGCCTACACGGGCCTGGAGACCCGGCTCGACTACGCCGCCTCGAAGGGGGCGACGGTCGCCTTCACCCGGAGCCTGGCCAAGGCCCTGGTGGAGCGGGGGATCCGTGTGAACGGTCTCTCCCCCGGTCCGGTCTGGACCCCGCTGATCCCACCCAGCATCCCGGCGGGGAACGTCCCCGCCTTCGGGACCGAAACCCCGCTGGGCCGGGCGGCCCAGCCCTTCGAGCTGGCACCGGCCTACGTCTACCTGGCCAGCGATGACGCCCGCTACGTGACAGGGCAGGTGATCCATGTGAACGGCGGCGCCCCGGTGGTGTCGTGAACCGCAGGTGGCCCGGATCAAGTTCGCATCTTCACAATCAACAGATGAGAAACTCTTCACAGCCAAGAAGGGGAATACCCACGGGCAACGAATATTCCTGTCGTGATTCATGGGACCGCATCTTTATACAGACACAGAGAGGGAGCATGTCACATGAAGAAGTTCCTGCGATTGGTGGTTCCGGCTCTTCTGATCCTGACTCTTCTGGCTGGCTGCGGCGGTCAGAGCGGCAGCGGCACCAGCTCCGCCAAGGAGCGGGCCTGGAAGGCCGGCGACAAGGCTGAGCTGATCCTGGCCACCGGCGGCACCGGCGGCACCTATTACCCGCTGGGCGGCGGTATGGCCAAGCTCTGGGCTGACAACATCAAGGGTGTCAACGTCACCGTGCAGTCCACCGGCGCCTCCGTGGCGAACATTCGCCTGCTGGCCCAGAACAAGGCCGACCTGGCCCTGATCCAGAACGACACCGCTGACTACGGCCGCAACGCCATGGAAGCCTTCAAGGAGCAGAACGAGAAGTACACCGAGTACGCCGCGGTCGCCGCCCTGTACCCCGAGGTGGTGCAGATCGTTGTCCGGGCCGACAGCAACATCAACTCGATCACCGACCTGAAGGGCAAGAAGGTCGTCGTGGGAGCCGCCGGCTCGGGCACCGAAATCGCCTCCCGGCAGATCCTCACCGCCTACGGCCTCAACTACGACAAGGACATCACCAAGCTGCCGCTCTCCTTCGCCGAGGGCGCCACCCAGTTCAAGGACAAGCAGGCTGACGCCCTGGTCATGGTGACCGGCGTGCCGGCCGCCTCGCTGGCCGACGTGCAGACCGTGACCAACGTCCGCCTGGTGCCGATCGACTACGCCAAGGTCTCCAAGAACTTCAAGTTCTACGTGAAGCACACCGTCAAGGCCGGCACCTACAAGGGCATCGAGAAGGACACCGACGTGGTGGCCGTGCTGGCGATCCTGGTGGCCCGGACCGACATGAACTCCGACCTGGTCTACCAGATGACCAAGAACCTCTTCGAGAAGGCCGGCGACATCGGCCACGCCAAGGCCAAGGAGTTCGACGTGAAGAAGGCTGCGCAGGGCATCACCATTCCGTTCCATCCCGGCGCTGCCAAGTACCTGAAGGAGAAGGGTGTCAACGTCAAGTAAGGCCCGCAAGGGGTGGAGATGGGCGGCGGCCCTGTTGGCCGTCGCCCTCCTCTTCGCCCCGCTGGAGGCGCTCACCGTGCGCCCATCCCGGGGGTCCGGCCTGATCTGGGCCGCACGGGCCGCCCCGGGCGACCGGTTTACGCTCCGCTGGACCCACACCGTCACCCTGAGGCCGGTGGAGGAGGAGTACGAGGTCGGCGCCGGGCGCCGGCTGCACCTCCGCCAACTGGTCTTCGACCAGTATGGCCCCAACCTGCCGTCTGGCCCCGAGGGGGGAACGGTCTGGCGGGTGGAGGAGGACCGCTGGGTGGTGACCGGCTACCAGATTGTATTGGACCGCCTGAATCTGGGGCTCTCCCACATCGACCACCGGCTGATCGCCGGCGGCCGTGAGCTGGACCTGATCGCGGCCACCGAGCCCAACGGTCTGGTCCGGCTGCAGGTGGAGAGGGTGCCCCGCATTTTGATCATCTGGACGGAGGTATGGCAGTGGCGAACCAGCAAACGCCTTCCCTGACTGCCGAGGAGCAGGCGCTGCTTCAAATCGACCGTGAGTCAGGCTATCGCCGGCTGATGGGTCCCTGGGCCTGGGCGATCACCTTCCTCGGGGTCGGCCTCGCTCTCTTCCACCTGTACACCGCTGCCTGGGCCCCTCTGCCGCCCCAGCTGCAGCGGACGCCTCACCTTGCCGTGGCCCTGGGCATGATCTTCATTCTGTACCCGGCCAAGGCGGGGAATATCAAGCCGACTGTACCATGGTACGACGTCCTGCTGGCCCTCGCCGGGCTGGGCACGGGCTTCTACCATGTGATCTTCTACGAAGCGCTGATCAACCGGGCCGGCCTGGTCGAGTTTCAGGATCTGGTGGTGGCCGCCATCGGCACGGCCCTGGTGCTGGAGGCGACCCGCCGGGTGGCCGGCTGGGCGATGGTGATCGTTGCCGGCTCGTTTTTGGCCTACGCCCTCTGGGGCGGCTTCCTGCCCGGCCTCTTCAGCCACCGGGGCTACTCGATCGAGACGGTGCTGGAGCACACCTTCTTAGGGCTGGAGGGCGTCTTCTCCACCCCCATCGGCGTCTCTGCCACCGTGATCTTCGTCTACCTGATCTTCGCCCAGTTCCTGGGCAAGACCGGTATCCGGCAGCTCTTTGTCGATGTCTCCATGGCGCTGACCGGCCACACCCCCGGCGGCCCCGCCAAGGTGGCGGTCGTCTCCTCCGCCTTTGAGGGCACGATCTCCGGCTCCTCCATCGCCAACGTGGCGGGGGCGGGCTCCTTCACCATCCCGATGATGAAGGGCCTCGGCTACCGCAAGGAGTTCGCCGCGGCGGTTGAGGCGTCGGCCTCCACCGGCGGCCAGATCATGCCGCCGATCATGGGCGCCGCAGCCTTCGTGATGGTGGAGTTCCTGAACATCCCGTATATCGAGATCGCCAAGGCGGCGGCGATTCCGGCCCTGCTCTTCTTCACGGCGGTCTTCATTATGGTTCACTTTGAGGCGAAGCGGACCGGCCTGATGGGGTTGCCCAAGGATCAGCTGCCCCGGATCGGCCAGGTGCTCCTGAAGCAGGGCTACCTTATGATCCCGCTGGTGGCGATCTTCTGGATGATGGACGCCGGCTACTCCCCGCAGCGGGCGGCGGTCTACGGCATTGCCCTGGCCTGGACCTTCGGCCTGCTCCGCAAGGATACCCGCATGGATTTCAAGGCGATCTTCAAGACCCTGGAGGATGCGGCCCGCGCCTCCCTGGCGGTGATCGCAGCCTGCGCCACCGCGGGCATCGTGGTGGGCGTGGTCACCCTGACCGGCCTCGGCCTGAAGCTCTCGTCGAACATGGTCGACCTGGCGGGCAGCAACCTCTGGATCGCCCTGGTGCTGACCATGTTCGCCTCGCTGATCCTGGGCATGGGCCTGCCGACCACGGCGACCTACATCGTGCTGGCCACCATGGCGGCGCCCGCCCTGACCAAGATGGGCGTCGAGCCGCTGGCGGCGCACCTCTTCGTCTTCTACTTCGGCATTCTGGCCGACATCACCCCGCCGGTGGCGCTGGCGGTCTACGCCGGCTCAGCGATCGCCGGGTCAAACCCATGGAAAACCGGCATAGAGGCGGTGAAGATGGCCCTGGGCGCCTTCCTGGTCCCCTACATCTTCGCCATGTCGCCGGTCTTGATTCTGGTGGGGGCGACCTGGGGCAAGGTGGCGGCGATGCTCTTCACCTCGCTGCTGGGCATGACGGCCTTAGGGACAGGGGTGACCGGCTTCTGGACCACGAACCTCAAGCAGTACGAGCGGGTGATGCTTGTGGTGGGCGGAATCATGCTGGTCGACCCGAACCTGGTTACCGACCTGGCGGGCGGCAGCCTGGTGGCGACGGCCTTCGGGCTGCAGTTCCTGCGGGCCCGGCAGGCGAAGCCGTCAGTTGCGGCTTAGGGGTTTGGTTCCGACATAGCGCCCACCGCCCTGCCGGACTACTCCCGGCAGGGCGGTTTTTTCTCACAAAAGGCGGATCTATTTGTCGAACCGAAAGACTTTTCGACATGGACGAAAGATAGTATACTAACATTAGTGTTATATTTTGCTGCTCATACCAAAAAGGGAGGTCTGCGGCCGGTGCTACCTGTTTTCAAGGGGCTTGCGGCCTTTGTCTTTTACTATCCGCTGTTCATGAGCATGATCTGGATGGTCGGCGGCGTGCTGTTTTACTGGCGGCGTGAGCGCATGGCCGAGGCGGAACCAACCCCGGGACCGGATAGTCCGCTGGTCTCTATTCTGATTCCGGCCTATAACGAGGAGCAGACCATTGAGGAGACGGTGCTGCGGCATCAGAATCTCAACTATCCCAACTATGAGATCATCGTCATCAATGACGGCAGCAAGGACCGTACGGCCCAGATTCTGCAGTCGTTGATGACCCGCAACCTGAACCTGCGGGTGGTCAACCTCCTGCGAAACGGGGGAAAGGCCAATGCCCTGTACGCCGGACTGGCCGCAGCCCGGGGCGAATACCTGGTGACGATCGACTCCGATGCCACACTGGATCGGAACGCCCTCTACTACCTGATCCAGCACTTTATCGCACCGAATTCCGGTGAGCGAGTGGGAGCGGTGACAGGGAATCCACGGGTGCGCAACCGGAGCACCCTCCTGGCCCGGATCCAGGTGGTGGAGTTCGCCAGCATTATCGGGATGATCAAACGGGCGCAGCGAATCTGGGGCAAGGTCATGACCGTATCCGGCGTAATCGTTGCCTTCCGCAAGCGGGCGCTCATGGACTGCGGCCTCTGGGACAAGGATCTGATCACCGATGACATCGGCGTTACGTGGAAGCTGCAGCGCCGGTTCTGGGATGTGCGGTACGAGCCGCGGGCCATCTGTTGGATGCTGGTTCCAGAGACCTTCCGCGGCCTGTGGCGGCAGCGGGTCCGCTGGGCCCAGGGCGGCCTGGAGGTCCTCCTGCGCCATTGGGATGTGCTGCTGGACTGGCGCCAGCGACGGCTGATCCCCATCTACCTGGAACAGTGGATGAGCGTGATCTGGTCCTTCGCCTGGATCATCGCCACCGTATTGATGCTCTTCGGCGTGGTGCTGGACGAGCGGTTCATCCCGGGGCTGTGGCCTGGCGTCTACCTCAGCATCATCTGTGTGATCCAGTTCGCCCTCGCCATGGTGATCGAAAGCCGCTACGAGCGGGAGATCACGCGCTACTACCTCTGGGCGGCCTGGTATGGCATCGCCTACTGGTACCTCAACGTTGCCTATATCGTGGCAGCTTTGCCGAAGGCCCTTCGGTCCAAACGAGCGGCTCACGCAGTCTGGGACAGCCCCGACCGCGGGTTGGGCGAAAGGAGGGCCAACCGTGGGGCCAAGGCAGAGGCGACTTAGAGAGCGGCGCCGGCCAGCGGCTGCGGACCTGTTGATCGACGGACTGCAGCGCCCGGTAATCCGGCTCATCGAATGGCTCTTCACCCTGCTGATGTGGTCGGCGCTGATCATCTTCTTCGCTCAGGTGGTTGCGGTCACGCTGAAGATCGACTCGCCGCTGCAGTGGTCCATCTTCGCTGTGGGTGACTACATGCTGGGGATTCAGGTTGTCACCCTGGCAGCGGGGCTTCTGACGGGCCTGATCCTGGGCTATTGGGCCTTGTACAACAAGCGGAAGTACGGGCCCCTGCGGCGCCGCAAGTTCCCCAGTCCGGTCTCCGATGACGAGGTTGCCCGCTACCTGGGGTTGTCCCTGGAGCAGGTCGAGTATCTCCAGACAGAGCCCTGGGTGGAGCTGGAATCGTATCTGGACCTGGATCGGTCCCAGGTGCCGCGGCGGCTGATCAGGCGGGGATAGCAAGCTCGGATGATGGCCATGAAGGGAGCGCCGGCTGGTTGGCCGGCGCTC
>JBMONB010000075.1:0-11028 GCA_049325315.1 Bacillota bacterium | reverse complement strand
TGGCGGCATCCCATTACTTCTCTTGTTTTGGCAAAGCAGAGTCCACGACACGATCAAGACGCGAGCCATACTGGAACAGGTACCACAAGGATTATGGCAGATCGAGGCAGGGGAGGCAAGTCCCAGTACGGGGTAGGGCGCAGACCCGGTTCTGCCCGGAATCAGGGCAGAAGGAGGGTCACCCAACGCACCAGAAGGGGGGTCACATAGCCCTCCACCAGGGCTGCGCCCAAGAGGAGCACCCCCACTGACAGGAGCGTGCCCGTGTAGCCCGCCAGCGCCTCGTAGAAGCCAGCCAGCCGGCGCCTGGCCCGCCAGGACCGGACCAGATCGACCACGAAGCCCACGGAGGCGGTCGCCGCCAGGATCACCGCCGGGACCTCCAGCAGGCTCTGCGGAAGATGCCCCGCCGCCGCCACCAGGATCCCCCGACCGCCCATCTCCGCCGCCAGAAAGGCGACGGCAAAACCCGACCGAAAGCCCCAGACCAGCGGTAACAGCACCACGCCCAGCGCCCCCACCAGCGAGATCGCCAGCACCCAGAAGAGCGCCAGCAACTTCGCATGGCGCACCAGCGCCTCCCGGAGCAGAACCCCGCCCGATGGCTCCGGTGCAGTGCGCAGGACCTGCACCGAATCCGACAGCTGCCGCAGCAGGTCGAGCTTTGTCGATCCGTCGATCGACCGCAGGGCCAGCGCCCCGAAGATCACCCCGATCACGAAGAGCGTCGCCTGAAGAAGGACCAAACCGCCGTTGAGGTAGAGCAGGTCCTCCAGGTTTCGCCGCCAGCCCAGCAGAAGCTGCATATCCATCTCCCGCCTTTGCACCTAGACTCCCGAGGAGTCTATGGGCCAGGCGGGCCGATTATGTTACTCCGAGAGCACCTTCCCGTAGATGCCCCCACCCCCGGACTCAATCGCCAGGCTGCCCTCCCGCGCCGCCACCACCAGGCGGGCCAGCCGGGCGCCCACCACCTCGTCCAGCGCCTCCTCGGAGGCCTGGTGGAGGATCGCCATCTCCGTGCCGAAGGCCGCCAGCAGCCGGTCCAGCGACCGTTTGCCCAACCCCGGCACAAACTGGAGCGGCACCTGGTGGACATAGGGGGGTCGCTCCCGGGGTGCTCGCTCAAACCGCCCCTCCTGCCAGGCCCGGAAGTGGTGAATCCGGTCCAGCACCCCCAGCACCACCCGGTGGCTGTGATCCACCGGGCAGTGCAGCACCGGCGGCTCGCCGTCGATCCGGGTGTCGCAGGCCAGGCAGTAGGTCCGGTGGTACTTGCCCAGGCGGGGGTCCAGCCCGAAGTTGGCCGAAACCGCCCGTCCCCCGTCGCCCCGCAGCGCCATCACCCACTCGTCAAACGTGGGCGCTGCCACCCGAAGGCGGTTATACTCCCGTCCTATCCTGCCCAGGGAATGGGCGTCTGAGTTGGTCACGAACGAAAAGGCCGACAGTTCCGGCAGCATCTCCGCCAGCGCCGTGTCCGACGAGAGCCCCAGCTCCACCGCCGGCACGTGGTCCCAAAGGTCCGGCGGCACGATCTCCGAGATCGCCGGAGCAGCCCCCAGGGCCGACTTGAATGGCGTAAAGATGTGCGCCGGAATCACCACCCCGCCCAGCGAGCCCACAAAGGAAACCACATCAGCGGCCGAGGTGCCGTGGTGCCGCTGGGTGGAGAGCGAGGTATTCCGAACCCGCCCCCGCTGCCAGGCCGCAAACTCCCGCAGCTGCCGGGCCCCCCGGAAGTAACAGAGCAGGTGCAAGGGCTTGCCCTGGTGGACCACCTCCACCTCCGCCCCCGGAATCAGCGTCACATCGCCCAGGTAGGCCAGCCCACCGCCCGGAAGCTCGGAGACGACTCCCCCAGCAAGCAGCCCCTCCAGGTCCTGCAGCGCCCCGCTGGTCGCCGCATCGATCACCCCGATCAGCCGGATCCCCTTCCGATCCCGAGCCTCCCGGAGGATGTTCGCCAGCGTCAGCTCCCGGGCCGCCGAAATCTTCACCCCGCCCCCCGGCTCCCCCGCCCACCCCAGGTGGATATGCAGGTCAGCGAAGAGCGAGCTCAGCTCACCGCCCAAGGGACCGGGCATAGAGCAGCACCCCCGCCAGCGTCTTGGCGTCCCGGATCTCGCCCGACAGCGCCATCCGGACCGCCTCGTCCAGCGGAATCCGCTCCACCGAGATCTCCTCATCCTCATCCCCCGGCAGCCGCGAGGGCGAAAGATCCTCGGCCAGGTAGAGGTGCAGCACCTCCGAACAGAAGCCCGGCGCACTGAAGAACTCCCCGATCTTGGAGAGCCGCCCGGCCTTGAACCCCGCCTCCTCCTGCAGCTCCCGGCCCGCCGTAACCAGGGGCGCTTCCCCCGCCTCACAGGTCCCCGCCACCAGCTCCAGCAGCGCCTCGCCCACGGGATAGCGGTACTGCCGGACAAAGAGCAGGTCCGCCCCATCGACAGCCACAATGACCACGGCCCCCGGATGCACCACCACATCCCTGACCATCTCGTCCCCCTGAGCGTTCCGCAGCGTATCCCGCCGCACCGAAAAGACCCGCCCCCGGTGAATCTCCTCCGACCGCACCCGCTCCAAAGAATCCACCTCACAAAAAAGAGAGTAAAGCCCGGTCAACCACCAGCAAAAGCAGAGTCAAGCGCCAGGAAAAGCCGAGTAAAGCGACGAGCCGGCTGGGGGTACCCCCGAAAAGCCATTAGCGAGGCAGCCTTACGGGCACTTGGCCCACCCGAAGTGAGCCACCGATTGGCGGTGCGTAACCCAAGGCCCTACCAAGACGCGGTTTCAATCGGTGGCGGACCCACTGAGCAGCCTAGTGCCCGTTAGGCAAGGAGCGTAGGCGCAAGGGGGTGCCCCCAGACGGCGACAGCATGATCTAATACTCGCGAGGCGACTCCTGGCCGCGCAGCACTCGCAGCGCCCCCTCCGCCAGTGCCTGCATCTCGTCCTCGCCGGGGTAAACCGCCACCGGCCCGATCCATGCCACCTGCTCCCGAATCCACCCGGTCAGCAGCTCCGAATGGGCCAGACCCCCGGTCAGCACCACCCGGTCCACCTGACCGGAGAGCGCCACCGCAGCCCGCCCCACCTCCTTGGCCACCTGGTAAGCCATCGCCCGGTAGACCTGCTCCGCCTGCGAATCGCCCGCAGCGATCCGCTCCTCTACCAGCCGGGCGTCGTTGGTCCCCAGGTGAGCCACCAGCCCGCCCTTGCCCACCAACATCTTGGAGATCTCCAGCAGGGTATAGCGCCAGGAGAAAGAGAGGTGAATCAGCCCCAGCGACGGCAGCGTCCCGACCCGTTCCGGCGAGAACGGCCCCTCGCCGTCCAGGCCGTTGTTCACGTCGATGACCCGGCCCTTCCGGTGGGCGCCGACCGTGACGCCGCCCCCCAGGTGGACCACCACCAGGTTCAACTCCTCGTAGGCCTTCCCCAGGTCGCGCGCCACCCGCCGGGCCGTCGCCTTCTGGTTCAGGGCGTGGAAGATCGACCGCCGGGGCATTCCCGGCAGCCCCGAGAGGCGGGCCACCGGCTCCATCTCATCGACCACCACCGGATCGACGATAAAGGCCGGAATCCCGCCCGCCGCATTGGCAATCTCGTAGGCGAGCAGCGCCCCCAGGTTGGAGGCGTGCTCCCCGTAGGGAGCCTCCCGCAGATCCCTCAGCATCGCCTCGTTCACCCGGTAGGTCCCACCCGGGATCGGCCGCAGCAGCCCGCCCCGCCCGACCACCGCCGAGAGCGAGGCGATCTCCACCCCCCGCTCCCGCAGGCGGGCCAGAATCAGGTCCCGCCGGAAGGCGTACTGGTCATAGACCCGGGCGAACCGCCCCACCTCCTCGGCGCTGTGGCGGAGCGACTCGGTAAAGAGCGGCTGTTCGTCGGCAAAGACGGCAATCTTGGTGGATGTAGAGCCCGGATTCATGATCAACAGACGGTGGGTCAACGCAGCCTCTTCCTTTCGTCACAAAACGAAGTGCAGGGGGGCGCCCCGTCACGTTCACAGTGCGCCCCACCCCTCCATCCAGGAGGGAAAGGCCACCCCGCGGGGTGGCCTTGCCTACGCGGGCTACTCGGCCACGTACATCCGCTTCAGCTGGTGGATCTTGTTGATCCGCTCCTCGGCGAGAATGTCGGCCGCCCGCGCCGTGCTGATGTTGCGCTCTTCAGCGATCTGGAAGACCTTGATCAGCTTGTCGTAGATGGCAGAGACCCGGGAGTAGGCCCGATCCCGGTTGTAGCCGTTCGGGTTGAACTCCTCGGCCACGTTGGTGACGCCGCCGCCGTTGATCACGTAGTCGGGGGCGTAGAGGATCCCCTTCTCCTTCAGCACATCGCCATGGCGCAGCTCCTTGAGCTGGTTGTTGGCGCCGCCCGCGACCACCTTGCACTTCAGGCGCGGGATCGTCTCGTCGTTGATCACGGCGCCCAGGGCGTTGGGGGAGAAGATATCGCACTCCACATCGTAGATCTCATCGAGGCCGACGGCGGTGGCGCCGAACTCCTTGACCACCCGGGCGACGGCATCGGGGTTGATATCGGTAACGATCAGCTTGGCGCCCTCGTCATGCAGGTGCTCGCAGACATGGTAGCCCACCTTGCCCAGGCCCTGAACGGCCACGGTCTTACCCTTGAGCGATTCGTTGCCGAGGGCATGCTTGGCCGACGCCTTGATGCCCCGGTAGACGCCGAAGGCGGTCACCGGCGAGGGGTCGCCCGAGGCGTCGCCGCGGCCCACCACATAATCGGTCTCCATCTGCACATAGACCATATCCTCGACGGTGGTGTTCACATCTTCCGCCGTGATGTAGCGGCCGCCCAGAGACTGCACGAACTTGCCGAAGGCCCGGAAGAGCTCCTCGCTCTTGTCGGTCTTGGCGTCGCCCCAGATGACGGCCTTGCCGCCACCGATGTTCAGGCCCATGGCCGAATTCTTATAGGTCATGCCCCGGGAGAGGCGCATCACATCGATGACGGCATCCTCTTCCTGCTCGTACTTCCACATGCGGGTGCCGCCCAAAGCCGGGCCCAGCGTGGTGTTGTGAATGCCAATAACCGCCTTCAGACCCGAGGACTTATCATAGCAGAATACAACCTGTTCGTGACCATACTTTTCCATCAGCTCAAAAATACCCATGTGAGAGACCCTCCTTAACACAAGGCTCATGGGGGTGTTGCGGGACGGAACATCAGCCCCTGCGGCCGGCCGGGGGCGGTTTGCGGGCCCCCCTCCCGGCCGGCCGCAGGCCTATTCGGCAGAGAGCACAGCCAGGGCGATGGACATCAGCTTCGCATCGGCGGAGTCAGCACGGGAGAGCAGCACCACCGGGCACTTCGCCCCCATGATGATGCCGGCCGGACGGGCCTTGGCGAAATAGACGAGCCCCTTGTAGAGCATGTTGCCCGCCTCGATATCCGGCACGATCAGCACATCGGCGTCGCCCACCACGGGGCCGGTGACGCCCTTGGTCTCACCCGATTCCGGCGAGACCGCCAGGTCGAGAGCCAGCGGGCCCTGCACATCGCAGTTGCCCAGTTCGCCCCGCTCGGCCATCTCCTGGAGCGCCCGGGCATCCAAGGTGGCGACCATGTCGGGGTTGACCGTCTCCACGGCGGCCAGGGCGGCCACCTTGGGGCGGGCGATGCCCAGCGCCTGGGCCATGGCGACCTGGTTGCGGAGAATGTCCGCCTTGCGGGCCAGATCCGGCGCCACGTTCAGGGCGACGTCGGAGATGAAGATCAACTTGTGCCAGCCAGGAACCTCAAAGGCGCAGGCGTGCGAGAGCGCCCGCCCGGTGCGCAGCCCGGCCTCCTTGTTCAGCACCGCCTTCATGATCGTGGCGGTCTGCAGCAGCCCCTTCATCAGCAGCTGCGCCTCGCCGCTGCGGACGGCTGCAACCGCCTCAGCGGCCGCCTCCGCCGGATCATCCTTCACAATCCGCAGCGCTTTGATCAGCCCCAGGGACTCCGCCTCGGCCACGGCCTCCTCCACATGGTGGTCGTTCGCCTGGGCGACGGCCATGACCGGCATCTTGCGGGCGGCCTTTTGCTGTGCAGCTTTGAGCAGTTCATCGAACGATTTCATCGGTATGTGAGCGCCTCCTCTTCGCCCCTGAGTACGCGCAGCGCACCGGCTGCCAGGGCGCGATTCTCTTCGCCGCCAGGGTAGATCATGATCCGACCGATCCAGGCGATGCGCTCCTGAATCCATCCCAGCAAGAGGGACGAATGAGCCAGCGGTCCCGTCAGGATCACCCCGTCGATCTCACCCTTTAGTATAACGGCCATGGCGCCGATTTCCTTGGCAATTTGGTAGGCCATCGCTTCATAGACCAATCTTGCGACCGGATCCCCTTGCTCGATTCTCCGCTCTACCTCAGCGGTATCCTTCGTGCCTAGGTAGGCGACGAGACCGCCCTGGGTGGTCAGCTTGCGGACCAGTTCCCGCTCCGTGTGCCTTCCGGAGAAACAGAGCCGGACCAGATCGCCCACGGGCAGCGTTCCCGCCCGCTCTGGCGAGAAGGGACCGGACTCATGAGCGTTGTTGGTGTCGATCATTCGCCCCTTGTGGTGGGCGGCCACCGAGATCCCCATGCCCATATGGGCGATGATGAAGTTGCAGCCGGCGTAATCCCGGCCCAGTTCCCGGGCCGCCCGGCGGCCCATCCACCGCATGTTCAGGGCGTGGGCCAGGCTGGTGCGCTCCAGGTCGGGCACACCGGTCACCCGGGCCAGGTCGGTCAGCTCATCGGTGGAGACCGGGTCGACCACGTAGGCCGGAATGTTCTGGGCATGGGCAATGCCATAGGCCAGAATGCCGCCCAGGTTGGAGGCATGCTCCCCCTGGACGCCCCGGCGGAGGTCCTCCAGCATGGCGCCGCCCACCAGGTAGGTCCCGCCGGAGACCGGCCGCAGGAGCCCGCCCCGCCCGACCACCGCCCGGAGGCTGGACAGGGGGATCCCTTTCTCCTCCAGGAAGTCGGTGACGCGGTCCTTGCGCATCAGGTATTGATCCCAGACCCGCTCAAAGCGGGCCAGCTCTTCTGGTCTGTGGGCCAACTCCGCCGCAAGGAGCTCATCCTCCCCGTCGAAGACGGAGACGTGGGTGGCGGTGGCGGTCGGGTTGATGACCAGGATGCGAAGCCTCTCATCGGGCACAGAAGTCACCTGCTTTACTACCCGTTGCGGATGACCGCTCCATTACTCAGGCATATAAATCCGGTTCAACTGGGCGACCTTGTCAATGCGCCGCTCAGCCAGCCGGTTTGCCGCAAGGTAGGTCGGGATGTGCTCATCGCGGCTGATGGCGTAGATCTTGAGCAGCATATCGTAAATAGAGGCCGTCTTCCGAAAGGCCCGGTCCCGATCGTAGCCCATCAGCTCGTCCGCCACCTGAATCAGCCCGCCGCCGTTGATCACGTAGTCCGGTGCGTATAGGATGCCCCGCCGGTGCAGTTCGTCTCCGTGGCGAAGCTCCTTCAACTGGTTGTTGGCCGAGCCGGCCACCACCTCGCAGCGGAGCCGGTCGATCGTCTCGTCGTTGATCACGCCGCCCAGGGCGTTGGGGGAGAAGATGTCGCAGGGGATGTCGTAGATCTTCTCCGGCGTCACCGCCTCGACGTTGGGGAAGGCCTGACGGACCGCCTCCACTTTCTCCTCCATCACGTCGGTCACCGTCAGAATAGCGCCCTCGTCGGTCAAATGCTCCACCAGGTGGTAGCCCACCTTGCCAAGACCCTGCACCACAACGCGCCGGCCCTTCAGCACATCGGAGCCCCAGCGGAACATGGCCGAGGCCTTGATCCCCTTCCAGACGCCGAAGGCGGTGATAATCGAGGAGTCGCCAGAGCCGCCGTACTCCTCCGGGAGCGCCACGAACCACGGGGACTCCATCTTCGACCAGACAAAGTCGGTCTTCTCGGTGCCCACATCGGTACCCGTGATAAACCGGCCGCCAAGGGTCCCCACAAACTTGCCGAACGCCCGGAACAGCTCCTCAGACTTCTCGGTCTTCGGATTTCCCCAGATCACAGCCTTGCCGCCGCCGTGGTTCTGCCCTGAGGCGGCCGACTTGTAGGTCATGCCCTTGGAGAGCCGCAGGGCGTCGTCGAGCGCCTCTTCCTCGGCGGGATACGCCCACATGCGGCACCCGCCGAGGGCGGGGCCGAGGGTGGTGTCGTGAATGGCGATAATCGCCTTGAGTCCAGTGGCCTTGTCATAGCAGAAGACGATCTGCTCATGACCATCCTTCATCATTCGTTCGAACACGCCCATGATTGCGTCCGGCACTAGTCCGGACTTCCCCCCTTCACGCTGTTGGCTGAATCGTTGGGTGGGGGCAGGCGGGACCGCCCCCGGAAAAGCGCTCCTGGGCCGCAACGGTCGCCAGTTTCCTATGAACTGCAACTTCCGTGCCAAGGTGGAATGCGGCCTGGACAGGGTTTCCTCGGCAAAAGTTTGCAAGGGTCTGCAAGACATTGCCTGCAACTCCTTGCAAACCCCTTATTCCAGCCCGTACTTCTCCAGCTTGTAGTAGAGGGTCCGGGGGGCGATAGACAGGCGCCGGGCAGCCTCGGTCTTGTTCCCGCCGGTGGCCTCCAGCGTCTGGACCAGCGCCTCACGCTCCGCCCGGGCGACCACCTCGTCGAGGGTCAGCCCGGCCGGCGGGGCCGCAGGAGCGCCCTGCGCAGCGGGGGTCGCCAGCCGGGCGGGTCCGAGCGCCGGCAGAAAGCGGGACTCGATCACCGTGTCACCGAACTGCATGGCGATCATCGCTCGCCCTACGATATTCTCCAGCTCCCGCACATTCCCCGGCCAGTGGTACTCCATGAGCGTCCGAAGCGCATCCGGCGAGATGGCCCGCACGTGCCGGCCATACTCTTCGTTAAACTTCCCAATCAGGTGCTCCACCAACTTGGGAATGTCATCACGGCGGTGACGTAAGGGCGGAATCACGATGGGCACCACGTTGAGCCGGTAGTACAGGTCTTCCCGGAAGGTGCCCCGGGTAATCATCTCTTCGAGATGGGCGTTGGTGGCAGCGATCACCCGCACGTTCACCTGCACCGGTTTCGCCTCGCCCACCCGCACGATCTCCTTCTCCTGGAGCACCCGCAGCAGCTTGGCCTGCAGGTTCAGCGAGACCTCGCCGATCTCGTCCAGAAAGATTGTGCCTCCGTCCGACTCCTCAAAGAGGCCCCGCTTGCCGCCCTTCCGCGCCCCGGTGAAGGCGCCCTCGGCGTAGCCGAACAGCTCCGACTCCAGCAGCGAGTCCGCAATGGCTGCGCAGTTGACCCGAATGAACTGGCCGCCCCGGCGGCTGGAGGCGTTGTGAATGGCGTGGGCGAACAGCTCCTTGCCCGTGCCGCTCTCCCCCCGCAGCAGCACGGTGGCCGGCGTCTCCGCCGCCCGCTTCGCCTGCTCGACCGCCTGCTGCATCACCGGGCTGTCGGCGATGATCTCGTTGAACGTATAGGTGGAGGTAAGCCGGCGGATCAGCTTCTTTTGCTGCTCCAACTCCTCCGAGAGCCGGGCGATCTCCGAAACGTCGTGCACCACGCCCACCGAGCCCTTCAGGATGCCGTCCACCAGGATCGGCGCCACGTTGACCACCACATCGCGCTTGCGGGGTCCCACCTTCATCGGCACCCCCCGGACCGGGCGCTTGGTGCGGAGCACCTGCATGTGCATCGACTCCTGGGTGGGATCAATGTCCACCGTGGCGGGCTTGCCCACCACCTCTTCAGGGATCAGTCCGGTCAGCTGCGTGTAGGCCGGGTTGACCATCCAGCCCATGCCGTTGGCGTCGACCACGGAGATGGCGTCCTGGGTGGCGTTGAAGATCGCCTCCAGCAGCACCTTCATCTCCCGCAGGCCCGACATCTCCTCCGCCAGCTCCAGCACCTCGGTGATATCCCGAAAGACGGCCACGGCGCCCACGATCCGGCCGTCATCGTCACGCACCGGCACCCGGTTGGTCAGGATCGTGGTGGAGCCCACCTGCTGCTGTTGGTTCAGCTCTGCCACCCCCGACTCCAGCACCACGTGCAGCCGGGTGTTGGGAATCACCTCTGCCGCCAGGTGGCCGAGCACCTGCTCCCGGCTGATGCCCATGAGCATCTCGGCCGAGCGGTTGCAGAGGGTGACGACGCCGGCGGCGTTGACCGCCAGCATGCCGTCATGGGTGGAGTCGAGGATCACGTCCCGCTCCCGCCCCTTCTCCTCTAGCTCCCGGAGCAACCGCTGGCTCTGCTCCACAAAGCTGAGCACCAGGTTCATGGCCAGCCCCTCGATGATCACGGCCTTGGGCCACTTCAGCCGCTTGATCTCAGGGTCCATTCCCGGCACCCCGGTCGCCTGGACGATAATATCCACCTCGGGCAGGCAGACCAGCCCGGTGTAGTCGGTGGTGGTAGGAATGCCAAGAGCCCGGGCCAACTCCATGCCCGGGGCGTACGAATCCTTGTCAGCGATCCCCAGCACCCGCACCCGCCGGGACATGTTCGCCAGAGCCCGAAGCAGCGAGGAGCCGCCCTTACCTGCCCCAATGATCACGACATTCAGCATACGCTTTTTCCCTCGCCTGCAAGGTTTTGCAGACTAGTTCGGGGTGCGGTGTGCAGGTTCCTGCATAGAATCGGGTCATTCATTTTGCCGCGGATTACGCGGATTGCGCGGATTTCCGGACAACCGCGGATTACTTGGCGATCCAGGTGCAGGCTCTGGATGAAGCCATTGAAATGAATCGCTTCATATATAATGGCTCTCATCCGTGATCTCCCTCTAATAATATTAATACTGAAAGGAAGGTACCCACTCCCATTCCTGACAACTGTTATATATTCCGTTTCAGGCCCTCATAGGAGTCGCCTGGTAATCCGCGAATGTCCGGAAATCCGCGTAACCACCATGACGAGGGCGCCAGAGTCGCATATGAAAACTTGGGGGTGTCAATAATCCCTAACGACCACGGTAGAGGCCGTCAAGATTATGGAGCTACCAAGCCCGTCGCGTAACCGG
>JBMONB010000074.1:0-97025 GCA_049325315.1 Bacillota bacterium | reverse complement strand
GCGGCGGTCGGGCTGGGCTGGGCTCGAACGCCCGCTCACTACGGGGGACTGGCGGCCCTGAAACTGGCCTGGGTCCTGGCGCTCTCGGCGACGGGTCTCTGGCGGAACGCCTACCCCTGGGTGCCGGCGGCAGCCTTGTGGATTACGCCGTTTACGGTCTGGCTGGTCGGCCGCGTCGATCAGAGGATACCTCACTGGTGACGCACAAGAGGAGAGGCCGTCTCAATTCGAGACGGCCTCTCCTCTCACTTTGAAACGCCTATCCCAGGCTCTCGGGGCTAAGGAAGTGCTCCAGGTGATGCACCATCTGCTCATGCTCCAGCAGGATCCCCTTCAGCAGGTGCTCGGTCCCGTAATCGCCCGCCGCCATCGCCTCGCCGATGTGGGTGCGCAGGGTGTGGGCGATCAGGGCGCCATCCTTCAAATCCTTGTCCAGCATCTCCCGGATGCCGAAGGTGCCCTCGGCCTCCATGGTGATCAGGGAGATCTCCTGCTGGGCGGCCGGGCCGGAGATGGGGTAGCCCCCCAGCGCCGTGATCCGCTCAGCGATGGCGTCACCCGCCTTGAGCAGCGCCGCCGCCCATTCATCGAGAAACTCGTGGAGGGGGAGGTACTGCGGGCCCTCCACCAGCCAGTGGTGCTTTTTGATCTGGTGGTAGAAGGTGTAGACCGTTGCAAGGTCGGCGTTCAGGTGGAGCACCACCGTGCGGCAAGTCGCCTCGTTCAGGCCGAGGGGGTTGCTCTGCACCTTTTCCATATGGGGTAGTAGCTCCGTAGACATAGAATCATCCTTTCTTTATGTATCAGTAGATGAGATCAAGCCAGCGCTCCAGGGCCTGGCTGACCCGCTCGGGCTGCTCCAGCATCGGCATGTGGCCGGCCTGGGCAACCTTGACCAGCACAGCGGTCGGCAGTTGTGCCGCCATCGCCTCGGAGCGGTCGGGCGGAATCAGGCGGTCTTCTTCCCCGACCAGCACCAGGCTGGGCACGGTGATCTGGGGCAGGCGGGGGCGAAGGTCTTCGCGCTTCGCCATGGCGTGCAGGGCGGCCTGAATCCCCTCCCGGGGCGTCTGGCGAATCAGGGCGGCCACGGCACGCTTGGCCTCGCTATCGCCTTCCGCAGAGGCGAACAGCTTGGGCAAGAGGCCCTCCACCAGGGGCTCGGGGCCCTGGGTCCCCACCTTCTCGGCGGTCGCATAGCGCCCCTCTCTGGCCTCGGGCGTGTCGTCGCCGGCCTGGGTGGCCACGAGGCCGAGCCCGGTGACGCGCTCCGGCGCCTGCTTCTGCAGCGCCAGCGCCACATAGCCGCCCATGCTGTGACCGGCTACCGCCGCCCGGCCGATCTCCAGATGGTCCAGCAGGTTCAGCACCTCACTGCCCATCTGGGCGATGCTCACACCCGGCACGACCGCCGAGGCGCCATGGCCGGGCAAGTCGGGTACAATCACCCGGTACCGCTTTGCCAGGTGCTGCTTCTGCTGCTCCCAAATCGATCCGGCTAGCGGAAAGCCGTGAATCAATACCACCGCAGGACCATTGCCAAGTTCTTGATACGATAGCATCTGTCAACCCCTCTTTCTACAGTGCGTCTGCGTCACGCTAAGCTACATAGATTCTCTCACCGGTACCTGATTTTTGCCACAGGGATGTCCATAGGAGATACAAAAGAGGCGGTGATTATGCCGCCTCTACCGGGTTTTGTAGCGTATATGTTTATTATCCATACAATTCGAGCCCCTGTCAAGGTAAAATATGGGAGGATTAGCCTGTTACGACTCGGAGGCGCCGGTGAGCACCGCCTGTGCCTGCCGGAGGGCTTTCTCCGCCTCTACAATGCGGTGTTCATCTTTGCAGGTGACCAACACGAGGCAACCGTACTGAGCCAGGCGCTGCGCCAGCGAATTGCGGCTGCGCTTCTCCTGGATCCACTGGTCCAGCAGCCAGCCGACCAGGCCGCCCACCAGCACGCCGATGGTGCCTCCCGTGATCGGGCCCATGCGCAAGACCGACCCGTAGACGATGCCGAGCAGCGCGGCGATGGTCGCCCCAGCCGCCGTGCCGTCCATGAGGCTGGCGTTGTCGGAGCGGTATTGGGTGTCGCCCAAAAAACCGCCGCGCCGGAGGAAGGCCAGGAACCCCTTCGGCTCCTGTGCCCCGGGCTCGGGCTGGAGGTTGATCCAACGGAAATCGGCGCCGGAGAAGCCGGCCTGCTTCAGCGCCAGAACCGCCCGCTCCAGGTCATAGGCAGTCCGCATGAGTCCCACTACCAGTTTCATGTGGGTATCATGGCGCACTCTTCCTCGCTTCATACTAAGGCAGACACGGGGGAGGGCAGGAGATGAAACAGCAGGAGTACAAGTACGTAAAGATGACATTGCATCCACTGGGGGTCCAGGGACTGACACAACGCTCGCCGTGGGCAGCCGCCTGGTGGTCGGTCGCTCTGCCGGGGCTGGGTCACTTCTATCTGGGCTCGTTTGCGAAGGGCTTCATCTTGATTAGTTGGGAGATTGTCATCAATACCATGGCGAACTTGAACCTGGCCATCTACTACACCCTGATCGGCGATGTGCCCCAGGCTGCCCAGGTTCTCGAACTGAAGTGGGTGGTGCTCTACCCGGGCATCTACATGCTCGCAATCTGGGATTCTTACCGGGTGGCGGTAGAGGAGAATCGGCTTTACGATCTGGAGCGGCTCCAGGCGAAGCGGTTCTTCGAGTACCATACCACGGCCTTCTTCGGTCAGAACATGCTCCTGAAGCGGAATCCGTGGGTACCGGTCTTCTGGTCGGCGGTGCTGGGCGGAGCCGGCCACTTCCACAACATGCAGCTGATCAAGGGCGCCATGCTGATGGGGTGGTACCTGGTGATTGTGATCAAGTCGAGCTTGAGCCAGGCGGTGGTATACACCCTGCTGGGCCAATATGATCTGGCCCAGCAGGTGGTGGACTACCAGTGGATCCTCTTCTGGCCCTCGATTCACCTCTTCAACATCTGGAACGCCTACGTCGACTGTGTGGAGCAGAACAAGCTCTATGACGAGGCGCAGTACTACTGGCTGAAAGAGCAGGAGAAGCCCACCTCGACGTGAGGCGGGCTGACCAGGGGGTGGGCCTATGCATCGGATCGTGGGTGGGTTGATCGTTTCCTGTCAGGCGGACCCCGGGGACCCGCTCTACGGGGCGGAGCACATGGTGGCGATGGCCCGGGCTGCCCAGATGGGTGGAGCGGTGGCGATTCGGGCCAACGGTCCGCTCGACATACGGGCAATCAAGGAGGCGACATCGCTCCCGATGATCGGCATCGTGAAGCGGCGCTATGAGGGCTCGCCCATCTACATTACCCCAACGATCGATGAGGTTCGCGCCGTGGCGGCGGCGGGGGCGGATATCGTGGCGGTGGAACTCACCGATCAGCCCCGGCCTGACGGCCGCTCACGCGGGGAGTTCCTGGCCCAGATTCGGGCTGAGTTCCCCGACCTGCCGGTCATGGCGGATATCTCCACCCTGGCGGAGGGTCTGGCCGCCGCAGAGTTGGGAGTGGACCTGGTCTCCACGACGCTGAGCGGCTACACGCCCTATAGCCCACAGCAGCAGGAGCCCGACCTGGGGCTGGTGGAGGCGCTGGCTCAGCAGATCGGCGTGCCGGTGGTGGCGGAGGGGCGGATCAGCAGCCCACAGGAGGCCCGGGAGGCGATGGAGCGCGGCGCCTTTGCGGTGGTGGTGGGGACCGCCATCACCCGACCACAGAAGATCACCGCCTGGTATGCCGGGGCGCTGCGGGAGGCCCGCCGGTAGGGCTGGCTACGGCGCCGGCGCAGCGGGCAGGGAGGCGACGGTGTACCACCTCCAGGGGCGGAAGCCGACCAGGCCATACAGCCGTACGAGCATGGTCCAGTCGATTACCCCGCTCTGGATGCCCCGGTCCCGCAGTTCGGCAATCGAGGCAGAGAGGAGGGCCAGGCCAACGCCGCGGCCCCGCTGGTCCGCGCCCACGCCAATCGGGCCCAGGCCGCCGTGCCGCCCCGGGAAGAGCGGCGCCCAGTAGGTGGGTGGGCCGAACCGGGTCGATTCGGGGCAGTGAATGCGGGCGAAGCCGATCACCTTGCCGTTTTCGACGGCCAGCATCACGTCTTCCAGGCGGCCCTGTCGGGCGAGGTGCTGCTCCACCTCGTAGGCCCAGCGGCCCGGGAACTCGGCCCGCATGAAGGCCTGCAGTGGAGCGACATCGCCCTCGCCAGCCGGGCGGTAGGTGACGCCGGGGGTGGCCCGGAAGGCCTCCTCGGCCCGGGCAGGGTGGCGGTAGGCGGCGATCGCCTCGCTGGCGAGGTCGCAGACGGGGGCGCTCAGGTAGGCGCCCCGGCGGGCGAACCAGTCGAGCGCCGGGCGGCACTCGAAGGGAACGCCGGGGAAGAGGTGGCCCGGGTCGCCGCCCAGACTTACATCGTCTGCCGCGAAGCGGCTCAGGTGGGCGAGGGCGTCCCGGAGCAGGGCGGAGCCGATCCCCTGCCCCTGGTAGGCGGGGTCGACGAGAATCGCCGAGATCCAGCCCCGGTTGTCGGCCTGCTGAACCCCTATGTCCACCTGCTGCCGCTTTACGGCGATCAGGGCGACCAGGCGGTCGCCATCGCAGATCGCCCGGCTGCCCTCCGGGTCGAAGTTGGGCTCATGAAACAGGTTCTGCTCCAGCAGGCCGGGCCGCATTGGAAACCTCTCTCCCAGGCAGCGGTTCCAGAGCTCCACCGCGGGTGCGAGCAGATCCCGGGTCAGCGCTTGATTCCGCATGCGCTTGCTCCTCTCATGGCAGGCGAGAACTGCGGGCTGTTCTCCTCCATTATAGCAGCGGCGGGATCCCCATCGGCATAGATGGCGTCGACGGCTGCGGGCGAGAGGTTGGCGGCGCGCTGGTCGAAGAGGATCTGCCCGTCCCTCAGGGCGATGATTCGATCGCAATAGGCGAGCGCCAGCGCCGGGTCATGCAGGCTGAGCACCAGCGTCAGGCCCTCCTGCCGGTTGAGCGAGAGCAACAGATCGAGCACCGAGCGGGCGGCCCCCGGGTCCAGGCTGGCTACCGGCTCATCGCCCAGGATCACCCCGGCCCCCTGTACCAGTGCCCGGGCGATGGCCACCCGCTGCCGCTGGCCGCCCGAGAGCTCCCGCACCGGGGTTTGGGCGTACTCGCCGATCCCGACCCGGTCCAGCGCCCCCCGGGCGAGGCGCACCTCCGCCGGGGGCAGGGCGCCCAGGGCGGTCCGCCAGAAGGGCTGGCGCCCGAAGCAGCCCACCAGGGCGTTGCCCAGGGCGGTATACGACTCGATCAGGTGGAACGACTGAAAGATCATCGCCATGGCGCGGCGGGCGGTGCGGAGGTGGGGGCCGGCGACCGGCTGGCCCCGGTAGCGCACGGAGCCGGCGGTGGGCGCCACCAGCCCGTTGATGCACCGGAGCAGCGTCGACTTCCCCGCGCCCGACCGCCCCAGCAGCGCCACCCGCTCCCCCGGCTCCACCCGCAGGGAGATACTCCGCAGGGCGGGCGGCCCGTCTGGCTTGTAGCGGTGGGTGACCGACTCCAGTTCAATCATGCCGTGGTCACCTGCCTTCGGAGGAGGGCGCCCAGGGCGTCGGCAGCCAGCACCAGCGCCAGAATGCCCAGGGTGTCCACCAGCATCTTGTCGTACTGGAGCAGCGCCCGGTGGATCATCAGCAGCTGGCCGATGCCGCCGGCGCCCACCAGGCCCAGCACCGTCGCTGTGCGAATGTTGCACTCGAAGCGGAAGAAGCTGTGGCTTAGCACGTGCGGGGCCGACCAGGGCAGCACCCCGTGCCAGATCGTGGCCAGCCGCCCGGCCCCGGTGGCGGCCACCGACTCCTGTGGCCCGGCGGGCGCCGCCTCGTAGACCTCGGCCATCAGCTTGGCCAGGATCCCCAGGTTGTGGGCGGTGAGCGCCAGAATCCCGCTGATATTCCCCAGGTCGGTGGCCACCAGGAAGAGGAGCGCCCAGAGGATTTCGGGAATCGCCCGCATGACCGCCATGAGCGCCCGGACCGGGGCGCCGATCCACCCGGGCGCCAGCCCCCGGGCCGCCAGCAGGCTGAAGGGGAAGGCGAACAGAAAGGCCAGCACCGTGCCCAGCAGGGCGATTCCCACCGTCTCCGCCATCTTCGCCAGCACCCCCGGCAGGACCGACCAGTCTGGCGGGAACATCTCCAACACGAAGGTGCGGGCGCTGGCCAGGTCCCAGGTGGAGGGGTTGAACCCGGTCACCCAGATCGAGGCGACCACAGCGGCGGTCAGCAGACCGGTGAAGGTCCAGCCCCGTCGGGCGCTTGCAGCGTACATGGCAGGCGAACCTCCCGACTACTTCTTCTTGAGGCTGTAGCGCTTCAGGTCGATGCCCATCTCGGTGGCAGCCTCCCGAATGGGGGCGTACTGGGCGTCGTCGGCGGTCACGAACCGGTCGGCGCCGCCCAGGGCGCTCAGAATCTCCCGGTCCTCGATCTCCAGGAAGGCCTTCTGCAGCCGGTGCACCAGCTTCGGGTCCAGGTCGCCGCGGGCCGCCCAAGGGTATTGGTAGAGCGGCTCAGACTGCCACACCACCCGGACCTTGGCGAACTCGGCGGGCATCTTCTCGCGCAGCTGGCCCTCGAAGATGGCGCTGTCAACGGCGCCGATCTCCGCCTTACCGCCCGCCACCGCTGCCAGCACGGCATCATGATGGCCAGTGAAGGTGTACTTCACGTCGCTTTCCCAGTTCAGCCCCGCCCGCTTGAGGGCGAGCCTGGGAACCAGCGAGCCCGAGGTCGAGCCGGCATCGGCGAAGGCGAACCGCTTCCCCTTCACCTGGGCAGTGAAGTCCGCAGGGCTCGTCAACTGGGTGATGGGCGAGTCCTTCGGGACAATCATGTAGCTGTGGTAGTAAGGCTTGCCCTTGATCTGCATGGTTGCGAAGGCCCGCGCTCCGCTCTGGGCGCTGGCCACCACATAGGTGAAGGGGCCGAAGTAGGCCGCCTCGATCTTGCCGAACCGCAGCGCCTCCACGACGGCGGCGTAGTCGGTGCCGATCGTCACCTTGACCGGCAGGCCGCTCCGGCTGGAGAGCTCTCGCTCCAGTCTGGTCATGGCCGTTTCAAAGGCCTCGCCGGCCTGGGTTGGGATCACCATCACGCGCAGGTCCTTCTCCTTCGCTCCAGTACCACAGCCGACCAGCAGCAGCAGGCCGAGCAGGGCGGCCAGGGCCTGTCGAATCACAGCGCTTCCTCCTCGATTACCGAATGCCGTAATGGAAATATCGTAACGACAGCTTACCGATTGGTCAATATCTATGACGAATCGCTGGAAAAAGACCGCAGCCCGTGGGGAGGTCCGGGCTGCGGTCGGTTGATATGGAGGCTCGGTGGTGGCGAGCCGGGGATTATCGGGCCACGGCGCCCCGCCAGGTGACGATGCCGCCGGCGACGTTCCTCAGGTTGGTGAAACCGAGGGCGGCGAGGTACTGGTAGGCCATGGCCGAGCGGCTGGCGGTCCGGCAGATCAAGATGATCTCATCGTCCTTCTTCAACTGGTTCGACCAGGAGCGAATCTGGCCCACTGGCTTTAGAATAGAGCCCGGCACGTGCCCTTCCGCGTACTCCCACGGCTCCCGGACATCGATAATGATCGGCTTCTCGCCCTTCTCCAGGCGAGCCTGCAGCTCCGCCGTGCTGATATTGTTCATGCGCGGTCCAAACAACGCGAACACAAGGATCCCCCTTCTCGATTCGATTGACGGTAAAAGGGTCCGCTTACAAGAGGAATCATACCCGTACCCGTAGGGGGAAATCAAGGGGTATCGACCTGATTTGTAGAAAAGTACTGGGATAGCGCCATTTCTCTATTGTGGTACGGTGGGGGGTATAATCTATAATGGTCCCTGGTCGAACCACGCTTCGCAGGGAGGGACCTGTTATGTCCAACCGTAGAATCTTGATCATCGGGGGGGTGGCCGGTGGAGCCAGCGCCGCGGCGCGCGCTCGCCGTACCGATGAGCAGGCGGAGATCATTCTGTTCGAGCGGGGGCCGTATATCTCGTTCGCCAACTGCGGCCTGCCCTACTATGTCGGCAAGGAGATTGGCGACCGCTCGGCCCTCCTGCTCCAGACCCCGGAGAGCTTCAAGGCCCGTTTTGCTGTAGATGTCCGGGTGCGCCACGAGGTGGTGGCCGTCGACCGGGCAGCAAAGCAGGTGGAGGTCCGGAACCATGAGACGGGCGAGAGCTACCGGGAGTCCTACACCCAACTGATCCTCGCCCCCGGCTCAATCCCCATTCGCCCGCCGCTTCCCGGCATCGACCTGCCCAACATCTTCATGGTACGGACCGTGCCCGACTCCGACGCGATCCGGTCGTTCCTGGAGGAGCGTTGGGCAGCCAGGGCAGTGGTGGTGGGCGCCGGCTTCATTGGCCTGGAGATGGTGGAGAACCTGCTCAACCTGGGCATGTCGGTCACCCTGGTGGAGAAGGCCGAGCAGGTGCTGCCTCCGCTGGACCCCGAAATGGCCGCCTTCGTACAGCAGAACCTGATGCAGATGGGCGTCGAGGTGATCACCGGCGACGGCATCGCCGCCTTCGAGGGGGAGCAGGAGGCCACCGGCGTACGGCTGGAGAGCGGCCGTCTGGTGGAAGGAGACCTGTTCATACTCGGGCTGGGCGCCCGGCCCGACACCCGGCTGGCCCGTTCGGCAGGCCTGGCCATCGGCCCCACCGGGGGGATTCAGGTCGATGACCGCATGCGAACCAGCGACCCCGCCATTTACGCCGCCGGCGATGCGGTGGAGACGATCCACCTGGTGACCGGGCGTCCGGCCCTGATTCCGCTGGCCGGCCCGGCCAATAAGCAGGGGCGGGTGGCCGGCGCCAACGCCGCCGGCGACGACCTCACCTTCCCCGGGGCGCTCGGCACCGCCATCGTGCGGGTGGGCTCGCTGGTGGCCGCCTGCACCGGCCTCTCCGAGGGCAAGGCCCGGGCGGCCGGGTTTGACCCCATTGTCAGCTACACCATGTCCGGCGACCATGCCGACTACTACCCCAACGTGCAGGAGATGCTGATCAAGCTGATTGCCGACCGGGAAACCGGGCGGCTGCTGGGCGCCCAACTGATCGGCGGCAACGGGGTCGACAAGCGGACCGACGTCTTCGCCACCGCCATTATGGGCAAGCTTGGCGTCGATGACCTGACCAACCTCGACCTGGCCTACGCGCCCCCCTTCGGCTCCGCCAAGGATCCCGCCATCGTGGCGGGCATGGTGGTGCAGAACATCCGCCGGGGGCTCTTACAGGTGCTCACCCCGGAGGCGCTGCTGGCGAAGCTGGAGGCGGGGGACGACCTGCAGATCATCGATCTCCGCAACCCCTACGAGTTCGAGCTCGGCGCGATTCCGGGCGCTATTAACATCCCGGTGGATGAACTCCGCCACCGCCTGGCGGAGCTGGACCCGAGCCGGGAGACGGTGGTCTACGATCGCAACGGCTCCACCGCCTACGTGGCAGCCCGGCAGCTGGTGCAGCGCTCCTTTGCCTCGGTGGCCAGCCTGACCGGCGGCTATGTGCTCTTCCCGGTGACCCAGATGGTACGGGCGGTCCGGTAGTTCGCAGGAAAGAAAGGACTGTGTGTCGAAAGTTACGGTGAATCAATGGCGGGTGACAGGGTCAGGCTCCAAGCCGGCCGGTCACCCGCCATTGCCATTGGTGCCGGGGCGACGCTGTGCATCTTTGCCGATTCGAATGGGCTTTAAGTTGCACTAACAATCCGCTAGTTGAACGAAGTATGATAACGGTAGGGGGGATGGCTGCGTGCTCAGTCAACGCCAGCGGATGATCCTCTCCATATTGGTGGACCAGGCCGATTTTGTAAGCGTTGTGGAGTTGGCGGAGCGGCTGGGTGTATCGCCTCGCAGCATCCGCCTGGACCTGGTTGCTGTCGAGGAGTACATGGAGCGCACCACCCCCTACCGGGTGGAGCGGCACAAGCGGCGCGGCGCCTGCCTGCGGATCCCGCCGGCCGAGCGACCCGACTGGCTCCGGTCCGGCCCGCCGGGCGAGCCCGGCGCCTACCGCCTCTCGCCCGAGGAGCGGGTGCAGGCCATTGTGGCGGCGCTCCTTTACCGGAACGCCCCGCTCACCCTCGGACGCCTGGCCGACGAACTCTTCGTCAGCCGGCGCACCGTGGTCGAGGACCTGAAGGGGGTGGAGGAGTGGCTGGAGCGAAGAGGCCTCCGCCTCCGCCGGCTCTCCCACGGAATGGTGGCCGAGGGCTCCGAGAGCGGAATCCGGCAGGCCCTGGTGGAACTGGCCAGCCCATCCCGTTCGACCGCCTCCTTCTTTCCGATACAACCCCTGCCCGCCGAGGAGATGGCGGTCATTGAACAGGCGGTGCTCACTGCCGCCCAGCGCCTTCCCTTTGAGCTGGCGGATGTGGCCTTCCAGGCGCTGGTCTACCACCTGAGCGTCGCGGTCATGCGGCTGCGGGCCGGGCACGACATCGTTATGGACCCCGCGCAGATGGCCGAACTCACCCGGTGCCCCGAATGGGAGGTCGCCTGCGACCTTACCCGGCAGTTGGCCGGGCCGCTCCGGGTCTCGATTCCCGCCGGCGAGTGCGGCTATGTCACGCTTCACCTGCTGGGCGCCAAGGCGGTGCGCGAGCGGGAGCCGGTCGGTTCCGCCGTTCCCGAGGCCGCCCTGGTGGAGGCGGCAGAGGCATTTGTCTCGGTGGCCGGGGCTCAGTTGGGGGTGAGCCTGGCCGACGAGGACCTCTTCCGGGGCCTGCTGCTGCACCTGCGGCCCGCCATCTACCGGCTCCGGTACGGGCTGCGGCTGGTCAACCCCCTGCGGGACCAGATTATCGAGCGCTACGGCTTTCTGGTGGCCGCCACCGAGGCCGCCGCTCCCGAGCTGGAGCGACGCCTCGATGTGCGCCTCCCCCTCGACGAACTGACCTACCTGGCCATGCACGTCGGTGCCTACCTGGAGCGGGCCTCCGCCCGGCGTCACACCCGGGTCCTGCTGGTCTGCGGCAGCGGTATCGGCACCGCCCGCCTCCTGGAAGGGCGCATGCAGCGGGTCTTTCCCACCGTGCAGATCGCCGATGTGGTCCCCATGAACCGGGTCTGTGACCATCCGGCGCTGGCCCAGGTGAACCTGGTCATCTCCACCATTCCGCTCTCGCTGCCCGCCGTTCCCGTTGTGGTTGTCAACCCGTTTCTCACACCCGAAGATGCCAGGCAGATTCAGCAGGCGCTCCTGGCGGAGGGATTTGCCAGCCCCCGCGAAAGGAAGCGAGGTCCCATGCTAGACCAGGTTCTCTCACCAGAGCTGATTCGTCTCGATGTGGAGGCCACAGACTGGGAAGAGGCGATCCGGCTGGCCGGCGCCCCCCTGGTCGAATCGAACCGGGTAGAGCCCCGCTATGTGGATGCCATGGTTGAGACCGTCCGGCGAATCGGCGCCTATATCGTGGTCGACAAGGGGATCGCCATGCCCCACGCCCGCCCGGAAGATGGGGTCAAGGCCATCGCCTTCAGCCTGATCCGGCTCCGGCACCCCGTGCCCTTTGGGCATCCGGCCAATGATCCAGTCCGGCTGCTGGTGGCCATGGCCAGCCCCGATGCGGAGACCCATCTGCGGGCGCTCCAGCAACTGGCTGACCTTTTGGCCAACTCCGACGCCCGCCGGGTTTTCGAAGAAGGTACCGTCTCCCAGATTCTGCAGCTAGTTGGGCAGAGCAGTGGGGTGGAAGGGAGGTGACCGGGGGATGAAGATTCTGGCAGTCTGCGGACTGGGGCAGGGAACCAGCCTGCTTCTCCGGATGAACATTGAAGATGTCTGCCGGGAGCTGGGGATTCAGGCCGATGTCGACCACATGGATGTAAGCTCTGCCGCATCCGAAAGGGCCGATGTGATCATCGCCAGCCCGCAACTGGCGCCGCTCCTGGCCGGACACAAGGCGAAGGTACTCGTGGTGAACAGCTATCTGAACAAGGGTGAGATCAGGGAAGCGCTCCAGCAGATCCTCTAGCCGGAATCCTTTGCACATAGGAGGTTAGGGAATGGTAGCAGTAGCCCAGTGGTTGGCCAACAACCTGTTCGGCCAGCCGGCGATTCTGATCGGCCTCATTGTGATGATCGGTCTGCTCGTCCAGAAGAAGACCGCCAGCCAGGTGGTCTCCGGAACCATGAAGGCGGTCGTCGGCTTCTTGATCATCGGTATCGGCGCAGGCGCCATCGTCAACGCACTTCTGGTCTTCCAGCCGATGTGGGCTGAGGTCTTCGGCCTCCAGCAGCAGGCACTCTCCAATTTCATGGGTTTCGAGGCCTTCAACTCCAAGTATGGCGGCGCCGTGGCGCTGATCATGACCTTCGGCTTTCTCATTAACGTCCTGCTCGCCCGCTTCACGCCCTTCAAGTACATCTACCTGACCGGCCACATGATGTTCTGGACCACCGCCATCTTCATCGGCGTGGTGCTGGACGCCGTGGGCGCCACGGCCCAGATCAACACCTGGGGCCTGATCGCCTTCTTCTCGGTGGTCATGGGTCTCTACTGGACCCTGCAGCCTGCGCTCACCCAGCCCTACATGCGGAAGATCACCGGTGGCGATGAGATCGCCCTGGGCCACACCGCCGCCTCGGTGGCGCTGCTGGGCGGCCTGGCGGGCCAGTTCTTCGGCAACAAGGAACGGGACTCCGAGACGCTGCAGCTGCCCAAGGGGCTCGACTTCCTGAAGGACTCCAACGTGATCATCTCCGTGCTGATGGGCGCCCTCTACGTGATCGGGGCAATCATCCTCAGCTTCAAGGGGACCCCCGGAGCCCAGGAGCTGGTCGCCAAGTCGGGCAGCAACTCCTTCATCATCTACTCCCTGCTCGAGGCCTTCAAGTTCGCCGCCGGCATCGCTGTGGTGCTCTTCGGCGTCCGTCTCCTGATCGGTGAGATCGTCCCGGCCTTCCGGGGTATCGCCACCAAGATCGTGCCGAACGCCAAGCCGGCCCTTGACTGCCCGGTGGTCTACCCGTACGCCCCCACCGCCTCGATCATCGGCTTCCTGGGCGCCTTCATCGCGGCGCTGGTCTGGCTGGTGGTGCTGGGCAACACCGTGGGCTACGTCTTCGTGCCGACCATGATCGTGCTCTTCTTCCACGCTGCGACGGCGGGTGTCTTCGGCAACGCCACCGGCGGCGTGCGGGGCGCCTTCCTGGGCGGCGTGATCACCGCCACCGTGGTCGCCTGGGGCCAGTGGCTAATGGTCACCTCGCTGATCTCCTCCACCATTCCCGATACCGCCATGTGGGCGGCAGACAGCGACATGTTCATCTTGGCGCCGCTGGTCCGGCTCCTCGGTTCGCTCTTCAGCTTCCTCTTCGTGTAAAGATCGGGGGGCCGCCACTCTTGCGGGAGCGGCGGCCCTCTCCGGCTCATAAGGGGGCAGTTCCGTATGACCTTTGTGCGAACCCTTTTGGGTGATATCGATCCCCGGGAGATGGGGGTCACCTATTCCCATGAGCATATCGTCTGCCGGCCGCCCTACTGGGTCGCCAAGGGGGATGACGACCTCCTGCTGGACGACCCGGCCAAATCGCTGGCCGACGTGGAGTTATTCGCAAGGGCCGGCGGGAGGAGCATCGTCGATGCCACCTGCCATGACTACGGGCGCGACGTGGAGGCGGTGGTGCAGATCTCCCGGCAGGCCGGGGTTCACGTGATCGGCACCGCCGGACTGAACAAGGCCTTTCTCTGGAGCGCTCGCCGCCCTGGCCATGACGAGACCTTCGGCGCCTGGATCGAGCGACTCTCGATCACAGAGCTGACTCGCTTCGTGGCGGCTGAGGTGACCGAGGGGCTGGAGGGCTCGCCCTACAGGGCGGGGCAGGTCAAGTTCGGCACCGGGTACAACACCATCTCCCCGCTGGAGGAGAAGGTGCTGCGGGCGGTAGCCCGGGCTCACCACGAGACCGAGGCGCCGGTGCACAGCCATACCGAAGTGGGCACCATGGCGCTGGAGCAGATCGACCTGCTGCGGGAGGAGCAGGTCAACCTTGCCCACGTCAGTTTCGGCCACATGGATCGCAACCCCGACACCTACTACCACCTTAAGATTGCCGAAACCGGCGCCTACCTCTGCTTCGACGGCATCGGCAAGGTGAAGTACTACCCGGAGTCGGTCCGCATTCAGTGCATCCTCGAACTGGTAAAGCGGGGTCACGAGCGGCAGATCCTGATCAGCGGCGACACCGCCCGCAAGTCGTACTACCGGTCCTACGGCCACGGGCTGGGGCTTGGCTACATTCTGGAGAAGTGGGTGCCCCGGTTCATCGACGAGGCTGCTCACGCCGGCTACGACGGGCACAGGCTGGTGCGGCTCTTCTTTGAGGAGAACCCCCAGCGGTGCTTCACCTTCAAGAAGGGGGCGTGACCCGATGGGCTGCTGGGAGATGGAGGCGCTGCCCGCTGAAGAGGCGCAGGCGAAGCTGAAGGAGACCGCCATCGCCATCCTTCCGCTGGGGGCGGTGGAGACCCATGGCCCGCACCTGCCGGTGGGCACCGACAACTACATCGCCGCCCGGGTGGCGCGCAAGGTGGCGGAGCGGGTCGGCGCCGTACTCCTGCCGGTGCTGCCCTACGGCCAGGTCTGGTCGCTCTACGGCTTCCCCGGTACGCTCTCCGTGCCCGACAGCGCCCTGGTCGCCATGCTGGCCGGCATCGGCCGCAGCCTGCGGGACCTGGGGGTTCCCATCTTCGCCATCGTCAACGCCCACCTCGGAAACCAGGCAGCGATGAAGGAAGCAGCCCGGCTCCTGGAGGCGGAGGGCGGTCCCATCACCTTCACCTTCTCCCACCCCGGCATGGGGCCTGTGGCCGATCAGATCCGGGAATCACCCCGCTTTCATCCGAGCCTCTTTCACGCCTGCGAGTTAGAGACTTCGATGATGCTCTACCTGGCGCCCGAGCACGTGGCCATGGAGAGAGCGATCCGGGAGGAGCCCCCGGTTCCACCCGATTTCGACTACCGGCCCGTTCGCTGGAGCGAGCTGAGCCAGACCGGGGTGATGGGCGATGCCACCCTGGCTACAGCCGGGAAGGGTGAAAGGCTGATTGAGGCGACAGTAGAGCGCATGGCGGCGATCCTGTCGGCGACACGACAAAGCCTTTGAGTAAGACCGGGCGGCTCTCGTAAGAGGGCCGCTGTTCCGTAACGTGATTACAGTCCGCCACCTGGAGGGGCTCAACTCAGGCGAGCGGATCGGGGCATCTGAATAGCTACCCCTGCCAGGCTGTCAATTGTTCGGAAGGTGGATTCCACGACTATCGAATAACAGGTGGAATGAATCAATAATGGGAAATATCCTCAAAAAAATTTGCGTTTTGAGCAGGATGTTTGAGAAAAGGTGTTGAACGTAAAATGAAATGGCTCTATTCCGCGCCCAGAGCGCGCCCGAACCTTTCCCCCAGCAGATAGCGTCATAAGCACAGACGCCCGGTTCGTTGTTTGAACTGGGGCCTCGTGGTATAATACTAAAGTTGCAGCCACGAGTTTTGGCTGAAGATGCCGTATGTGGCCGTACCCAATCCAGGCCATATACTGACTATTGAGGGGGAGAATAGATGAAGGCGACCTGGGACAAGTTAGAAAACAATTGGATGCAGTTTGAGGTTGAGGTGGACGCTCAGGAGTTCTCCAAGGCCATCGATTCTGCGTTCAAGAAGTTCAATCAGCAAGTGACCATTCCTGGCTTCCGCCGTGGGAAGGCGCCTCGTGCGATCTTCGAACGCACCTATGGTAAGGAGAGCCTGGTCCAGGAAGCGGTGGAGCACCTTCTCCCCCAGGCTTACAACGCCGCTGTCGCCAAGGGCGAGGTCGAGCCGATTGACCAGCCCGAGATCGAACTGGTTCGGGCCGAAGAGGGTATGGACTTCATTTTTAAGGGCAAGGTTCAGGTTACCCCCGAGGTCACCCTCGGCAAGCTCTCCGGCTTCGGGCTGGAGCAGAACGTGCCCGAGGTGACCGACGAGCAGGTCGACGAGCAGATCAACGCCCTGCGTGGCCGGCTCGCCACCCTGGTGACCGACGAGACCGGCGAGGTGAAGAATGGCTCCTTCGCCGTGATCGACTTTGAGGGCTTCATCGACGATGTCGCCTTTGAGGGCGGCAAGGGCGAGAATTATAACCTGGAGATCGGCTCTGGCAGCTTTATTCCTGGCTTCGAGGAAGGCCTTATCGGCGCCAAGGCCGGCGAGACCCGTGATGTCACCGTCACCTTCCCCGAGGATTACCAGGCGGAGCATCTGGCCGGTAAGCAGGCCGTTTTCAAGGTGACCGTCAAGGAAATCAAGACCAAGGAACTGCCCGAGGTGAACGACGAGTTCGCCCAGCAGGTCAGCCCGTTCAAGACGGTGGAGGAACTGCGGGCCGATATCCAGAATCGTCTCATTGAGTCCACGAAGGCGAACGCCGAGCGGGACTTCCAGAACAAGGTCATTGAGGCGGTCGCCAACGAGGCTTCGGTGGAGCTGCCCCACGTGATGATTCACAACAAGGTCCACGAGATGATTCATGACTTTGAGCATCAGCTTTCTCGCCAGGGTCTTAGCCTGGACCTGTGGCATCAGTATACCGGCAAGTCTCACGAAGACCTGCATACCGAGTTTGATGCGCCGGCCCGGAAGGCTGTTAAGAACGACCTGGTTCTCTCGGCCGTCGCCAAGCAGGAAGGCATCACCGTCACCGACGCCGACATCGAGGCGGAGTTCGACAAGATGCTCTCCATGTACAAGGGCCAGGAGGCCGATATCAAGAAGCTCCGCAAGAATGCGAACTACCGGGCCCGTATGCGGGAAGGGCTGCTGATGCAGAAGACGATTGATCATCTGGTCAATCTGAACACGCCCGCCCAGGGTTAACGGTGATTGGTATAGATCGCGGGTGAAGGAGGTCAGACTATGAGCTACCTGATTCCATACGTCATCGAGCAGACGAACCGTGGAGAGCGGTCATACGACATCTATAGCCGACTGCTAAAGGATCGGATCATTTTCCTCGGGACGCCGGTCGATGATCAGGTGGCAAACGTGATCATCGCGCAACTCCTGTTCCTCGAGAGCGATGATCCGGACAAGGAGATCAACCTCTATATCAACTCGCCCGGCGGCTCCGTCTCCGCGGGCCTGGGCATTTACGACGCGATGCAGCATATCAAGTCTCCGGTCAATACCACCGTCGTGGGGCTGGCTGCCTCCATGGGCGCCCTGCTCCTGGCTGCGGGCACCGGCAAGCGGTACGCTTTGCCTAACGCTCGCGTCATGATCCACCAGCCGCATCTGAGCGGCGTTGGTGGTCAGGTAACCGACATTGAAATTACTGCGCGGGAGGCCATCAAGACCAAGGAACAGATGGCCGAGATCCTCGCCAAGCACACCGGTCAGTCTATTGAGCGCATCAAGGCTGACACCGAGCGTGACCGCTGGCTGTCTGCTGACGAAGCCAAGGCTTATGGTCTGGTTGACGAAGTGGTGCACCCCCGGGATAAGGCGAGCCGAACCGCACGCTAAAGAAAGGGGTGGGGGAATGTTCAAGTTCACGGGTGAGGACAAAGGCCAGCTGAAGTGCTCCTTCTGCGGCAAGTTTCAGGACCAGGTGAAGCGGCTCGTCGCGGGCCCAGGGGTTTATATTTGCGACGAGTGCATCGAGCTCTGCAATGAGATTATCGAGGAAGAACTGAACGAAGAGGTCGATTTCGAGCTCAAGGACGTTCCCAAGCCGACTGAGATCAAGTCGATCCTCGATCAGTATGTCATCGGGCAGGAGCGGGCGAAGCGGACGCTGGCAGTGGCTGTTTACAACCACTACAAGCGGATCAACATGGGCAATAAGCTCGACGATGTCGAGCTGCAGAAGTCCAATATCGTCATGCTTGGCCCGACGGGCTCGGGCAAGACGCTCCTGGCTCAGACCCTCGCCAGGATCCTGAATGTCCCCTTCGCGATCGCGGATGCTACCAGCTTGACTGAGGCCGGCTATGTGGGTGAAGACGTCGAGAACATCCTCCTGAAGCTGATTCAGGCGGCTGACTACGACATCGAGAAGGCGGAGAAGGGTATCGTCTATATCGACGAGGTCGATAAGATTGCCCGTAAGTCCGAGAATCCTTCAATCACCCGCGACGTCTCGGGCGAGGGTGTGCAGCAGGCGTTGCTGAAGATCCTGGAGGGCACCATCGCCTCCGTTCCGCCCCAGGGCGGCCGGAAGCACCCGCACCAGGAGTTCATCCAGATTAATACCACCAATATCCTCTTCGTTTGCGGCGGTGCCTTCGACGGCATCGACAAGATCATCGGCAACCGGGTTGGCAAGCGGGGCATGGGCTTCGGCGCTGAGATTCGGTCGAAGAAGGATCAGAACGTGGGCGAGATGCTCGCGCAGATCCTTCCGGAAGACCTGCTCAAGTTTGGCCTGATTCCCGAGTTCGTCGGCCGCCTGCCGGTCATCGTCACCCTCGACGCCCTCGATGAGGAGGCCCTGGTCAAGATCCTCCAGGAGCCGAAGAACGCCTTGATCAAGCAGTATCAGAAGCTGCTTCAGATGGACAATATCGATCTGGAGTTCAAGGATGATGCTGTTCGGGCGATCGCCAAGGAGGCGCTTAAGCGGAACACCGGCGCCCGCGGTCTGCGGGCCATTATCGAGGACATCATGACCGATGTGATGTACGAGGTGCCCGCCCGCAACGACGTCTCGAAGTGCGTGATCACCAAGGACGTGGTGCAGAAGAAGGAGGAGCCTCTCCTTGTGACCGCGACGGACGCCAAGAACCGTCGGGTGAAGAAGGAAGAGTCTGCGTAAGAAAAGGCGCCCTGTGGGAGTCGGTAGACTCCACAGGGCGTTATTTTTTCTAGTTTGTCGGGTGGTGGGGGGCGTGTATGCGGTGCATCCTGCCGAGCCAGCCGGCGCCGGTGGAGACGGCGGCGGCCACGGCCCTGTGTCCGAGTGAGCGGCGGTGAAGGCGCCGCCTTTCCTCTACCGGCCCCTCCGAGGGATGCACCGCATACACTTGGCCTGACCCGGTCTAGACGAAACGCCCTGTGGAGTGCCACAGGGCGTTTTCAACTTCGGGTGCGGTTGGGTGGGGACTAATCGTTGTGGATCTCCCCGACCACCGGGACGACCGTTACGGCCGCGTCGCCGGTGTGAAGGACGGGGTTCTCTGCGTACGTCGCCACCATGCCGCTTCTGGGGGAGCGGAACTCCTGGAGCACCTGGAAGTCGCCGGGGCTGACGATCTGGCCCAGCAGGTCGCCCTCGGCGACCTGTTGTCCTGTGGTTACCTCGGTCAGGAAGAGGCCGCCCACAGCCGCCCGCATGACGCAGGTCGAGTCCCAGGTCACGACGGTCTGTACCGGTGGGAGTTCCAGCTCGCCCTCTATCAACCCGTAGTGCTTGAGTACGTTCAGAATGCCGCGCTTACCCATCTCCACCTGTTCCCGTTCCAGCCGCATGCCGCCGCCCAGTTCGGGGGTGATGGCCGGCTTGCCGGCAGCCATGGCCACGCTCCTGAGCTTGCTGTCATAGCCAGCCCGCTTGAAGCCCGGGTCGAGCTCTTCCCTTACCAGAACAGGGGTGCCGAAGACCTGGGCCAGCTTGGCCGAGGCCTCATCGCCCATCCGGCTGTGGCTGACTGTGTACCAGTTCCAGGTGTGCAGGTCTACCACCACGTCCGACTGCGCTACGGCGCTGTTCCAGACGGTGAAAGCGATCAGTTCGGTCATGCTGCCGTTGGCCCGCCCGGGCCAGAATCGGTTCATGTCCTCCAAGTCATACGGGGCCTGGCGGGTCCGGTTGTTAAAGGCGGGGCCGTTCACAACGGGAATCGCCACAATCTGGCCACGGAGCTTTTGCGGGTCTACCTCCGCGAGCGCCCGGCGAATGGCGTCGATTCCGGTCAGTTCGGGGCCGTGCTGCGCTGCCTGAATATAAACGCACGGGCCGGGTGCACTACCGTTCACCAAAATGACCGGGACGGTCACCGGTGAGCCGTCGGCGAGCGAGGCGACAGATAGGCGGCCCTTTGTGACCTCACCGGGCGCAGCTCGAAGGGAGCCTACCACCAGATCGGTCGCTGTGGACTGGTTCATGGGGAACGCTCCTTTGCAGATCATAAGTAGAGAGCAAAAAACTGCTCAACCTTGGTATAGATATCCCTCAAGTGCTTCGGTTTGAGGAACCCGTGTCCCTCCTCGGGGTAGGCATGGAATTCAACGGGGAAGCCGCGGCGCCTGAGCGCTTCTACGATCTCAACGGACTGGCCGAAGGGAACCCGGGTGTCGTTCTCCCCGTGCATAATTAAGAGCGGTTCCCGGATATTCGCCTCGAAAACCAGGGGGGAGGCGGCGCGGTAAAGCGCCGGATCCTCGGTGGGCCGGCCCAACTTCCGCTCGATGTTGCGCCGGCCGATTCGATCGGTGTCTCGCCACGATGTGAAGCGGTTGGAGACCCCATAGAAGTCAACCCCGCAGCGGAAGGTTCCGGGCGATTTGCTCAGCGCCAGCAGCGCAAGATAACCCCCGTAGCTTCCGCCCCAGATGCCCACCCGGTCTGGGTCGACCCAGTCCAGGGATCGGGCGAATTCGGCCCCCCGGATTACATCGGACAGATCCAGCTTGCCCCACTCACCTCGATTCGCCAATTCGAAAGCCCGGCCGTATCCGGTGGAACCACGGAAGTTGGGCGCTAGCACACCGTATCCCTTCGCCACGAAGAACTGGATGAAGGGGTACCACCCTGCCGTGTGCTGAGAGGTGGGTCCGCCGTGGGGGTAGATGATCATGGGGGACCTGCCTGCAGCAGCAGGCACGGGCTTATAAAGAAAGGCTGGGATCGTCAGCCCGTCCTCTGCGAGGTATTCCACCAAGGTGGGTTCCACCAGTTGTTCCGGCAATATGCCCGGCGGGCCTGAGAACGAAACCTGCCGGCGCTCCCCGGTCTCCTCCTGCACATAGATGTCCGGCGCCTGGCGGGAGTCGTGGCAGACGAACAGCAGCCGCTTGCCGTCGGGTGAGAACTGTGGCTGGAGCGCTACACCGGTGGGTGGGACCAACTCTACGTGCTCTCCCTGGTGCCAGAGACCGACGCCGATATACCCGTTGCGGTTGAACGTATAGACGATATCTCGCCCGTCCGGTGACCAGGAGGGGCTGCCCTTTTCCGCTGAATCATCCATTGGTACAGGAAATGCCTGGGCGGAGAGCGCATCTACCAGCCACAGGTGGGCGAATCCCGTGGAATCGTTTATGCAGACCAGGCGCCGCCCATCGGGTGCCCAGGCCGGCGAGGAGAAGAAAGCGGGCTCACTTGTCCGTACCGCTCGCAGTTCGCCGCTCTCCAGGTTGAGCAGAAAGAGGGCCGAGGAGTCCAGCCCCTCAAGTCCGATGAACGCGATGGTGGAGCCGTCCGGCGACCACTGCGGCTCCCGGCAGTCCATCGCCATGGTGGTGAGCGGGCGAGGCCACCCGGCGGCTGAGCCGTCAGCGGCCACCGGGATCAGGGCCAGCTGATCGAAGCCATCCCGGTCGGTGAGGAAGGCGATGTGGCGGCCGTCGGGGGACCAGGTGGGAGCGGACTCCTTCCCCGGGCCCTTTGTCAGCCGGTGGGGTTGTCCCCCATCTGTTGGAACGGACCAGAGGTTCGGGCTCCCGCCAGCGCTGGAGAGGTAGAGCAGACTCTTCCCGTCTGGCCGCCAGGAGGGTGCATCGGCTGGGGTATCCATGAGGATCTCATGGGGGCTGACCAAGCGGGGAAAGCCGCCGGCGGCGTCCACTGTCCAGAGGCGGCTCACCCCTTCTCGCTGCCAGACGAAGGCGATCTGCATGCCGTCTGGCGACCATGCGGCAGCCCGGACCTGGCCTCCCGCGATCAGTTGATCCAGGCTCAGCATTGGGGTTTCTCCTCCCTATACATCCTTGAGCCGGGGGTCGAGAGCGTCTCGTAGTCCATCGCCCAGGAAGTTGAAGGCGAGGACGGTTATGAAGATAGCCAGGGTCGGGAACAACGCCACATGCGGGTAGTTAAAGAGGAACTGCCGGGCGGTGCTCACCATGCTGCCCCAGTCCGGGGTGGGGGGTGAGGCGCCCAGCCCCAGAAAGCTGAGGACGGAGGCAGAGAGAATCGCTGTGGCCAGGTTCAGGGTGGTGTAGATGATGATCGGGGCGGAGGCGTTGGGCAGCACATGGCGCCAGAGGATTCGGAAGTCCTGTGCGCCAGTGGCCTTTACCGCCGTGATGTACTCCATCTGCCGGATCGACAGTACCTGGGCCCGCGTGATTCGGGCAAAGCTAGGCACAGACTGGACGCCGACGGCGATCATGGCGTTCACCAGCCCTGGCCCCAGCGCCGACACGATGGCGATAGCCAGGAGGATTCCGGGGAATGCCATGAGCACATCCATCAGGCGCATGAGGATCGCATCGGCATGGCGGTAGTAGCCGGCGGTAAGGCCGATCAGGACGCCAAGCGTCAGGCTGATACTGACAGCCGTGAGGCTGGAGAGGAGCGAGAGGCGGGTCCCGGCGATGATCCGGCTGAAGATGTCCCGTCCCAGCTCGTCGGTCCCGAGAATGTGGGTGGCGGAGGGCTTGGCAAACCGCCCCGGCACGTTCTGCTCAATCGGGTCATATGGGGCCAGCAGCGGAGCGAAGACCGCGGTGGTGACCAGGATGAGAATGATGACAGTCCCCGCTACGGACGCCTTGTTTCGCATCAGACGGCGCATCACCATGCGGAACTGGCTCGGTGCCGGGTCAAACTGAGGTCCGGCAGTCTGTTCCTTGCTGTTTGGCTGTGGATTGGTCAGCGCCATACCGTCCCCCCCCCTTACTCATAGGAAATCCGCGGGTCGATGGTCGCATAGAGCAGGTCGACCATCAGGTTGGCCAGGACGAAGACTGTGGACACCAGGAGGACAACCCCCTGAACCACCGGGAAGTCCCGGGTGAGAATGGCGTTGATCGAGAGGCGCCCGACGCCGGGCCAGGCGAAGATGGTCTCAGTCACCACGGCCCCGCCCATGAGAGCGCCGAACTGGATCCCCAGCACCGTAATCACGGGCAGGAGGGCGTTCCGCAGGGCGTGTTTGAAGATGACAGACCGCTCGGCCAGGCCCTTGGCACGAGCCGTTCGAATGAAGTCCTGCCCAATGACCTCCAGCATGCTGGAACGGGTCAGCCGGGTGAGAACCGCAATGGAGAAACTGCTAACGGTCACAGCCGGCAGTACCAGATGGCGGAGTCCTGTCAGCGTAAAGAGGGATCCACCGTACCCGGAGAGCGGGAACCATCGCAACTTGTAGGCGAAGATGTACATGGCGAGAAGGCCTACGGCGAACACGGGCATGGAGACACCCAGGAATGCCGCAAACCGAGAGGTGTTGTCGATCCAGGAGTTCCGGCGGACGGCAGAGATGACCCCTACCGGGATGCTGATGATCACCGCGAAGATCACTCCCGCCAGGGCCAGTTGGACCGTGTTCGGAAAGGTCTTCCCAATCAGCAGCGCCACCGGTTCCCGTGACCGGATGGAGCGGCCCAGGTCTCCACTCAGCACGTTCTTTAAGTAGGTGGCGAACTGGACATAGAGCGGCTTGTCCAGGCCCAACTCCGCCCGGACCGCCTCGATCGTCTCCGGCGGCGCATCGGGTCCGGCCACGGTCACTGCGGGGTCGCCGGGGGAGAGGTGCAGAATGAGAAAGACCAGCACCATTACCCCCAGCAGCACGGGCACCGCCATGAAGAGCCTGCGAATGGCATATTTGTGCATCGGCGCGACACCCCCACATGCGAAAGAAGGGGCCCCGTCTCACGGCGGGGCCCCATTCCGCTTAGTTCTTCAACCAGAGATCAAGGCCCTTATAGAGCACGTTGGACGGGTGGATCTTCAGGCCCTCAAGCGCCGGCGCGTGGCCCACGATGCGGTCTTCGTGGACGATTGGCGTCCAGAAGGCGTCACGCATGGCCTCCTCCTGCACCTTGGCCCACATCTCCGCCTGCGCCTTCGCGTCGCTGGTAATCCGGGCCTTGTCCAGCAGATCATCGACGGTCGGGTTCACGTACTCAAACCGGTTGGGAGCCGGGCGCTGCTTGGAGTGGAAGTAGAAGTAGAGGACACCGTCGGTGGTCGTGTAGCGGATGGACATCCACATCAGCTGGTGTTCGCCCGCCCGCAGCGCAGCCAGGTAGGCCGACCACTCGAGCTGCTTCAGCTTGAGATCGATGCCGACCTTCTTCAACTGGGCCTGAACCATCGGGATGACCACATCAATGTTGGAGCCCTTGGAGTACCACAGCTCCAGGGTGAGCGGCTTCCCGTCCTTCTCACGGATGCCGTTGGAGCCCATCTTCCAGCCGGCCTCATCTAACAGTTGTCCGGCCTTCTGCGGGTCATAGCCGTATGTGATCTGATCGGCGTTGGCCGGATGCCCTGGAATGCCGGGGGCTGCCGGTGTCTTTGCGACCTGGGCCAGACCATAGAAGCCGCCGTCTACGATCTCTTTCTTGTTGATCGCGTGCTGAATCGCCCGGCGGACCCGAATGTCGTCCAGGGGCTTCTTGTTCGTGCGCATGCCCATGAAGACGGTATTGAAGTCAGCGTACTGGACCATCTTCACAGAGGGGGTGGCCTTCAGGCGATCGACATCAACCGCCGGAATATCTGCGGTGAAATGGAGGCCGCCGGTCTCGAGTTCCGCCATACGGGTGGCGCCCTCGGGGATCACCTTCCAGACGATCTTCTCGACGTGAGCCGGCCCCTGGTTCTGATTGATCGCCGGACCCCAGGTGTAATCGGGGTTCCGCTCCAGAACCAGCCGGTCGTTGCGGACCCACTCGACCACCTTGAAGGGGCCGGTGCCATCGGTGGTCTGGGGAGTGGTGCCGTAGTTGTCCCCCTGCTTCTCCGTGAACTCCGAGTTCAGGATACTGGCGTAGGAGGCGGTCAGGTTTGTCAGAAGCAGGCCAAAGGGCTCAGAGAGCCTGACCACGACGGTGTAGTCATCCTTCACCTCCACCGACGAGATCGGCTTGATGGTGAAGGCGCTCGGCGAACCCTTCAGGTTCTTCCACCGGTCCAGGGTGTACTTGACGTCCGCGGCGGTCATCGCCTTGCCGGAATGGAATTTCACGCCCTTCTTCAAGAAGAAGGTATAGGTTTTACCTTCGTCGCTGATCTCCCACTTCTCAGCGAGGCCGGGCTTTACGGTCATGTCGTAATCCAGCACGACTAGCGTGTCCATGGTCATGGCGGTGATCTGGTTCGAGGAGACAGCCGTGGTCCGGTGCGGATCGAGCGTCTCTGTATCCTCGATTCTGCCGACCGTAAGGGTTCCGCCCTTCCTGGGCCCCTTCGGCTCCTCCTTGGCTGTCTGCGTGTTGTTGTCAGTTGTGGTATTGCCACCGGTTCCTGTCTTCCCCGACTCCCCGCAGGCACTGACGACCAGGCTTACGAGCATCAGACCCACCACGAGCCACAGCGTCCGCTTGCGCCTCTGCTGCATAGTGCCTCCCCCTTTCACACTTCTCTCCTATGTAGGGGCGCGCAGCCGTCGTGAGATGTCGGCTGCCGCCTCTGACACCAAGTGGATCAACGTCGGAATCTGCTCACCCGTGATTCGGTAGGCTGGCCCAGATACGCTCAGACTGGCCACGACTCTACCCGAACCGTCTCGGACGGGGGCGGCCACAGCGGTGACACCGGGTTCCACCTCGCCGGTGGATACGGCATGCCCGGCCTCGCGGATTCCAGCCAACCGCTGGAGGAACCCTTGGAAGTCGGTTCGTGCCGGGTGGTTCGCCGGGGCGCAATGTTGAACGATCTGCTCGACCCGCTCCGCAGGGAGGTAGGCTGTGAGCATGAGATTGGATGCCCCGCTATAGAGCGGAGTCCGTCGTCCTACCCGAGCGGTCATCCGCATCTGTTCCGGGCTTTCACGCACATCGAGCCAGACCGTATCATCACCATCCACAATGCGCAGCACGACTGTTTCGCGGGTTCGGGCCGAAAGATGGTCCATGAGGGGACCAGCGGCAGCTCGCAGTTCCCGGGTCTCTGAGACCGCCTCTGCCAGTTGGAGAATCCTCAGCCCCAGTCGATAGCGTCTGGTCTCTACATCTTGCACGACCATTCCCCACCGCTCAAAGGAAGCCAGGGTTTTATGTACGACACTCTTCGGCATGCCGAGATGCTCAGATAGCGCCGTTACGCCCCATTCGGGTGTGCTTGGTGTGAAACAGGTGAGCACCCGGAGGCCTTTGTCGAGAGTCTGGAGGGTGTTCGCGTGTGTGATGGTCATCCTCCCCCAAGCACAGCGTTTCTTTATAAGAAACAACGTTTCCGGCTAATGTTAATAGAGATTCTATACGAATTACGGGAATCCTCTACCTGATACTATTATTCATCCATACTTTTCGCCTAGTCCGGCATGCGTGCATGACAAATAGTTGCTATGTCAACACGGAATGTTCATCCAGCATTCGCGGCTTTGCCACGCGGGAATACTAGCGCCAGAGAGAAACGCAGCTGCGCGCTGGCAAAACTACAGCGCTTACGTGAAGCGGCGGGAGGAGGGTTTCGAAGAGCATGGCCTTGGGCAGCATCTTGACCATTATTCAAGTGTTCTTCGCCATCGTGATCGGCCTCTACTTCTGGAACCTGCTGCGGAGCCAGCAGGGGAACAAGGTGGCGGTCGAAAAGGAGTCCCGCAAGGAGATGGATAAGCTGCGGCGCATGCGGTCGATCAGCCTGACCGAGCCGCTCTCGGAGAAGACCCGGCCCACCAGCTTCGACGAGATTGTGGGACAGAAGGAGGGGCTGAGGGCGCTGCGGGCGGCTCTGTGCGGACCGAATCCGCAGCATGTGCTGATCTATGGGCCGCCGGGCGTTGGCAAGACGGCGGCGGCGCGGCTGGTGCTGGAGGAGGCGAAGCGGAACCCGATTTCGCCCTTCAAGAAAGAGGCCTCCTTTGTGGAGCTGGACTCCACCACCGCCCGGTTTGACGAGCGGGGGATTGCGGACCCGTTGATCGGCTCGGTGCATGACCCGATCTATCAGGGCGCCGGTCCCCTGGGAATCGCCGGGATCCCGCAGCCGAAGCCGGGGGCGGTCACCAAGGCCCACGGCGGGGTGCTGTTTCTCGATGAGATCGGCGAGCTGCATCCGGTGCAGATGAACAAGCTCCTGAAGGTGCTGGAGGACCGGAAGGTCTACCTGGAGTCGGCCTACTACTCGGCTGAGGACCCGAATGTGCCAACGCATATCAAAGATATCTTTGAGAATGGGCTGCCGGCCGACTTCCGGCTGGTAGGTGCTACGACCCGCCTGCCTCATGAGATTCCACCGGCGATCCGGTCGCGGTGCATGGAGATCTTCTTCCGGCCGCTGCTGCCCGACGAGGTGGCCCAGGTGGCCAAGCGGGCGGCGGAGAAGGTGGGGCTTTCCATCGATGGCGGGGCGCTTGAGGTGATCAAGCGGTACGCCACCAACGGGCGTGAGGCGGTTAATATCGTCCAGATCGCCGGGGGGATTCTCTCCGGTACCAGCCGGAAGGCGATCCCGCAGTCGGAGGTGGAGTGGGTGATCAACTCCGGCCAGCTTCAGCCCCGGCCTGACCGGCGGATTCCGGCCCGGCCGCTGGTGGGCTATGTGAACGGTCTGGCGGTGAGCGGGCCGAACGTGGGCCACCTGCTGGAGTTGGAGGTCGATGTGCGACCGGCCAAGGCGCATGGTCAGGGCCTGGTCACGGTCACCGGCGTGGTCGATGAGGAAGAGGTGGGCGGTCCGGGGCGGACCATGCGGCGCAAGTCGATGGCCAAGGGCTCGGTGGAGAATGTCCTTACGGTGCTGAAGCAGTACCTGGAGGTAGACCCGCGGGACTACGATATCCATGTCAACTTCCCGGGCGGCGTTCCGGTCGATGGCCCCAGCGCCGGTGTTGCCATCGCCACGGCCATCTACAGCGCCTTCACGGGTCAGCCGGTGGATAACCGGATCGCCATGACCGGCGAGGTCTCCATTCGGGGGCTGGTCAAGCCGGTCGGTGGCGTGGTGGCTAAGGTGGAGGCGGCCCGCCAGGCAGGGTGCAGCCGGGTGCTGATCCCCCAGGAGAACTGGCAGGAGTGCTTCCGTGACCTGAAGGGGATTACGGTGATTCCGGTGGAGCGGCTCGATGAGCTCTTTGCGGAGGCGCTCCAGGTAGAGGAGGAGCCGCGGGTCGAGCTGGAGACGGAACGGCCGCTGCCGGTTCCGGTGCCCGCCCTGGAGATTCCCGCGATTCCGCAACCCGCCGTCTCGGTCTCCCGTATCGACTCCTGACCATAGCGCGCCCGGCAGCAGGGAAGAGAGCCTCCGGGATTTCCGGGGGCTCTCCTGTCTGCGGGAACGGGGCAACACCGCTTTGGGGCTGAATAGCTGGGAGGGGTGAAGCGAAACCTAAGGCCGTTATATTCTTTCGCTTGGGGCAGGATCGCGAACCTACCCCCATGCAGAACACGTCTTAAGATAACACAAGGACCTTCTATCTAACTGGATGGTTCCCCGACCCAAGTGTGCTAGAATCTAAATCAAGGCATTGCCAGGAGGTGACACGGGTGGCCAACGAGCGAACGGGAAAGCTGGTGAACCTCCCGCTTCTGCCGCTGAAGGGCCAGATCGTCTTCCCGACCATGATCGTCCCCCTGGAGGTGGGTCGGGAGAAGTCGATCCGCGCGGTCGATCAGGCTATGACCGAGGGCCGGCGGATGGTGCTGGCCATGCAGCGGGACGCGAAGGTCGAGACGCCTGGTCCTGACGATATCTTCTCGGTTGGTACCGTGGTTGAGATCAAGCAGGTGGTCAAGGTCCCGGGCGGGACGATCAAGGTCGTCTTTGAGGGCATCTCCCGTGCCCGGATTGACCATTATACCGAGGAGGAGCCCTCCCTGCGCGTGGCGGTGGAGGAGGCTCCTGAAGACCCGGCCAAGACCCCCGAGGCCGAGGCGCTCATGCGCATGGTTGTTAACCAGTACGAGCGCTATATCAAGTCCTCGAAGAAGGCGCCCCCGGAGTCGCTGGTCACCGCCGTTCAGGTGGAGGAGCCGGGGCGTCTCGCCGACACCATTATCGCCTATCTGACGAATCTCGAGATGAAGGACAAGCAGTCCGTGCTCGAGGCGTTCGATGTGAACGAGCGGCTGGAGCGTGTCTCCGACATTCTCACCCGCGAGATGGAGGTCCTGGACCTCGAGCGGAAGATCAATGTCCGGGTCCGCAAGCAGATGGAGAAAACCCAGCGGGAGTACTATCTGCGGGAGCAGATCAAGGCGATCCAGAAAGAGTTGGGAGAGCGGGACGAAAAGGGCACAGAGTCCGAGGAGTTCCGCAAGAAGATCGAGGAACTGGGCCTGCCCGACGAGGTGAAGGAGAAGGCGCTGCGCGAGGTGGACCGGCTGGAGAAGATGCCGCCCATGGCCGCCGAGGCGGTGGTGGTCCGCAACTACCTCGACTGGATCACCAACCTTCCCTGGAACCAACTGAGCGACGACACCATCGACCTGAAGAAGTCGGAGGCGGTCCTGGAAGACGAGCACTACGGCCTGAAGAAGCCGAAGGACCGGATTCTGGAGTACCTCGCGGTCCGAAAGCTGGTCGAGAAGATGAAGGGGCCCATTCTCTGCCTGGCCGGACCGCCCGGCGTCGGCAAGACCTCGCTGGCCAAGTCGGTGGCAAACGCCCTGGGTCGCAAGTTTGTGCGCATCTCCCTGGGCGGTGTCCGCGACGAGGCCGAGATTCGGGGCCACCGGCGGACCTACGTGGGCGCCATGCCGGGACGGATCATTCAGGGCATGCGGCAGGCGGGTTCCAAGAACCCGGTCTTCCTGCTCGACGAGATCGACAAGATGTCCTCCGACTTCCGGGGCGACCCCGCCTCGGCGCTGCTGGAGGTGCTGGATCCTGAACAGAACGCCAGCTTCTCCGACCACTACATCGAGTCGCCCTTCGACCTCTCCAACGTGCTTTTCATCACCACGGCCAATGTGATCTGGAACATCCCGCGGCCGCTGCTGGACCGCATGGAACTGATCACCATCTCGGGCTACACCGAAGATGAGAAGGTCGAGATCGCCAAGCGGCACCTGCTGCCGAAGCAGCGGAAGGATCACGGCCTGAACGAGGAGAACCTGGAGGTCTCGGAGAACGTGATCCGCTCCATCGTGCGGGAGTACACCCGGGAAGCGGGCGTCCGCAACCTGGAGCGGCAGATCGCCAACGTCTGCCGGAAGGCGGCCCGGGAGATCGCCGCCGGCGACGCCCAGGTGGTCCGGGTCACCGTGCAGAACCTGCACAACTACCTGGGCGCTCCCCGCTTCGCGTGGGGCAAGAAGGCCAAGGAGGACCAGGTGGGCGTGGCCACCGGCATGGTCTACACCGAGGTGGGCGGCGATGTGATGCCCATTGAGGTGTCGGTTATGAAGGGCAAGGGCTCGCTCCTCCTCACCGGCAAGTTGGGCGACGTCATGAAGGAATCGGCCCAAGCGGGCTTCTCGTACATTCGCAGCCGGGCGAAGGTGCTGGGCGTCGAGGAGGACTTCCACACCAAGAACGACATCCACATTCACGTGCCGGAGGGCGCCGTGCCCAAGGAGGGCCCGTCGGCGGGCATCTCCATGGCAACGGCGGTGATCTCGGCGCTGACCAGGCGGCCGGTGAAGGCGAACGTGGCCATGACCGGTGAAATCACGCTGCGCGGCCGTGTGCTGCCAATCGGCGGCGTGAAGGAGAAGGTGCTGGCCGCCCATCGGGCGGGGATCACGGAGATCATCCTCCCCAAGGAGAACGAGAAGGACCTGGAGGATATCCCGGGGAATATCCGCAAGAAGCTGGATGTCCACCTGGTCGAACATATGGATGAAGTGCTCCGCATCGCCCTGGCTGATGCCAAGGAGGGGGACGAGTCCATCCTCCCGCCGCCGGAGACGATGGTGGACACCGCCCATCCAGACGGCCCGGTGGTGTAGCGGAACGGTTTGCAGAGACGGCGGGGGGAACAGCGTTCCCTCCGCCCTTTGGCTGACGGGAGGTAGTGGAGAGGTATGGCGCTTTTCGCCGAGTTTGTACTCAGTGCCGCAGCACCCAACCAGTTTCCGGCCGATGAACTGCCCGAGATCGCCCTGGCAGGGCGGTCCAACGTAGGCAAGTCCTCCATGATCAATGCGCTCATGAAGCAGAACAAACTGGCCCGCACCTCGAACACCCCGGGCCGTACCCAGACGCTCAACTACTACCGCATCTGGCCGGAGGGGAAGCCGAAGCTGGGCGATCCCAAAGCGCCGGAGGACAAGACCGACCGCTTCACCCTGAAGGGGTCGGCCAGGGAGGCGGCCCACGAGACGGGGGCCTTCTACCTGGTCGATATGCCGGGCTACGGCTACGCCAAGGTCTCGGAGACGCAGCGGCGGCAGTGGGCGAAGCTGATTGAGAAGTACCTGCTGGAGCGCCCGACGCTTCGGGCCGTAATTCAGATCGTGGACCTGCGGCATCCGCCCAGCCGCGATGATGTGGCCATGTGGGACTGGCTCCGCCACCACGGCAAGATCCGGCTGTGTCTGGCTACAAAGGCCGACAAGGTGGGAAAGAACCAGTGGCCGGCCCATCTGAAGGAGATCGTGCAGGGGCTAGGTCTGCGCTCCATTGTCACACCGACCCCGGAGACAGCGGTTGACTCCAATGCCGAACCGATCCTTATCTTCTCCGCCGAGGAGGGCACCGGGCGCGATGCCCTATGGGCATGGGTAAATGGCGTAGTACGTTTTGATACTAAAAGTTGATGCTTGGGCGCTCTACCTTCTTTCGGGGAGATTCATATGGTAGCATTTTGGCATGTTGATTTGGCTACCTTACAACTCCCCCGTCACCGGAGGTAGAGAGCATGCACCTGTCGCGCCTTCTCAACCCACTGCAGTGGAACTTCGGTCCCCGTACCACGGCCACACTGGTCACCTGGGCGGTCTTGCCTGTCTTGGCGGCGGGGTTCATGGTTCTGCGGGGGTTTGAGTCAGCCGCCCTCAGCGCCGGCCTCAAGCCGGAGCAGATTGAGTATCTCACCTCCCACATGGTCACCACGACCCTTCAGGTGACGGTACCGCTCTTTCTGATCGCGATCGTGGCCTCGGTCATCTTCTCCCTGGTGGTGGTGAAGCCGCTCTGGCGATTGCGGCAGGGTATGGAGGCTATCGCCCGGGGCGACCTCTCTCAGGGGCCTGTACCGGTCTCCAGCGCAGACGAGGTAGGGCAGATCACCAGGGCCTACAATGCCATGGCCGCCCGTCTGGGTGAGATCGTCAGGACAATGGGCGCCACGGCCTCCGCCCTCGATTCCACCGTTGGGCGCCTGGAGACGGGGGCCAGGGAGTCCAGCCAGGCAACAGAGGCCTCGACCCGCCAGATTGAGGCGGTCCGGCGGACTGCAGAGGAGCAGGCGATACAGGCCGCCACCGGTACCCAGGCCGTGCGGGAGCTGGAGGAGGCCGCCCGGCAGCTGACCATCGCTGCGGAGTCCCAGGCCCGCGAGGTGGAGAGCGCCGCCGACACCGTGCGGCAGATGGCTGCCGCGATTGAGCAGGTGGCAGGGAGCGCCGGTGTTGTTGCCGGAGCCGCTGCCCGTACCCGTCAGGCCGCCGAGGATGGCAGCCAGGCGGTTCAGCTCTCCGCTGATGGCATGGATCAGGTTCGGACCCGGGTGCTCGATGCGGCGGAAAAGCTGCGCCACCTGAGTGAGAGCCTGAAGCATGTCGACGAGATATTGCAATTAATCACCGACATCGCCGGCCAGACCGACCTGCTGGCGTTGAACGCCGCCATTGAGGCGGCTCGGGTAGGCGAGCACGGCAAGGGCTTTGCCGTGGTGGCCAGTGAGGTGCGCCGGCTTGCAGAGCGCTCACGCAGCGCTGCTGGCGAGATTGCCGGCCGCATTGAGGGCCTGCGCCACGGCGCCAACGCCGTGGTGGAGACCATGGAGGCGGGCACCCGAGACGTAGAGCAGGGCGTTGTGCTCTCCCGTCGGGCGGGCGAAGCGCTGGAGCGAATCCTCACTGCTGTAGGGGAGACCCACTCCCAGGTCGAGTCGATCTCGGCGGCTGCTGAGGAGATCGCGGCAGCCAGCAACCAGGTAGTGAACGCCACCGTACAGCTCTCCGCCATCTCGGAGGAGAACGCCGCGACCGCCGAGCAGATGCTCGGAAGCGTCGAGGCGGTCACGGAATTGATTACCGAGGTGGAGTCCGATGCCCGGAAAAACCAGTTGGCCACCACCACCATGGCTGCCTCGGCCGTTCAGGTTCGCTCTTCGGTGGAGGAGATGGTCCGGCTGGCCGATCAGGTTGGTCAAATGGCGACAGCCCTGCACAAGCAGGTAGAACAGTTCCGGCTCTAGACAGGCCAAAGGCGGCAGTCAAAAACGACTGCCGCCTTTCTTTTCGCTTTAGTCGCCCTCGGCTACGGCTGCACGGGGCCGTCCACCGATAGGCAACTCCGCCAGAATCATGCCGGCCAGAATCAGGGCGCCGCCCAGATAGCCCCGGGGGGTGAGCACCTCACCGGCCAGGAGGTAGGCGAAGATCGCACCCCAGACAGGCTCCGCCGAGAAGATCAGGGCGGTATGGGTCGGCGTGGTGTAAGGCTGCAGGACGTTCTGGAGCAGGAAGGCGGCAGCGGTCGCCAGCACTCCGCAGATCAGGGTGGCCAGAACCACGTGGCTCGGCCCGCTCCACCAGCCCACGTTGGCCACACCTGGGCCAAGTGTTCCCTTATCTATCAGGTGGAGTACCCCGGAGAGAAGACCGGCCGTGCCGATCTGTATGATCGCCAGGGCGACGGAGTCATGCTTCCCGGCGTACCGGCTTACCCCGGCCACATGCAGGGCGAAGCTGACGGCGCAGAAGAAGATCAGCAGGTCGCCATAGGTCGGAATCAGGTCCGCATTCAGCGAGAGCAGCCCCAGGCCGAGGGTAGCGGCGGCCACTCCCAGCCATGAGCCCGGGGATGGTTTGCGCTTGAGCCAAACAACCGCCAGCACAGGTACGATGACCACCGCCAGGCCCGTAATAAAAGCCGCCTTGGCGCTCGATGTATAGGCGAGACCAAAGGTCTGAAAGGCGTAGCCGGAAAAGAGGAAGAGCCCCAAGAGCACCCCGGCCCCCCATGTAGAGACCGGCAGGTTTCGGAGCCGTCGCCAGAAGACCACAGCCAGCAGAAGGGTGGCCAGGCCGAACCGGGCCGCCAGAAACCAGTAAGTAGGCACGCCCCCGGCGCTCAGGTCGGTGGCGTTCTTCACTAAAGGGAACGTGGCACCCCACACCGCCGCAACGGCCAAGAGGAGGCCGTCTGCCTGCCAGGTCTGAATCCGCAAGAGGGTCATTCCTCCAACAATAGGATAGTTCGATGCTACTAACTCTAGCAAATGAAGCATACATGGTCCACAGTGATTCTACCACAGTATCCTTTGGGATAAGTTACAATATAAACCTGTCTGACTAATGGACAGGAAAATTTGAAAAAACTAGTTGACTATTCGTTCCAGCTTGGTATAATAGAGGTGGAATATAAGAACAACAATTACTTATCGGATAGTGACGACGAGATGAAGGAGGGAGTCGAATGAGTCAGGCCCAGCCCATACCTGTCAACGTTCCGGAGGCTGCCCAGCCGGAGGGGGTCCTGCCGTTGATTCAGCTCATCTCCGACCTCGTTGCCCGGCGCTTTGAGAAATTCCTTACCACGAATTATGGCCTAACAACACCTCAGTACCAGCTTCTGTTGGCTGCGGTCCAGCACCAGGACATGACCCTGGGTGGCCTCAGCGAGCACCTGAACTGCAGCCGCGGTAACGTGACGGGGATCGTCGACCGCCTCGAGCGGGACGAATGGCTGACGCGGGAGCGCAACCGCGAAGATCGGCGGGTGATCACCGTCAGGCTCACTGAAAAGGGTCGAAAGGTGCGGGAGATTGAGAAGGAGCTTTCCCAGCAGATGCAGAGCCTCGCTGGAGTCTGGAACGACAGCCAGCGCGACCATCTGTACCAGTCGTTGTTCCGGATCTATCGGGAACTGAAAGACTGATCCGTTGGCGGCCTTCCCTGGAAGGTCGCCTTCTGATTGGGTGCCGGGCCAACAGCACGGGTCAGTCAGTATAAATTCCCTAAAGGGAGGCCATGGTCGCCTGTCGAAACCACAGCCCATAACCGGTTAAACCGAGACTACAGCAGAGGACGGGCTGGGTTTACAGCATGGAAACGACGGAGAGTACACGGAAGAGAGCCTATGGCGGCACAGAAGAAATGGCCGGCCCAGCGGTAATCCTTCGCCCGGTCGGCCCTGCAGACCTCCCGATTTTGCAGACCTGGGACGCCGACCCGACGATCATCGCCCTGATGGGGCGCCGCTTTGACCTTCAGACCCCCGAGGCGTGGTTCCGGTCGCTGCGCAGCCAGCGCAGCTGCCGGGCCTGGATTATCGAGGCCGGCGGCAGGCCCGTGGGCGAGGTGGAACTGGCCCAGATCAACTGGCGTAGCGGCACGGCTGAGATTCGCATCTGCATTGGCGAGAAGGGGTGCTGGGGGCACGGGCTCGGGACCGAGGCGATGGCCTGCTCCCTGGCCTATGGATTCGAGCAACTGAACCTGAGATCTATCTACCTGCGGGTCTTCGATACGAACACCCGGGCGATTGGCCTTTACGAGCGGCTCGGCTTCCGCAAGGAGGCGGTGCTGGCCCCCAGCTCCCGGCGGCAGGACCCCGCCCCCGTGGTGCTCATGAGCTTGACCCGCCACCGCTGGGCGGCCCGGCGGGCGATCATTGCCGGGTAGAACTCGCATACAGTAGTTGACAACGGGGCATCCTGAACCTATCATTGATTCTATACAAAGATGTATGAATGGCGTTGACGCGGAGGAGTAGTTCGATCGCCGCCCGCAGCGAGGGAGCCCCATCGGGTGCAAGGGCTCCTGGGCCAGGCACGAGCGAAGGTCGCCGCTGATGCTGCGCTCCTGAACCGCCGTGCAGGCGACCGTAGGGAGTGCCGGGTTCCGCCCGTTACAGCGCAAGAGAGTCCTCGCCGGTCCTCAACGGCGAGGGAAGTAAGGTGGTACCGCGAGCCCCGGCTCGTCCTTATGGACAGCCGGGGCTTTTATCATTGGGGAGGTTGCCCGCCATGTCTGAGGAGCAGAAGATTGAACAACTCGCCTCACGCTACGACCCCAAGCTGGTGGAAGATGAGTACTACCAGTACTGGATGGACGCCAAGCTCTACCAGGCGCCCATTGTCGAGGGGAAGCAGCCCTTCACCATCGTGATTCCCCCGCCCAACGTCACCGGCACGCTCCATCTGGGCCATGCCCTGAACAACACCATGATCGACATCCTCATCCGGTGGAAGCGGATGCAGGGGTATCCGACCCTCTATCTCCCCGGCACCGACCACGCCGGCCTCGCCACCCAGATTCGGGTGGAGGAGGACCTCCGCAAGGCGGGCGGGCCGACCCGGCACGAGCTGGGTCGCGAGGCCTTCGTGGCGAAGACCTGGGAGTGGAAGGAGAAGTACCAGAACACCATCAACGGTCAGCTGCGAAAGCTGGGCGTCTCTGTCGACTGGAGCCGCGAGGCCTTTACGATGGATGAGGGCCTCTCCAAAGCGGTGCGCTCCTTCTTCGTGCAGCTCTACAAGAAGGGGCTGATCTACCAGGGCACCCGGATCACCCACTGGTGCCCCAAGGACCAGACCGCCCTCTCCGACATCGAGGTTGAATACGAGGAGCGGGACAGCCACATGTGGCATTTCCGCTACCCGCTGGAAGATGGCACCGGTCACATCGAGGTGGCCACCACCCGCCCGGAGACGATGCTGGGCGATACCGCCGTGGCGGTCAACCCGGAGGATGAGCGGTACACCAACCTGGTCGGCAAGATGCTGAAGCACCCGGCGACCGGCCGGCTGATTCCAATCATCGCCGACAGCTATGTCGACAAGGAGTTCGGCACCGGCTGCGTCAAGGTGACCCCCTTCCACGACCCCAACGACTTCGAGATGGGCCTGCGCCACAACCTGGAGATGCCCCAGGTGATTGGGCCGAAGGGTCAGATCACCGAGGAGGGCGGCAAGTACGCCGGCATGGACCGGTATGAGTGCCGCAAGCGGATCGTGGCCGATGCCGAGGAAGAGGGCTGGCTCGTCAAGATCGAGCCGCACCGCCACTCGGTGGGCTGCTGCGCCCGCTGCGACACCGTGGTCGAGCCGCTGATCTCCAAGCAGTGGTACGTGAAGATGAAGCCCCTGGCCGAGCCGGCCGCCAAGGCGGTGGAGTCCGGGGAGATCAAGATCGTGCCTGAGCGCTTCACCAAGGTCTACCTGCACTGGATGGAGAACATCCAGGACTGGTGCATCTCCCGCCAGATCTGGTGGGGCCACCGCATCCCGGTCTGGTACTGCGATGCGTGCGGCAAGCAGACCTGCGAGGAGACCGACCCGACCCAGTGCGCCCACTGCGGCTCCACGCAGCTCCGGCAAGACGAAGACGCCCTGGACACCTGGTTCTCGTCGGCGCTCTGGCCCTTCTCGACCCTGGGCTGGCCCGAGAAGACCAAGGACCTGGACTACTTCTACCCGAACGATGTGCTGATCACGGGTTATGACATTCTCTTCTTCTGGGTGGCCCGCATGATCTTCAGCGGCCTGGAGCTGACCGGTCAGAAGCCCTTCCACACCGTGGTGCTGCACGGGCTGATCCGCGACAGCCAGGGCCGGAAGATGTCGAAGTCGCTGGGCAACGGCATCGACCCGCTCGACGTGATCGAGCAGTACGGCACCGATGCCCTGCGGTTCATGCTGGTGACCGGCTCCACCCCGGGCAACGACATTCGCTTCCACCACGACAAGGTGGAGGCGGCCCGGAACTTCGCCAACAAGCTCTGGAACGCCAGCCGCTTCGTGCTGATGAACCTGGAGGACTGGAACCCCGACGAGGTGCACTGCGTCGGTGACTACAACCTGACCGACCGCTGGATCATGCACCGGTGCAACGAGGCGGTCAGGGAGGCCAACCGGCTGCTGGGCGAGTACCAGTACGGCGAGGCGGCCCGGACGATCTACGAGTTCGTCTGGTCCGAGTTCTGCGACTGGTATATCGAGCTGGTGAAGCCCCGCCTCTACAACAAGGAGGATTCATCCCGGGCGGCTGCCCAGGAGACGCTGGCGATCGTGCTGGAGTCCACCCTGCGCCTGCTCCACCCGTTCATGCCCTTCGTCACCGAGGCGATCTGGCAGAAGCTGCCCGCCCAGTCGAAGCAGGTGGCGATCGCCCCGGAGATCGCCCGCCAGGCCGGCCTGTCCGAGCTGAAGCCCTCGATCGCTGTCACCCCGTACCCCATCGCCCTCGGCGCCTGGGAGGATACCGAGGCGGCGAGCCGCATGGGCCTGATCGTCGACTCCATCAAGGCGCTCCGGTCGGTTCGGGCCGAGTTCCGCCTGGGCGAGCACGCCAAGATCGACGCCACGCTGATGGCCTCCACGCCCGAGGCGCTGCAGATCCTCGAGGAGGGCCGCTCCTTCATCGAGAACCTGGGCAAGACGGCCAACCTGACGCTCCAGGCCACGGCCGAGGAGAAGCCCCAGAACGCCGCCACGGCGGTGCTGCCCGGCGTCGAGATCTACGTCCCGGTGGGCGGCCTGATCGACATTCCCAAGGAGATCGAGCGGCTGACCAAGGAGGCGAACGCCACCGAGGCCGACATGACCAAGCTGAAGAACAAGCTGGCCAACGAGGGCTTCCTGGCCAAGGCCAAGCCCGAGGTGATCGAGAAGACCCGTGAGGAGGCGGCAGCCTTCGAGGAGAAGCTGAACTCGATCAAGGCCCGGTTGGAGATGCTGCGCAAGATGTAGCCCTGTGAGGGCCGGTGGGGTTTTGACCTCGCTGGCCCTCTGTTGGCTGTTTTCCGGACATTGCCACGGATTTCGCGGATTTTACACGGATTTTCACGGATTCTTGGGAGTAGTAGTCTGGCTAACGGGGGTGTCAAACGTGGGTTGGTACTTGGCTTATGTACTGCCAACTCTCCCTATGGACAAGCCCGTTGAAGGATCATACGTCGCGCTCACATCATGTGATGATGAAAGAGTTAAGGCCATCCAGGCTCAGTCAAGTGGCTCTGCAAAGCTGCTCAACGGATTTATTGACACAAGGGGGAAGAAGGTTGCTCCTTCCGCGCTGATTGTGGACGACCAAGCTCCTCCGTCTGTCCACACTGCCGAGGCTCTTGTAGCCTTCCGAACTCGATCGCCTTGGCGGTCATAGTCCGGGAGTGGGCCCGGGTAGAGCCACCAGTTCCCCCTGTCCAGAAATTCCGTGTTAATCCGTGTTTAATCCGTGAAATCCGTGGCAAAAGACAGACCCGACTTCTACGCATTCAAGGAGTGACCCGACTTGACCTACGAGGAAGCACTGGCTTACCTTCACGGGCTGCAGCGCTTTGGAATGAAGCCCGGGCTTGGCCGTACAGTGGAACTGCTCCGCCGGGTGGGGCGGCCGGACCGGGAGTGCGGGCGGATTGTTCATATCACCGGCACCAGCGGAAAGGGGTCGGTCTCCGCACTCGTTGAGGCGGCGCTGCGGGCTGCCGGGCACCGGGTGGGGCTCTATACGTCGCCCTCCCTGGAGCGCTTCACGGAGCGCATGCAGGTGAACCGGGTCGATGTTCCGCAGGGGGAACTGGCGGAGCTGGTCAGCCTGGTGGAGCCCCATGTCAGCGCCATGGTGGCGGAGGGGCATGAGCAGCCCACCGAGTTCGAGGTGACCACCGTGGTGGCTTTCCTCTGGTTTGCCCGGCGCCAGGTGGACTACCTGGTATTGGAGGTGGGGCTTGGGGGGCGGTTCGATGCGACGACGGCTATCGAGCGGCCGATTATCACCTGCATCACCAACATTGGGCTCGACCACACCCAGTGGCTCGGCCCCACCCACGAGGCGATCGCCTCCGACAAGGCGGGGATTATCAAGCCGGGGGTGCCCTGCGTCACGGGAACCGACCACCAGGGAGCGCTGGCGGTGATTCGTGAGATTGCCCTGGCCAACGATGCCGTGCTCCTGGAGGTTACCTCCGATGACTGGGATGTGGTCTCCTTCGGGCCCGAGGGGCAGGTGCTCGATCTGCTGGGCGCCCGGGGCTGGTACCGGGGGGTCCGGTTGGCCCTGCTGGGCCGGCACCAGGCGGCTAATGCCGCCGTGGCCCTGCGTGTTCTGGAGTTGGCCGGGGTGGGTGAGGAGCAGATTCGGGCCGGATTCACGGGTGTGGTCTGGCCAGGCCGCCTGGAGGCGATCACCCTCGCCAATGGGCGGCAGGTCCTGCTCGATGCCGCCCACAACCCAGCCAAGTGTGAGGCGCTCGTTCAGGCGGTACGGGAGTACTTCCCGGACCGGCGTGTCCTGCTGGTGCTCGGCGCGCTGGCGGACAAAGAGGTGGCCGATATGGTCCGGCCCCTGTTGGGGCTGGCCGACCGGGTCTGGGTAACCACCCCGGACAGCCCCAGGCGCATGACCGCTGCCGACCTGGCAGAGGTCTGCCGGCAAGAGGGCCGTGAGGTGACCGTTATCGATGATGTGGCCGGCGCTGTTGGTGCGGCCATCGCGGAGGCCACGGAGGAAGAGCTGGTACTGGTCACCGGATCCTTTTACACCGTGGGACCTGCCCGCCGGAACCTGCTGATCCGTTAGCCGGTAGAATACTGGATGTCCCCCCCGCATACGGATGATGAGGAAACGACCCGCACAGGCGAGCGGAGTCGGGGTCGGCGCCATGGGCCGCTCCGCTCCGTGTCGCCCCACCGGCGGGCGCAACCACCCAAGCGGGAGGGGACATCATGCATCGGTTTGGTCGATCCGCGCAGAAGAAAATGAACGACCGGTGGGGCGGCGCGTTCATCCTGGCCGTCGTGCTGGCAGTCGTGGGAGCCTGGAGGCTGGGAGGCATGATCAGCGAAGGCCTGGAAGACAGGCAGGCTGCCTCGGAGCCGGTACCCGGTCTCGAGAACTCCATCGGGCAGACCGGCACCGGCGGTGCCGCGATGGCGACGCAGCCGCACGAGTTTGAGATTCACTTTGTCCAGGTCGGGGCCTTCCGGTCAGAGGGTGCTGCCCGCAACCTTGCCACTGCGCTCTCCGAAGCCGGTTTTACGGCGGCTGTGACGCCCAAGAACGAGCAGGGGCTGGTAAAGGTGTACACCGGCCCGCACATGACCGCTGCGGCTGCTGCTGAGGTAAAGTCCCAGTTGGTCTCCGACGGGCTGGTGCAGGGCCCCTTCAGCGTCAGCATGACCGTCGACTACAAGCCTGAGGCCGTCATGGCCATGACCGGCTCGGCCAACAGCGATCTGCAAAAGGGGCTCGATGCCCTTAATGCTTACCTCTATGAGGCTGGCAACTGGTTGGCTACCCGCTCTGCGGGCCAACCGGCCGACGACACCACGCTGACCGCCCTCGGACAGGAGGTCAGCCAGTACATCGGCTTGATCGGCAATTCCGGGGAAAACCCCGCCACCTCCCAGTTCGTCGCCATGGCCACGGCGGCCAGTGAGAATGCCATGGCCATCGAGAGCGCCGCCACAGCCCTGCCCGGCAGCGATGCCTTCCAGAGCGCGATGAACGGGTACATCAGCTTGCTGGACCAGTACCACTCCTTCCACGCCCAGAGCGCCGGCAAGTAGAGACACCGATCCGAGGGAGGACCACTACCATGGAGTGGTCCTCTCTTTTTGCGCGGGGCTCACCCACAAGAAACCAGATATTGCCAATAGGCCGCATCTCTGCTATCCTTTATCCTGATGGCCGAACGCGCAAGGATTTTGTCGGATGAGCCCCGAAACCATGACCATTCGGGGGTCGTCCTATTCAGGGGCGTCCCCGGACAAGGAGGCGTCATCGGTGAGTCGTGGCTGGCTGGCCTTCATGTGGGCGATAATCGGCGCAGTCGTTGGGCAATTGATCGGTGCGGCACTGGCTGACCAGATTAAATTCCTGAACTACCATCTTCCGCTGGGATTTGGACCAGCAGCCCTAGACCTGAACTTTCTTGTGGTGACTCTCGGGATTTCGATCAAGCTAACGATAGGCGGAGCGATCGGGCTTGTGCTCGCGCTCTGGCTCGCTCTGCGTAACGGCTAACAGTTGAGGTGAAGTTGGTTTGCAGATCATCCTGGCCTCTGCGTCGCCTCGTCGGCAGGAGCTGCTGCGGCAGGTCGGCCTCTCCTTTCTGGTCGACCCGAGCCATGTCAACGAAGAGGTATCCGAGCCGATGGATCCCCGGCACCTGGTGGAGCATCTCGCCCTGATCAAGGCGAGAGAGGTGGCCTCCCGCCATCCTGGCGCCCTTGTCCTCGGTGCCGATACCATCGTCGTGGTGGACGGGCAGGTTCTGGGCAAGCCCGCTGGCCGTGCCGAGGCGATTGCCATGCTGGAGCGGCTCGCTGCTCGAGAACACCAGGTCATGACCGGTGTCGCCCTGATTCAAGGGGAGCGGCAGGCTGTCTCTCATGAGGAGACCACGGTTCGTTTCGGCCCGCTTACCCGGGCCCAGATCGAGCGCTACGTGGATTCCGGCGAGCCGATGGACAAGGCCGGCGGCTATGGCATTCAGGGCCGGGCTGCCGCTTTGATCCAATCCATCGCCGGTGACTATTTCAATGTGGTCGGGCTTCCCCTTTATCGCACCGTTCAGATGCTCGCTCAGTTCGGCGTAACAGTTCTCTAGGGAGGCCCCCGAGGGGGGCGTACACCGGTGACCGCTTCGCTGAAGAGGCTTCCCGAGCCTGACAGGCCGCGGGAGCGGCTGCTCAGGCTGGGGCCCGAGCAACTGTCCGATGTGGAACTTCTGGCGATCTTGCTAGGAACGGGTTCCAGAGGCCAATCCGTGATTGAAGTTGCCCGCGATTTGCTGCATCATTGTGAGGCGAGGGAGCCAGGCAGCGGTCTTCGGGCACTGCTTGCGCTCCAAGATGCCGACAGGAAGGGTCTGGTTAAAGGGCTTGGAAAGGCCAAGCTCTGCCAGATCCTCGCGGCGCTCCACCTGGGTATGCGGGCCCAGGCCGGCCCGTTGAATCGTGTCGACCTGAACAACCCGCGGGCGGTCTTCGAGTACCTCGCGCCCCGCATGACCCATCTAAACAGGGAACAATTTCATGTACTCCTCCTGACCGCCAAGAACCAGGTAATCGAGGTCGAATGTGTATCGGAGGGCACGCTGACCGCGTCGCTCGTCCATCCGAGGGAAATCTTCAAATCAGCAATTCGGCGCAGCGCTCACGCCGTCATTCTCGCCCATAACCACCCCAGCGGCGACCCCACTCCCAGCCGGGAGGACCGGGAGGTTACCACCCGGCTTGTACAGGCGGGAAAACTGATTGGAATCGAGGTGCTCGACCACCTCGTGATCGGTCAGGGTCGCTACGTCAGCTTCCGGGAGCGGGGGCTCATGACATCATTGTGATATGGCCGCTGATCTGCTGCTCCATCAAGAAAGGGGAACAGTGCGGTGTCGTTTTGGCAGTTTTTCGCACGCGACATTGGGATTGATCTTGGTACCGCGAACACACTGGTATACGTCAAAGGCCGCGGCATCGTGATTCAGGAGCCCTCCGTCGTCGCCGTGGACCGTGACCGCAAGGAGCCCCTGGCGGTCGGTCTCGAGGCGAAGCAGATGCTGGGCCGTACCCCGGGCAATATCATCGCCATTCGCCCCATGAAGGATGGCGTTATCGCCGATTTTGACACCACCCAGACAATGCTTAAGTACTTTATCCACAAGGCGCATCCCCGGCGGGCGCCCTTCCGCCCGCGCGTCATCATCGGGATCCCTTCCGGCGTGACGGGTGTGGAGCGGCGTGCCGTACAGGACGCTGCCCTTCAGGCCGGCGCCCGTGAGGCGCATGTGATCGAAGAGCCCATGGCGGCGGCGATCGGCGCCGGACTCCCCGTTGAGGAGCCTACCGGGTCCATGGTCGTCGATATCGGCGGTGGCACCACCGAGGTGGCGATCATCTCCCTTGGCGGTCTGGTTACCGCCAAGTCTATTCGCGTCGCCGGCGATGAACTCGACGAAGCGATTGTGCAATATGTCAAGCGTACCTATAACATGCTAATCGGTGAGCGCACCGGTGAGGAGGTCAAGATGACCATCGGCTCCGCCTACCCGACCGGTAAGGAAGAGTCGATGGAGATCCGCGGGCGCGACCTGGTCACTGGCCTGCCCCGGACCCTGCGGGTCACCTCCGATGAGATCCGCAAGGCCATCGCTGAGCCTGTGGCGCAGATCATCGACGCCATCAAGATCACCCTGGAGAACACCCCGCCGGAGCTGGCGGCAGATATCATGGACCGCGGCATCGTTATGACCGGCGGCGGGGCTCTGCTGAAGGGCCTGGACCTGCTGATCTCCAAGGAGACGGGCATGCCGGTTCACGTGGCCGACGAGCCTCTGCTCTGCGTCGTCAAGGGCTGCGGCAAGTGCCTCGACAACTTGGACATTCTGAAGCGGGTGGCGCGCAACTCCTAAGCAGCGCCGTCCGCCGGGAGGGCAGCTATGCCGTCACCACGCAATAACAAACAACTGCGCCGCCTCGGCGTGGCGCTCACCGCTCTTGTTGTGATCTTCACGGTCATGGCGCTGACGGCGCGGGAACGGTCGGAGGTCACCGCCGTAGAGAAGGGGATTGCGACCCTTCTCTATCCGTTTCAGGTGGCCACCGATTGGGTTGGCGACCGCTTCCGCGGTGTCGGCGAGTCGCTTCAGGAACTGACCCGCCTGCGAGATGAGAACGCCGTTCTCCGGGAGCAGGTCAGGGAGGCGGCGCAGGCCAAAGCGCGAGCCGACCAGCTTGAGCACGAGAACCAGATCTTGCGCACAGAACTCAAGATGAAGGAAGAATCGCCTTACCCGCTGCTGACCGCCCAGGTGATCAGTCGGTCCTCTGAGAACTGGTACCGGACCGTCATCATCAATCGCGGCAGCCGCGACGGCGTGCGGCAGAACATGGCGGTCGTCAACTGGCAGGGGCTTGTGGGCAAGATCTCGCACACCACACCCTACACCTCCACCGTGCAGTTAATGGTTGACGCCGGGTTCGGCGAGCAGGGTTTCGGGGCAGGCGCCAAACTGCCCACCGGGGAACTGGGTGTGATCAAGACCATTGAGGGCGGCCATGTGCGCATGCAGTTCTGGTCGACCTCTCCCTCCGTTACGGTGGGGCATCCGGTCTACACATCGGGTCAGGGAATCATGCCGCCAGACCTGTTAATTGGCTGGGTGGACAGCCTCGACATTGCCTCCACCTTCGAGAAGTATGCCGGCGTGCGGCCGGCCGTCGACTTCCACAAGCTCGATGTGGTTCACGTGGTACTGGCTACCACGGAGAGGGAGAAGGACAGGGGGGCGAACGCCCCGTGAGGTACTGGGTGCTAGCTGGCATCTTGTTGCTCGCCTTTCTGGTCCAGTCGGTGCTTGGCCACTTCCTGGCGATCAACCAGATTGCTCCGAATGTGGTCCTGGTTGTGGTCATCGCCTACGGGCTTCTGTTCGGGCCGGAGGTCGGCCTGATTGCCGGTCTGCTCGGCGGGTTGTTGCTTGATCTGACCTTCAGCCACTACGTCGGCCTCCGTCTGCTCGCCCTTGGGTCGGTGGGTCTGGCTATTGGTATGGTAGAAGAGCGGGTCTTCAAGGACAACCTCCTGTTGGGGAGCATCGGCGGCCTGGCTGGCTCAGTGACCGGTCAGTCGATCGTACTGATCATTCTCTGGATCTTCGGCCGGATGATCACGCTCGATGAGGTCCGCACCCTCGGGCTGGCCGCCCTGTACGACATGGTCCTTTGCACCATCATCTACCGAGCCCTATACAGAAACTACCGGTACCTACGCCCCGATCCACGCGGTACAATTGTACTGCGGCGGCAATAACGCAAAAGCACAGAACGGCGGGTCCCCCGGGGCCCGCCGTCTTTTCATGAACGCCATTCGGGAAGGGGATGGGCGATGGTAAACAAAAAGCCAGTTGATCCGATCAAGGGTCGGATTCGTCTCTTTACCGGCCTGGTTTTGATCACGTTTGTCGCCCTCATCGGCCAGCTGGGAAGGCTCACCCTGGCTGAGCAGGGCAGGTTTCTGGAGGGGGCCGAACAACAGCGGCTCCGACAGATTCCGCTCTACGCGCCGCGGGGTGTGATCTACGATCGAAACGGCGTGGAACTGGCCGGCAACCGGCCAGCCTACTCGGTCTTTATCCGGTATCCATACTACGAGCGGCCGGAGGTTCTGCAGCGGCTCGCCACGATCCTGCAGATCCCCGTCGCCGAGATCACGGCAAAGGTGAGGCAAAAGACGGCGCTCTGGGCGTACTATGAGCCGGTCCGCCTTAAGGATGATATCACCCTGGAGCAGTACAGCACGATCCTGGAGCGCAAGCACGAGCTGCCCGGGGTGGAGGTGCAGGCCCAGGCGGTCCGCGTTTACCCGAACAAGGAGCTGGCCGCGCACATGCTCGGCTACGTGGGCGAGATCAGCGACCAGGAGCTGGAGAGTTGGCGGCAGAAGGGTTACATGGCCGGCGAGTTAATCGGTCAGACCGGCCTGGAGGCCTATTATGAGGAGCGGCTCCGGGGCACGCCGGGCATTCGCCAGATTGAGGTGAACAGCGGCTTTGAGCCGCTGGGCGAGGAGATGGTCCGGGAGCCCCGGCCCGGCCATAATCTGGTCCTCACCATTGACTCGAAGCTTCAGGCGGTCGCAGAGCAGGCCCTGGAATGGGACATGTGGCGGATTCGGAACATCGTGATTGGCGATGGTCCGTGGCCCAACGCCCGGGCGGGATCGGTGGTCGTTATGGATGTAAAGACCGGCGCGATTCTGGCTATGGCCAGCCGTCCGGCCTTTGACCCGAACCTGTTTGCCACGGGCATCTCGCAGAAGGACTACGACCGGCTGCAGGACCCGCTCTGGACGCCCATGATCAACCGGGCCGTTCAGAAGGCGTACCAGCCTGGATCCACCTGGAAGATGATGACCTCTGCTGCGGCGCTTGAGGCAAGCGTCATCGGTCCCTACGACAAGATCTTCTGCAGCGGCGTTTACGACAAGGCCGGCAACCCGAAGGACTGGACCCCCTATGGCCACGGGTACGTCAGCACGGTCGGCGCCCTGCAGGGCTCCTGTGACATCTACTACTATGAGATGGGCTACCGCATGGGGCCGGACAAGCTGGCGGCCAAGGCCAAGGAGTTCGGCTTCGGTGAGAAGACCGGCATCGATCTGGGCGGCGAGGTGCCAGGGCTGCTGCCAGATGAGGAGACCCGGGAGTTGATCTGGGACAAGCAGCTGAACGACCCCTGGGGCGTCGGGCACACTGTCTCGGCCTCCATTGGCCAGATCGTGCAGGTGACCCCGCTGCAGCTCGTGCGCTATACGGCGGCGCTGGGCAACCAGGGCAAGGTGATGAAGCCGTACCTGGTACAGCGGATCGCCGACGCTCAGGGACGCACTGTGGAGGAGTTTGGTCCCCAGCAGACAAGTCAGGTCAGCCTGAAGCCCGAGCACCTGAACGCGATCCTGCAGGGCATGGTCGCAGTCGACACCCCGGGCGGTACCTCTGACTACGCGATCTGGCCGCTGCCGGGCATCCCAAAGGGCGGGAAGACCGGTACAGCAGAGAATCCGCCCCGTGACGACTATGGCCTGTATGTCTCCCTGGCGCCGATTGATGACCCTCAGATTGCGGTGGCGGTGGTGATTGAGCAGGCGGCACACGGGTCGAACACATCCGCTGTGGCCCGGACGATTGAAGCGGCCTACTTCAACATTGCCCTCTCGCCCCACGATCCCGCGCATGTGCCGCAGGAGTTCCCATACGACCTGCAAGCCCTGCGCCGGAAGTATCGCGTGGTGGGGAGCGGCGATTAGTTCGAAGAGCGAAATCCAATGTCGGAGGCAACCGCCTCCGACATTATTTGTAAGTGCGGCAGGAGATAAGCAACCCGAAGGAGAAGTAATCCCAAAGGATAAACACAAGCCAGGGTCTTGGAGAAGTACGATGCGTCACGAAATCGTCATTCGCGGAACGACCAGAACGGGGCTGGTGCTCCTCCTCCCCGATGAGATGGAGTTTCCCGCCCTCTGCCAGAGGCTGAAGGAGAAGCTGGCCCACAGCGGGCGCTTCTTCGCCGGGGCAGGGGTGACTGCCCACGTCGGTCGTCGTTCGCTGGGAGAGATAGAACAAGCTACGCTGGCCGAGATCCTGCGCGAGGCTGACATGACCCTTCTGAAGGTCCAGGAAGGGGGAGATCCTGTGGCGGAGGCTCAGGCAGCCGTCAGGGCTGCTGAGGAGGCCCGCCGGGCCGGCGCCCAGCCCGCAGCTGCGCTGGCGTCAGAGACCGCCCTGGTGGTCACCAAGACGATGCGCTCGGGGCAGGAGATCCGGCATCAAGGTGACGTGATCATCCTGGGCGATGTCAACCCCGGTGCTGTGGTGATCGCCAGCGGGCACATCGTGGTGATGGGCGCCCTGCGGGGCGTGGCTCACGCCGGAGCCACCGGCAATGTGGAGGCCATTGTAGCGGCAGCGAAACTTCGACCTACGCAGCTCAGAATCGCACACATTATCGGGCGTTCGCCCGATGAGGACACCCCGCAATCGGTGCCCGAGGTGGCGCGGATCAAGGGCGAATTGATCGTGGTTGAGGCGTCTTCGGAAAAACGGTAGGCAAGAGCGCTGGGAGCGGTCGGCGCGAAGGAGGATCGTAGATGGGACAGGTCATTGTGGTGACTTCGGGCAAGGGCGGCGTAGGCAAGACCACGACTACGGCGAACCTGGGGACGGCCCTGGCCCAACTCGGGAATAAGGTCGTCCTGGTCGACGCTGATATCGGCCTGCGCAATCTCGACGTGGTGATGGGGCTGGAGAACCGCATCGTTTACGACCTGGTCGATGTGGTGGAGGGCAACGCCCGGCTGAAGCAGGCGCTCATAAAGGACAAGCGCATCGAGAACCTCTACCTGCTCGCAGCCGCACAGACCCGCGAGAAGAAGGATGTCAGCCCGACGCAGATGAAGGACCTGACCGAGCAGTTGTCTCGGGAGTTCGACTTCGTCGTGCTGGACTGCCCGGCTGGCATTGAAGACGGCTTCAAGAACGCCATCGCCGGTGCTGAGAAGGCAATCGTCGTCTGCAATCCGGAGGTCTCCTCGGTCCGAGATGCAGACCGTGTCATCGGCCTGTGGGATGCCCAGGCCGAGACCAAGAGCCCGGCCATGCTGATTGTCAACCGTGTGCGGCCTAAGATGGTCGCCCGGGGTGACATGTTGGAGATCGACGACATGCTGGAGATGCTGGCGGTGGACCTGCTCGGCATCGTCCCGGAAGATGACCACATTATCGTCTCTACCAACCGGGGCGAACCGGCGGTCTACTCCAAGGACAGCAAGGCGGGCAAGGCCTTCCAAAACATCGCTCGCCGGTTGATGGGCGAGGCGGTGCCAATTATGGACCTGAACGTCGATGACACCATGTGGGCGAAGCTCAAGCGCATCGTCGGCCTCAGCCGGACCTAGAAAGGGGGGCGTGACATTGCTGGACCTCATTTCCCGAGTCTTCGGGCGTGACAATACGAGCGCAGATATTGCTAAGGAGCGGCTGCGGCTGGTCCTCGTCCATGACCGGACGAATGTGTCGCCCCAGTTCCTGGAGGACCTGAAAGAGGAACTGATCGGCGTCATCTCCCGCTATATGGAGATCGAGGAGGAAAATATGGACGTCACCCTCCAGACGGCCGAGCATCAGGTTGCACTGGTAGCGAATATTCCTGTCCGCCGTATGAAGCGGGCTGCGATTGGCTCCAGGTAAACCCAGACGCGGTAAAGCGAAACCACCGGGATTCCCGGTGGTTTCTTTCTGGTTTGCCCCGTTCAAGCGGGAGTGATGATGTATAATGTTCACGAGATGCTTTAATAAGTTATACGAAATGTCCTACGAAAGCGGGAGTTTGCTCATGAACATCGACCTACGCCTCCTGCGCAATCTGGACAAACTCCTGGTCATTGTTATTGCAGCGCTCATCGCCATTGGGCTGGTGGTTATCTCCAGCGCAGCCCGTGGGTTTATTGGCCCCGAAGGGGCCAGCGGCTTTGTGATCAAGCAGGCGGTCGCCGCGGTGCTTGGTACCATTGTCCTGTCGGTGATTCTGCTCTTTGACTACTCGGAGTTTGGCCGCATGTGGACCTTCATTTACGGTACAAACCTGGTCTTGCTGGGTGCGGTCCTGGCCATCGGCAAGACCACCAACGGCGCTCAGGCCTGGATCGGTCTCGGTCCTGTGCATATTGAGCCCGGCGAGTACGGCAAGGTGATGCTGATTCTGACACTGGCGCACCAGATCAGTCGCATGGATCGGGTGCAGTCCATCTGGGACCTAATTTCCATCGGGCTTCACGTGCTGCCGCCGCTGGCACTGATCATGCTCCAGCCCGACCTGGGTACCGCCCTGGTCTACGTCTGTATCACGGCGGCGATGCTTTTTGTGGCGGGCTTTCCCCTCTGGAAGCTAGCACTGCTGGGCGGCGCGCCGGTCGCCGGCGTGGTTGGCTGGGTGGTGGCTCACCTCCACTGGGGGGTGCCGATCATTCTGGAAGAATACCAGATCAAGCGGCTGACCAACTTCATCAACCCGCTGGCAGACATCTCGGGCTCGGGCTACCAGGTCTTCCAGTCGATCATCGGCATCGGGTCGGGCGGCCTGTGGGGCAAGGGGCTCTACCAGGGCACCCAGAACCAGTTGGGTTTCCTGCCCGAGCAGCACACCGACTTTATCTTCTCGGTGGTCGGGGAGGAACTGGGCTTTGCCGGGGGCCTCGTGATCCTCGTGCTCTTCATGCTGCTGATCTGGCGGATCATGGTGGCCGCCGGCCAGTCGAAGGACCGGTACGGCTCCCTGATCGCCACCGGCGTGGCAGCGATGATCTTCTTCCACGTGCTGGAGAACGTGGGCATGACCATGGGCGTCATGCCTGTCACAGGTATTCCGCTTCCCTTCGTCTCCTACGGCGGCTCTTCGCTCATGACTAACCTGATGGCGATGGGCCTGGTGCTGAATGTGGGGATGCGTCGTCAGTCGATTATGTTCTAAAACAAAGGGGAGGCGAGCCGGCGGGGCTCGCCTTTTCTTTTTACCCTCACCAGGCGATGAGAAGGCGGAGGCAGGGCGGCAGCGCTTTGTAGCACGATATTTTATCGCTAGGCGCAAAAACTGCTTGCACGGACTGGGAATATGTGGTATCGTTCTTTCTAACGAGCATGCCTTGTTTGAGGGGGAGGGTGCTGGGTATGGCGTTTGAAATCTTCATGAGGGCCCAGGCCAAGTGGCGGGGGATCTTGGTCTACATTCTGCTCCAGTCGGTCACGCACTTCGTGACCCGGGTGATCTTCTACGAGGCGGGTGATCCGCGGCTGCGCCTCTTCGCCAACCTCGTCTCCGTTGCCACCACAGTCTTCTGCTTTGTCAACATCGTGCGCCTGGTCACGCGGGACAGCGAGGGCGACGAGGAGTGGCCCCGGCTCTGGGGCTAATCACACCCATGTGAAAAAGGGCTTGCCCAACTGGAGGGCAAGCCCTTTTCTCATGTCTGGGAAACAGCCTACTCCTTCACCTCTTCGACCTCGCAGACGAACTCAATGCCGGCGATGGCGATGCGGAAGGTGCGGACCCCGGCCTGTGCCGGCGCTGCCCGTACGGCTGTGGGCGCCGGCGGGGTGACTGCTGGTCCGACCGGAGCGGGCGCCTCCGCCGGGGCCGTCGCGAGGATCCTGGCCGGGGCCTCAGCCACCGGCTCCCTGCGCTGGTGCCCGATCTCGCGCTCCAGGTACCGGCGCACCTGGCCCAACCGCCGGCGCTCTTGCCAGGCGATCTGGTGAGCCTCGGCGACGTCTACCTCCTGGAAGCGAATCCGGTCGCCGGGCCGCAGTTGTGCCGCAGCCCAGAGGTCGTTGTAAAGCGCCACGCCGATGTTGGCATAGCCCCCGGTGGTCTGCCGGTTGCCCATGAGCAAGATCGGCTGGCCATTGGCGGGCACCTGAATCGTCCCCGGCGGCACCGGCTGAGAGATGATATCGGCCCCACCCACGTGGGTCAGCTTGGGCCCCTCCAGGCGGAGCCCCTGCCGGTCGGAGTGAGCGCCGACCCGGTACTCGCCCCCGAAGAAGGCGGCGAAGGCTTCGCCGGTGAAGGCGTCGAGGTGTGGTCCCCGGGTGGCTCGCACCACCAGATCTCCCTCGAAGGAGGGGATCGCCTCGGCGGGAAGCCGCCGGCCCGACAGGTCCGCGGGCGATTGGAGCGGCAGGCCAATGGGCAGCCAGTCCCCGGCCTTCAGCGGCCGGCCCAGCGGGCCGATCTTGCCGAAGAGGTCCTCTGAGAGGCTGCCTAGCACCGGCGGTAGGTCAAAGCCACCCGCCACGCAGAGGTAAGAGCGGCAGCCGGCAGTGGTGGCGCCCATGCGGAGCCGGTCGCCGGGGGAGGCCAGCACCGTGGTCCAGCCTGGAACGGGCCGGGGGTGTGAGCCATCGGCGGGAAACAGCTCGGCGGGAATGGGCGCCCCGGTGATGGCGAAGGCGGTCGGGCCGGTAAACTCCACCTCGGGCCCGGTCAGCGTGATCTCCAGGGCAGCGGTGCGGGCCCGGTTGCCCAACAGCCAGTTGCCCACCATGAGCGAGGAGAAGTCGGCAGCGCCTGCGACCGGTACCCCATAGGCCATGAAGCCCCGGCGGCCCAGGTCTTGCAGGGTGGTCATCATGCCGGGCTGCAGAATCCGGACGCCCAGGCGGCCCGGGTGGTAGACCGGGGCCACCGGCTCGGTCTGGTTCTGCCGGGCCTCCAGGGCGCCGAAGCGGACCGGGTCGACCGGTACGAACCGGACCCGGTCGCCGGGCTGAAGGAGCGCCGGGTCGGGTCGCTGCGGGTCGAAGAGGCGCAGGGGGGTCCGGCCGATCAGCCGCCAGCCGCCCGGCGAGGGAGCCGGGTAGATGCCGGTCTGCTCCCCGCCGATGCCCACCGAGCCGCCGGGCACCGTCACCCGGGGCTCGGCCAGCCGCGGGGTGTGCAGTTCCGGCTCCAGGCCGCCCAGGTAGGGGAAGCCCGGGCTGAAACCGAGGCAGTAGACCCGGTACTGGCCCTCGGCGTGGCGTTGGATCACCTCATCCGGCGATAGGCCGGTATGGGCGGCCACGGCCTCCAGGTCGGGCCCCATCTCCCCGCCATAGCAGACGGGAATCTCCACGGTTCGGCCCGGGGCCGGCTCATCGCTCATCTGGGCGGCGGCCTTACGAATCATCTCCTGGGCCTGCTCGGTGCGCAGCCGAACCGGGTCGAACTCCACCAGCACGGTGTGGAAGCCCGGCGTCACCTCCAGCACCGCCGGGTGTGCATGCCGGCGGAGGGCGCGGGTAAGGGCGTGAACCCGGTCGTTCACGGCAGGGTCGATCCCGTCGCCGAGATAGCAGAGCAGCGCCCGGTCACCACACGGTACGAGGCGGAGCTCGAACATCAGTCATCACCCTTCAGCTAGTCATAGGATCTGGTTCTAAATATACTTCAAGATGCGGGGAGAATACCCCTGCATGGCAGGAGGATTTCCCATGCTCATCGTACTATGCCCGCAGACCGATATCAAATTGTGATGCGGGGAGCGGAATACATGAACCTTCGACGCGCCGCCCTCTACGCCGGACCCCTGCTCGCAGCCCTGGTCTGGTGGGGATTCCCCGACCCGCGCCTCTCGCCCGACGGGCGCCACGCCCTCGCCCTGACCCTTTTGGCCGTGCTCTGGTGGGCCTCGGGCGCCGTCGCCCCGGTCTGGACCACCATGACCCTCTTGCTGGGCTATGTGGCGCTGGGGGTCGCCGGACCGGAGACGGTCTTTCGCTTCCTGACCACGCCGCTCTTCTGGCTCATGTGGTCCGCCTTCTTGCTGGTGGCCGCCATGACCCAGTCGGGCCTGGCCCGGCGCATCGCTGGCGCCCTGCTGCGCCGCTGGCGGGGCGGGTACACCGGGCTGGTGCTCCTGGCCTATGCCGCCAGCCTGTTGCTCAGCCCGCTGGTGCCGATTCCGTTCCCCCGCTCGCTCCTGGTTATGGCGGTCTTCGACGCCGTTCTCCACCGGGCCCAGGCGACCGCCAGTCAGCGGGCAGCGGTCGGCTTTGCCGTCTTCACCTCAGCCACCGCCACTTCAGCGGCGCTGCTGACCGGCGACGCCGTGCTGAACGGGGCGGCCCTCCAGATCGCTGGCGCCCAGCTCACCTGGCTCCAGTGGGCGCTCCACATGGCGGTGCCGAGCCTGCTCATGGCGGGGATGATGCTCCTCGCCCACCTGGCCCTCTTCCGGCCTGGGGAGCGAATCCGCCCCGAGGGGCCCGTGGAGCCCGAAACCCTAAGCCCCATGAGCCCGGCAGAGTGGCGCACCCTCCTGACCATGAGCCTGGCCCTGCTGCTCTGGGCCACCGACGCCTTCCACTCCCTGCACCCCGCCTGGGCAGGCATGGCCGCCGTGCTGGCCCTGGCCCTGCCCGTGGGCGGCAAGCCGGTGCTGACCGTCGATGACCTGGTCCAGCGGGCCAACTGGCCAATTCTGCTCTACGTGACCGGGGCGGCCAGCATTGGAGCAGTTGCGGCCCAGACCGGCCTGGCGGCCTACCTGGGGGAGCGGCTCCTGCCTGCCGCCGCGCCGCAGCACCCGATGCTGCTGGGGCTGATTCTGGGCGGCGTCACCATGGTGGGCCATCTCTTCCTGGGCAGTTCGCTCTCCACCCTGGCGGTGATGCTGCCGGTGCTCGCCGGATTCGGCACGGCAGGCGGCTGGCCATTGGAGGCGGTGGCGCTCACCGTCTACTCTGCCGTGGCGATGCAGTACATTCTGCCCTTCCAGGCTGTACCGGTCCTGGTGGGAGCCGGCGAGGCGGGCGGATACGGTCACAAAGAGACGCTCCGCTTCGCCCTGCCCCTCACCCTGCTCGCCCTCTTGCTGGTCAGCGTGATCCAGCCGCTCTGGTGGCAGTGGACGGGCCTTCTTTCCAGGTGAGCCCATTGACAAAGAGGATCATTCTCTCTATGATCGGACCCGAACCCACCTATACGCAGATGAGACTCCCCAGCCGATAGGAGGATCCCCTTGGTTCAACTGAAGTCGCCCCCAGAGCTGGCGCTCATGCGGGAGGCCGGGCGCATCGTGGCCGAGTGCCACGCCGCCCTGGCGCAGCACGTCCGGCCCGGCGTAACCACCCTGGAACTGGACGCCCTGGTGGAGCGAATGATTTGCGAGCGCGGCGCGACCCCCACCTTCAAAGGGTATCATGGCTTCCCCGGCTCCATCTGCGTTGCCGTAAACGATGTGATCTGCCACGGCATTCCCAACGAGCGGCCGCTGCGCAGCGGCGATGTGATCACCATCGACATCGGGGCCTGCTACCAGGGGTATCATGGCGACTCCGCCTGGACCTACGCCGTGGGGCAGGTCTCTCCGGCGATCCAGCGGCTGATGGACGACACCCGGGAGAGCCTCTTCGTGGGAATCCAGCAGGCCCGGGTGGGCAACCGGGTGGGCGATATCGGGCACGCCATCCAGTCATTCGCCGAGCCCCGGGGCTACGGGGTGGTGCGAGAGTTCACCGGCCACGGTGTCGGCCGTGATCTGTGGGAGGAGCCGGTGGTGCCCCACTACGGCAGGGCCGGCGCCGGGCGGGTGCTGAAGCCCGGCATGACGCTCGCGATCGAGCCGATGCTCACCCTGGGCGCCTGGCGCTCCAAGATCGACGAAGACGGCTGGACCGCCCGCACCATCGATGGCTCCATCTGCGTGCAGTACGAGCACACCGTGGCGATTACCGAGGAGGGCCCCGTGATCCTGACCGCCCTGTAAGCACGAACCCCCTCTCCGACGCTGGAGAGGGGGTTTTTCGCTGCTACTCGATCGCACCCAGCCGGTCGAAGGGCCAGAACCGGAAGACCGCCCGGGCGGAGATCTTCTCCCGCCGGAGGAAGCCCCACCGGTGGCTGTCGTTGGAGTGGTTCCGGTTGTCGCCCAGCACGAAGTACTCCCCGGGTGGCACCTTCGCCGGGCCATAGTTGTAGATCGGCGGCTCCACCACATAGGGCTCCGCAACCGGCGACCCGTTGATAATCACCTTGCCGCCCTTCACCTCGACCGTGTCACCGGGCACGGCGATCACCCGCTTGATATAGGGGTACTCCGAGGGCTCGGGCGGGGAAAAGACGACGATATCGCCCCGCTGGATCTCCCCGAAGCGCAGGAAGAGCTTGTCGGTCCACACGCGGTCGCCGATCTGAATCGTCGGCTCCATGGAGCCCGACGGAATCTGCCGGGCCTCGCCGACGAACTGGGTGATCACAAACCAGAGGACAACACCGAGGGCGATGTCCTTCAAGAACGAGACGTATGGACGCCACTTTTCATTCATCGACCCATCCCCCGATCCATCTCATCCAGGTAAAATTCCACCCCGGCTGGCTCGCTTCCTGCCTACCGGGGTGTTCGTAGCGTCCGAACCAGATCGTGGGCCACCTGCACCAGCTCCCGCACCAGATCGGTGGCGGGCTGGTTGAAGACCGCCTGCGGCGTGCCAATCTGCACCACCCGGCCGGAGTCCATAACCGCCACCCGGTCGGCCAGGGGCGGAATCTCGGTGAAGTCGTGGGTGACGAAGAGCGCCGCCGTACCCTCGGCGGTCAGCAGCGCCTTCAGGTCCCGCAGCAGGGCGGAGCGGGCCAGCACGTCCAGCGCCCCGAAGGGCTCGTCCAGGTAGATCAAGCGGGGCCTGGTTGCCAGCGCCCGGGCGATGGAGACCCGCTGCGCCTCGCCCCCCGAGAGCTGCCGGGCCGGGCGCTGGGCCAGGTGGCCGATGGCGAGCCGGTCGAGCATTGCCTGGGCCTCCTGCCGCCAGCGGGAGGCGGGCTGGCCCCGCAGCTTCAGCCCCATGCCCACATTCTCCAGCACCGAGCCGTCCAGCAGGAGCGGCTGCTGGAAGACCACCGCCATCTCCCGCCGGAGCGCCTGCGCCTCCTCCGGCAGCCTGACCGCCCGCCCGGCCCAGCGGTACTGCGCAAACCGGGCCGGTTCCAGCAGCGCCAGCCCGTGCAGCAGGCTCGACTTGCCTGCCCCGTTGGGGCCGATCACCGCCAGCACCTCGCCCGGCGCAATGGCCAGGCGCTCCACGTCGACCACCCGGCGGCCGCCCCGCTCCACCGAGAGCCCCGTTACCTCCAGCAGGGCGCTCATGAGGTTCGCCCCCTCTGCTGGAGCCAGGTCAGGCCGTAGGTGACCAGCCAGACCAGCATCAGGAGAATGAACGAGAGAGCGATGGCAATCGGGTACTCGCCCTTGTTGACCTCCATCACCGTGGCGGTGGTCAGGACCCGGGTCTGCCCCTGAATGTTGCCGCCCACCATCATCGAGGCGCCCACCTCGGCCACCACCCGCCCGAACCCGGCCATAATGGCGGCCAGCACCGCCAGCCGGGCCTCTCGAATCAGGAGCCAGTAGAGCTGCGGGCGCGAGGCGCCCAGGGCCAGAATCTGGTGCGGCAGCCGCGGGTTCAGCTGCTGCACCCCGGCCAGGGTAAAGCCGGTGACAATGGGCACGGCGATCACGCTCTGGGCGATCACCATCGCCGTCGGGGTAAAGATCAGGTCCAGGTGGCCCAGCGGGCCATAGCGGGAGAGCAGCATGGAGACCAGGAGCCCCGCGACCACCGGCGGGAGCCCCATGCCCGAGTTGATCAGGCTGACCAGGAACCCCCGGCTGGAGACCCGCAGCAGCGCCAGAAAGACCCCCAGCGGGACCCCGACCAGCACGCTGATCAGCGTCGCCGTGCCCGAGACCCGCAGCGTGAGCAGGGTGATCCGCCAGACCTCCGGGTCATTGGAGCCGAGCATCCGAATCGCCTGTGCGATCGACTCGCCGAACAGGTCCATAGGGCTACCCCCCTGCCAGATCGGACTCCTGCTTGCCGCCATCGGGGAAGAAGAGCGGCTGACCGTAGCGGTCCACACCGAACCGGCCAATCGCCTCCTGCGCCTCGGGCGAGAGGAAGAAGTCGGCCAGCGCCTTCGCCCCCTCAGCGTTTACCCGGTCGAACCTCGCCGGGTTGACCTGCATCACGTGGTAGATGTTCAGGAGTGGTGCATCGCCCTCCAGCACCAGCTCCAGCTTCAGGTGCTTGCGCAGCGAGAGAAAGGTGGCCCGATCGGTGAGGGCATAGCCACCCTTCTCACTGGCCACGTTCAGGGTCTGCCCCATGCCGGAGCCGGTCTGCTGGTACCACCGGCCCTCCGGGGTCAACCCTGTGGCCTTCCAGAGGGCGAGCTCCTTCTGGTGGGTGCCCGAGTTGTCGCCTCGGGAGAAGAAGGGCGCCCCGGCCTGAGCGATGCGGGCCAGCGCCTCCGCCCCGGTTCGGACCCCCTTTACCCCGGCCGGGTCGCCGGGGGGGCCCACGATGACAAAGTCGTTGTGCATCACCAGCCGGCGGTTGACCGCCACGCCCTTCTCCACCAGGACCCGCTCCGAGGCGGGGGCGTGGACCAGGAGCAAATCCGCCTCGCCCCGCTCCCCCATGACCAGCGCCTGGCCGGTCCCCACAGCGATGGGCTTTACCTGGTATCCGCTCTGCTTCTCGAAGAGCGGGAGCAGTACGTCCAGCAGGCCACTGTCCTGGGTGGAGGTGGTGGTGGCGAGAATCACCGTCCGGTCCGATGAGCCGGGCGTCGAACCCGCTCCGCAGCCGCTCAGCAGGGCGGCGGTGGCCACCAGGGCGGCGAGTTGGCGCAGCCACTTCATGGGATGCGGTCCCTCCCGAATTCGTTATGCTCTCTCTTGCATAACGGGGGTGAAAAGAACGGCGGCCCGGTTGACACGGCCACCGTTATGCTCTCCTAAAGCATAGCGCGTTTTCGGACGCCTGACAATCCTCTACGCGCAGGGGTCGGGCAGTTGAAAGAGCGGCAGCCCGTGCGCCCGCACCCCGAAGGATGAGATGACCGCCCGCCCCTCCGGCCCCGTAGCCCAGGCGATGAACCGAGCCGCCCCGGCATGGTTGGCCTTGGGGAAGCGCCCCGGGTGGACCGGAATCAGGGTGAAGAGGTTCCGGAGAAGTGGGTCAGCGCGGCAGAGCACAGCGTACCCCGGTGGCTGCACGATGGTGAAGGTGGCCGAGTCGATCAGGGTGTAGGCCCCGGTCGACACCGCATGGCGCAGGGTGGCGGCGTTTCCCTGCCCGCCCAGGGGCCAGACCTCGTACCAGGGGCCGGCCGGGGCGATTCCGGCGGCTGCCCACAGCTGCATCTCCTTCACATGGGTGCCCGACTGGTCCGCCCGGCTGACAAAGGGCGCCCCTGCCACAGCAATCCGCCGCAGCGCCTCGGGCGCCGAGCCCGCCCCGGCGATGAAGGCAGGGTCGGCGGCGGGTCCGCAGAGCAGGAAGGAGTTGCAGGCCAGCGGGTAGCGCCGGGTGCCGTAGCCCTCCTGAATGAACTGCTCCTCCAGGTCGGGGGCGTGGGTCAGCACCAGGTCGACCCGACCGCTGCGGGCCACCACCAGCGCCTGGCCGCTGCCCGCGGCAATGTAGCGAACCCAGGCCCCGGTCTGCTCCCGGTAGGCGGTGACCAGCGCATCCACCAGCCCGGCCTCCACCGGCCCGATGGTGCTGGCCATGAGCACCGGGTCACTGGTGTCATGGCGGGCCCCCGGCCCCAGAATACTCGACAGCTCCTGCTGGAGCAGCCGGTGCCGGCGCAGCAGATCGTGGGCGACAGGGGTCAACTCGGCCCCGCCGCCACCCGCCCCGCCCGCCTTGCTGACCAGCAGCGGCGCCCCGATCGCCTCCTCCGCCTTGCGAATCAGCCCCCAGGCGTAGCGGTACGAGGTGGAGAGCGCCTCGGTGGCGCGCCGAAGCGAGCCCAGCTGTTCCACCTGGGCCAGGAGGGTGCAGAGCCGCTCAAAGCGGCCGGGGCTGTCACGGTCAATGAGGAGACGGTAGTCGGGCTGCACGGGGTCACCTCCCGCTCGATGGATTCGGTGCGGCCTGTCACTCTCCTGCAGAGAGAAGGGTGGCCCCAATGTGATCCGCCAATTTAGAAGGATTATCCAGGCAAGAGGGCGAAGTTAGTAAGACCGACCGGTGGAGGGGGAGCCCCGGCGGCCGTTGCCAGTCACAATCCTGAGCGAAAGGTGGTTGGGGCGAATGGTCCAGGCGCATGCCTGGCTTCGCCGGCTGCTTGTATCGCAGGATGGACAGAGCACACTGGAGTACGGCCTGCTTGTCTCCCTCATTGCAGTCGCTGCGGCCCTTGCCGTTAGCGCCATGGGGAGCGCCCTACAACAGCTCTTCCAGCAAATCTGCGACGCTGTAGCCGGCGGTCCGTGCACGTAAGCAGCGAAATCGGTAATGCCCTCCGGAGACCTCCGGGGGGCGTTCTCATTGGACTCGGAAGGATCGGCCCCGGGCCGGGCCGAAGATCCAAGGGTCACGAATCGGGGAGGAGCGACCTACGTGAACCCTACTCAACGGGCCGCCCTGCGGGCCCTGGTGCTGGAACTGCTGCCCCGGCTTGGTCGGGACGGGCTGATCGACCTCTTGGCCCGCCGGATGACGGGTGCCACCATAGATCCGGCCCTGGCCGGCCTGCTGTCGGACCCGGTGCTGGAGCCGGTCTGGACCCAGCCCGAGACCCTGGGCTGGGCGCACCAGTATGCCCAGGAGGAGGCGAAGGAGCGGGTCTTCGAGCGGCTGCTCAAGCAGGGGGAGAAGGTGCCGGCCGGGGAGATTCCGGCGGCGACCCAGCTCTTCACCCCAGCCTGGATCGTCCGCTTCCTGGTGGAGAACAGCCTGGGCCGCCTCTGGCTGGAGATGCACCCGGATTCGTCACTGCGGGGGGAACTGGCCTACCTGGTCCGGGAGGAGTCCGGCCCTGGCTCCACGGTCGACAGGCCAAGGCTGGCTCGGGAGATCCGGGTGCTCGACCCTGGCTGCGGGACCATGCACTTCGGCCTGGCCATCTACGACCTGCTGGCCCGCTGCTACGCCGAGGAGCTGGAGCGTGCCGGGGAGGCCGGCTGGCCCGTTGCGCCCTCGGTCACCTCCGTCGCGGAGATCCCCGGGGCGATCCTGGAGCACAACCTCTACGGGGTGGATATCGACCCCGCCGTGCTGGCGGTGGCGCGGTCGGTGGTCCGCCTGAAGGCTGGAGCCGAGCCGGTCCACCTATACTGCGTCCCCGCACCGCTGGGGGTGCTCGACCGGGAGACCGGACCGGCGGGGCTCTTTCACGTGGTGCTGACCAACCCACCCTATATGGCCCGCAAGAACGCCGAACCCACTCTGGCCGCCCACCTGGAGTCGGCCTACCCCGAGGGGAAGGGCGACCTCTACACCGCCTTTCTGCAGCGGTGCGTGGAGTGGCTGGCGCCGGGCGGGCGGGTGGCCATGATCGCTCAGTCATCCTTCATGTTCATCGGCTCCTACGAGGCGCTCAGGAAGGCGCTTCTGGATCGGACGGCGATTGAGACCGTGGCCCACCTCGGACCTGGCGCCTTTGCCGAGATCGGCGGCGAGAAGGTGAACACAGCGGCCTTTGTCCTCCGCCGGGAAGATGACCCGGTCCGGCGGGCTGCTGCCGAGGGGGTCTATATCCGCCTGTTGGATGGTGGTGAAGAGGAGAAGCAGTTCGCCCTGGAGGCCGCCCTCGGCGGGAAAGGCCTCCGCCGCACCCCACAGGCGTCCTACCGTGATCTGCCCGGAACGCCCTGGATCTACTGGCTGCCCGACGAGCTCCGCGGTCGTTACCAGCGGGGGGAGCGGCTGGGCGACCACGCCCGGTTCTGCCGGGGCATCACCACCGCCGACAACGGCCGGTTTGTGCGGTATTGGTGGGAGGTGGGGCTGGAGGCGGTCGACTTCGACTGCCGGTCCACTGCGGAGGCCGCCCGCTCAGCAAAGCGCTGGTTTCCTTACATGAAGGGAGGCGGCCCGGTCCGCTGGTTTGGCAATGTCGTTCACGTGCTAAACTGGGGCGATGGGGGGCGTGAGCTGCGCTCCTTCCCCCGGGCCGCCATACGCAACCTTCCCTTCCAGTTCCGGGAGGGGGTGACCTACAGTTCGGTCACCGGCGGCTCTGTCACCGCCCGGGTCATGCCGCCTGGCTTCCTCTTCGACCAGGCGTCTAACGCACTTTTTCCGCACGACCTGGCGGATGAGCCGGTGCTCCTGGCGCTTTTGAACCATCCCATCGCTGGCTTTACGACCGGCTTCAATCCGACGGTCAATATCGTGGAGGCTGACCTGAACCGGATTCCCTGGCCCCGGGTAGACCGGGCGGTGGTGGCGGGTGCGGTGGCGGAGTGCATCGACTTGGCGCGGCGGCTCGATCAACTGAACGAGCTGAGCCCGTACTTCCGGCAGCCCCCGCTGCCCGACCAGTCCGACCTGACTGACCTGCGCCTGCGTCTGGCGGAGCGAGAGACGTTCCTGGAAAGGCTGATCGATGAAGGGCTTGGGCTCTCACCCGGGGGGAGCGCTGCGATTCGGGAGCGAATTCACCCGGTGGAGCCGCCCCGCCGTACCCCTGCCGAGTTGGCCGAGGCCTGGGTGAGCTATGCCCTGGGGATTCTGCTGGGCCGCTGCCGGCCAGGGGGCTACGGGGGTGGGGCGCTGCTGGCGGAGCGGTGGGACAGCCTGGCGCCCCTGGTCCGGGCTGGCGGGCAGATCGGCGTGAGCGAGGCGGGAGAGCGAGTAGCGGAGGTGCTGGCGATCCTGCTGGGTGGAGCCTGGGGGTTAGAGACGGGCAGCCTGGATTCATACCTGGGCAGATCCTTCCCGTTGCGGCACGGGCGGACGTACCGGCAGCGCCCGGTCTACCGTGTGCAAGAGGGGATCATCCGCATAGAGAGAGCCCGCCCCCAGTAGAGATAGGGGCGGGCTTCTTTAGGAGCTATCTGAGATAGGAGAGCCCTTCTTCCAGCGGGGTCAGCTGGAGCTTGAAGTCCCGCAGCAGGGCCGAATTGTCCACCGGCTCCTCCATGACCACGAAGTCGACTGCGGTGGGGGAGAGGGGGGGCGTCGGCAGCAGCTGCAGGGGAATGGTGGCCAGCTTCATGAACCAGACCGGATGATGCACCAGCGGGCGGTTGCGGCCCAGGGCCCGCAGCATGGTGCGGATGATCTCATCCATCGTCAACGCCTGCGGCCCGCCGATCTCGTACACCTGGTTGACGGCCGCCTCCATCTCGATGCTGGCGGCCACCGCCCGGGCCAGGTCGCCCACAAAGACCGGCTGCACCCGTGTCTTGCCGTCGCCTACCACCGGAATAAAGGGCAGCCACCGGGCGAAGGTGACAAACTTGTTGAGGCTCCGGTCTTCGGGCCCATATACCCACGAGGGACGGAAGATCGTGAAGGGGATCCCGCTGTCGCGAACCGCCTGCTCGGCCATTAGCTTGGCTTTGAACCAGGGGGCGGTCTGCCCTTCCCGGGTACCGGCGCCGGAGAGGTAGACGAATCGCTTGACACCGTTTTTCCGGGCCGCCTCCACCAGCCGGATCGTTCCCTCGCCGTCAACCTTTACATAGGTGTATCCCTTGCGCGGGTTCTCCACCGGGTGGTTCGGAAACTGGACAGCGGCCACCACCGCATCGATACCCGCCAGCGCCCGCTCCAGGGAGGCGGCATCGGCTACATCCCCCTGCCGCAGGTCTACGCCCGCCGGGACACCGCTGCGGGAGCGCTCCGGATTGCGGGTCATTGCCACTACCCGATGACCTTGCTTGATCAGTTCCCTGACAATGTGTGAACCGATGAACCCCGTTCCACCGGCCACAAGTACGACGGCCACGCTGTTCCCTCCTTCATCAGGTCTGCTCCTTCATCGTACCGGAGGAGCGCCCGGTGGGGAAGAGAAAGGGCGGCCCGTTGTCCAAGAATGGTCACCATGTGGCCCCGGGGGGTAACAAAAAGGAACCACCGGCTCCCTATCGCCGGTGGTCACGATCTGCCATGGAGATACTGGTATGTAGGATCGACTGTTCCCGCCGAAGCTGTTCCCGGAGGACGGTCCGGACAACGCTGCAGGCGTCGAGCACAGAAGGATCCGCCACACGGTAGTAAATATTGCTGCCCTGGCGCTGGCTTTCGAGAATTCCGGCCTGCTTCATCGCGTGGAGGTGCTGCGAGGCGTTGGCGGGAGTCGTCTCCAGGGCCCCTGCAATGTCGCCGGCGGTCATTTCGCCGTTCTTGAGTAGGTAGATAATCTGAAGCCGCTTAACGTTCCCCAGAGCCTTGCAGATGTCAGCCTGCCGCTCCAGCAGGCGTACGTCCATCTCTTCCATCGCCGTCCTCCTCCACGCTTTAAGGTTGCACTTAAGTATAACAGGCAATTCCCAAGTTGTCACGAATTATTTCAACTTGACAACTTCTACGATACCTGGTAGGGTATCATGATAGAAGTGCAAAGGTGCACGGAATCTCATTTCCAAAAACCATTGGGGGTAAGGGTATATGCAAATGGTGAGCCATGTGGTGACCGAGAAGAGTGTTGACGAGGCTGTCGCGTCGGTTGAAGCGGCCATGGCAGGTCGGAAGTTCAGCGTTCTCTGGCAGCTCGACACAAACAAGACGCTGGAGTCCAAGGGCCTCAGCCTCGCCCACGAGGTGCGGATCCTGGAGGTGTGCAGCGCTCCCAAGGCCAAGCAGGCCCTGGAGACCAACCCGGAGATCGCCTACTTCCTGCCGTGCAAGATCGTGGTGATGAAGGTCGAAGGCAAGACGACTATCGGCCTGGCCCGCCCTACGGCCCTCATGAGCATCATGGGCGACGAGCGGTTCGATACGCTGGCCAGGGAAGTAGAGGCCGAACTGCTGGAGATCATTGAGGCAGCCAAGTAAACAAGGAAAAGGCCCGCTCACGCCGAACCTTCGAGAAATGGAAGGAGGCTGAGCGGGCCTTGAATTTGGTTCTGGTAAAACAGTCGGGCGTAATCGCCCTGGCAGCCATAAACGCCACGCTGATCGCCTGGGCGCTGATCACGCACCGCAAGAGAGGTTCGTTACCCGACGGGTACTACAAACTGCTCCCCGCAAGCACAGGAATCGCAGCCATTCAGGTCCTGACGGGCCTATATTTCCTGCTAGAGGGACGCCAGGTCCACCTGATGCACATCTTCTACGGCACCCTGGTAGCCATAGGCGCAATCTTGCAGTACCAGGTCCGCAAGGGCACGGCAGCGGGCCATAAGTACCGCAACAAGCCCCTGATCCATGCCGCCGTAGCCCTTTTCGTAGCCCTCCTGGCCGCCCGCTCCTGGATGTCCGGCTAAAAGCAAGAGAACCAAGCCCGAGTAAGGTTGGGGAAACAGAGGGCAGCCCAGGTCCGGTCGGGGTACCCCGACCGACCCCACAAAGGCCAACCACAACTACCTAAGGCGACGCACCACCACCCGCAGGCCCCAACCAACGAGGGCCCCCCCGACGAGCCAGGTGAAGGTGACCCCCAGCAGTACCCGCCCAAACGGCAGAAAGATCGCAAACGACTTCCAAAGGATCTCCAGCATCCGGAAGAAGACGTAGTAGAGGAAGGCCACGATCGCCCATCCTACCACTGTGAGGCGGGCCAGGCTGAGCAGGTGCATCAGCACCTTGCGCACCAGTAGGCTCTCGCTGAGCGTTTCGACCAGGCGGTCTTCGGCTTCCGTCAGACCCGGATTCCGCCGCAGCGCTTCCCGGAACGCCCGACGTGCCAGCCCGACCCGCCCGGCCCGGCGGTGCAGCGCCCCCTCATGCAGGTAGGCAGAGGGGTCATCAGGGCTGATGGCCTGCGCCTGCTGCAGGTGCTCCAGCGCCCCCTCGGGGTCTCCGGTGGCCTCGAGCGCCAACCCTAACTGGCTAAGGCTCTCTGGGTCAGCCGGGTCGATCGACAGCGCCTGCCGGGCGGTCTTCACCGCCAGCGCCGCCTGCCCGGACTCCCGCTGGCATTGCGCCAGGTTGGCAAGGTAGCCCGTTTCACCTGGCATGATCTGCACGGCGGACCGACCCGCCTCGGTCGCCTTTGCCCAGTCACCACGCCCCGCCTCCGCCCGGCTCAGCGCCAGGTAAAGCCAGGCCCAGCGCGGCTCTCGCTCCAGGGCGCCCCGTGCAGCCGTTACCGCCTCGTCGAACCGCTCCAAGGCCACCAGGCTAGAGGCGGCCAAGCCAAGCAGTCCGGCCGTGAGTGGTCCCTGCTTGGAGAGTTCGTCCACCTCGGTGAGCAGCGAGGTATGCTGCCCCCTGTTGTAGGCTTCCAGCAGGCGCCGGGCCTCTGTATCGAGCCGCTCTATCTCCATGTTCGTCATGATCATGATCGGTCGGCTGGCTCCTTTCGCACGTAACTACGCCTGGTTCTCATTCGTCCTACCTGATAATAACCCTTCCGCCAGGAGGAGAGTCCACTGCACCCTGCACTGCTCGTGTTCCTCATCTCGGTGGTGCCCATTCTCGAGTTCAAAGCGGGGATTCCCCTCGGGATTGCGAAGGGGGTAGACCCGGTCTTGGCCACCGTGCTCGGCATAACCGGCACCCTGGTTCAGGTGCCGTTCAACCTGCTCTTTCTGCGACTGCTCCGCGCCTGGGCCGAGCGCTTCCGACCGGCCCGCCAGTTTCTGGTCTGGTCACGCATGAGGGCCCGCAAGCACAGGACCTTGGTCAGGAGGTGGGGCACCCTGGGGGTTGCCTTCATCGTGGGGGTGCCCATTCCGGGGACCGGGCTCTTCACCGGCACAGTGGCCGGCTCCCTCATCGGGCTGGATATGCCGCGGCTGATCCTTGGGCTGATTCTTGGCACCGTTGTCGCCGGTATTCTGGTGGCGCTGGCCACTACCGGCGTGGTCCACCTTATGTAAGATCAAGCACGGCTGCGGCCTCGATCGAAACGCATGGAAAACAAGGACTTCCAACCCCTCAGAGTTGGAAGTCCTTGTTCTACATATTCATCAGGCGGCTTGGTACCGCCGGACCTGGTTCTTGCCCGATTGCTTTGCCTCCTGGAGGGCGTGGTCCGCCTCGACCAGCACCTGGCTCTCCGACAACCCCGACCGCCACCCGGCGACGCCAATGCTGATGGTGATCGAAACGGGTGTCCTCACCGAGCCACCCAGAAAGCGGTGCTCGGCCACCAGGCGCCGAAACCGCTCCATCTCTGCATGGGCGTCGTTTACTATCGTATTCGGGAGCAGCATGACAAACTCTTCACCACCGTACCGGGCAATCAGGTCACGCGGTCGTTTATTATGAATCAGCAGGTCAGCAAGCTCCTCCAGAACTCGGTCGGCTTGCGGATGGCCGATGATTGCGTTCCATTGCTTAAAGTTATCGACATCGAGAATGGCCACGGAGAGGCTCTCGCTTCGGTTCTTGTGGTGTGCGACCGCCTGGGACAACGCCTCCTGGAAGTGCCGGAAGTTAGGTAGATGGGTCTTAAAATCGGTTAGTGCCTCCACAAGCGCCTTCTTCTCTGAATGGGCGAGAAAGGCCACAACGCTCCCAACTAACATCAGATAGAGGATGCGAATCACCAGCCGGTTGACATCATCCTGACCGTGGACGAAGAGAACGGTATAGGTGTAGAGAGCACTGCCGGCCACACCGGTAAGAATGGCCTGCCGAACGCCTAAGATCAGCCCTGCTTCCGCCATCACCAGAAAGTAGAGGATATATGTATCTGTCCGAAGACCCCCGCGGAGAAAGACCAGGCTTGTGATCAGCAGCAGGTCGGTGCCGAAAGCAAGGTACCAGAGCAAGTGGTCCAACCGCGTGTACGGAAACCGGAGCCGAACCTGCAAAATGACGGTTAGCAAAGCAAAGGCAGCCAGAATCAACGCTGTTTCCATCGGCAGGTGAATCGGGCTGAGACCGGCCAGGGTAGGGCCGATCACAACCATAACCCAGCGCATTATGACGAAAAAGGTGCGCGAAGCACGGGGAGCGACCCAGGAGACTGAACGATGCCCGGGGTCCATCGCCTTCACCACCACATATGAACATTATAGATGGCTTAATTCGGGGCGCTCCAAGGGAATCCCTTCCGTAGTGGAAAGGCTCTGGTATTTACGAGAAAGGGAGTACAGTTCTCGAAGAGATGATTAGCCCATTGGTGTCATTTTCGTTCGGCTCGGGGGGAGCCCTCCAGGGGTACCCATTTCGGTCCCTTGCATATCAACAGGTACCGTATCGTACCCCATGAGGTACACGCCCGCAAGGGATACGGACGCGATTGAGCGAGCTAAAGCAAGCATCCGGACGGAAATCGTGAAAAACCGAACAAATTCGGCGATCTCAGCCAGCTTCCATCTGTTGGTTCCTGAGAAAGCTGAGAGTAAGATGAGAGCGAAAGGGATTTGCAATCTCCCCGCAATTTTTATGTAACACCGGGGTCCGGAAAGTCGCACGATCGGGGTCGGATTTCTGACCCCGTCTTGTTTGGCAACCCTTGTGAAATCTTTCACAGAATGATCCTCACCCCCCTTACAAAAACCTTACGACTTAGGAGGGCGCCAGGAATGATCCAGTCACGCGCAGTCCGGAGCGGCTTGCTGCGAGTTCTCGGGTGCTTCCTCCTGGTTGCGGGCGGCCTGGTTATGGTGAATGGCACGGCCTACGCCGAGCGGATTCCCAAGCAGCTTGTCGTGCCGTCCGAACCGGAGGGGAATCAGGCCTGCCTGGAGTGTCACAGCAAGCAGGAGTCAATGGTGCGGAACGGAGAGTCCATCTCCATCCACGTGGATCCGGCCCAGTACGAGGGTTCGGCTCACGCCATTATCTCCTGCACCCGGTGCCACCTGGAGGCTGGCCCCGAGCATGCCAAGGACCCCAAGAAGCCGTTGGGGCTGCCCACCGGCCGGGAGCTGAGGGAGCTCAAGTCGGAGGGCTGCGTCAAGTGTCACGCCGGTCTCTATGAGCAGTCTTACAACCTGAGCTTTCATGGCGTGGCCGTTCGCAATGGCGACCTCCGGGCCGCGACCTGCGTCGATTGCCACGGCGTTCACAACGTGCTTCCTTCCCGGACGCCTGAGTCGATGGTGAGCCGGCAGAACGTCGTGAAGACCTGCGGGACGACCGATTGTCACCCCGGTGCCCCGGAGGGCTTCGCCGACGGCAAGGAGCACTTTGTCCCTGCGGATAAGCAGAGCGGTGGACTCCATCTTCTCTACAAGTTCTTCATCGGACTGATCCTCTTCGACACCATGAAAGACGGACCCATTGTGATGTTCGAGCTGCTGCGGCGGCTGATGCGTTAGGCCTGGGAATATGGAGGTGCAGAGCCCGTGACAGAGGCCAAAACCCTGACCAAAAACCAGCCGCCAACCCATGACGGCACACCGACCACCTACCAGCGCTGGAATCTGCAGCACCGCCTGCAGCACGGCGTGCTCGCCATTTCCACCGGTGGACTCCTGTGGACGGGGCTCGCGATTAAGTTTCACTACGTTGAATGGGCCCAGATGACATTCCGCATCTTTGGCGGGTTCCACGGCAATTTAATCGCCCACAAGGTCTTTGCCACGCTGCTTGTGCTTGTCTCCGTCTGGCATTTGATCTACCTGGCCGTCGGCTGGCGGAAGCTGGGCTTTTCGATGGGCATGGTGCCGACCTTCAAGGACCTTGAAGACTCGTGGCACCACATGCTCTACCTGCTCAACCTGCGTCAGAAGCCCCCCCAGTACGACCGGTACAGCTACCTTGAAAAGTTTGAGTATCTAGCGATCTTCTGGGGCATGTTCGTCATGGGCGGGACAGGCTTTGCGCTCTGGTTCCCCACCATAGCGGGCCAGTGGGTGCCCCGGGTCTGGCTGGACGGCTTTCGGATTGTTCACAGCAACGAGGCTGTGGTCGCCGTTATCACCCTGGCGTATGGCCACATCTTTAACGCTCACCTGAACCCGTCGATCTTCCCGTCGAACCCGGTCTGGCTGACCGGCAAGATCTCGCTGGAACACATGATGGAGGAGCATCCCCTCGAGTACCAACAGTTAGTGGAGAAGGGCATCCTCCCGGCGCCGCCCCACGAGGGGCACCATGAGGGCCGGCTGGCAGGCTGGCGTCGCTGGGTGGCTGCATTCGAGCTGATCATCTACTCCGCAATCTTCTACTACCTGCTCGTCACCTTCATTCCACTCTTGTTGGCGTAAGGGGGGAGGCATCTTGAAGCGCAAGATTAACTGGGCGATTCCGGGCCTCCTGGCCATGCTGCTGATCATCGGCGGCATTGCACTGGCCCAAAGCCTTGCAGCCACCTCGCCCGACCCGGCGAAGCTGGCGACGCAGTGCTCTGCGTGTCACGGTATGGACGAGTACGTGGCGAGCTGGAAGACATCGTCCCACAAGGATGTGGCCTGCACCGAGTGTCACGCCGACCACGGAGTCCGAGGCTGGCTCGAGATGCAGCTCGGGCAGATCCGCATGGTGACCGCAGCCACGCGCGACCCGAACTTCGATATCGCCAAGGTGGCCACAGAGGTTCCGTCCCAGCGCTGCCTTGACTGCCACAGCCGGCAGATGCCCTGGGTCATGCAGGACCTGAAGCCCCCCAAGCTCGATGAGAACGGCGAGCCCATTCGGGTGGCGGCGAGCGAGTTGACCCACTTTAAAGCCCTTGCGGGTCACGACCTGCACCTGACCCTCGACAATCCGCTCTCCTGTACCGAATGCCACGCCACGACCTCCCACGGCCCGGCAGAACGACCGTACCAGGTCAGGGTCTGGCATAACACCTGCCTGGAGTGTCACGCCGAAGAGAAGGTGGCCATGAGCGTTCGGACCACCATCTCCTGCTCGGCCTGTCACACGGACCTGGACCTGGTCTCGCCCGACGACCACAAGCAGGCGGACTTCCGCACAGTGCACGGTCAGTCTGCTGCGGCGAACGTGCAGTCCTGCCAACAGTGCCACCTCACCCCCGGCCTGGTGAAGCTGAACCCCGGCGATCAGCCGCCGGCGGCCTTCTTCCAGACCGTGAGCCAGGAGAGGGCGCACCCGACCACGCCGGAGATGCCGCCCGGCTCCCTGAAGGCGGTAGAAGGCCTGAAGGACGCCTGTTCTGCCTGCCACGGTATCACCATGCCGCATCCGGAGTCGTGGCTGACCAACCATACCGAGGGCTTCCGGGACCGGCCTGAGCTCTGCGCCTCCTGCCACGGCACCCGGGACCAGGGGTTCGACGTGAAGGTCGTGGGCAACCCACGCACCCTCTCGACCACCGACGCCACGTGCACCAACTGCCACGCGCAGCCCATGCCGCACCCGGAGAACTGGGTGAGCGACTCCCACTACACCCTGGCCCGGACCGCTCCTCAGACCTGCGTGCAGTGCCACTCCTCCCAGAACCAGGCCAACCCGACGGCGCCCCATGCCGCCCCGCTGTTCTGCCTGGACTGCCACCTGACGAAGTTCACCCACCCGAGCGAATTCCTGGCCCAGCACGGCTCAATCGCCCTCGCGCCCAACGGGCGGGATATCTCGGCGGACTGCACCACTTGCCATACCGAGACGGTCAACTCCTGCACCGAGTGCCATACCGATGGCGTCGGCCAGGGCGTGAAGCAGCAGTGGCACCCGACCACCTGGCTGGCCACCCACAGCAAGGTGGCGCTCACAGCTGACGGGCAGATTGCCGCCAGCTGCACCGACTGCCATACCCCGACCTTCAACTCCTGCACCGCCTGCCATACCGACGGGGTCGGCAAGGGTGTTGAGCCCCAGTGGCACCCCGACAGCTGGATCGCCGACCACCGGAATGTCGCCCTGGCCTCCAATGGCAAGGATGTCGCGGCGAACTGCACCAGCTGCCACACCGAGACGTTCAACTCGTGCACCGAGTGCCATACCGCTGGGTTCGGCCAGGGCGTGAAGCAGCAGTGGCATCCCCCGATGTTCTGGGTGAGCCATGCCCGCACCACCAAGCCCGAGACTATCGCCAGCTGCAAGAGCTGCCACAACTATGTGGAGCCATCTTGCGCCAAGTGCCACCGCGACTACTAGTCCCGGCCCCTTTCCCCTCGATGCCGTAAGCTTTCCAGGCCCACGCCCACCGCGTATGTGGTGGTTGGGAAATAATCTGAACCAGGGAAAGGAGGTGCCATGGAAATGACGAAGCGGAAGGCGTTGAAGGTTGCCATTATCACCAGCCTCGTAGCCCTGCTCGCGCTGGCTGCCGGTGTTACCGCCACCAGTGCGAAGTCGAAGGGTGAGCTTCCAGAGTATCTTGGTTCGAAGGCCTGTCTTGGCTGCCATGTCGACAAGTACGGCAGCTGGGGAGAGTCGGGCCATGCTCATATGGTCACCCAGGTCTTCAAGCCGAGCGACCTGCCGGGGGACATCAACACGGCCTCGGAAGAGCAGAAGGCTGAGCTGCAGAAGGCAGCCTGGATCGTCGCCGGACAGCGTTTCCTGGCACGGGACCCGAACACAGGTGCCCTCAGCTACCTGAACGTGAGGTGGGATTCAGCGAAGCAGCAGTATGTCTCCTACAAGGGCGGAAACAACTGGGAGACCGGCTGTGCCGGCTGCCACTCCACCGGTTGGGACAAGTCTATCGCTGAGTTCGCAGAACCCGGTATCGGCTGCGAGATGTGCCATGGCCCGGGCCGTGACCACGTGCTTGGCAAGGGCGACATCTCCCTGATTACCACGACCACCAACTCGGCGGCTTGCGGCCAGTGCCATAACGGCAGCGGCAAGGCGGCTGACGGCACCGGCTGGCCGGTGGGCTACCACCCGTCGATGGAGTCGCTCGAGGAGGCCGGCTTCACCTACCACAAGGTCGATCCGGAAGGCCCCGTTCCGGAGTACAACAAGCCCAAGCTGCGGCAGTACGCCATGTGGGAGGCCTCGGCTCACGCCCAGGCCTACACCCTGACGGTCGACCGGAACCGCGAGTACTGCATGAACTGTCACACCGCGAATGCTACGCTCATGAACTGGAATGGCGAGACCTATTCCATCGCGGAGCACGGTATTGACAAGAACGGCGTTACCTGCGCGGTCTGCCATGAGCCACACAACAGCACCGAGCCCGGTCAGCTCCGCATGGAGCCCCAGGCGCTGTGCATCTCCTGCCACAACGTGCACGGCAAGGATCGGCCCCTGACGCTGGTTCGCCCGCCGCACGCCCCACAGGCCGAGATGCTGGGTGGCTACGCCGCCTATGACATCCCCGAGACCAAGGGCGCCCACTCCGACCTCAAGTGCATCGACTGCCACATGACCGAAGGCAATCACATGATGAAGGTGATCAAGCCTGAGGACGTGATCGGCACGACCCGCAAGGACAGCTGCACCAAGTGCCACGACAACTCCAGCGCCGAGTCCCGCGACGTCTACCTGTCCCTGTGGCAGGAGAGCGTCAGCCGGCGGATGGAGATCATCGACGCCGACGTAAAGGTGATCGAAGAGGTCATCAAGGCCAACCCGAACTTCTTTACCAAGGCGCAGATGGACGAGTACGTCAAGGCTCGGGCCAACTACTGGTTCGTCATGAAGGATCACTCGAAGGGTGCTCACAACTTTGAGTACGCCATCAAGATCCTGACCAAGGCCCAGAAGGACATCGCCGCCTTCCGGAAGGCCACCGGCCGGTAGTCCGACCACCAGACAATACTGAAGACTCAGAGGCGCTAAGCCCGCTGGGTCTTCAGTCATTGTAGGGGGTTGTTACCACTTTGCAAGGACATCGGTGGCCTCATCCCACCTCACTTACAATCAGACAACACAATAAATTTTGAATTCTCCCAGTCCCACCCCGCAAGGGGTGGTTGGGAAATAATCGGTTCCCAGGGAAAGGAGGTGCCATGGAAATGACGAAGCGGAAGGCGTTAAAGGTTGCCATTATTGCAGCCCTTGCAGCTCTGATCGCTCTGGCGGCGGGTATCACGGTCTCCGGTGCGAAGTCCAATGGGGGGTTGCCGGAGTACCTTGGTTCAAAGGCTTGTCTCGGCTGCCATGTCGACAAGTTTGAGAACTGGGCGGAGACCGGCCACGCCCACATGATCACCCAGGTCTTCAAGTTCAGCGACCTGCCGGGTGACATGAACACGGCCCCGGAAGAGCTGAAGGCTGAGCTGCTGAAGGCAGCCTGGATCGTCGCCGGACAGCGTTTCCTGGCACGGGATCCGGAGACAGGTGAGCTGAAGTACCTGAACGTCAGATGGGATCCGGCAAAGCAGCAGTATGCCGCCTACAAGGGCGGCGCCAACTGGGAGACGGACTGCGCAGGTTGCCATGTCACCGGCTGGGACAAGGTGACAGCGGAGTTCGCGGATCCTGGTATCGGCTGTGAGGCGTGCCATGGCCCGGGCCGTGACCATGTGCTCAGCCACGGCGAGTTGTCGATGATCACAGCGACCGACGACTCGCAGGTCTGCGGCCAGTGCCATACCGGCGGCTCTTCGTCGGACGGCGCCCGCTGGCCCAACTACAAGCCTGGTGATGACCTCAATGCCACCGGCTGGCAGCTCCCGAAGATTCCTGACCCGCACGAGGGCCTGTTCCCGAGCCTGATGGGCTATCCGAAGATCCGGCAGTACCCGCTGTGGGAGAAGTCGGCTCATGCCAAGGCGCTGGGATCGCCGGCCACCACCGGACACGCCAGAGAGTCCTGCTTCAAGTGCCATGCGGCTGAGGCCTTCCAGAACCACCTGGCGGGCAAGCCGGCCCCGAAGGATCATGCCATCTACACGCAGGGCGTCACCTGCTCGGCCTGCCACGACCCGCACAACAGCACCCACGAGGGCCAGCTCCGCATGCCGGCGAACGATCTCTGCATCGCTTGCCATAACGGCAGCCTCCCCGAGGGTGGGGAGATGAAGCCGGGTTCGACCCCGCATCATCCCATGAAGGAGATGCTGGCGGGCTACGGCGCTATCGGCGTTGCCAAGACCATCGGCGCCCACTCCGAGCTGTCCTGCGTGGAGTGCCACATGACCGAAGGCAACCACCTGATGCGGGTGATCAAGCCGTCTGAGGTGGTTGGCACCACTCGGCAGGACTCCTGCACCGCCTGCCATACCAACTCCACCGCGGAGTCCCGTGAGGTTTACTTCACGATGTGGCAGGAATCTGTGGAGCGCCGCATGGAGGCCGCCAAGAACGACCTCGCTGTGCTCACCGCCAATCTGGGCATTCTGAACGCCGACCAGAAGGCGAAGTTCGATGCGGCGAAGTCCAACCTGCTGTTCGTGGAGGCCGATGCCTCCAAGGGCGCCCACAACTTCGAGTACGCCATCAAGATCCTGAACAACGTCAACAAGACGCTGTCTGATCTCCGCAAGGCGATCGGGAAGTAGCCGGCGTGACACGAAAAAGCCCTCAGGCCACACGGCCCGAGGGCTTTTTTCTTACGCGCTCTGGTCGGTCTTCTTCTGATGCCGCTTCAGGTGGTAGAAGAGCAGTCCGAAGCCCAGCAGAACCAGCACCAGCGAGGTGAGCTGCGCCACCCGAATCCAGCCGAAGATGAAGGAGGAGTCCTCCCGGATCCCTTCAATCATGAGACGTCCGGCGTTATAGGTGATCAGGTAGAGGCTGAAGACGACACCGGTAGGGGCCTTCTTCCGGTGGAAGTAGTAGACCACGAAGAAGGAGAGCAGATTCCAGACCGACTCGTAGAGGAAGGTGGGGTGCATCACCGTTCCATTGATCGTCATGCCCTCCCGGAGCCAGTTGGGCATGAGGTTGACCACCGACTCGGGGGCAGGGCTGCCATAGGCCTCCTGGTTGAAGAAGTTCCCCCACCGGCCGATGGCCTGCGCCAGAATGAGCGCCGGGGCCACGATGTCAGCCCAGGGCCAGAAGGGCTGCTTGCGAAGGTACATGAAGATCGCACCGGCCAGCGTGGCGCCGAGCACGGCGCCATGAATCGCCAGACCGCCCTGCCAGATGGCGAGAATCTCGCCGGGGTGCTGGCTATAGTAGGGCCACTGGAGGAAGAAGACCTCATAGAGCCGCGCCCCTAGAATGCCGGTCGGCACCAGGACCATGCCCAGGTCCGGCACGAACTCGGGGTCGAGATCCCGGTGCTTCGCCTCTCGGTAGGCCAGCCAGATGGCTGTCATGATCGCGGTCACGATAATAAGCCCATACCAGCGGATGCTGAGTGGGCCGATCTGAATCGCCACAGGGTCGATGAAGGCTGCGTTCAACATGCGAGGCCTCCTTGTCCAGGTACAGTCTCAGGTCTCCTCTCATTATGGCAGGCAGCGAGGGAGGTGGGAAGCCCTGATCGGTGGAAGGGCAGTACCGTTCCGACCGGGCCACAAGAAAGGCACAAATTTTTCGGGGGCAGAAGGATGGGATAGACCAGCCACGAATCTATTACCCCGGGAAGCACCCTCAGCCCACCTCCTTTTGGGCTGTCGGTCGAGCGGGAGGAGACCCATGTGAAAAGACACGTCTTTCCACTGGGTCTTTTTTACGTCCGACAGAACGCCGTTGGAGGGCGCTGATTCGTCCCTGGGTGGCAAAGCGATTCGAAGGAGGGCATCTATTCCATGTCACGGCGCATTCTCAGCATGTTCCTGGTCGTTTTTCTTCTTGCTCTGGTAGCCGGTTGTGGCGGCTCCAAGACCGAGCCCAAGCCCACCGAGACCCCGAAGGCGGGCGAGGCTCCCAAGACCGAGCAGCCCAAGGAAGTAGAGATCAGCTTCTACTATCCGGTAGCGGTCGGTGGCCCCCTGACCAAGATCATTGACAACATGGTCGCTGAGTTCACCAAGGCCAACCCGCACATCAAGGTGAAGCCGGTCTTCTCCGGCAACTACGCCGACACCCTCACCAAGGTCCAGACCCTGATTCAGGGCGGGCAGAAGCCCGAGGTAGCGGTGCTCCTCTCCACCGATATCTATACCCTGACCGACCAGGACGCCATCATTCCGCTGGACGACCTGATCAAGGCCGACAAGGATGGTGCCCAGTACCTGGCCGACTTCTTCCCGGCCTTCATGGCCAACTCGCAGATCAACGGCACCACCTACGGCATCCCCTTCCAGCGCTCCATGGTGGTCATGTACTACAACAAGGAGCTCCTGGAGAAGGCGGGTTACAAGGAGGCCCCGAAGACCTGGGACGAGCTGGTCGACGCCGCCAAGAAGATCACCAACCCGGCCGAGGGCGTCTGGGGCATCAAGATCCCCTCTGACGGCTACCCCTACTGGCTGACGCAGGGCTTCGCCATTCAGTCCGGCAAGAACCTGATGAGTGCCGATGGCAAGGAAGTCTACTTCAACTCCCCGGAGAATATTCAGGGCCTTACCTTCTGGAGGGACCTGGCCTACACCCACAAGGTGATGCCTGAGGGCGTTATCGCCTGGACCGCCGCCCCGACCGACTTCATCTCGGGCAAGGTCGGCATGATCTACCACTCCTCCGGCTCGCTGGCCAACATCACCAAGAACGCCAAGTTCAAGTTCGGCGTGGCCTTCCTCCCGGCCGGCCCGAAGGGCCATGGCGCCCCCACCGGCGGTGGTAACTTCTACATCTTCAAGGGTCTCTCCAAGGAGAAGCAGGAGGCTGCCTGGAAGTTCGTCCGGCACATGACCGACGCCGAGGTGCAGGCCAAGTGGGGCCTCGATACCGGCTATGTCGCCCCGCGGAAGTCCTCCTTTGAGACCAAGACCATGAAGGACGCCGCCGCCAAGGATCCCAACGTCCTGGTGGCCCGCGACCAGCTGCAGTACGCCGCGGCTGAGTTGTCCGTCCACAACAACCCGCAGATCTACAAGGCCTATGGCAACCAGCTCCAGGCGATCATCACCGGCAAGTCCGACGTGAAGACCGCCATGGATGCCGCCCAGAAGGAAGCGGAGACCATTCTGGCTCCGTTCAAGAAGAAGTAGGGCTGGCTATGGCGCAAACCCCCGTCGTTCAGCCTGAGCGCAGAGCGGCGGCGAGGCGGGGTACGGTCTCCACCGGTTGGTGGAGACCGTACCTGATGCTTTCGCCCGCCCTGGTTCTGCTGCTGGCCTTCACCATCTACCCCATGCTGGCTGCGGGCTACATGAGCCTCTTTGAGATCAACATGGCCACCAAGCAGCAGATGGTATGGGCCGGCTTTGCGAACTACAAGGCGCTCTTTGCGTCCCCGGCCTTCCACCAGGTGATGAAGAACACCCTGGTCTTCGCGGTAGGCACGGTTCCCTTCAGCCTCGCCCTGGCCATGTTCCTGGCGATTCAGCTCAACAAGCGGTTCCGGAGCAGCGGCCTCTTCCGGACCCTGTTCTTTTACCCCACGGTCATCCCGATGATGTCCGCCGCCACCATCTGGCTCTTCATGTACACCCCGCAGTACGGGATTATCAACCGGTTCCTCGCCTTCTTTGGCATCCCCGATATCAACTTCCTGGGGAGCGCAACTTACGCCCTTCCGGCCATCATGCTGATGACGGTCTGGAAGGACGCCGGCTACTTCATGCTCTTCTACCTCGCCGGGCTCCAGAACCTGCCCGGTGAGCTTTACGAGGCGGCTGACCTCGACGGCGCCAACGCCTGGGTCCAGTTCCGCCGGCTCACCTTCCCGCTGCTGATGCCGACGACGCTGTTCGTCACCACGGTCTCGATTATCAACTCGTTCAAGACCGTGGACCAGCTCTTCCTCATGACCGGCGGCGGTCCCAACAACGCGACCAACCTCCTGCTCTACTACCTGTTTGAGCAGGCGTTCAGCTTCTTCGACAGGGGCATGGCCTCCACCATGACCGTGATCCTCGTGGTGATCCTGCTGATTCTGGCGATCATTCAGAACCAGTGGGTCGACAAGAAGATCCACTACAACTAAGGGGGGACCTCTGTGCGCGATCACCGGAACAGGATCTCGATTCCTGTCCTGCTGATTCTGGGGCTGATGGCCGCCGCCTGGGTCATCCCCCTGCTCTGGACATTCGCCACGTCGCTGCGCCCGGCGGACCAGTCGGTGGGCGTGGGCTCCTGGATCACCACCGACGTGACGCTGGCCAACTTCGCCCGAGCCTGGGAGTACGCGCCCTTCAGCCAGTACTACCTCAACACGATCATCCTCGTGGTAGGCATTCTCTCGCTTCAGCTGGTGACCACCACCCTGGCCGCCTTCGTCTTTGCCCGCATGGAGTTTTGGGGGCGGGACGTGATCTTCCTGCTCTTCCTGCTCCAGCTGATGGTCCCGGCGGAGGCCCTGGTAGTGCCCAACTACACCACCGTGCGCTTCTTTGGGCTGGTCAACACGCACCTGGCGATGATGCTGCCCTACGTGGCCTCGGCCTTCGGCACCTTCCTGATTCGCCAGACCTTCCGGCAGGTGCCGAAGGAGCTGGAGGAGGCGGCCAAGATCGACGGGTGCAACACCATGCAGATCCTCTGGCGGGTCTTCATTCCGCTGGCCCGGCCCACCCTGGTCGCCTTCGGCCTGGTTTCGGTCAGCTACCACTGGAACAACTTCTTCTGGCCGATGATCGTCACCAACACGCCCGACAAGCGCCCCCTCACCGTGGGCCTGGCGCTCTTCGCCAAGGCCGTGGAGGCCGGCGCCGACTGGTCGCTGGTGACGGCGGGCACGGTGCTGGTGATCCTGCCGCTGCTGGGGCTGTTCCTGGTCTTCCAGCGGCAGTTTATCAGCAGCTTCATGCAGAGCGGTATCAAGTAGCGGGGGCGTAAGCAGACGTGAAACTGACGATCCTGGGGCGCTGGGCGCCCTTTGCCCCGGCAGGCGGGGCCGGAACGGGCTACCTGGTCGAAGCGGGCGGGGCCAACCTGCTGCTCGACGGCGGGCCCGGCACCCTCTCCCGGCTGCAGGAGTTGCTGGACCCTGCGCGGCTGACAGCGGTCTTCGTCAGCCACCTGCACGAGGACCACATCGCCGACCTGCACTCGCTTCAGTATGCGATCTGGGTGGCGCAGAGGGCGGGCCGCTGCACCGGCCCGCTTCCGATCTACGCCCCGCTGGAGCCCGCCGGCCCCCGGCAGTGGCTCGAGCCGCTGATTCCGGGAACGGTGGAGGTCCGGCCGCTCCCGGTGGATGAGGGGCTCCAGATCGGCGAACTCTCGCTCCGCTGGCACCCCACCGATCACCCCCGGCCCTGCTGGGCGGTGCGGATCGACGGCCCCACCGGCTCGCTGGTCTACACCGGCGACACCGGCACCGCCATCGACCTGGCCCCCTTTGCGGCCGGGGTCGACCTGCTCCTGACCGAGGCCACCTACACCCAGGCGACCGGCGCCGAGCGGGCCACCTACGGCCACCAGACCGGCGCCGAAGCCGGAGAGCTGGCGGTGAGGGCTGGCGTCGGCAAGCTTCTCTTGACCCACCTGCGCCCGGGCATCGACCCGGCGGAGGTGCTGGCGGAGGCTCGGGCATTCTGCCCGGTGGCCGAGCTGGTGGAGGAGCGGGAAAGCTATACGGCTAAAGCTTAGACTCGAGTCTAAAATTAGACGCCAGTCTAAGAAAAGACCCCCTACCTGGTGACGGGTAGGGGGTCGTTTAGGCAGCCACGGTGAGGACCAGGGCAAAGGCGGTGGCAGGAGCCGCGATGGACCAGAGCATCTTTGCACGCTCCCACGGGGTGGGGGCCTGCCGCCGGACCAGGTCAACCCAGACGGGCAGATGCCAGAGCAGGTTGAACAGAGGGGCCGCCAGGATTGCCCATCCACCTAACGACGGCCACAGCGCCGCCAGGAAGAACCAGCGGAAGATCAACTCCTCCACGAAGCCCGGGTAGACCACCAGGTAGGCGGTGTGGGCCCAGAAGGCGCGGGGGTTGGCGTTGTGCCAGGCCTGGGCTCGCTGCCAGTATGTACGGGCGTCCTTCTGCCCCATGCGCAGAAGGGGCGGGTAGGAGAGCAGAATCAGCAGAACGCCGCTCAGCAGGGACCAGCCCACGTAGGCTCCGCCCCGGAAGACCGGCCAGGGTGGCCCTGACTCCTGCCAAGATTGATGCGCGTGACCGAGACGGCCCACTGGTCTGTGATCAAAATCACACATGCACATCGAACGTCCACCCGGTTTTTCGGGTGGACTTTTTCAACCCGGTTGTGCAATACAGGCCTATGCAGCCCGGCTGTTAGAATGAGAGTAGACCATTTCGTTTTAATTGTGAAGAAACTCCAGGCGGGAGGTTGTACAGATGACCCGAGGGATCGACCGGCGCTCATTCCTCAAGCTTTCCCTTGCAGCGACGGCCACGGTGGGGTTGGCCGGCGAGGCGTTCGCCACCACCCCGGGCAGCTATGTGAGTGGCGGTCCGGCACCGGCCCATGTGGAGCCCGAGAAGTGGATCTATTCCACCTGCGGCTTCTGCGGTACCGGCTGCGGTATTGAGATCGGCGTCAAGGGCGGTGAGCCCGTCGCCGTGCGTGGCACCGAGGGATATCCCGTCAACGATGGGCTGCTCTGTGCCAAGGGAATCTACCAGTGGAAGATGATCACCGCCCCCGACCGGGGTAAGTATCCGCTGGTGCGCACGAACGGCCAGATGCAGCGGGCCACGTGGGACCAGGCGCTCGACGCCATGGTCGTCAAGTTCAGGGAGTTGATCGAGAAGCACGGCCCCGACTCTGTTGCCTGCTATAACACCGGCCAGATGTGCATGGAGGAGTACTACGTCCTCGGCAAGCTGATGCGGGCCGGAATCGGCACCGCCAACCTCGATGGCAACACCCGCACCTGCATGGCTTCCGCCGTGGTGGGCCACATTCGCTCCTTCGGCACCGATGGGCCCGTGGGTGGCTATGAGGATATCGAGCATGCCCAGGTGATCATGATCTCCGGCTCCAACATGTCGGAGTGCCACCCGATTCTCTTCGGGCGGGTGGTCAAGGCGGTGGAGAAGGGCGCCAAGCTGATCTGCATCGACCCGCGCATCACCCAGGTGAGCCGCATCGCCAACATCTACCTGCCGATCAAGCCGGGCACCGACCTGACCCTGCTGAACGCCATGGCGCATGTGACGATCAAGGAAGGCCTGATCGACAAGGCCTACATTGAGGCGCACACCAAGGGCTTCGACAAGCTGGCCGCCCACCTGGAGAAATACACCCCCGAGTACGCCGCCAAGGAGTGCGGCGTGCCGGCGGAGCAGATTGTGGCCGCTGCCCGGCTCTACGGGCGGGCGGAGCGCTCCCTGGCCATGTGGGTCATGGGCATCAACCAGTCGGTTAACGGCACCCAGACCAACAACGCCTTCCACAACCTGAACCTGATTCAGGGCAAGATCGGCAAGCCGGGCTGCGGTTCCTTCTCGATCACCGGCCAGCCGGCCGCCATGGCCTCCCGCGAGGTGGGCGGCTCCTCCAGCTACCCGGGCTACCGGGCGGTACCCAACGCCAAGCACCGGGAAGAGGTGGCGGCGCTCTGGGGCGTCGACCCGAAAAAGCTCCCCGACAAGTCGCCCGCCATCACTGAGATCATCGATGCCATTCTTGCCGGCAAGATCAAGGCGCTCTGGGTGATCTGCACCAACCCGCTGATCTCGCTCCCCGACCAGAACCGGGTCCGCAAGGCGCTGGAGATGCTCGATCTGCTGGTGGTGCAAGACGCCTACGAGACGGTGGACACCGCCGAGGCCGCCCATATCTACCTGCCCGCTGCCATGTGGGCGGAGAAGAGCGGTATTCTGGTCAACTCCGAGCGGCGCATGAACCTCCTCAAGCCCGCCGTGAAGCCGCCGGGCGAGGCGCGGCCCGACTTTGACATCTTCCTCGATGTAGCCCACCGCATGGGCTACGGCGCCCTCTTCCCCTTCAAGACCACGGCCGATGCTTTCGAGGAGATCAAGAAGCTGACCAAGGGGCGCCCCAACGACTACTCGGGCGTCACCTACGAGAAGATCGAGGCGAACAAGGGGCTGCAGTGGCCGGTCAAGACGGCTGAGTCGAAGGGCACGCCCCGCCTCTACGCCGATGGCAAGTTCAACACCCCCGACGGCAAGGCGGTGCTCTGGGCGATGGATCCGGCGCCCCTGCCCGAGCTGCCCGACGCTGTCTACCCCTTCAACCTGAACTCGGGCCGGGTGCAGGAGCACTACCACACCGGCACCAAGACCCGCAAGGTGCCCGAGCTGAACAACCTGGTGCCCGGGGCCTACGTGGAGATGAACCCGCGTGACGCCGGGAAGCTGGGTGTCGAGTACGGCGACCGGGTGATCCTTGAGAGCCGGCGCGGCAAGATGGAGGCGAAGGTGGTCGTCACCGCCATGATCGCCCCGGGCGCCTGCTTCGTGCCCATGCACTTCAACGAGGGCCCTGTCAACCAGCTCACCGTCTGGGCCGTCGACCAGTTCTCCAAGGAACCCAACTACAAGCAGCAGGCCGTGCGCATCCGCAAGGCCTAAAAGGGGGGACTCCGCATGACCACACAACTCGGCTTCCACGCCGATATGGAAAAATGCATCGGCTGCAAGTGCTGTGAGGCCGCCTGCAAGGACTTCTACCGCATGCCGCCCGAGATCCGCTGGCGGAAGGTACGCTCCTTTGAGATGGGCGAGTTCCCCACCGCCCTGCGGGTGCACCTCTCCCTGGCCTGCAACCACTGTGTGGATCCGGCCTGCATGAAGGGCTGCCCGGTGGAGGCGTACACCAAGCGGGAGAAGGACGGTCTGGTGATTCACGACCCCATGGCATGCATCGGCTGCCAGTACTGCACCTGGACCTGCCCCTACGGCGTGCCCCAGTTCGACCCGGAGCAGGGTGTCGTCTCGAAGTGCAACGGCTGCTACCAGCGGATCGACGAGGGGCTGATGCCCCGGTGCGTCGAGTCCTGCCTGACCGGTGCACTCACCTTCGGTGATGTGGACCAGCATGCCGCCACCCAGCGGCAGGTGGTCCGGGAGGCGCCTGGTTTCCCCGACGCATCCATCACCCAGGCCAGCACCCGGTTCGCCTGGCCGCTGAAGGGGCCACAGCCCGAGCACCGGGTCGAGATCGCCCCGCCGAAGGAGGGCAAGCCGCATGACTGAGTGGCTGCATGATGCCCAATACAGCCTGGTGGTCTTCACCCTCTTCACCCAGGCCTCAGTTGGCGCCTTCTGGGTCCTGCTGGTGAGCGATTTCCTCAAGCGCAAGGCGCCCGATGCCGTTCAAGATGCCTTCACCCGCATTGGCACCTTTATTCTCGTCCCGCTCACCGCCCTGGGCCTTCTCTTCTCCACCACCCACCTGGGCCGGCCGCAGTACGCCTTCCGGGCGCTGCGGAACCTCGACTCCTCGTGGATGTCCCGGGAAATCTGGCTCTTCGGCCTCTTCTTCGGACTGATCGCCGTCTACACCTACCTCTGGTGGAAGCGGATCAACGATGCCGAACTGCGCCGGATCATCGGGATTATCACCGGCGTGGTCGGGGCATTGGGGGTTCTCGCTCAGGCCATGGTCTACCAGATCCCGGGCCGCCCCATGTGGGATCACTGGTCGACCCTGGTGCTCTTCGTGGCCTCCGGGCTGATTCTCGGCCCGCTGGCGGTGGCGGCGGTCTACTCCTTCGCCTGGGGCCGTGTGATCGACCTGGAGCAGGGGGAGGCGACGGTCCGGCGGTCGCACCGGCGGCTGGGCATCACGCTGCTGGCGGGGGCCGTCGCCTACGGCGTCAGCCTGGTGACCCGCCTGAGCTACCTGGCGGCGGGCGCTGCGGCAGCGGCTGCTACCCCCGGCGCCGCAGGCAATGCAGCGGTGGGCAAGGAGACGGTGAACACCGCCCTGCTGCTGGCCCAGACAGTGGTGGAGCAGAACGGACTCATGCTCAACCTGCAGGTGTGGCTCGGGGTCGGCGTTCCAGCCCTGTTGGCGGTGCTGCTGTGGGCGCTGCACCAGCGCGGCGCCAGCCTCAAACTCTGCAACGGGCTGATCGCAGCGGGCCTGGTCCTAGTGCTGGTCGGCGAGATGGCAGGTCGGGCGCTCTTCTACCTGACCGGCCGCCCCTGGTTCTAAGAGAGGAGGCGAGGGAACCGATGAACGAGAAGCGCCGCACCACGATTCTGGCCCTCCTGACCGGCGCCCTGGCGGGTATGGCCGTGGTCGCCGCCCGCCGGGGGCTGCCCGGTGCCGGAAAGTTGGCTGCGAAACTGGCCAAGCCCATGCAGCCCCAGGCCCCAGCCAAGCTCTACGGCTACAAGGAAGTCAACCTGAGCTGAGACGACAAGACCGGACGCCGCGAGGGCGTCCGGTCTCTGTCTTCTGTGTGGACCTAGTAATCCGGGCTGTTCCCCCAGAGCACGTTGCCCCAGAGCACATTCCCCCAGAGCACGTTGCTGTAGTCGATCGTCCCGTCACTGGGATCCAGCAGTGTCGACGGGGCGATGCCCTGGTTGGCTGATCCGACCGGCTGCTTGTACTCCGCCGCCGACATGGCGTTGACGATGCCTGGGGTCTCGGGCGGGCGGTCCCGGTAGCCGCGGGCGGTGGTCTGCAGCAGCCACTTGACCTGGTTTGGGGTCAGGTCGGGCCTCGCCTGGAGCAGCAGGGCGACCACGCCGGAGACCACCGGTGCCGACATGGAGGTCCCGCCCATCCGGAAGTAGTGGGTGTCGACGATATTGCCAGGGGCGGCCTGCCGCAGCGCTCCCACAGGCATGTAGGAGATGATCTGCGCTCCCGGCGCCACCAGGTCCGGCTTGGCGAAGCCGTCCTGGGTGGTCCCCCGGCTGGACCACTCCTTCATGAAGTCATCGCTCAGGACCGAGGTGCCATTGTCGTCCACGGCGCCGACGGCGATGACGAAGGGATCGTTGGCCGGCGGGCGGCAGACCGCACAGGGATCGCTGCCCTGGTTCCCCGCGGCCACCACCACGACAACACCGTTCATCCAGAGTTGCTCTACCGCCGCTGCGGTGGGGCTCTCCAGGTAGCTGACCGCCGTGGTGACGGTGGAGGAGATGTTAACCACCCGGATGTTGTACTCGGCCCGGTGGTCGTAGACCCACTGCAGGCCGGTGAGCAGGTCCCGCTCGGAGGCGCTGCCGGTGCCGTCGTCGATCTTGACGTTCACCAGGTTGACCCCCGGTGCAATGCCGGAGTAAGCCCCGCCGCTGTGAAGCCCGTTGCCGCCGACGATGGCCGCCACATGGGTGCCGTGTCCGTACTCATCGGTGGAGGTGGTGGCCGCCTCGTTTACCGCCACGTTTGCCAGCACCCGGTTGCCGAAGTCCGTCGGGCTGGCCGGATCACTGTAAATGCCGGTGTCGACGACCGCGACCGTGACACCTGCCCCTGTGAAGCCCTCATTCCACATGTTGTGGGCCTTCACTGCCATGACATACGGGAGCGCAGGCTCGGAATGGCCCTGGCCCTTTCCGACCTTCGTCGATGAGACGGGGTGATCGGCCAGCACCGCCCTGACTCCTGGAATCCGGGAGAGCGCAGCCAGGCCGGAGGCCTCCAGTTCGACCCCAAAGGCATTGATCATCGGCCAGGAACCGGTCACCCGACCGCCGGCAGCGATGGCGGCTGCTTCAACCCCTTCTGCGCCTGCCGCCTTCATGACGATCACTCGCAAGGTTGCCCCCGGGTGGCCCAGTGTCTGTTGGAGCACGCCCGGGTGGACATGGGCCGGCAGGCCGGATCCAAACCCCGTGGCCGGCCCGGCAGCGCCCAGGCCCAGTACCATCACCAGCAGGCTTGCCAGGAGGCCGAACACGGACCCCCTTCGAGTATGCTGCACGCGATTCCATCTCCCTTCACGATGACTCGATCGGTCGTCTAGCATAGGCCGGGCGCCCCTCCGGGCGCCCGGACCATGTCAGCTACGCTCTCTTTGGCTAGAGTTCGAAGGCGTTTCCCCAGAGGGTGTTGCCCCACAGGGTGTTGCCCCACAACGTATTACTGTAGTTAATGGTGCCGGACATTGGGTCGAGGAGCGGGGACATCTTCAGATTCTGATTGGCCTCGCCGATGGAGCCGCTGTAGTTGATCGCCTCCCAGATATCCAGCGCGCCCGGCGTTCCGCTGGGCTGCCCCTGGTAGGTGCGGGCCGTCTTTGTCAGCAGCCACTTGACCTGGTTGGGCGTCAGGTCGGGCCGGGCCTCCAGCAGCAGGGCGACGGAGCCGGACACGACCGGGGCAGCCATGGAGGTGCCGCCCATGCGGAAGTAGGAGTGGTCCACGATGTTGTCCGGGGCCTTGGTCCGCAGGGATCCCGTGGGCATATACGCCGTGACATGAGCACCCGGTGCCGTAATATCGGGCTTCATGTGACCGTCCAGCGTCTCGCCGGCACTGGACCATTCCTTGGCGAAGTCGTCGGTCAGGGAGCGGGTGCCGGCGTCATCAACGGCGCCGACACTGATCACAAAGGGGTCATGCGCGGGCGCATAGCAGGTGGCACAGTCTTCGCCGCCCCGGTTGCCGGCCGAGACCACCACCACAAGGCCGGCGGCCCATAGCTGCTCCACCGCAGCGGAGGTTGCGCTCTCCAGATAGCTCTGCTGGGTCGACACAGTCGATGAGATGTTGACGATTCGGATGTTGTACGCCTCGCGATGGTCGTAGACCCACTGCAGGGCATTGATCAGGTCCTCCTCCGATGCCCGCCCCTCGTCGTCGCTGAACTTGACGTTGATCAGGTTCGCACCCGGTGCAATACCGGTGTAGGCGCCGTCTCCGGTCTGCCCATTCCCCGCGGCAATGGCGGCGACATGCGTGCCGTGACCGAAGCGGTCGGTGGTAAAGGCCGCGTTCTTGTGGAAGCTGACGCTGTGGCTGATACGACCACCGAAGTCGCTGTTGGTGCCGTCGGCGGTGTGAACCCCGCTGTCCACGATGGCAATGGTGACGCCGGAACCGGTATACCCCGCTCGCCAGGCCTCTTCAGCCCGGACGGCGTAGGGGTAGGCGCTCTTCAGTCTGGTTTCATCCACCGTGGCAGTGGACACTGTCGGGCTGCTGCTCAGGACCGCCCGAACGCCGGGATTTTTCGCAAGGGCGCTTACGCTCCTGGCGGGCACCTCCGCCGCAAAGCTGTTGATCATCGACCACCTGGCGGTGATTCGGGCTCCGAGCGCCACCGCTGCGTCCTCCACGCCCGATGCGGCAGGCGTTTGGGTCACGATCACCCGCACCAGCCCATCGGGATTGGTCTTTACCTGCTGCGCCACAGCCTGGTGAACGTTCGCGGGGAGGATACCCGCTGCCCCGGAGACCGGACCCACGGCACCGGCACAGGCCAGAACGAACAGGATGACTCCAGGGAGGTTGAAGACGGATCTCCTCCGGAGTTGCACGTGAATCATCTCCCTTCGCAGTTTGCCGGATTGGTAGGGACCCGAGCGTCACCCCCCTTACTGGCTCAGGATTGCAGGGCAAGCACCTTCTCCGCCTCGTAGCTGCAGACCCGGTTGCGCCCGGTATGCTTGGCCTTATAGACAGCCTCATCTGCCGCCTTCACCAGCGCTTCCATGCAGTCGGCGTCCTCGGGAAAGGCAGCCACCCCCAGGCTTATACTGAGCCCCACCTCACCCCCGTGTTCCAGGGGCACCCGGGTGGCGGCGACGCTCCTGCGCACCAACTCGGCCACCTCGGCCGCCTCCTCCTGGGTGTAGCCGGGGAGCATGAGGACAAACTCCTCACCGCCGAAGCGACAGGCGACCCCTTCACTTCCGGAATGCGCCTTGAACACCCGGGCGACCCCCGCAATCGCGAGGTCACCCACCATGTGACCATGGGTGTTGTTGATATCCCGCAGGTGGTCCATGTCGCCAAAGATCAGGGCGAGCGGGCGACGGGTGGTGGTGGCCTTTCGGAATGCCTCCGAGAGAGCCTCGTCGAAATAGCGGTAGTTATAGATGCCGGTCTTCCCGTCGATATAGGCGAGCTTCGCCTCGTTGAGGCGCAGCAGCGATTTGTGTAGGAAGAGGAGCAGCGGAAGGGTGATCAACATCAGGTAGGGGTTTGCGCCGTAGATGTAGGCCAGCAGGGCGCCGGCGGTCACCATCATGCCATCGCTGAGAATGGCGTCACTGTCGAGGCTTCCGGCCTTGTGCCAGGGTTTGCGCTCATCCAGCGCGATCAGCGCGCTGGTCAGCAGAATCTGAACCGCCGCGAAGGTGAAAGCGGTGGCAAGAAGGATCAGGGCGGTGGCCAGGGGGGAGTCGCCGAAGAGCATGGTGAGCAGGTGGGCGACCACGAGGGCGGCTCCCGCGTCGATGATCACATTGGCCGAGTTGAAGTCCGGGCCCAGCCAGGGCTCCGGGTGGCCCCGGCGGTACCGCTTGACCACGGTCGCCACGAACCGCACCCAGATGGCGAGGCAGAAGAACGGAAAGGGAAGAACCAGAGCAGCGGCCACATCGATCGCCGCATACCAGCCGGCCACCACCCCGGAGTCCACAAACTTGAAGCCACCCAGGTGTGCCACGCAGAGCACCAGGGTCCAGAGCACCACAGAGACCCAGTCTCCCGGGGAGAGTTCTGGGACTGAGCGGAGCGCCAGGATTGTGATGGCCACTCCGACCAGGTCACAGGTCCAGACGAACAGGAGCGCTCCGATTGGATGTCGCTTGAGCATGTTCAGGCACCTCCCCGGCCTCACGCCTGATTCCAGGCGGTGGCGACCGTTTTGGTGATCTCTTCCGGGCTCCAGGGCCAGAGGGTGGAGTGATTGCGCTGCACCACCTTCGCGGAGTTCACGAAGAAGGCACGGCCCTTCACTTCCACCACCTTGTGCAGCGCCGCGACCACTGCCGGGTCGAAGAGCGTTCCACAGCACCGGTCAATCTCCGCCAACGCCTCGTCGAGGCTGATTCCGCTGCGGTAGGGGCGGTCAGAGAGCATCGTCTCCAACGAGTCGGCCACCCCGACAATCCTGCTGTCCAGGTCGACCTTCTCGCCCGCCAGGCCGTGGGGATACCCCGAGCCGTTCCAGCGCTCGTGGTGGTGCAGCGCCACCTGGGCAGCCTCCCGCAGCGAACGGATCTGACGAATAATCTGGTAGCCGATAAGCGAGTGCTGCTTCATGATCTCGTACTCCTCAGCCGTCAGTCGCCCGGGCTTGAAGAGGATGGACTCAGGTATTCCAACCTTGCCGATGTCATGCAGCAGGGCGCTCCGGTAGAGGCGGGCCAGTTGCTCCCTGGTGTAGCCCATCTGCTCGGCAATCGCCTCACTGTAGCGGGCGACAAAGGTCGAGTGGCCGAAGGTGTAGGCGTCTCGGGCGTCGACCACCGCCGCCAGGGTAGTGATCAACTCGGAGGAGAGCGCCTCCTGTTGCTGGATATGCCGCTCATTGGCCCGGGCGTTCAGCCAGAGGGTGTAGTGGAGCATCGGCAGTGGCAGAGCGCCCAACAGCGCCCACCAACCAACGCTTGCGACCAATTTCCCCAGGGCGAAACCGGCCACAGCAAGCGTCAGGTGCTGGGCGGCCAGCCAGGCGTAGCTCTCGCGCCAGACCGTCAGCGGATTGCGCCCACCTAACATGCTGATCACCAGCGTGATGCAGGTCGTGTTGACCAGGAAGTAGCCGGTCGCCGCCAGGACCAGTCCCCAAGGGAAGGGGAGGTGAGCCCGGTAGACGAGCTCTGCTGAGATCCAACTCGAAATCATGAGCGTTCCAATATTAAAGGCGATTTTGTAGGCCTGTGTTCGGGCGGTTACACCGGTAACGAGGGTGCTGAACACCAGGGTCAACATCGCCCAGGCCGGACCGAACATCGCCATCATAAAGAAGGTGATGGCGATGTCCAGGTTGATCAGGACCTTGTGCTTGCTGTCATAGCGTCGCAGGTCTACCCGCATGAAACTGAGGCCTACCGCCATCGCCAGTGCCATGACATGCAGCCATGCCCACTCGGCATGCCACAGGGTCATCGCCAGCAAGGCGCTGCCAAAGAGGACCGTCCCCCAGACAAACCACCGCACTCTGACCGGGACATCACGCATGGTGCTTCCCCCTTGCGCCAGCGTTCTCACCTGTATGGGATACAAAGACATTACATCCAAATGTATCCAAAGCAAGTATATAATGACTCTATCGAGGAGGTCAAGGTAGGAATTTCGTGCGCATTCCGGCGGAAAACAGAAAAACAGCCCCCTGCCGCTCATGGCAGGGGGCTGTTGGTACGTGCGATCCTTACTTGACCTGATCGAGGAGGACGGACTGGCGGGTAAGCTGCTCGGCAAGAACCCGGCGAACCGAGGCCAGGGTGTCGAGAATCTGGTCAGATGCCACCCGGTAATACATATTGAGGCCTTCCTTCCGGGACTCGACCAGGCCGTGCTGCTTCATCAGCGAGAGGTGCTGGGAGAGGTTCGGCATGGTCACATCGACGGCCTTGGCCAAATCGCCCGCCGTCATCTCCGAATCCTTGAGCGTATAGAGGATCTCCAGACGCTTCGGGCTAGCCAGTACCTGACACAGGCGAGCTTGGAGTTCATAAATCCGACGGTCCTGTTCCATGATCACGCCTCCTAAGGCTCCGAAAAACCTTAAATAGAAATTTATCACCCGTTGCAATTATCATCGCAAAGATTTGCTCGTTTGTCAATCGGCGTCGAACAATGTCGAAGAACTTTTTCTGTCGTGCGACTCTATTCGCCGTATCGCTGACTCGAAAAAATGGTCCATATTATAGGCGGTTCCTCAAAATCCGTCAACCGATTTCCGGCGAATTGCATAAAACGGTTCCTGTTGACCATCAGATGACGGCGAATTACAATAGAGCTAACACAAAAGTGCTATCTAGGAAATGAGCAGAAAGTACTACTTCGCTCCTGAGGATTCGCACCAAAGTTTGGATTGATTTCGACACGTTGCCATATTGTTGGAATCACGTTCGGTTTTGATCAGAACAGTTTGATCTGAACGGTCCGATCAGATGAAGGGGGTTGCTTTCATTGGAATTGCAGACAACCAAGCAGCTGGACATGGAACAGCTTTTCCCGGTTCGTCATGTCCTGAATCCTGACGGTACGCTGGTCGGGGCCGCGCCGGACTTCCTGACCCCGGATCAGTTGAAGGAAGTTTACCGCTACATGGTCTACCTGCGGGCCTTCGACCAGCGCTGCCTCAATCTGCAGCGGCAGGGTCGCATGGGCACCTTCGCTCCCTTCAGCGGGCAGGAGGCCTGCCAGGTGGGGTCGGCCTACCTGCTGCGCAAGGGGCAGGACTGGGTCTTCCCGACCTACCGCGACCATGGGGCGATGCATGTGCTGGGCGTTCCCTCGGTCAACATTCTGCGCTACTACATGGGCGATGAGATGGGCAGCCGGGCGCCCGAGGGCGTTAACGCCTTCCCGATCTCGATCCCCATCGCCACGCAGTTGGTGCACGCCGTGGGCGCTGCCTGGGCGGCCAAGATCAAGGGCGAGGACACCGTCACGGTCGGGTACGCCGGCGACGGCGGCACCTCCCCGGGCGACTTCCACGAAGCGATGAACTTTGCGGCGGTCTACAACACGGCGTCGATCCTGTTCATTCAGAACAACAAGTACGCCATCTCCACCCCGAACTCCAAGCAGTTCAAGACCAAGACCCTGGCCCAGCGCGCCCTGGCCTACGACATTCCCGGCGTGCGGGTCGATGGTCAGGATATCCTGGCGGTGCTCACCGTCATGCATGAGGCGATCGAGCGGGCCCGCAGCGGTGGCGGCCCCACCCTGATCGAGGCGCTAACCTTCCGCTATGGCCCCCACACCACCTCCGACGACCCGAAGCGGTACCGCACGGAGGAAGAGGTGACCGAGTGGCAGGCCAAGGACCCAATCGAGCGGCTGCGCAAGTACCTGGCGGCCAACGGGCTCTGGACCGACGCCGACGACGAGGCGCTCTGGGACTGGGCCAAGGACCAGGTGGCGGCGGCGGTCAACGAGGCGGAGGCGATGGCCCGCCCGTCGGTGGACGACCTGTTCGACTACCTCTACGAGAAGCCGACCCCGGAGTTGGTGCGGCAGAAGGAATATCTCAAGGCTTACCTCGCCAAGAAGGGGGAGGGCAAGGCTCATGGCTAAGATGACGCTGATTCAGGCGATCAACGATGCGCTGAAGGTCGCCATGCGCAAGGATCCCAACGTACTGGTGCTGGGTGAGGACGTCGGCGTGAACGGCGGTGTCTTCCGGGCGACCGATGGCATCTATCAGGAGTTCGGCGCCGACCGGGCGATCGACACCCCGCTGGCTGAGTCCGGCTTCGTGGGCGCCGCCATCGGCATGGCGGTCTATGGGCTCAAGCCGGTGGTGGAGATCCAGTTCGACGGCTTCCTCGCCCCGGCCCAGGAGCATGTGGTCAACCACATCGCCCGGATCCGGCACCGCAGCCGCGGGCGCTTCTCCTGCCCGATGGTGATCCGCCTGCCATCTTTCGGCGGCATTAAGGCGCTGGAGCACCATTCGGAGTCGATCGAGAACTGGTATGTAAACAACCCGGGCCTGAAGATCGTTGTGCCCTCTAACCCTTACGATGCAAAGGGGCTGCTGCTGGCGGCCATTGAGGATCCCGACCCCGTGATGTACTTCGAGCCGAAGCGGCTCTACCGGGCCTTCCGCGCCGAGGTGCCCGAGGAGTACTACACCGTACCCATCGGCAAGGCGGCGATTGCCCGAGAGGGCAAGGACCTGACGATTCTCACCTACGGCGTCCATGTCCACACCGCCCTCGACGCCGCGGAGAAGGCGGCGGCCGAGCACGGCTGGGAGGCCGAGGTGGTCGATCTGCGCTCGCTCAACCCGCTGGACCTTGAGACGATCATCGGCTCGGTGAAGAAGACGGGCCGGGCGGTGGTGCTGACCGAGGCGCCGAAGACGGGCGGCTTCCACAGCGAGCTGATCGCCCTGATCAACGACCACGCCCTGGAGTACCTGGAGGCGCCGGTCGCCCGGGTGACGGGCTTCGATGTGCCCATGCCCTACCTGCTCTCCGAGGACCTCTATATCCCGGACACGGGGCGGGTCCTGGAGGCCATTACCGCCGTCAAGACGTACTAGCCTGCAGCCGCGGGGAAGACTAACCCGGACGCTGCATCGAGAGGAGCAGGAGGAATCATGGCATTTGAGTTCAAGCTGCCGGATGTGGGCGAAGGCCTGCACGAGGCAGAGCTATTGAAGTGGATGGTCAACGAGGGCGACTATGTGCGCGAGGACCAGCCGCTCATGGAGGTCCAGACCGACAAGGCGGCGGTGGAGATTACCTCGCCGGTTACCGGCAAGGTTGTGAAGCTGTTGGGCAAGCCGGGGGATATCCTCCATGTGCACAGCGTGGTGGTTGTCTTTGATGACGGCACCGAGGGCACGGTGCCCACGGAGCAGGAGGCGGAGGCGGCTGTCGCCTCTGCGGCCCCGGGTGGGGCTGCGCCCAAGGCGACCGCTGATCTGAAGTCTGGCGCTCCCGCCCCTGCGGCCGCTCCCGCCGCTGTTGCTGCGCCGGGCGGGCGTGCCCTGGCCGCTCCGGCCACCCGGCGGCGGGCCCGGGAGATGGGGGTCGACATTAACCAGGTGCCGGGCACCGGACCCGCCGGGCGGGTGACCAACGAGGACCTGGTGGCCTTCGCCGAGGGCAAGACCGCCGCCCCGGCAGCCGCCCAGCCCGCCGCCCCTGCCGAAGCCGCCCCGGCCACCCCGGCCGACCAGGCCAAGGCCGCTGGCATTCCGGTGGATAAGCCGGCTGGGGCGCTCTACGGCGTTACCGCTGCCGATGAGCGGATTCCGCTGAAGGGGATTCGCAAGGTGATCTCCGACCGCATGGTCAAGTCGAAGCACACCGCTCCGCATGTGACCTCGGTCGACGAGGTCGACATGACCGAACTGGTCGCCTTCCGGGAGAAGGCGAAGGAGCTGGCCGCCAAGAAGGGTGTCAAGCTCTCTTATATGCCCTTTATCATCAAGGCGATCACCACGGCGCTGAAGGAGTTCCCTTACCTGAACGCCATGATCGACGACGAGAAGCAGGAGATCGTGCTTCGAAAGTCCTACCACATTGGCTTCGCTCTCGACACCGAGGCGGGCCTGCTGGTGCCGGTAATCAAGGACGCGGACAAGAAGTCGGTCTTCACCATCGCCGCCGAGATGAACGACCTGATCGAGCGGGGCCGGAACGGCAAGCTGGGGCCCGACGAGCTGCGGGGCTCCACCTTCTCAATCTCCAACCAGGGCTCCATTGGCGGGCTCTTCTTCACCCCGGTGATCAACCACCCCGAGGTGGCGATCCTCGGCGTGGGGACGACCCAGGACCGGCCCGTGGTGCGCGACGGCGAGATCGTCGTGCGCAAGATGGCCTACCTGGCGCTCTCCTTCGACCACCGGCTGATTGACGGCGGCCTCGCGACCCGGTTCATGAACCGCCTCGTCGAGCTGCTGAGCAACCCGACGCTGCTCATGATGGAGGCGATGTAGCATGGTAATGGGCTCAATTAAGATCGGCACCGACGTCGTGATTATCGGCGGCGGCCCGGGCGGCTACATTGCTGCGCAGCGGGCGGCACAGCTGGGCTTCGACGTCACGCTGATCGAGAACGAGGAGCTGGGCGGCACCTGCCTGAACCACGGGTGCATTCCGTCGAAGGCGCTCATTTCGGTGGGCGACCTGCTCCACAATGTGAAGGAGTCGGAGGACCGGGGCCTGAAGGTGAACGGCTCCGTGGAGGTCGACTTTGCCAAGACCCAGGAGTGGAAGCAGAACAAGGTGATCAAGCGGCTGACCACCGGCGTCGCCTCGCTCATGAAGGCGGGCCAGGTGGAGGTGGTGCGGGGTAAGGCCTCCTTCGTGGACGACCGCTCCATCGCCGTCAACCTGAATGAGGGCGGCAACGCAGCCTACACCTTTAAGCACGCGATTATCGCCACCGGCTCGGTGGCCATCGATCCGAAATTCTTCCCGCTCGATGGGGAGAACGTGGTCGATGCCCGGGGCGCCCTGGCCTTTGCTGAGGTGCCGAAGCGCCTGGTGGTGGTCGGCGGTGGCTATATCGGCGTGGAGCTGGGCCAGGCGTACGCCAAGCTGGGCTCCAGCGTGACGATCGTCGAGGCGACCGACCAGCTGCTGCCCGGCACCGACCCCGACCTGATCACGGTGCTGATGCGCAAGCTCCGCCGCCAGAACGTGGCCGTGATGCTGAAGGCGAAGGCCTCCGGCGGCCTGCAGAACGGCAAGGTCAAGGTGGAGGACGCCGAGGGCAAGACCCACGAGATCGAGGCGGACAAGGTCCTGGTAGCGGTTGGCCGCCGGCCCTACACCGACGGGCTGGAGCTCGAGAACGCCGGCGTGAAGGTCGACGAGAAGGGCTTCATTCCGGTGGACTCGCAGCAGAAGACCAACGTGGCCCATATCTACGCCATCGGCGATGTCTGCTCCCCAATCATGCTGGCCCACAAGGCCAGCGCCCAGGGCCGGGTGGCGGCGGAGGCGATCGCCGGCCAGCCGTCTCACTCCGACTGGCAGACGGTGCCCGCCGTGATCTTCACCGACCCCGAGATCGCCTACGTGGGCCTGACCGAGAAGCAGGCACAGGAGGCGGGCTACGAGACGCTGGTGGCACGGCACAACTTCGCCGCCATCGGTCGGGCGCTCACCATGGGCGAGACCGACGGCCTGGTGAAGCTGGTCGCCGACAAGAAGACCGGGGTGCTGCTGGGTGCGCAGATGTGCGGCCCGGAGGTCTCCGAGCTGATCGGCGAGATGACCCTGGCGATTGAGATGGGCGCCCTTGTCGAGGACGTGGGGCTGACCCCGCACTACCACCCGACCCTCTCGGAGGGTATTCTGGAGGCGGCGCACACCCTGCTCCACTCCATCGAGAAGGCGGGCAAGAAGTAGAACAAGAAGGCCCCGGGGTGCAGATGAACTGAGCCCCTCTTTGTGGACACCTTAAATAGTCCGCATTCTATCCAGCCAAAAGGTGGCTCCTGTATTCCACAGGGGCCATCTTTTTTCTTTCCCATTGGTAGCGGTGGTGGTTGTAGTCGT
>JBMONB010000073.1:8447-11438 GCA_049325315.1 Bacillota bacterium | reverse complement strand
TCTGGCGGGTGAAGCTGGGCTCAATCGGCATCGTGATCGAGATTCTGCGCGAGCCCGGCGCCGCCGACATGGACCGATCCGGCCACATCAACCCGATGGAGGCCGTCTTCCTGGGCGTGGCCCTGGCGCTGGACTCCACGGCCGCAGGCCTGGGAGCCGCCATGGCAGGCTTTTCGCCCCTTGGCCTTCCCCTGGCCGCAGCCGTGACCAACTTCGGGCTGCTCTACGCAGGCTCCCGCTGGGCTGCCCATCTCCCATTCCGGCTGCAGGGCCCCTGGGCCGCCATTCACGGGGTGGTTCTGCTCATGGTGGGGCTCTACCGGATGATGAACTAAAGAGGAGAGGGGGAGGCGGCCGTCGCCTCCCCTTTCCTCCATTGGAGGGCTTCTTTCTTGCACTCTCCCCCACCAGCCACGGCTCAGTAATCCAGTTTTGTCCGAAAATCCGCGTAATCCGCGTAATCCGCGGCCAATAAACCGACTCGACCGCTATTCAGGTTTCCCGCGAACTTAGACATACCCTCCCACAGGCCTTCATAGGAATGGCGGTAAGACACGGGGACTGTACCCGAGGCGTCGGTCACGGCGCGAAAGGGGGGACCGGGACCGCCAGGCTGTGGTGGTCAGGACAGACTCTGGTCGGATGTACCAGGCACTATCCAAGTACACGTGTCGCTGTGGCGCAACCACCGCCTGCGCACTGCGGCACCAGGGAGGGTAAAGGCGTGGAGAAGTTTGACATCTTCGAGGACGTAGCCAGGCGGACAGGTGGGGACATTTACATCGGTGTGGTGGGCCCAGTGCGCACCGGCAAATCCACCTTCATCCGCCGTCTCGCCGAACTCGTCATCCTGCCCAACATCGCCGATGAGTACGAACAGGCCCGCATCCGCGACGAGCTGCCGCAGTCTGGCGGCGGGAAGACCATCATGACGGTGGAGCCCAAGTTCATCCCGGACGACGCCATCGAGCTGGAGATCAAGGAAGGGCTGACCGTCCGCCTGCGGATGGTCGACTCGGTGGGGTATGCGGTCGAGGGCGCACTGGGCTACCTGGATGAATCCGGGGCCGCCCGCATGGTCCACACGCCCTGGTTCGAGGGCGAGATCCCGTTCCATGATGCAGCGGAGATGGGGACCCGAAAGGTGATTGCCGAGCACTCCACCGTCGGCATCGTTATGACCACCGACGGCTCGATCACCGATCTGGCCCGGGGCAAGTACCTCGATGCCGAGCAGCGCGTCATCGCGGAGATGCAGGCGCTCGGCAAGCCGTTTGTCATCGTGTTGAACACCACCCGCCCCTACGCCCAGGAGACAATGGAGTTGGCCGGCGAACTGGAGGTCTCCTACGGCGCGCCCGTCATCCCGGTGGACGCCAGCGAACTGACGGTCGATGACATCCACCTGATCATGGAGCAGGCGCTCTTCGAGTTCCCGGTGCGGGAGGCGCACATCGCCCTGCCCCGCTGGGTCGAAGAGTTGGATCGGACACATCCGCTACGGATGCAGTTCGAGGAGTCGATCACCGAGGCGCTGCAGGGCATCCGGAAGATCCGGGACGTGGACGCCGCCGTGGAGAAGCTGGGCTCGTACGAGTTCATGGCCGCCGTTACGCTCCGGGCGATCGACATGGGAGCGGGCATCGCCCATGTGGAGACCGAGGCCCGCGATGACCTCTACTACCAGACCCTTGAGGAGATCACCGGCGTGCCCCTGGAGGGCAAGCACACCATGGTCCGCCTTCTGAGCGAGTACGCCCACGCAAAGCGGGAGTACGACAGGGTGAAGGACGCCCTGGCCGACGTGCGGGCGCTTGGCTACGGCGTGGTGACCCCGGCGCTGAGCGACCTGACCTTCGAGGAGCCCGAACTGGTGCGGCAGGGGATCATGTACGGCGTAAAGCTGCGGGCGACCGCTCCCAGCCTTCACTTTATCCGCGCCGATATCAACGCCGAGGTCACCCCGATTATCGGCACCGCCAAGCAGGGCGAGGAGCTGGTCCAGTACCTCCTTGACCGCTTCGAGGACGACCCGCAGAAGCTGTGGGACTTCGACATCTTCGGCAAGTCGCTGCACGAGTTGGTGCAGGAGGGGATCCGCTCCAAGCTCTACCGGATGCCGGAGGATGCCCAGCAGAAGCTGCAGGAGACCCTGAGCCGGATCATCAACGAGGGCTCCGGCGGGTTAATCTGCATTATCATCTAACAGGAAGAAGTTTCTCCCGACGTTGCGCCTCCCGATGGGTTATGTTACACTTTTCCCGAGGGAAGGCCCATCCTGGGCCATACTCCCAGGGTCATCGAGGAGGCGTCACGTTCGTGGGCACCGTAGTGCAGTTCCCGCCGCGCCAGGAAGAGGCGTCCGTCAAGGCCGAGGCGATTCTGGCCAAGATTGGCGAGCTCTACCGGCGGAGGACCAGGGCGAAGGAGGAGCTCCCCGGCGTGCTGGCTCAGCTGGCAAGCGCCGGCGAGAAGGAGCTCGTGCTGGAGGCGGTCCGGCTGTGGGGGTCCGGCGAGATGGAGGCCGATGAGGTCCTCGCTCTCTGCCACAAGAACCCCGTTGGAAGGAAACCGGCCAGGAAGGCACCCTTGTTCTAGCTCAAACAGTTCAGCATAGGACAAAAGCCAGACCGCTCTTCGGTCTGGCTTTTTCATTCGGTAAAGTTGTGCAGGAGGGAAGGCTGTCGGTACATCTGCGAAGGGGCGGGCCTCTGCGGCAGAACCGGTCACGGAGCGCTCACGCTACTCCGTGACCGGTGACGGGGCTCCTCACAGCGTGGGGGGTGTAGGGGGGAGGAGGCGCTCTTCCTCCCCCCTACTTCCGCGTAATATGAACCTTCCAGACAGTGGGGCCAGACTCCACATAGGACCACTCAAACTGGCCCGGGTGCTCGGCAGCAAACTGGTAATAGAGGGGCTTCGGGTCGTGGTCGTTGATCAGGGCCATCGTCTCGCCCGCAGCCAGGCTGAAGAACATGTCAAAGATCATCG
>JBMONB010000073.1:0-8347 GCA_049325315.1 Bacillota bacterium | reverse complement strand
TAGGACCACTCAAACTGGCCCGGGTGCTCGGCAGCAAACTGGTAATAGAGGGGCTTCGGGTCGTGGTCGTTGATCAGGGCCATCGTCTCGCCCGCAGCCAGGCTGAAGAACATGTCAAAGATCATCGGGTGCCGCTGATAGGGCGGAATCGGGCGGACGTCGATCTGCTTGTTCGCCATCGGGTGTACCACCTCCGTTGAGATTCACTCTCACTGTACATCCCCGGGAACGAGGCGACGGTGATGAAGGTCACAGCGCTTCGGATGTGCGCATCACCAACAGACGCCTATTGACAGCCCATTCCCCTCATGCTAGCATGAGGTACGTATTTGTTAACAACTTCATAGCGGATATCCCACGGGCCCATTCGCCCGGTGGGCTCTTATCCAGAGAGGTGGAGGGAAATGGCCCGATGAAACCCGGCAACCCAGGATGCAGCATCTGTTGCATCTGAAGGTGCCAATTCCACCGGCAGCTGGGGTGCTGCCGGGAGATAAGAGAGCGTTACGATGGTCGCGACCTATGCGCATACGTGCCGCTCCCTTACCGGAGCGGCATTTTCTTATGTGACGGCGGCTTTGGAACGAAGGCTGAACAAGACTGAGGAGGCAGGTAGGTGAGCGTGTTGGAGGTTGCGCCTCTTCTGTCACGGCGGCAGTACAGCGTTGTCGCCACCCCCGAGGAGCCGCTGCTGCTGGAGTGCGGACGTGCGCTGGCCCCGGTCACCCTTTGCTACGAGGCGTTCGGACAGCTGAATGAGGCCCGGGACAACGCCATTTTGGTCTGCCATGCGCTCACGGGGGACAGCCATGTGGCCGGGCGGTACGAGACCACCGACCGCAAACCCGGCTGGTGGGATGATGCCGTCGGGCCGGGCAAGGCGCTGGACACCGATCGGTACTATGTGATCTGCTCCAATGTGCTGGGCGGGTGCCAGGGCTCCACGGGCCCCCACGAGATCAACCCGTCCACGGGGCGGCCCTATGGCACCGACTTCCCCGTGATCACCCCGCGGGACATGGTCCGGGCCCAGGCCCGGCTCCTGGACCGGCTGGGCATCCACCAGCTGGTGGCCGTGGTGGGTGGTTCGCTCGGGGCGATGCAGACCCTGGAGTGGGCGGCGACCTTTCCGGACCGGGTCCGGGGCGTGATTCCCATTGGCGGGGCCGGCCGGTTCCACCCGCAGGGCATCGCCTTCAACGAGGTGCAGCGGCAGGCGATCCTGAACGATCCCGACTTCCGGGGCGGCCATTACTACGGCACGCCCGGCCCCGTGAAGGGGCTGGCCACCGCCCGGATGCTGGGCATGATCACCTACCGCTCCGACGAGTCGATGTGGCGCCAGTTCGGCCGCGAGGTCCGGGGCGAGGGCGATGGACTGGACCGGGGCTTCGATATCGCCTACCAGGTCGAGTCCTACCTGCACCACCAGGGGGAGGCCCTGGTCAAGCGGTTTGACGCCAACTCCTACCTCTATCTCTCCCGGGCGATGGACCTGATGGACCTGGGCCGGGGGCGGGGCTCCTACGAGGAGGCCCACGGGCTGATCAAGGCGAAACTCCTCTCCATCGGGATTCGCTCCGACCTGCTCTTCCCGCCCTACCTCCAGCAGGAGACGGTGGAGCTGGTGCGGGCGGCCGGCGGCGAGGCGACCTACCTGGAGATGGACTCGCCCTGGGGGCATGACGCCTTCCTCGTCGATTTCCATCTCATCGCCGAGCCGATCCGAAACTTCCTCCAATCGGTTCATGCGCCGTTAGACTCATAGACGATTTCCACGCATACGGTGTATAATCGTGGACAATATTCGCGATCGGTCCAGAGGACCGGTCTGCGCAGATTGGACTCCGATTTCCTCCGGCACCGCGGAGAAGCAGGGGAGGTGGGCCCATGGACGGCTCGGGGAAAGCTGGCAAACGCCGGATCCGGACCAACGATCGAGCGCAGGGAGGAGCCCGCCTGACTAAAACTGGGGAGGGCGCAGCCTGACCCGCCGGTGACCGCCCATACTTGGCGGTGACCTTCTATGGAGACAGCCCCCTGTACGTGGGATATGCATAAGGAGGATTGGACACTCTTGGGCATTGTGGTGCAGAAGTACGGCGGATCCTCGGTGGCCAACGCCGAGAAGTTCCGCCGGGTAGCCAGGCGCATCGCCTGGAAGCGGCAACAGGGACATGATGTGGTGGTCGTGGTCAGCGCCCCGGGCGACATGACCGACGACCTGATCGACCGGGCGAAGGAGTTGACCACCAACCCGCCCAGCCGTGAGATGGACGTGCTCCTCTCCAGCGGCGAGCAGATCTCCATCGCTCTCCTGGCGATGGCGCTGACCGAGATCGGCGTCACCGCCGTCTCGCTGACCGGTCCGCAGGCCGGTTTCCAGACCGATGACAACCATCGGGCTGCGAAGATCCAGAACATCGACACCGCCCGTGTGCGCCGGGAACTGGCGGCGGGGCGCGTGGTGATCGTGGCCGGCTTCCAGGGGCTCACCGCCAACGGCGACATTGCCACCCTCGGCCGCGGTGGCTCCGACGCCTCGGCGATCGCCCTGGCGGCCTACCTCGATGCCGAGGCCTGCCAGATCTTCACCGACGTGGACGGTGTCTACTCCGCTGACCCGCGCCTGGTGCCCAACGCCGGGCGCCTCGATGAGATCTGCTACGACGAGATCCTGGAGCTGGCCGCGGCCGGCGCCCAGGTGATGCAGCTCCGGTCCGTGGAATTTGCCAAGCAGTACGGCGTCGAATTTGAAGTTCTTAGCTCCCTTGCTCCCCTTCCCCAGGACGGCGGGGTGGAGAAGGGTACGAAGGTGGTGGCAGCATTGAGCCCGAACAATCATCGAATCGTCTCCGGCGTCGCTGTTGACTCGAAGATCGCCCGCATCACCCTGCTCTCTGTGCCCGACAAGCCTGGCGTCGCTGCCAGGGTCTTCAGCGCTCTGGGCAAGGCCAAGATCAACCTCGACATGATCGTGCAGTCCGCCGGTGCGGTGGCCAGCGGCTCGCCCACCGCCGACATCTCGTTCACCTGCGCCCGCGACGACCTCGACCTGGCCCTGGAGGTCTGCCAGGGGCTGCTGCTGGATCTGCCCGGCGCCCAGGTGGTCTACGATATCGACGTGGCCAAGGTCTCCATCGTCGGCTCCGGTGTCGCCTCCAACTACGGCGTCGCTGCCCGCATGTTCGAGGCGCTGGCCGAGAAGTCCATCAACATTGAGCTGATCACCGGCTCCGAGATCAAGATCTCCTGCCTCGTCCGTGCCTCACAGGCGGTGGAGGCGGTCCGGGCCGTCCACGACAAGTTCGAGCTGGGCAAGCTGGCCCCCGTGGCCAAGTAATGAAGCGGTGAGGGCGCCCCTGGTCATCTGACCGGGGGCGTTTCTCTGGCAGGAAAAAGGTAAATTTTAGCGAATACATACAGGAGAAGACAAACATAGGAGGTGCATGATGCGCCGTCTCATCCCACTGCTTCTGGTCTGCCTGCTGCTCCTCGCGAACGTGGCGCAGGGCAGCGTCAGCTTTGATCCGGCTCTTTACCAGCATCAGCTGGAGGGAGAGCATTTCGTGCTCTTCTACAACACGGAGGGTTATGGGGCGGTGGCGCCCGACTACGCTGAGGAGGTGCTGGCTCACGCAGAGCAGGCCTACAAGCGGCTGGTGACCGACGGCGGCCTCCGGCCCCCGCGGGTCGAACCGGTCGCGATCGAACTGCGGTCGACCGATGCGCACCAGGGCGGTTCGGTCATCTCCAGTGACTTCGGATTTGACCTCTCCGTCGCAATCAACCCACACATGTCCGACTCCTTCGCCCTCGGAGACGTGGTCGCGCACGAGTTCTTTCATGTGCTACAGAGCTCCTACACAAACCGGGAGAGCCGGCCACAGTGGGCGATTGAGGGAACCGCCCCCCTGGCGTCGCTCTACACCTATCGGCGCGACTCCGAGGTGGTGACCGGTGCCTTCCAGAACCATCTCAGCCTATACTATGGCGCCCAGGGTTACTCCATGAAGGAGTCTCTCTACCTCTCCAGCCTCTTCTGGTTCTGGGTGGCAGAGCAGTATGGTGGAATCGAATACGTGGCCCGTCTACTGCACTGGTCGGAGCATGTGGAGTGGGAGCGGGCGGCTCAGCTGGCGGCTATCGAGGGCGGGGCGCCGAGTACCACCACCTTCGATACGCTCTGGCGCTCCTTTATGTTGGCGCTGGTAGATGGGCGGATGCCCGAAGGGTACAAGAGCAATACCTGGTTCTGGCCCAAGTCGATCAGCTGGACCGGCAGCGCCACGGCCCTGACCCACGGCGAGAAGCAGACGGGCATGGCTGTGCTGGGCCACCGGTATGCCTATTACGAGCCGCTCACCCTCGGCGCCTACTCCTTTGACCTGGTGGAGATTCAACACGGGTCGTCGCAACCACTGGAAATGACGGTAGATGGCGACGGGCGGGCGCTGGAGGCCTATCTGATCCGGCCGGGTCAGAAGCTGAGCGAAGCGCTTGCCGACTACGCCAAGCGTCCCAGCCACCGGAACCTGGCGGCGCCGCCCACGGACCCGGGGACCCGGGGGGCCAGGGTCGATGTCTCCAAGCCCGTGCAGCTGACGGGCCAGAACGGTGACCGGACCCTGCTCCTGCTCCTGCGGCTTGGCAACTGGGGCCATTCCGCCTACTCCGTGCGGTTGGAGCCGGTCACCGGCGAGGCGAGGCCGCCAGCCTGGAGCTCTCTGGCCCAGATCAAGCATCCGGCCAACTCCGCTGGGTCGCCCCCGCCGCTGACAGGGGACGAGCTTGCGGCGCTCAAGGCAGAGCAGTACTTGAAAGACCTGACCTCGCTGAAGGTCGATCAGGTGGAGCGCCTCGATTTCGTCCGCGTTCGCCTGGCGGTGGGCGACACAGCGATAAAGGTGGGCGGCAGGAAGGTTTCGCTGCCGGTGGCGGTCCAACGCGATGACGATGGCGTGGTCTGGTTCCCGGCCAAACCGCTGGCAGAGGCGCTGGGCGGCGAGGTGGAGTCCAATCGTTTCTGGTTCGGCCACTGGTGGGTCGATGCCGACCCGGCTAACCAGCGGGTGACTTCTTCGGTCTACCCAGCCCCCTCGTATCCCATCATCAAATTGGTAAACGGCCAGTTAATGGCCAGCCCAGAGTTCTTCTGGATGGGTGGCGTCGGGGCGATCGGCTACGGCGACGAATGGGTGTTCACCTTCCCGGACCCGGAGCCGCGGTAGCGACCGTTGACCGTGCCCCTTTCCGGCACGTATCGTGCCCCTTTTCGGCACGTATCGTGCCCCTTTCCGGCACGTAAACCACCATTTGGCCTGTATAAACAAGTCGAATGGCGGTTGCAGGAGAACGGCAAAATCGTAGACAATATATTGGAGTAAGGGGGTGCGTGCCATGAACGCCGAAGAGGCCCGCCTGGAAGTACGGAGTCCTTCTGGACGGCTTTACATCATCGATCAAAGCGACCCGAGCTTCATTCATGTCTACGACGACGCCGGTCGCCGGCTGCTGCGCGTCGGGTTGAAGGGAATCACCGCCAAGGCGATGGTCAAGCGAATCCGTGAGAACATCGAGACCGGCGCTCCGGCCTATCTGGCCGGTTGGCCGCCCAAGGATGTCGATCGCATTCTCACCCAGCACGCCATTGCCTGCGAGCGCTAACCATACATCATCGCCTAACAGGGGGCGGCCCTTGGGCTGCTCCCTGTTTCTTTGAAGCCGATATTCACCCGGAGGTGCGCACGATGATCACCGGAGCTCTCCTGCTGCTCGCCGCCTACCTGATCGGTTCGATTCCCTTTCCCGTCCTTGTCAGCAGGTTTGTCCTCGGGATCGATCTCAGGCAGCACGGCAGCGGAAACATGGGAGCGTTGAACGCCGGACGGGTGTTGGGCAAGCGTTGGTTTCCGGTCGTCTTTGGCCTGGACCTGGCCAAGGGTGCTGCGGCCGCCTTCCTGGTGATGCGCTTTCTCCCCGGGAACTTCGCTGTGAGCCCCACCATGGCGGCCGCCCTGGGCGGTCTTCTGGTGGTGGCGGGACACTGTTTTCCCGTCTTTGCGGGTTTCAAGGGCGGCGTCGGCCTGGCGGCCAGCGGTGGGGCGCTGCTGATTCTCTCGCCCTATGTACTGGTCTCCGCCGGAGCGGCGATCCTGGTGGTTTGGGCGCTCACCCGCAACATGTACGTGGGGGTGGCCGGCGCCGCCCTGCTCTACCCGTTCCTGGCCTGGATCATCCTGAAGGAGCCGGCAACCGTGGCCGTCATGGCGCTCTGGGGCCTGCTGGTCCTCGCCCTCCACCGGGACGATGTGAAGACCTGGTGGGCAGAGCAAAGGAGCTGAGCCGAGCCCGTGCTGGAGTAGGAGGTAGTGGACCTGTTTCGTCATCTGCTGCGCTTTCTGCCTGCCCTGCTCTGGATGGCCGTGATCTACCGGACATCCGCCACGCCAGGGCTGAAGTCGGTGCCCCTGGTGCAGGGGGTGGGTCTGCTGCCCGCCCACCTGGACCCCGCTGCCATGCAACTGCTGGAACTCCTTCTGCGCAAGTCGGCCCATCTGTTCAGCTACGGCCTGCTGGCCGTACTGCTGGGGTGGGCCTTTTTCCCGTGGCTTGACCGGCGCCGCTCGTTCTGGGCGGCCCTGGTCGTGACGGTCCTGTTCGCTATCTCCGACGAGTACCATCAATCGTTCGTGCCCAACCGGGAGGGGCGGTGGTACGACGTCGCCATCGATACGGTGGGCGCAGTCCTTGGCCTGCTTCTCCTCCGACCCCGCCGGCAGCCCACCCGATCACCGTGCAACCCCTGACACCATTGCTGAAGGAGAACCGCTATGGACTTTGCATCCTTGCTGGAAAGTTGGCCCCTGACTGGCACGCCACAGCTTCAGCCGACCGAAGGTGGCTGGAACAACCTCTCGCGGCTGGTGACAGCCAACGAGGGCCGCTTTGTCCTCCGCCTCTACCAGAACACCGCAAACCCGGAGCGGGTCCGGTTCGAGCACGAACTGCTCACCCGCCTGGCTGCCGAGGGGCTCCCCTTTGATGTGCCGGCCCCGGTTGCCACCCGGACGGGAGAGAGCCTGGTGACCACCTCAGAGGGTGCCTTGGCCGCCCTCTTCCGGTTGATTCCCGGGACCGGGGCCGAGGGGCTGAACCTGGCACACGCCCGGGCGGCCGGCGAGGCGCAGGCGCGCCTGCACCGGGCGATGGCCCGGGTGGGGCGGATTCCGGTGGGCTGCCCGCCAACGGGATATGCCCGGCTGGATCTCGTCCACCCGCTGGTGGCGGAGCCACTGGAGGCCGCCGAGTTTATCGGGGTGGAGCCGCAGCGGCTCAGGGCGATCATAGAGGAGTTGCAGCCGGCGGTGGAGCGGATCTACGGCTCGCTTCCACTCCAGGTGATCCACGGCGATTACGCCAGGTCGAACATCCTCCTGGTGGGAGACCGGGTGACCGGGGTGCTTGACTTTGAGTTCGCCTCCTACGACCTGCGTGCCACCGATCTGGCCGTGGGACTCTATCCCTTTGCTCTGGGTCATCTGGAGAGCGGCGAGCACTGGCGGCTGCTCGATGCTTATATGGCGGGCTACGGATCGGTCCAGCGGCTCACGCGGGACGAGGTGGAGGGACTGCCCACCCTGCTGCGGCTGGTGCGGGTGGTCAGCCTGCTCCACTGGACCGGCCGGACCCGGCAGGGGCTCTATTCCTTGCCCGAACTGCAGGAACGGGCCGTCAGTCTGCTGGCATTCAGCGACTGGCTGGACGACCACCTCCCCGAGGTGCAGGACCGGGTCGCTCAGATCGGTTAGCACCTGTCACCATCTTGCTTGCCAAAGCGATACCATTTCGCTACAATCATGGAGGCAACTTTTAGGGTCCACGTCTTGAAAGGGGAATTCGTGCAGATGGAACGCAGCTTTGTTATGGTCAAGCCCGACGGCGTCCAGCGTGCGCTGATCGGCGAGGTGATCAGCCGCTTCGAGCGCCGTGGCCTCAAGCTTGTGGCTGCCAAGTTGATGACCGTCTCCCGTGAGCTGGCCGAGGAGCACTACGCCGAGCTGAAGGAGCGGCCGTTCTTCCCGGGCCTGATTCAGTTCATCACCTCCGGCCCGGTGATGGCGATGGTCTGGGAGGGCCCGAACGCCATCGCGACCATCCGCAAGACCATGGGCGCCACCAACCCGGCCAACGCCGAGCCCGGCACCATCCGCGCCGACTTCGCCTGCGATGTCTCCAACAACATCGTGCACGGCTCCGACGGCCCCGAGAACGCCGCCCGGGAGATCAAGCTCTGGTTCGGCGAGATCGGTGAGTCGTACAGCCGCAACATCGACGCCTGGGTGTA
>JBMONB010000072.1:0-11488 GCA_049325315.1 Bacillota bacterium | reverse complement strand
CCTCACTGGCCAAGAACAGGACGCACTGCGTGCAGTTGAAGGCGGTCAGTGCCTGCTGGCAGAACATCTTCAGCATGTCATCGCCCGACCGGACCAGCAGGAGTTGGGCCGTCTCGGCAATCACGCGGAAGTGGCGGGCCCGGTTCGCCTCCCGCTGAGCCGTCAGCAGGATCCGGTCGATCAGGTAGTTGGACGAGATGGTCATGAGCCCGAGGGTGAGGAGCCAGTCCCAGGGAACCGAACGGTGCAGCCAGCTCCCTGCCAGGACCCCCATGAGTACGATTACCCCCTGGAGCAGGTGCCGAACCGTCCCCTGCAGCATCAGCGACGCCACGGAGACGGGCAGTATGTACAGCATCCCAAGATAGCTCAGCTTCCCGCTGTAGACGAGCAGGGCACTGGCGTAAACGGCAGAGGCCAGGAGCAGCGGAATCCGCCAGATTGGCGAGAGCTTCCACCAGTCAGGCAGGGCGCTGCCTGCAAAGATGACCGCCATCAACCCAAGTACGATCCAATAGTGCGGCGTGATCACAGGTGAGACAAGGCCGTGGCTGATCGCTATCAACACAGAGGCCAGGAAGATGCCCAGGACCGGCACCTTTAAGTCATCATGATGCCGCTGCCAGACCGTCTCTCCTATACTTTGTGAAAATTTCTTCATGAGTCGCCTCCGCGTGTTTTCACTACGTCTGATTATTTCGGTTCCAGGACAGTGTAGCGCATTGGTGGTCTACCTATCAAGTCACGGATGGTAAGGCCGGCGCCGGTCGCCACCGGTAGGAAGCGATCTAACAATACCCCTGAAATCCGAGTGAGCGGTAAACAGGGAACCCCACCTCCGAAGAGATAAGAACGCCGGTCTTGCACCCCATGGAACGCGCCTGGAGGAGAGGGCGCGGCTGAGATCAGCGCGTATTATTTATGCACGATTCAAAATATTCACTTCATCGCGACACTGCCCGACGAAAAAGGGGCGAACGCCGTGGCTTCGCCCCTTGTTGCTCAGAGCCGCTTGAACTTGTTCTGAAGCGCCTTCATCTGCTCCTCGATGCTGGGAGCCTCCTTGACCGGGGCCTGCTTGGCGGGGGCGGGCTTGGCGGCGGGAGCCGGGCGGGGTCCGCCCTGCTGGCCCTCCGGCCGGCGCACCGGCGGGGGCAGGCTGGGCCGGTCGCCCTGGGGCCGGGGCGCCGCCGGTCTTGGCTCGCTCCGCTTCTCGGGGGCAGGGGGTTCGCCCAGCTTCATGGTCAGCCCGATGCGCTGCCGCTTCAGATCGACCTCGATCACCCGCACCTTGACGATATCGCCGACGGCAACCGCCTCGGAGGGGTGCTTGATGAATTTGTGCGAGAGCTGGGAGACGTGGACCAGGCCATCTTCATGAACGCCGATGTCCACGAAGGCGCCAAAGTCCACCACGTTGCGAACGGTGCCCATCAGCTCCATGCCGACCTTCAGGTCTTCGAGTTTTAGCACCTCGGTGTGGAAGATGGGCTTGGGCAGCTCATCGCGCGGGTCGCGCCCCGGCTTGGCCAGCGCCTCGAAGATGTCACGCACGGTGGGCACGCCGGCGCCCAGCTCGGCCGCCACCTGCTCGGGGCTCAGCTTGACCAGCGCATCGCGCAGGCCGGCGGCGCCCTGGCCGATCAGCTGCTCCCTGGTGGCGCCCGCCGCCTTGAGGACCGCTTCGGCAATGGCGTACGACTCCGGGTGGACCGCCGTGTTGTCCAGCGGCTCGGCGCCCTCCGCCACCCGCAGGAAGCCGGCGCACTGCTCGAACGCCTTCGGGCCAAGGCCGGATACCTTCAGCAGCTCCTTGCGGCTCTTGAACTTGCCGTGCTGCTCCCGGTACTCCACCACCGCCCGGGCCACCGTCGCCTTGATTCCCGCCACGTACTGCAGCAGGGAGGGCGAGGCGGTATTCAGGTCGACGCCCACCGAGTTGACCACCGACTCGACCACATGGCCCAACTGCTCCGCCAGCCGCTTCTGGTCCACATCGTGCTGGTAGAGGCCGACGCCGATCGACTTGGGATCGATCTTGACCAACTCTGCCAGCGGGTCCTGGGCGCGCCGGGCGATGGAGACCGCCGAACGCTGGGTGACGTCGAAGTCGGGGAACTCCTGCTGCGCCACCTTCGAGGCGGAATATACCGAGGCCCCTGCCTCGGAGATGATCATGTAGGCGGTCTGATGCTTGCACCGGGGGATGATCCCCGCCACCACCTGCTCGGTCTCCCGGGAGGCGGTGCCGTTGCCAATGGCCATCAGGTCGACCTTGTACTTGTCCACCAGGCGAATCAGGACTTCTTCGCCCTGGACCCGCTGCCGGTCGCCCAGGGTCACGTAGATGACGCCGGTCTCCAGCACCTTGCCGGTGTCGTCTACCACCGCCAGCTTGCAGCCGGTGCGGAAGCCCGGGTCGATGCCCATCACCGTCAGCCCCTTGATCGGCGGCTGAAGCAGCAGGTTCCGCAGGTTGACGGCGAAGAGCGAGATCGCCCGCTCCTCGGCCCTTTCGGTGAGGGCGCCCCGCACCTCGGTCTCGATCGAGGGCGCGATCAGGCGCTTGTAGGCATCGGCGATCGCCTCCCGCAGCTGGTTGGCCCAGATCGACCGGGAGTTGGTGATATAGCGCCGCTCGATCCGGGCCACGATCTCCTGCTCGGGGGCGTCGAGGGCGACCTTCAGGCAGTCGAGCCGCTCGCCCCGGTTCAGGGCCAGAATCCGGTGGGGCGGCAGCGTCCGGAGCGGCTCCGAGAAGTCCACGTACATCTCGAACTCCTGGGCCTTCTCTGGGTCGCCCTTCTCGTTCTGCACCGACCGGATCACGCCCTGGGCGGACGTTAGCTCTCTGGCGATCTTCCGGACATCGGCATCGTCGGATACGGTCTCCGCCACGATATCCCGGGCGCCCGCCAGGGCCTCTTCCGGCGACTCGACGCCCTTCTCCGCATCGACGAAGGCGGCGGCCAGATCCAGGGGCGAGCCGGTGGTCTCGGCCTGGGCCAGCATCTGCTGGGCCAGGGGTTCCAGCCCCTTCTCCCGGGCGATCATGGCCCGGGTGCGCCGCTTGGGCCGGTAGGGGCGGTAGAGATCCTCCACCTCCTGGAGCTTCTCGGCGTTCTTGATCGCCTGCTCCAGCTCCGGGGTGAGCTTGCCCTGCTCGGCAATAACCCGCAGGACCTTCTCCTTCTCAGCCTCCAGGTTGCGCAGATAGGTGAGCCGCTCCTGGAGGTCCCGAATCTGGGTTTCGTCCATCTCGCCGGTCGCTTCCTTGCGGTAGCGGGAGATAAAGGGCACCGTGTTCCCCTCGTCGAGAAGGGCGACACAGCTCTGCACCTGGTTCTGCGTCAATCCGAGCTCCCGGGCCAGTCTGGTCAGGATCTGGTCCATTCTTACACCTTCCTAGCATGGATCTGTCAGCCCTTGGTATTCGGTCGAAGACCGGTGAAACCCTGCAACAACGCGCCCTTACCCCGCCAACCCGGCGGGGACCTCGATCCTGGCCATGTCACGCCACATGGTGTCATCCCAGATCATGACGGTCAGGACCTGGGGGCTCTCATCCCACTGGTAGATGAAGCGAATCTCATCCTTCTCCACCATGCAGGGGAAGGCGTCGGTACCGATCTCCCTTAGCTCCTGCCAGACCTCTCTGGCCAAGGCCAGGGCGTTCTGCTCGTTGTACTTCACCGTTCCGCCGGCGAAGATAATCCCCTTGGCCAGCGCCTTCAGGAAGCGCTCCTGTGCTTGCATCTCTGACCCTCCTCCTACCGGCGGTACCGGGCCAGGCTCATGCCGTCCCACGTGTACAGGTGGGGGCTGACAGGGAAGCCGGCCTCCTGGTGCTCGGCCTTGATCCTCCGCTCCACCGTCTCGAGCAGGGCTTCATCTTCGTCGCCGAGCGCAACGAGCCAGTTCCGGTGCGGCACGCCGATGACAAGGTTGCCCGGGACCACCTCAGCGAAGTCATCCAGCCACTTGGGCAGCAAAATCCGGGCGGCGTCGTAGCCGTCTTGCAGGTTCCAGATGAACATGGGGCGGCTGCCGTCGGGGGCGCCGAGCCTGGTCACCCGCTTGCCGCGGGTCAGGCGGTCCAGGTTCTTCAGGGCGGTCACGTGAACCGTGCTATGGCTGACTCCCCAGTCCCGGAGGTCCTGAAAGGAGACATAGCGGATCTTGTCGTTCGGCTCCTCGATCCCGTAGATGACGAAAAGCCCCTCGGCCATCTGGCCATTCAGCATCTGGCCCTGGCCCTTCTCCTGGATCTGAACGGGGTCCATCATCATCGGATAGAGCCGTTCCCGAATCTCCGCAAACTCCTGCTCCATCAACTTCATTGCGATCCCTCCAGACTGCGGCGGCCTCCCACTTGGGTCTATCCGGGTGGCAGAATACATACCTTATGTTTAGACGACCGCCATCCTGGTCGATACTGCCATCGAGGTGACTTGCACATGAAGGCCCGTGAGACCATCAACCTGTACGCGACCCTGGCAGATATGAAGGATGTCGACTACAAGAACACCCTGGCGATTACCGCTCTGATCGACCTGCTGATCGAGAAGGGGCTGATCACCCGGGAGGAGATGGCCGCCCGGGCACAGCGGCTGGATGCCGCAGGCGAGAAAAGTTTACCAATCCGTGGATAAAAGGTCAAGCAAAGGACCCCCGGCAGCCTGAGCCTGCCGAGGGTCCTTCCTGGTTCCGGGCACGCCCTACCAGCCCATGCGCTCCCGTAGGCCGGTAATGTGGGCGATGTGGTGCCGGCAGTGCCAGGCATAGAGACCGGTCACCAGATCGAGGCGCAGCACCCCGGAGTCGGGGTGTTGGAAGGTTCGGTTGAACTCCTCGGGGCCCATCGCCCGGAGCATCCGCACCCAGCGGTCGTGCAGGGCGTCGAGCAGGGCCAACGAGATGGAGACGGGGGCCTCCCTGGCCTCCGGCAGTTCGGCCCAGGCGGCTTCATCGTAGGCCTTGATTGTGGGCTGCTCCTCGGTGAGCGCCAGCTTGAAACGGGTGTAGCTGTTCAGGTGGGAGTCAGCCAGGTGGTGAACCACCTGCCTTACTGTCCAGCCGCCCTCGCGGTAGGGGGTGTCCAGCTGCTCGTCGGTCAACCCTTCTACCGCCTTTCGCAGCAGGGAGGGGGCCTGGGCGAGCTCCCCGATCCAGCCCTGAATGTCGGCACCGGTGATCCCTTCGGGGCGCACAAAGCGGCCCACAGGGTAGCACAGATCGGTCACGGCGGCAGATCCTCCTTTGGCTTCACATTCCTGGTCCCCAGGGTATTCGAGGCGGTACGCCCGATTCCTCCGGAGAGGGAAATGGGAAGCCCCTGCCGAATTTTGAGGCTTACGAAATGAGGAGGTACGCTGCATGAAAATCATTCTCTGGGCTGAAGCGAGCCCACGCTATGCCTCCATTCTCACAGCCCGGACGCTCCCCGAGGGGGCCCAGGTGATCCCGGTGACCAGCCAAGAGGAGGCGATGGCTCACGTCGACACCGCAGAGGTGCTGATTTGCTGGGGCGCTGCCTACCCGGCTCCGTTCATCAGCGCCGCAGGCAACCTCCGGCTGATCCAGGCGATGGGCGCCGGGGTCGAGGGGCTGTTGGAGGCCGGGGCGGCCGCGTCCCCGGTTCCCCTGGCCAACGCCCGGGGCTCCAACTCGGCTCCCATTGCTGAGCATGTGATGGCGCTGATCCTCGCCTTTGCCCGCTGTCTGCATGTCTCCATTCGGAACCAGGCCGCCCACACGTGGGATCCCCGGGCCTCCCGGGGGGTGGAGATCGCCGGTCAGACCCTGGGCATCCTCGGCCTTGGCTCCATTGGGCTTGACACCGCCCGCCGGGCCCGGGCAATGGGAATGCAGGTGATCGGTATCGAGCGGCCAGGCAGGGAGAGGCCGCCGGAGGTGGACCGGCTGGTGGCCGACAGACTGGCGCTGGCGGCGGCGTCTGACTACCTGCTGGTGGCGACCCCGCTGACGCCCGAGACGCGTCACCTGGTAGATGAGGCGGTGTTGGGCGCCATGAAGCCGGGGGCCTACCTGATCAACGTCTCCCGCGGCCAGACGGTGGACGAGCAGGCGCTGATTCGGGCGATCCAGGAGGGGCGCATCGCCGGGGCCGGGCTCGACGTCTTCGAGACGGAGCCACTTCCTGCGGAGAGCCCCCTCTGGGACCTGCCGGGCGTGATCATCACCCCCCACGTGGCGGCATCGAGCCCGCGCACCATGGGCGTGGTGATGGATCTGGTGGCAGAGAATCTCCGCCGGTTGGCGGTAGGCTATCCGCTGCTCAATTTGGTGGACAAGCAGAAGGGCTACTAGCCCGTCCAGACAGAACCATGAGACAGGAGTCCTGATCATCTAGGACTCCTGTCTCATTTTTCTAGGACAGAAACCTCAATGCACAAACGTCTGGCAGGGATTACCGTCCCACGCTACCGAAAATCCCCACGCTCCTTTAAATCGATAAAAAGAAAGAGGTGCCGCGGATGCTGAAGCCGGTGGGGATCGATGTCGGCTACGGGTATGTCAAGGTATTTGACGGACAGGACTGGATCAGCTTCCCCAGCGTTGTGGGCCTGGCGCATGAGAGCCTCGGCTTCACAGGCCTGAGCAACGGACCCCGGACCCGGACCATGTCGATCACGGTCGATGGGCAGTGCTACAACGTGGGCGAGCTTGCCATGCGCCAGTCTGCCTTCGCCTTCCGCTCCCTGTCGCAGTCTCGGCTGGAGGCAAATGAGTTCAAGGTGCTCTTCCTTACGGCCCTCGGCCTGGTCGCCGACCGCGTCTCCACCTCGGCGCACGTGGTAACCGGACTCCCCCCGGGCCTGCTCTACCAGGAGAAGGCGGTGGGGCAGTTGCTGCGGGGCGAGCACCGCGTCGTGCTGCGCCTGGGCAAAGAGGTCCTGGAGCGGAGCCTGAACGTGGAGAACCTGCGTATTCTTCCTCAGCCCATGGGCACCTATCTCGGCGAGGCGCTCGACGCCCGGGGCCAGGTGAAAGATGAGGCGCTGGTCGCCGGCCGCACCGCCCTGGTCGATATCGGCCACGGCACCACCGATCTGGCCATCGCTGAGGGCGGCGAGTATGTGCCGCACCAGAGCCGTACCCTGCCGGTGGGCGTGGCTACGGCGCAGGCAGAGTTGAGCGATCGCCTCCGCCGGGAACTCGGGCTGGTCCGGGAGAGCTACCAGCTCGACGAAGCGATGGTCACCGGCAAGATCAAGGTGGCCGGCCAGGTCCGGGACATTTCGCCCATACGGGATCAGACCTATAAGGCGCTGGCGACCAAGATTCTCACCGAGATTCACTCCTCGTGGGATGTGGCCACCGTCGATACCATTCTCTTCACCGGCGGCGGCGCAAAGGCGCTGGACCGGTACCTGCTGCCTCAGTTCCCCAACGCCCGGCTGGTGGAGCCCGCCCAGACCGCGAATGCCCGGGGCTACTTCACCTGGGCTGCGCGGGCGACCGGAAACTTCCCGGGAACCCCCTCTGTCACCAGCACCAGCACCCAGGGAATCCACGCCCGCTAAAAGACAAGTAAGGCGCCCTGCACAAACCCTGTGCAGGGCGCTTTTTGGGCCGAGAGGATCAACCCATGGCCAGGATCAGATTGTAGCCAAGGCCAATCAGCACGGCCCCGACCCAGAGGGTCCCGACCACGATTCCCACCACCCGCCACCGGGCGATGGTCAGGGCGCCCGTGATCGCGCCGATCGACGTGCCCGCTCCGGTAATGAGGAAGGCGAGGGTGGCGCCCGGGCTCATGCCCAGGTCCATGAGCGACCGCACAAGGGGCAGCGAGGCCTCGGTGTTGATGTAGAACGGCAGGCCAAAGGTCGCCGCCAGGGGCACCCCGTAGGCCTGGCCACTGCCGAAGAGCGAGGAGATCCACGCCTCGGGAATCAGGCCGTTGAGCAGGTAGCCGACAAAGGCAAACCCCAGGAAGAAGAGCAGGAGGCGACGCCCCACCAGGTAGGTCTCCCGCAGGAAGTCCCCGAGGGTCGGGCGGGGGGTGGCCGGGCTTGCCACCGCCTGGGCCCTGGCCTCATCCACCGAGTCCAACGCCCCGCCCATGGCCGGCCGGAACCGGGCCTGGTCCGCAAGCCAGCCCCGTTTCTCCGCCAGGTAGGCCACCAGACCACCGGCCAGACCAAGCAGTATGGAGGCGACGAAGAAGGTGATGGCAAAGGGCCAGCCAAAGAGCCCGGCGCTGTAGACAAGCTCCGATGGCGATGTCAGCGGGGAGGCGACCATGAACGCCACCACCGGCGCCCAGGAGAGGCTGCTGGCCATCATGCCCAGGATCACCGCCGTGGTCCCGCAGGAGCAGAGCGGCGTGGTGACCGCCACCGCCGTGGCGCCCAGAACGCCGGCCCCCTGATGCCGCTGCAGGAAGGCCGCCACCCTCTTCTGGTCTACATAGAGCTTCATGTAGGCTGCGATTCCGGCGCTAATCAACAACAGGGGCCAGTTGAAGCTGAAGGTGTGCCACACTCTCTCCAGGGCTGTCAGGACAAGCTCAATGCCAATGTTCACGGCGTTCATGGCTCCTTTGCTCTGAACGAATCGCTACCCCCGGCAGGTGCCGCTTCTGGCACCTGGGGCGTTCCACGGCTTTATCATAGTACAAGATTTCTTGAACTGTCAACAGATACTGCAACTTTTTTTGAAGTTTTTTCAGCGCCCGCCGCCCCAATGTTCAAGCGCCAGCAACGTGGCAGTTGCTGGCGCTTCCGGGCGATCCGTTATTTCTCCCCCTTGTCCAGGGCAGATACATCCAGGTGGATCAGGGTGGGTTCCGAGCAGCAGGCGGCGTACGTCGTCTCATGCGGAACGACGAATCGCTCATGAAGAGCCCGGGTGAAGGCGGAAAGGACGCTCGGCTCGAGGGAGAAGTAGACCCAGCGGCCCCGCTTCTGCTCGGTGATCAGCCCCGCCTCCCGCAGCTCCTTCATGTGGTAGGAAAGCCGGGAGGGGGCCAGTTCAAGAACGGGCAGCAGATCACAGCTGCAGAGCCCTACCGGGGCGTCGGGGTTGTCCGGGGAGCAGCAGGCATCGTCCCGACCTGCGGCCAGCAGGTCGAGAATTCGCAGACGAATCGGGTCGCTCAGGGCCAACGCGACTTTCTCCAGAGGGGCCATGTTCCGTCACCTCACCCCCTAGTATACACCTTTGTGCTGTTCAAAAAAAGTTGTTGTGGCGACCCCGGCCTCGATAGCTAGAGAATCCGCCTGGCCCCCGGGATCATTCGCACCAGGTGGCTGAACCAGAAGGTGACCACGACCGAGACCGCACCGACCAGGAAGAACTTCGACGCCGCCGAGAGCCGCAGAGGGGCCGCGGCGTACTGAAGGGCGACCACAAGCGGCACGTGGAAGAGGTAGGCGCCGTACGCGTTCTCGGCAAGAATCCGCCCAAGCCGGCTCGTCCCATTCGCCCGTTCCCGGAAGAGGATGATCAACCCCAGGCTGAGACCGACCGCGATAAAGCTCTCGACGATGGTCCGCACTACGAAGTACAGGCCGGCCGGCAGGATATGCCGCAGCACCAGGACGCAGATCACCATAAGCACTGCCGCTGCGAGGCCTGCCGCCAGCCACCGCATCCCCTGCCGCGCGGGCAGTGAGGTGAGCCAGCCCTGGCGGGCCGCCACGGTCCCGAGCACGAAGAAGCTCAGGTACTGGGGCAGGTGGGCCGGCTCCAGTTGAATAAACCCAAGCAGCCCGACCCAGCGGTCAAGTGGGTACCAGAGGCGCACCAGAAGCGTCACGGCGGTCAGGAGCAGGGTGAAGGCAAGGATCGCTCCATCTGAGGGCGGTACGTCAGCCCTCCCTTGAAACAGGGGCTTTCCACGCCAGGCGAGGCGGAGGCCTGCATAGAGCAGAGCATAAACCAAGAGATGCTCGACAAACCAGAGGTGGGCAAAGTGCACCTCCGGCCAGTTCGGACCGCGCCAGCCCTCAGGCTTTGGCCCACCGCCGAAGAAAACCTGGGTTAAGTACTCCCCAAAGGGGAGCGGGCTGCCGCGGAAGTTCACATAAGAGAAGTAGGTGATCAGCGGGACCGCCGTCAGCAGCAGCACAACCAGCGGGATGCCAAGCCTTTGAAGCCGGTCACGTAAGAAGGGCCCTGCTCCCTTGCGGTCGTAGGAGCCAGGAAGGAAGTAGGCCGAGACAAAGAAGAACAGACCCATGAAGAAGCTGGCGTTGACGGCGAAAAAAGGGCGCAAGAGCGACCAGCGATCCGCCTGCTCGAAGTACCAGAAGCCGCCGGAATCTCCATAGGGCTGACCGACGTGATGTAGAACGACCAGCACGGTCAGGGCGACCTTCAAATTATCCATGAACCAGAGCCGGCCAGGCATAGCTCCTGATTCGGGAGCTTGGACACCCATGGCCACAACTGTCACCTCTTTCGACAAAGTATGCACGTAATTTTCGTTATTGGAACCACCCTTCCTGCTTGCTGTCCAAGGAAGGCGCGAAAACAGGGCCTGTGCGTGACGGTACAGGCCTGGTGCTCTTAGACAAAGACCTCTTCCGGCCTCTGTCCCTGCTTGGCAAAGAGGGTCGCCAGCGCCAAATGTGCCCATTCACCGGCGGAACGGGGCCCCGGTCGATTTCCGTTCCCTGCAATCCAGCACGACAGCGGCGAACAGGCTGGCATGGAGCGCACTCGGGTCTCTCGCCCGTCGGTCTGCGCATTCTTTCGCGGCCATCGTCGCTGCTGGCGAACTTGGCCCGCCAATGAGTGGGGCCCTGGCTCGTACGAGCCAGGGCGCCTTCGCTGCCAAGGAGGGGTCAGACCACCGAAGGGTTAGCGGGTGGCCCCGCCGCCGAGCTGAGACTCGGCCAGGGCGATCATCTTCTTCACCATATAGCCGCCAACCGAGCCGTTCACCCGGCTGGGCAGATCGCCCTTGTACTGCTGCCCGTAGTTGGGAATGCCCAACTCGTTGGCCGTCTCGAACTTCAGCTGCTCGAGAGCGCCACGGGCCTGCGGCACCAGGACGCCGTTGTTGTTGTTGTTGGCCATGTCGTTTTCACCTCCTTACAATCATTATGGTGCCGCGGTGGCGGCGGTATTATGACAACCAGATGATGGGCCAACTGGACGCTCTTGCGTTTCGACACCAAAAAGCCGTCTGCGCTCATTTTGGCGCAGACGGCTTTTCGAGATACGTGCTATGCATGCACAGGCATCGGAACGATCTGATTCTCCTTGTCGACCAGCACAACGGTCGGCTGGTGGTTCTTCAGCTCTTCCTCGTTCATCTGCGCGTACGTAATGATGATCACCAGGTCGCCCGGCTGGGCGAGACGCGCCGCCGCGCCGTTCAGGCAGATGATTCCTGAGCCGGCCGGCCCGGCGATGGTGTAAGTCTCGAACCGGGCGCCGTTGTTGATGTTAACAACCGCTACCTGCTCGTACTCCATAATGTCAGCAGCCTTGAGCAGCGCTTCGTCAATGG
>JBMONB010000071.1:0-11497 GCA_049325315.1 Bacillota bacterium | reverse complement strand
CGCCGAAACCGAAGATCGAACCCACCCAGAGGGCGAGGACCAGGTACTGCAATACGTTGAGGAACGGGATCATGTGTGTCGCTCCTCCTTCTGCGTCGAGGCTGCGTCTGTTCCAAAAGCGGTAGCTTTATCCTATCTTTTCCCGACCCTTCGTGCAATCTCCTCCCGAATGGTGGAAAGAACGGGGCGGTAAGGGTTCGTGATTACAGTTCGGCACTTTCGCACGGGTCGAACCGTCCCTTCAGGTGAGACCGCCGGGGAGGTGGGCCTGCTCACCGCTGACACCCAGGCCCGGTACCTGTCCCGCCCCTCCGCGGCCCTTACCCTGCGCGAGGCTTCGAACCTGACTGGAGCCGCCCCATCCGGAGCCCTCGTCTGCCCGCCCACGCACGTGCAGCCAGGTGCTCTCAGGCACTTTTTTTTACAGACGCCAGGCAAAGATCCGTCAAAATATTGCCTGAGAGGATAGGGCGAGGCTGGAAACCATACACCCCGGGGTATGTGAAACCGGCATGCTGAGGTCGAAAAGCCCACTTCACCACCCGAATCCCTCGTCTCCTTCCGTTTTTTTACACCCAAACGCCAGTCCACCTGTAAAAAAGGTGCGTGAGACCTCGGAACATCGGCAATCGACCCGCATCGCCGGGACTCCGCCGGCAGCCAGGCAAGCCCCGGCCGGGGCACACACCTGGCGACGGGCCGCACCGGACCCGACTTCAGCACCCACCGACCTCACCGGACGGCAGCACCCTCACCCTCACGGGTCGGTGTCAGACCCGACTGCCCGCCTCCGCCTGAACGGCGAGCGGGTGGAGACTGCCACCGATTTCACCTTCGCTGTCCGGAGAGTCAGGAGCCGTAGAGAATCCTACTTTCGCTTTGCCCCGGTAGTCTCGACCGCGGCCTGGCCTGACCGGCAGCCAGGCAGAAACCCCATGGGGTTGTCCTGGTGAGCCGGAAAGGTTTTGCCTGGCCCAGCCGCCCGGAAGGTTGGCAAAACCGTTCCGAGACACCCACCTGAACGGCAAAATCCCGCCCAGAACCCTGTGGAAAGGCCCAATTCGGGCCCACAATACCCACCGGGGTAGCACCTCGGAAAGACATTGCCTCCCCATCAACCTCCGATCCGAGGCCATACTCTGGGTGTTCCATCGTCACGCCTACACCTGCGAAAGCTCCCGAAGGAGCGCCGCCTTCAGCGGCTCCATGCCTCCCGTGTAGCCCGCCCGGGCCAGCGAGGTGACGAAGTCCAGGTGCGACCGCCCCCGCCGGTAGTCGGGCTCCTTCGAAGGGTGCGGCAGGTAGAGCGGGATCAGGTCCAGGTCAGAATCGACCAGGAGCGAGCCCTGGTAGAGCGCCACCTCCCGGTTGGCGTAGAGGCTGGAGCCCAGGATCTTTCGCTCCCCCAGCGCCACGTCGCCCAGCCCCCGCACCCGCACATCTTCCAAGCCAAGCGACTCCACCGCCCGGGCAATCGCCGTGGCGATGGGCTCGATCCACTGGGTGGCGAACTGCCTGCGCCGGCCATCGTAGCAGGCGGTGATGATCAGGCAGCCCGGGCTCAGCACCACCGCCCCGCCCCCGCCCTTGCGCCGGTAGACCGGCACGTCCGAGGCGGCGCAGAGCGCCAGGTCCACATCGGTCTGGGGCGTCCCGGCCCCGAGCACGCACTCGATCCGGGTCGACTCCCAGAGCCAGATAAACGGCCCCTCCCGCCGGAAGCGCTCCAGCGCCTCGGCATCGTACGGCAGCGGCTGAATCTGCATGACAAACCTCCTGGTACGGCAGTGCAAAATGACTATATGGAGAAGTTCAACTTATTGGTATGATCGGCCAAGAAGATGCGAGGAGGTAGCAGGAATGTGGTGGTGGATCGGTCTCGCCCCGGCCCTGGCGCTCTACCTGCTCTGGATCCGCCCCTGGCAGCTCCGCTGGGGGTCCACCGGCGATGAGGCAAGTCGGCCCATGCCCGGCGACGGGTTGGTGCCGCGCCCCCACTTCAACGCTACCCGCGCCGTGACAGTCCAGGCCAGCCCGGAGGCGATCTACCCGTGGATTCGCCAGATCGGCTTCGGCCGGGCCGGCTGGTACTCCTACGACTGGCTGGACAACTTCGGTCGCCCCAGCGCCGAGGAGATCCTCCCCCAGTTTCAGGAGCAGAGGGTGGGCGACCTGGTCCCGATCTATACCAACGTTGGCCTCCACGTGGAAGCGATGGAGCCGCCCCACTGGGTCCTCTGGGTTGGCGAGGGCCGGTACACCACCTGGCTTTGGCTCTGCGTCCCGCAGCCAGACTCCACCACCCGGCTGATCACCCGGGTGCGGAGCCGGTATCGCTGGCTCCACCCCACCATTCTCTTCAGCCTGCTGATCGAGTTCACCGATATCATCATGATGCGCAAATGCCTGCTGGGAATCAAGAGACGGGCAGAAAAGTTGGCAGCAGAGCAGACCGGGGAGACAGCCTGAGGCGCCTCCCCGGTTCCTTTTTTGGGCTAGAAGCCGAAGACCAGCTGGTTCCCGTCGGGCATGCCCTGCAGGCAGCCGTGGTTCTCCAGCAGTTCCATGACCGACTTGTTCAGCCGGGCCTTGTTCTTGAGGTCTTCCTTCGAGACGAACTCGCCCTGCTCCCGCGCCTCCATAATGGCGATGGCGGCGTTGTCGCCCAGGCCCGCCAGGGAGTTGAACGGGCAGAGCAGCGTTCCCTCGGGGGTGATCAGGTACTTGGTGGCGTGCGACTTGTAGAGGTCGATCTTGGCGAACCGGATCCCCCGGTGGTAGGCCTCCTCCACCAGCTCGTACTCGGTCAGCGATTCCTTCTCCTTCGGGGAGGCCTCGCGCCCCTTCGCCTCGATCTCCTGCACATAGCGGCGGACCGCCTCCGGGCCCCTGGTGATCAGTTCGGCGTCGATCGAGCCGGCGCGCACCGTGAAGTAGGTGGCGTAGAAGATCAGCGGCTCGTAGACTTTAAACCAGGCGATGCGCAGGCAGCTCAGCACGTAGGCGGCAGCGTGCGCCTTGGGGAACATGTACTTGATCTGCTTGCACGACCAGATATACCACTCGGGCACCTTAGCGGCCCGCATGGTCTCCTCCATGTCGGGAGCCAGCCCCTTGCCCTTGCGGACCGACTCCATGATCTTGAAGGCGACCGCCGGCTCCACGCCCCAGTAGATCAGCTGCACCATGATATCGTCACGGCAGCCGATGACCTCCTGGAACGGGATCTTGCCGAACTCGTTGCCCTTGACCAGGTCCTGGGCGTTGTTGGTCCAGACGTCGGTGCCGTGCGACAGGCCCGAGATACGGACCAGGTCAGAGAAGTTGGCCGGGCTGGTCTCCATGAGCATCTGGCGGACGAAGCGGGTGCCCATCTCGGGCAGCACGATCGTGCCCAGGTCGAACTGGAGCGTCCCGTCGCCGATCCCCAGCGCCTTGTTGCCGCCCGGGCTGAAGAGCGCCAGCACTTGCGGGTCGTCGATCGCCGCCCGGCGGATGTCGTAGGTCTCATCGCCGGTCTTCTCCCGGTAGAGGTCCTGGAGCATCCGGAGCATGGTCGGATCATCGTGCCCCAGAATATCGAGCTTCATGAGCGCCTGCTCGAAGGAGTGGTAGTCGTAGTGGGTGGTCCTCACGCCCGAGGAGCGGTCGTCGGCCGGGAACTGGACCGGGGTGACCTCCTCGATCTCCATGCCCACCGGCACGACCACCATGCCGCCCGGGTGCTGACCTGTGGTCCGCTTCACGCCGGCCACGCCGGCCGCCAGGTAGGTGACGTGGGCGTCGCGCACCCCCATGATATTGTTCTCCTCCAGCCAGCCCTTGGTCATGCCGTAGGCGGTCTTCTCGGCGATGGTGCCCACGGTGCCGGCCTTGAAGACGTACTTCTCGCCGCCCAGCAGCTCTTCGGAGAACTTCTGGATCTTGGCCTGCACCTCGCCCGAGAAGTTCAGGTCGATATCGGGCACCTTGTCGCCCTTGAAGCCCAGGAAGGTCTCGAAGGGGATATCTTGCCCGTCGCGCAGCATGTCGGGCTCGCCGCACTGGGGGCAGGCCTTATGGGGCAGGTCGTAGCCCGACCCGGTCTTGCCGTCGTCGTGCCACTCGATGAACTTGCAGGAGGGGCAGACATAGTGTGGCGGCAGGGCGTTCACCTCGGTGATATCCATCGCCCAGGCGACGAAGGAGGAGCCGACCGAGCCGCGCGAGCCGACCAGGTAGCCCATCTCGTTGGACTTCTTCACCAGCAGGTGCGAGATGTAGTACGAGACGGCGAAGCCGTTGCCGATGATCGCATTCAGTTCCTTCTCCAGGCGGGCCTCGATCTTCTCGGGCAGCGGGTCGCCATAGACCCGCTTCGCCTTCTCGTAGGAGAGCTCCCGGGTCTTCTCGTTGGAGCCCTCCAGCACCGGCGGGTAGAGCTTGTCGGGCACCGGCTTGACCTTGTCGATCATGTCGGCGATGGCATTGGGGTTGGTGATCACCACCTCCACCGCCGCATCGGCCCCGAGGTACTGGAACTCGTCGAGCATCTCCTGAGTGGTGCGCAGGTAGAGGGGCGCATCCACCTCGTCGTTCCGGAAGCCGATGCCGCCCTTCAGAATCCGGCGGAAGATCTGCTGGTGCGGGTCCAGGAAGTGGGCGTCGCTTACGGCCACCACCGGCTTGCCCATCTTCTTGCCCAGCTCGTACATGCGCCGGTTCAGGTCGATCAGCTGCGCCTCGGAGTTGACCTGCCCGGACTCCAGCAGGTAGCGAATGTTGTCGCGCGGCACGATCTCGATGTAGTCGTACCAGTCGAAGAGCTGCTCCAGCTCGTGCTCGGGCACGCCCCGCAGCAGGGCGTCGTAGAGGGCGCCGCCGTTGCCGCCGGAGCCGATGATTAACCCGTCCCGGTGCTTCTCCAGCTCGGTGCGGGGCACCCGGGGGGTCCGGTTGTAGTACTCGGTGTGGCTCTTGGTGATCAGCTTGTAGAGGTTCTTCATGCCGTGCTGCTTCTGAACCAGGCAGGTCACATGGTAGGGGCGCAGCTGCTCCACGTTCATCCCCTGGGTCAGGCTGTTCAGGTCCTCCACCATCGCCACGTGGGGCGCACGCTCCAGCAGCTTCTGCATCACCATTGCCGCCGTCTTGGCGTCGGCGTCGGCCCGGTGGTGGTCCACCAGGGGGATCTGCAGCTCCTTGGTCAGGGCGGAGAGGGCGTGGGACTTCATGTGGGACATGATCGACCGGGCGAGAATCAGGGTGTCGAGCACCGGGTTGTGGAACTCTTCGCCCAGGTGCTTCATGCGATGGTAGCGCAGGAAGGAGTAGTCAAACTGGGCGTTGTGGGCGACGATGATCGCATCGCCGATGAAGTCGAAGAACTCCCGGAGCGCCGCGGCAGGGCCGGGGGCGTTTGCCACCATCTCGGGGGTGATGTTGGTTAGCTTCTGCACCTCTTCGGGGATCGGCTTCCCCGGCTTCACGAACCGCTGGAAGGACTCGCCGATCTCGCCGTTCTTGAACCGGACGGCGCCCACCTCGATGATGTCGTCGCCGATGGGCGAAAAGCCGGTGGTCTCAATGTCGAGAACCACGAACTCCGCGTCTTTCAGCGGCACGCCGTGGGGCGCCCGCACGATGATCGGGGTACCGTCGTCGACCAGGAAGAACTCGCAGCCGAAGAGGATCTTGAACCCCTCGGGCAGCTTCACATGGGTCGCCGCCGGGAAGGCCTGGGTCACCCCGTGATCGGTGACAGCCACCGCCCGGTGCCCCCACTTGATGGCGGTCTTGACCAGATCCTCGGGGTCGATCATGCCGTCCATGGCGGACATGGTGGTGTGGGCGTGCAGCTCCACCCGTTTCATGGGCCCCTCGTACCGGTCGACCCGGGCGGGCCGCCGGCCGACCACGATGTCGTCGGCCAGGAGGGTCAGCTCCTGGGAGAACTTGTCCACCTGCACGTTGCCGCGCACCTTCAGCCAGGCGCCGTTCTTGATCACGGCGAGGAAGTCGGGGTCCTTGGCGGGATCCCGGAAGACCTTCACCGGCAGGGTGTCGCCGAAGTCATCGGGCCGGTTGATGCGCAGCAGGTCGCAGAGGCCGAAGGAGATCAGCTGGCGGCCGCTCCGCAGGTCGCGGGTGTCGAGCCCCACCACCTCGCCCTCAATGATCACCCGGTTCTCCTCTTCGGTCACCGTGCGGATATCGCGGACCGGGGCATCGTGGGGGATCATTTTGCCCTTGAGCGGGCCGTCGTCGGGAATCGGCGGGCCGCCGTCCTTCGACTCCTTCTTGCCGAAGGCGGACTGGCGCTGCATCCACTGGTCGAAGTACTCCACCAGGTGATCGGGCTCCTGGTAGACCGGCTCCGGCGGCAGGGGCGGTTCCACCTCCGCCTCATTGGCGAAGGGGTTGGCCTCCTCGTCGACGGCGGTCTCCTTGCGGATCGGGACCACCTTGGGGGCGGGTTTGGCCGTGAAGCGGGGGGTCAGATCGAGGCCGGTCTCCCGGCGGATCAGATCCTGGAGGATCGAGGCCAGCCCGCCCCGCTCGACCACATCGACCATGGCCTGGGTGGGCAGCTCGAGGGTGATAACCTGCCCCTCGATCTTCCGCTCGGCCCGGTCCATGATGCCGTTCAGGCGCGGGAAGGCGGCCTTGGCCTGGACCGCGATCTCCTCCCAGGCCTCGTCGACCCGCTCGGCCGGGGAGGCAGCGGAACCCTCCGGGGTCACGTGGACCACCAGCCCTACGGTGGCGCCAAGGCCAGGGAAACAAGCCTCCCCCACCGCCCGGGCCAGGCTGTCCCGGTGCGCAAGGGGCAGGCGAATGGGGGCGTAAAAGTGGAGCGTCACCGCGCGGGCACGCTGGTGGACCTCCACGCGCCGCAAAGCGGCCCGGTCCAGATAGGCCTGGACCTCGGGCGTCAGAGAGGAGCGGTCAATAAGGGCGAGCCAATCGGTTTGCGGCGACATCTAGACGATTCACCTCGAACCCATAAAAAGATAGCCGGCAGCGGCCGGGAAAGAGAGGAGCGCCCCGGATTCCAGGAGCGCCCGCAGGCAAAACCCTTTTCGTCGTTCCGCCCGAAGGCGGAAATAGGGGGAGCCAGAAACGCTCCCCATTAATCTTCTTCAGTGACCGAGATGACCCCTTCCGTCCCCATTAAATCGCCAACCAGTCCCGCCGTGTCAAGGTTGCGTCCTGCCATCTTCACATAGAAGGTGATCTCGACCGTGGCGGGTACCGGGCCCTGGCGCATGGAGACCGACTTGATATTCGCCCCCCATTTGCCGATCAGGGAAGCCAGCGCCCCCAGACGACCGGGGGTGTCGGTGACGTGCAGGATCAGGGTGTGGTGGCCGCCCTTGGCAATGAACCGGCGCTCCACCTCGGAGAGACTCTTCAGGGTGAGCAGCACCAGCACGACGGCGACCAGGGTCTGCAGGTACATGCCGGCGCCAACCGCCAGGCCCATGCCCGCGACCACCCACAGGGAGGCCGCTGTCGTGAGGCCGCGAATATTTACGCCCTCACGCATGATCGTGCCGGCCCCCAGGAAGCCGATGCCGCTCACCACCTGGGCAGCGATGCGGCCGGGGTCGCCGGGGCCGTGCAGGCCACGGCCGGTCATCTCCCACATGGCCATGGAGACCTGCATGATCAGGGTAGAGCCGACGCAGACCAGGACGTGCGTCCGAAGGCCCGCCGGGCGGTTGGTGGACTCACGCTCCAGCCCGACGGCGCCGCCGGCCACGGCGGCGATTAGCAGGGGAACCAGGATCTCGCCAAGCTGCGTAAAGAAGGCGATGACATTCTCCTGGAGGAGTGTGGGCAAGGAGCATTATCCTTTCTGCGCATATTTCAGGATTTCATAGTACATCTTGATGCGGGCAGCAGCCCCCTTGACCAGCCCCAGCTTCTCTTCTTTCATACGATGGCTCATCTCTTCCAGCGGGACCTCTTTCACCCGGTAGCCCCGGTGGTTGACGTGCCGGGTGAGAGCCACCTCAATGCCAAAACGGGAGCGCCCCGCCTCGGGCTCTTCGCGGTACATCTCCTCGACCACCTCACGGCGAACCGCCCGCTGGCCGGATAGGTACGGCGCCACAATCTGGGCCAGGTCGGTGGCCACACGGCCATCGCCGAAGATCCCAATGGTCATGTCGGCCTGTCCCTCCAAAACGGGAGAGATCAGCGCCCGCACGTGGGTGGGCTGAAGTCCGATTAGATCGGCATCCATAAAGAGGATGATGGGGGCGTCGGTCGCATCGAAACCGGTCTTCATTGCTGCAGCCTTGCCCAGGTTATCGGGATGCTCAATAACGGTGGCCCCCGCCAGCCGGGCGTTCTCTGCGGTTCGGTCCTCCGACCCGTCGCTGACCACGATGACCTGGCCAATCTCGGCAACCTTGCGCAGGGTAGAGACGATCTCACCGATGGTCGTCTCCTCGTTCAATGCGGGGATGATCACGGCGACCTTCATACAGGACCTACCTCCGATTCGGGGTGCCAATACCAGAGGGACACAAACCTTCCGGCATCCGACGCCACGAAGTACTCTATTCCTTCCGACCGAGGGATTTTCCTCCTCTATAGAGCGCCCGACCGACCGACCTGGTTCGACAGAATGGGTCGAAAACCAGGCGACACGCGGCATGCGCTACGGGCGATAAGGTGCCCAGGTCTGGCATCGGTTAGTAATGGCGGTAGACTTGCCCATCGGCCCGTGAGGGCGATGGATAGAAAGGCTCACGACCGCCGACCGCCACGTCCGTTAAGATGAGGGTGTAGAAGGCCCGCGCCGACTATCTGAGAAAGAAGGGGTCTTTGTGGATGGCATCCGCGTCGTTGAATTGCCCGCTGCGACCATGGTCTCATCAGGCGAGGGGGATCTGGCGGCGTTCGACCAGTGGTGGTCCACCATCGACAGGCAGCGGAAGGACAGGTTCTTCCCCAGGGACTTCATGTGGTTCGACCCGGAAGCGACGCGCCTGGTCTGGTACTACGCCCTGCCCGATGGGATCACGGATACGGGCGGCTACGAGAGCGTCGCCTTCCCCGGCGGGCTCTATGCTGCCGCCATCTCCCGGGATCAGGATGACCAGGACGGTGAGCGGGTCTACCAGGCGGTCCGGGAATGGGTGAAAAGCAGCGGCTGCTTTGCCCTGGATGAACGGCCAGGGCGGTATACCATGTGGCACGTGATCACCTCGGACGTCGCCTTCCGGGCCATGGGATACCGCCAGTTGGACCTGTATGTCCCGATTCGGGTAGTCGAGGGGGCCGAGGCCGGCCTGTGAGGGCTCGGGTGATCCGCCGCGATCGGTTGCGGGGGCGGGGCTTTTCCGGTAGCAAGCGCGAGTAGGCCGGGCGATCACGCCCGGCCTACGGTCGTACCTTGCTTTATTCGTCTGCGACAGGCTCCTCGGTCACCAGGATCGTCCGCTGCTCAGCCAGCCACTTGACGTAAAGGCCCAGCCCCTGGCTGACAAAGCGGATGGGGACCACGGTGCGGTTCCCCTCGACGATCTTGGCCGGGGCGTCCAGTTCGACCTCCACCCCGTCGACCTTGGCGATGTTGCTGCCGATGGTCAGCTCAATGGTCTTGCCGTCCTTGCTGATGGTGACTACCTGGGTCTCGGCGTTCCAGGCGATCTCGGCGCCCAGGGCATCAACCAGCGCCCGAATCGGCACCAGGGTGCGGTTCTCCTCAATCAGCGGGCGGACATCGTAGCCGACCTTCTTGCCCCGGACAAAGGTGTCCAGGTCCTCGTGCTCGCCGGCCTCCTCCTCCAGGGCGATCAGCCGCTCATAGGCGGCCCGGGTGTGGGGGTTGGCCTCAAGGCGGGCATTCAGGGTGGCGCGGGCCTCCTCCTTCTTGCCCTGCCTTTGTAGTACCCTGTGCGAAGGGGGCACTCCTTTTTCTGGTGGTTCACCGCGAAGAAACTGGAAGCGACCTGCGCCGCTGTATCAGCCGGGCGATCAACCCGGTCCCGGGCGCCAGGAGGAAGGCCAGCAGGAAGAGGAAGCCCGAGACGGTCGACATGGCAGCGGCGATGGAGCTGTCGGTCACGCGGGCCAGGAAGTAGCCCAGCAGGCTGGAGAGGGCGCCCTGTGCCACCGCCAGCGCCAGCATCGTCGAAAGCCGCTCGGTCAGCAGGTAGGCGGTCGCACCGGGCACCACCAGCATCGCCACCACCAGGATCGCCCCCACCGAGTCGAAGGCGCCCACCGTGGTGATGGAGACCAGGGTCATTAAGAGGTAGTGAAAGAGGGTGACGTTGATCCCCAGCGCCGCCGCGGTGGATGGGTCGAAGGCGCAGAGCTTCAGCTCCTTGAAGAAGAGCGTGATCACCGCCAGGTCGATCAGGAAGATGGCGCCCATGGTCCAGAGCGCCCGGGGGCCCAGGTTGAGGCCGCCGACGATCCACTGGTCCCACGGGGCGTAGGCGATCTCGCCGTAGAGCACATGCTCCAGGTCGAGGTGGACCCGGCCGGCGAAGAGGGCGATCAGGACCACGCCGATGGCGAAGAGGGCGGTGAAGGTGACGCCGATGCCGGCATCTTCCTGCACCCCCGCCCGCTGGAGCGTCTGGACCAGCCAGGCGGTCACCAGCCCGAAGACCGCCGCCCCGATCACCATGACCAGGGGGGAGCGGCTGTGGGTCAGGAGGAAGGCGATGGCGATTCCGGGCAAGACGGCGTGGCTGATCGCGTCGCCCAGCATCGCCATGCGCCGCAGGATCAGAAAGGAGCCGACCATGCCCGCCGAACCCGCCACCAGGGCGCCGATGGCGATGATGGAGAAGGTGATGTACAGATCCAACTCAGCGCACCCCCTTCAGCGGTGTCTCGGGCAGCAGGCGGGGCTCCAGCTGGTGCAGCCGGAGCAGCGCCGAAAGCTCCTCCGCTACCCCCGGCGGGAAGGCGGGGGAACGGCCGTCCCGGTCGATCTGGTGGCCTTCGCCCAACTCTGCCTCGTGCATGAGGAAGAGCTCGAAGAGCCGCTCCTCCCGCACCAGGTGGTAGGCGGCACGCAGGCCCTCACGGGTCAGCGACCAGCGCTCCGAGGAGCGCCCTTGGCCGCCCGCCACCAGCCCGTCTCGCCGCAGCGCGGCCAGCACCCCGGGCAGCGACCGGGCAGAGAGCCCCCGCCGCCGCTCCAGTTCGGCAGGGCTGAAGGCGGCACTCGGGTCCCCCGCCTCCTCGGCCAGCTCGTAGAGCGCCCGGAGCGTCCGCTCCCGGGCGATGCGGCGCCGGTTGGCGGCAAAATGGATCAGCCGGGCCAGCAGCCCCCGGCGGGGCGCCAGCGTAAGCGAGATCAGAAAGACCGCCGTGGCCGCCAGCACGATCAGCGGGCCGGTGGGCATGCGGGGCCCTACCTGGGAGGCGATGGTGCCCATCAGCCCCGAGAGGGCGCCGAAGATCCCGGAGAGCAGGACCATGACCGAGAGCCGGTCGGTCCAGTAGCGGGCGGCGATGGCCGGGGTGATCAACATGGCCGCCA
>JBMONB010000070.1:0-11799 GCA_049325315.1 Bacillota bacterium | reverse complement strand
TTGCCTCCCGTTTGCTGCCGTTGCTCGATAATCGTTTCGCCATTCGCCCCCCGCCTCTCCTGCGGTCGCATGGGAAGTGGAACCCGGCTTCATACTACGCCCAAAGGACCAGACCAGCGAATGGCAGGGGGGAGAGCATGCGCTTTCGCAGGCGGGGACCCGTGCCCGGCGAGCAGATGGGCCGTTCGAAACAGAAGCGCCCCGATGGATTTCTGCCCGCCCGCTACCTGGACCGGGCAGGCTCGGCCCCGACTCCACCCCCGGCTTTCTCGTCTTCCAGAACACGATGGTGGACGCATCGCTGATAGCGGGTGCGATCGACGGCGCCCCACTAACCTGCTGCTCTCGATCATGGCGGCCCGGGAGGGGGCGCCGCTCCCGGCGATGCTGGAGGCGCTGATGATGGAGATCGCGGGCATCGTCTCCGCCCCCCGGCAGCTCAACCTGACCCACACAGAGGCCAGGCGGGGCTGGCCGTGACCTTGCGGGAGGATTTCGTCGCCCGGTCCACCGACTACCAGGCGTTGACCCTGGGTGAGTTCATGGAGCGGCTGGAGATCGTGATCGTCACCCTCTGGCTCTCGGGTATGGTGGTCAGGACCGGGCTCTACCTGTGAACCAGCCATATCGCCCTGCCTGGGTGTGGCCAATGGACGCACGTTGCTGCCCTGGGTGGGCGGCGTAGCGTTGGGTCTCACCTTTTTGAATCCGATCATCATCACCCTGCTGAACTGGCCCGCATGTATTGGACACCTCTCTCCCTTCCCCTTAGCATCGCCGTTCCCGGGCTGCCGCTGGTCATCCCCTGGTGGAAGGCGCGGGCCGGCAACAAACCACGCAATCTGGGTGCCTGACATTCTCAGTTCCTGTACAAGCTAACTGGGTGGAGTAAGGAGGCGGTTTTGTGCAGAACGGTACCAACAAACTGCGGCCCACGGTGCGCAAACTCGGCAAATCAGGCGGCAATGGCGCGGCCTGCGGCGATGAGCAGACGGTCTCGGGCGGCATCGCCCCCGATGGCGGGGCGAAGCAGCAGGCCGGGGGTCAGGAACAGAAGGGCGGGCAGGAACAGCAGGGCGGCCAAAAGCAGCAGGCGGGAGGGCAGGAGAAGCAGGCGGCAGGCGGGCAGGAGAAGCAGGCGGGCGGCGATTCCTCCTGCGGGGCCGATGAGCTGGTCTCCGGCGGCATGGAGCAGCCCGACGCCGACAAGCAGGCCTCCGGGACAGGCGGCCCGACCATGCGGCTCCAGGAGGCCTCCGCCGAGGTGCTGACCGCCCTGCGGGCGGCCAAGGAGGAGCTGGCCAAGGAGCTAGATGCCAACCTGAAGCAGCTGAAGACGGTGCTGGAGGAGACGCAGCGCATCCAGAAGCAGATGGAGGCGGTGCTGAATGAGGCCCGTTGCTCCCCGAGCCTCGAGGAGCGTGCGACCGGCCGGACGGAGGCGAAGGCCCAGCAGCCCAGCGCACAGGCTGCCAAGCCGAAGGGGCAGGCCCGGAAGCAGAGCGAGCAGCAGGGCGGGTGGAGCCCGCCGGTCAAGGTGGCCGGGCAGCAGCAGGGGACCCAACAGCCTGGGGGTCAGGCACAGCAGGGCCAGGGAGGGCAGCAGGGCCAGGGGGGGCAGAAGGAGCAGCCTCCCTCCTGGGATCAGCTCCAAGTTGGCGGAGGCCCGGCCTCTGCCTGGGAGCCCCCCGGCTTCGCCCCAGAGGCGGCCGGGCAGCCCGCCACCTGGCAGCCCCCGCCCGAGGCCGCCCAGCCCCAGGGGAACCAGCCCCAGCAGTAAGAGGGCGCGCAAAAGGCTGACCGAATGTCCAGCCCGTGGACACGGTCAGCCTTGCTCTGTTCGAGGGTCAGGCGGCGGGCGTATCGGGCCCGGCCACCGGGGGCAGGGGCGGCGCCTCGGCCAGCAGACGCCGCAGGGCGTCGCCGTCGATCGCCTCCTCCTCCACCAGGACCTCCGCGACCCGCTCCAGCACCGAGCGCCGCTCGCTCAGGAACCAGCGGACCAGCGCCTGCTGATCGGCGATGATCTTCCGGACCACGTCGCCCTCGGCCCCCTTCGACAGGGTGTCCGGGTCGATGATGCCCAGATCGCTCATGCCGGCCTGCACGATCCGCTTCGCCCGGTCGACCACCCACTGGAAGTCGCTCGAGGCGCCGGTGGACCCATCGCCGAAGACCAGCTCCTCCGCCAGGAAGCCCGCCAGGGCCACCCGAATCTGCCCCTCGATCATGGGGCGGGTATAGAGGTAGCGGTCGTCGGACGGGTTGGTCCGCACGTAGCCCATCGCCCGCCCACGGGGCGTGACGGTGACGGTGGAGACGGAGCCCGGCTCCACCCACTCGCCCACCAGGGCGTGGCCCGCCTCGTGAATCGCCACCCGCCGCTTCTCCTCAAGGCTGGGCTTGCGATCCAGCTTCTCACCCAGAATCACCTTGTCGACCGCCTCGACAAAGTGGCGCATCCGAATCTCCTCCAGCCCATCGCGCAGGGCCAGAATCGCCGCCTCGTTGGCCAGCGACTCCAGGTGCGCCCCCGAGAAGCCGAAGGACTGCCGGGCCAGCGACTCCAGGTCCACATCGCCCGCCAGCGGCTTGGAGCGGGTGTGCAGCTGCAGAATCGCCATGCGCCCCTCCTTGTCGGGCAGGTCGACATTGACCACCCGGTCAAACCGGCCGGGGCGGAGCAGCGCCTGGTCCAGCATGTCCACGCGGTTGGTGGCCGCCATCACCAGCACCTGCACTTCGCCGTCGACCACGATGCCGTCCATCTCGGTCAGGAGCTGGTTTGACCCAGGGCGAACAGTGGATTACAATAAAGACAGGATTTAGGTCCGATGGATGAGTTCGTTATGCGGCCCGGGAGCCCCTGCCTGGGCAGGTTTCAGGAGGGAAAAGCGATGGCGATGGCAGAGAAGTTGGAGGTCAAAGCGCCGGCGATCTACGCCCGCGTCTCCTCAGAAGACCAGGTGAGCGGCACCTCGCTCGACGACCAGGTGGACAAGTGCCTGAAGCAGGCGGCCGTCTACGGCTGGGAGATCCCCCGGGAGCGGATCTACATTGACGACGGCTACTCGGGCTCAACGCTCGACCGGCCCCAGATGGCGAGGCTGCGGGCGGCCGTGGCCGCCGGCGAGGTCGACTGCGTGATGGTCTTCAAGCTGGACCGCCTCTCCCGCAACATCCGGGACACCGTCAACCTGGTGCTGGAGGAGTGGTCGAAGACCCACAAGGTGGTCTTCCGCTCGGTGACCGAGGACTTCAATACGAACAGCCCCCTGGGCACGCTGATCTTCTCGATTCTGGCCTCCTTCGCCCACTTCGAGCGGGACGTAATCCGGGACCGGACCGAGAACGGCCGGCGCCGCCGCTTCGGCCAGGGCCGCAGGGCCGTGGCAGCCCCTCCCTTCGGCTACACCTACGGCGAGGTGGCCGGCACCATGGTGGTCGTACCCGAGCAGGCCGAGGTGGTCAAGAAGATCTTCCACCTCTACCTAAAGGGCTACGGCTTCATGAAGATCGCCACCGAGCTGAACGGCGCCGGCTACCGCTCGGCCAGCGGGGCGCTCTGGACCGATCACTCGGTGCGGTACATCGCGGTGAATGAGGTCTACACCGGAAAGGTGAAGTACTCCGGCGAGTACGCCCCCGGCAACCACGAGCCGATCATCGACCAGGAGACCTTTGACGCCGTCCAGGAGCTCCGTAAGGAGCGGGAATGGCTCGGGGGCAGGTCGGTGGGCTCCTCCTTCCTCCTGGCCGGTCTGATGCGCTGTAAGAGCTGCGGACACATGATGTTCACCCAGCCCTCGACCGAGTCGAAGCGCAAGCGCAAGGACGGCACCGAGTACGTGACCTACAACCAGGCCTACTACCTCTGCGGCGGCCGCTACAAGAAGGGGAACGGCTTCTGCACCTGTGGCCACATTCAGCAGGACGTGCTGGAGGAGTACGTGGTGCAGCGGATCAAGATGCGCTTCGGCGCCCAGGTGACCGAGCAGCAGTCGGTTCAGAGCCTCCAAGACGAGGTCGCCGGCCAGGTCGAGGAGCTGGAGGCCACCCTGGAGCGCCTTGACCAGGCGGTCAGGGAGAAGGAGCAGGCGATCGAGCGCTGGGAGAGCGCCTTCGAGCGGGGCGATCTGAGCGCCGACCGGTTCGGGGCCCGGGTCACAAGGCTGGAGCAGGAGATCGAGGAGATCCAGGGCCAGCGGGGGGAGGTCCAGGCCGAGCTGGAGGCGCTGCGCAGGAAGCAGGTGAACGTGGACTGGGTTCGCCGGGTCTCGGGCCAGCTGGACAGCTGGGAGCTCCTTCCCCCGGAGGTTCGGAAGCAGCTTGTGCACTACCTGATCGACCATATCCGGGTCTGGAAGGTCTCGCAGGGGCGCGGGAAGCACAAGCAGGAGACGGAGATCGAGGTGGATATCGTCTGGAACCGGGCGGAGCGGGCGCTGCCGGAGGGGGACTTGGAGGCAGAGGTGGCTGGGGCTGTAGCGAACTGATAGGACACAAGAGGGCATCCCCGACGAATTGGGGACGCCCTCTCTTGTGTGTCTGTCCGTCGACTATGGGAGGTACTCGACGTAGGCATTGAGTGAATCGGTCTGGTCGTGCACCCACGCGCAAGACACGCTGACGCTTGGATCCTTCGCGAACGACAGAGAGAAGGTGCATGCACCCTGTTTGTGGAAGTACTCACCATTACTGACGAGCTGCCGCCTCTCTGTCCCGCCGTTCTTCGGACGGCGAATCAGGGCCGTGGCGTTGCCGTACACGTCATCAACGTAGTACGTGTGGCCGTTGTATGTGAAGGTGTTGATGATATCGTAAGTCACCCCCACCCCTACATTCGCCTTGCTATCAGTGACCGTGTCACTGGAGACTTGGAGAGTAGCGCACTTCACGCCCCCGAAGTAGCCGTCCCAGTAGCAACCCTCATGGAAAGCCACAATGTTGATCCCCGTGGTCGCCCACGTATCACCATTGTCAGAAGCCCACGCAAAACCCACCTTATCAACAAGGGTCCACTCTGGCATGCTGTTCCAGTCGAAGGTGCCATACAAGGCAATGCGGTTCTCGTAGGAGTCTCCCACGTTGGCGCCCCAGTGAGTCCACTGCATCCATCCCGGATTCAACGTCGCCGTGCCAAAATCGTTGGTCTCTGCGGGCGGAGTCTCCTTGATGCTGGCGCCATGGCCCTTCGCCTTCTCCAGGCCATTTGAGACAAGGTATTCCTTGATCGGCCAAGGCTTAGACGCTAACTCCTGCTCCGTATAACCCATTTTGATCAACTTGGAGGTAATGGAGGCCTTCTCGGCTCCAGAGGGTTCCTCGTAGACTGCTACCTGGACCTTTCCCGAGGCAATCTGTTTGTTTAACTCCGGACTGTCGGTCGTGATTTCCACTTTGGCGGGAGCCTTGGCCTGGGAAACGGGAACTGAGGCAGCCAGACACAGGAGACCGAGCAGAAGAACGGTCCCGAACTTCTTCACAAACAACCCTGTCAACTCCTTGTAAATTTTTCCATCCTGAACCCTCGGTCATTCTAAACGGGTTCCCACAATTTGTCAACCCAGGAGGGGGAAAATGGATTTATTGATTCCGGTTCTGGCAGCTGCGGGCTTCTATCTGGTGCTGCTTTCTCTGGACAAGATGATCTCGAAGCAAAAATGGATACCCACGGGGATCGCCGCTTCCGTATCGCTTGGTGCTCTTGTTTACATACTCTTCCTGGCTTTTATCTCGGAACAGTAATGCCGCTCCAAGCAAAGATGACCCCCGAGCTGATGGCAACAGCTCGGGGGTCATTCTGTTCCTATTCCTTCAGGCGGGACTCCTCTTCCTCCGGTACAACCCTCGGAAGGGCCTGGATAAAGCTCTCCGTCCAGATACGGAGGCCCTGGCGAACCTTTGAGGGGTTGAATACGGAGTAGTCCTGCCCAGAAACTCTGGGTTTCTGTGAGGCCAAGACCACATCATCCTCTTTGTTTAGAGACTCGTCCCCCCGCTAGGATTATACGGTGTGCAATTGAGAAGGTCATCACCCCAGGAGGCTTTTTCCTGTGGGCAAATGGGGATGTCTCGGCCTCAGGGTGTGGTATGACATGGTGTGACCGTGTATGACAACCGACTTCCAGCCCAGCATTCACGGGCGATCGGGCCGGCGATGTCATAGCTTTGTCGCGGTCTTCCTGGCGATCCTGGCCGAACGGGACCCGCCCCTCGCCCGGGAAGCAGGCAACAATCGCTAAGGATGGCATGCTGAATTCTCTCCACGCCTCCAGGGGGCTGCGCCCCCGCCGGCTAGACCGGCGCCCCCCTCTCCCCTTCACGGTACGCAGAGATAAAGCAGGGTGTCATGGTGCCTCGATTCCTTCTCCCACAAGAGTTCCTGAGGGTGGCATCAGGCATCGGCAAGGGTGTCGTACACCCGCAACGTCTTGTGCCACAAGGGGTATTCCAGGTGTCACGCCCCCACCACGCCGATCCCCTCAAAGCCCCCACGATCCCCAAGTAGCCGGCCGCGACCTGAACCGGCACCGGAGCCAATAGTTGGACTGGGGGCCAGCCGGGTTACTGGCAGGATACCCGTTGGCGTCGCTAAGGCTGTCAAGGCTAAAGAAAGATACACGAATATCGACCTTGACAGCCGGGCGCCAACGGGTAGGATGCGTGACAACCCCGGCCCGCCCCCTCCCCCGATTGAGTGCGTGAGTGTCCTAAAGAAAGGTGCGTCAAGATGAGCAACCAAGAGAAGCTGATCCCGATCACCAACGTACAGCTTCACGACCTGGGCAAGGATGACCCCACCCAGGCGATCGGGAGCGTGACCATCGGCGGGGCCTTAGTGGTGCATCGGGTGCGGGTGGTGGAGTCCGAGAAGGGGCTCTTCGCTGCCATGCCGCAGCGCAAGTAAGGCGACCGGTTCCGCGATGTGGCACATCCGTTGACGGCGGAGATGCGGACCATGGTCTCGCATGCTGTGCTGGAGGAGTACGAGCGGGTCAAGGCACGGGGGCAGCAGGATCGGAAAAACAACCTGTCTGTTTACCGGAACGTTACAGAAGCCCGCTATGTAGCACTACATACAGACCGGAGGTCACAACCACGACAATAACGATGCTTAAACTCTAAGAGTAGACTATCTCGATCAGTACTGGGCCGAGGCGAATAGACATCACGAAGTTTACACCAATAAATCCTCGGAGGATTAATGGCGTACCAGGTTAGGTAGGAGAAGCTATGCCTACGATCCTGCAAGACCTGAAGATGTTGGCACCAGGACCGCCGCTCGATTTCGTCATCTCGCCCCCAACGGTAGTCAATTTCGAGGTTGGGTATACGATCAGATGGCAGGCCTAAGATCTGCGCTCCTTGGCGTGCATACATTGGGATCTCGTCATCCGTGAGGATGTGATCTTTCTTTCCCCGCTTGTTGAAGATCCACCCACCTGACAGAAGTCGTTCAGCGTTTCGCACAATATCTGTGGCACCTATCGTAGTGGCTTCGCCAAGCACCAATTGCGCCAAACGCTTGGCCTCGTTTACGTTTCCCAAACCAAACTCCGCCTCTGCCAACGCGAGCCTTGCCCTAAAAGTAGAATGCCAATCCCCCTCTTGTTCAAACTGAACCGCGAGATCGATCAGGTCCATTTGCAATATCCTTAGTGTTTCCATTTGGTCCTCAGACCGTAGCCCCTCATGGAAGTTGGATGCAAATAAGAGTTGAAGGGTACAGAAGCTCAAGGCCGCAGAGGCAGCCATTGAACGGCTTGGCCACCCTTGTTCGCTTAGTTGCCGAAACTCATCGACCCATTTCACCTCGAAACCTAAAGCTACGCTCGCCATAGATCGTACTTCGTCCTCGGTAAGGGGCACCCCAAGGGCCTTGCGTCCCTGTATAAGCAAGGCGTCATCAAGTAACTTGCCTAACAACTGGTAGCCATTCAACTCCCACTCTGCAAGCGCCACGCCTGACTCCACAAATGGATGTCCCTGAGCGGCAGTCTTGATAGCGTCAGTAGCCGCCTGTAACTCCTCGAGGGCCCTTTGATACTCGTCCACGAGGGTTCTATCAGTTCGAATGACAGCTTCTCTCTTTCTCTGAAACTTCGACCACAGTCCAAGTACGGACCCAGCGAGACCACTATTCTCAAGAGCCTCAAGTTCCGATTTCAGTTGACGATCGTCATAGATACCCACAAGGTAGGATACGACAGGGGTGAGATATTCACCCAACTGCCGCAGCCGACCCGACATTCCAGCAAGTTTAGTCCCCCGTGGCAACCATCGTAATGCCTCGAAGTACTCTCCGGACTTGATCTTGGCATAGGCGACTACAACTCCAAGTTCCGGATCCTCATTGGGGAAAGAAGGGATCTGCCCCAGTAGACGATCCAGATCCTTAAACAGCCCAGAATTAGCGAGGTAGACGCCCCTCTGCTTGACGATCTCCGCTACTTGTGCTGGAGTTCTAACTATACCCTCAGCTGGAAGAATGGCAACCGTAGTCGGTTCTGTCGGGGAGACTACCGTCGTCAACTCCTCTAGGCTTCGGGTTATCTCACCGGATGTACGCAAACGATGGTGGATCTGCTCTAGCGATGTTCTATCAAGCACCTGCCGAAACCGGTAGGACAAGGTCTCCTGTTCTGTAGAGCTAACGTCTATCCCTTGAGACTTGGCATATAAAGCAATCTGGCTAACCCACTCCCAATACAGCACGCCGTCGCTTTCTGAATAAATAACGAACAGGGAGTTTGGCTGGTTGGATAGGTAGTTGATATTCTTGGTAGGGCACGGAAAACTGAGTGACCCATCAGTCAGCAGTTTTCCGGTGCTAACACTCTTCAACTGCACATGAGTCCTAAGATTCGTTAGTTTAGTCTTATGAATTCGTGCTTCGAGCACATAGTCAGCACCATAATCCATGACACCAGTCTCTTCCCGTACCAGGAACAGTTCCTCGGGTATAGCGGCCCAAAAGGCCAGCTTGCTGCGTCTCTCTTGATCATGTGACGGACTGCTCTCTGGTAAGTTAGCCATATCATCGCCCCCACACCAAGAACGTCGTCCACAATATTCACTATCCAGGGTGAATAGTCCTCTACTGGGATATTGGCTAGGTTCGTGGTTTCCTGATATCGACCAAAAGGTAATGAATCCACTGCTCACCCTTAGCAAATTTGGTTCAGTGTCTGGTCGTACTCCATGTGACCCGAATGCGAGCCACGCTTGGCGCCCAAGACGTCGATCTCGTCGATGAAGATCACCGCAGAGGGCTTCTTCTCCCGACGCGCCGCCTCACGGGCCTTGCGGAACAGCTCGCGCACCCGCTGGGCGCCCACGCCGGCGTACATCTCCACGAACTCGGAGCCGGAGGCGGCCAGGAAGACGGAGCCGGTATGGTGGGCGGCTGCCTTCGCCAGGAGCGTCTTGCCGGTACCAGGCGGACCGGTTAGCAGAATGCCCTTCAGCGGGCGGATGCCCATCTTCTGAATCTGCTCCCGGTTGCTGATGAACTCGATCGCCTCCAGCAGCTCCTTCTTGGCCGCTGCCTGGCCGCCGATGTCCTCGAACTTCACCCCCGGAACGGTGGCGGTGGTGACCTGCTTCACCTTGGCCCCACCGCCGTTGCGCAGGCCGTTGGTCTGCATCACCAGGAGAATCAGACCGCCCATGAAGACAATGGGCAGCACGTTTACCCCGATCACCGCCAGGTAGGCCACAACGGCCACCCCAACGCCCAGGGCTACCTCAATGACAGGAAAGGACTTCACAGGCCGAACCCTCCTTCCGTGAGCGCGAGCGGCCGCTCCACCGGGCGCTCCACAACGCGGTAAAGATAGGCGTCGCCCTTGGTCACCGCGACGTAGACACGCTGGCCGTCAACCCCGACCTCTACGGTGGCGCCAACCTTCTGGGCCTCGGCCTCCAGGCGGTCGGCCATGGTCGCAAACTGCCCGGTGACCAGCGCCTCCTGGACATAGAGGTCGAACCGCTTCGCCGCCTGCTCCAACTCCGGCGTCGGCCGGTCCTCGACCTCAATCTCGTAACGCACGGTCTTCAGGACCGTGCGAATCTCCTTATCGAGATCAGCGTAGGCCTCCTTCAGGTCGGCCGATTCCTTCAAACGGACCGTAATCTTGTGCTGGTCGCCGAAGCGCTCCACGCTGTGCGACTCTACATGAACCGCCTTGTCGAGCATGGTACGGAGCGGCTGGTCAACCGTCTGGCTCTTGAGCAGGTAACCCGCCCCGAAAAGGCCGCCCAGCGAGATGGCCAGGACGAGCAGCACCACCGGCCACCGAATCTGCTGCAGATTCACGACCGAATCCCCCCTTTTTCTTCAGAGACTCTCAAGCCACGGAGTCCATCCGTGGCGCTGAGTACATATGTTTATCGTTTATTTAACGTGGGACATCGACCAGTATATCATGTTTCCGTGAGAACTCCTGCCGGTAGATTTTGGTGGGCGACTGTTTCAGATTTGACTTCATTTCTTTGCAGAGTTGTAGTGGAATCGTCATGAGACTGTAACATGGATCCGGTAAGATGAAGCTGTGTTGAACCCCCTCTGTGTGATAGATTTTCTGTAAGGCGGTCCTTTTTGGGACCGCCGCTTTTTTTGCCCGCAGCGCAATCCGAAGTGGCAGGAGTTTTCCCCGCCTTGCTGAACTTCTCGATGAGATTTCCGGCGATCTCGCTCCGAAAAGGGAGGGAATAACGCATGGAAAAGCCGCTGCAGGAGTGGGTTGACACCTATCGGTCTCAACTTGGGCTTTACGACCTGTTTGGCCGAACGCTCCATGCCTTGCTGGCGCAGATACTGCAGGAACGGAACATCGCCATACATTCCATTACCTACCGGGTCAAGGAGCCGGCTCAGCTTGAGGAGAAGCTGGCCCGACCCGGGAAGAACTATGAGCAACTCGACGACGTGACCGACCTATTGGGGCTGCGGATTATTACCTACTTTGCCGACGATGTGGACCAGGTGATGTCGATCATCGATCAAGAGATGGAGGTCGATGCGGAACGGTCGGTGGACAAGCGGCCGCTGAACGATCCGGACCGCTTTGGCTATGTATCGGTTCACCGGATCTGTAAGCTGCCCGAAATGCGGACGCAGCTGACCGAGTACCGGCCCTTCGCCGACCTGCGCTGCGAGATTCAGATTCGCTCGATGCTGCAGCACGCCTGGGCCGAGGTGGAGCATGACCTGGGTTACAAGGCGGCCAAGGGGATTCCAGTCCACCTGCGGCGCCGCTTCTCCATGCTGGCCGGCCTGCTGGAGTTGGCCGACGACCAGTTCATGCGGCTGCGGGACGAACTCTCCCAGTACTCCGTCCGGGTAACCGACGAGGTTCAGACCAACCCGAACCTGGTGCGCATCGACACGGTTTCGCTGGAATCCTTTGTGAAGACCAATCCGCTGGTCCGACAGCTCGATCAGGAGATTTCGGCGATTCGGGGGCGGCCGCTTACGGCAAACCCGTCCAAGGCGCTGGTGGAGGCCCGGGTCGAGGAGCTGGAGGGGCTCTCCATCACCACCATCGGCGAACTTGCCACCAGCCTGGAGCACTGCCAGGAGCAGGCCCGGCTGCTGATGGGCGAGGTCTACCGCAACGATCCGAAGCGAAACTACCCCATGTCCCGGGGCACCGCCCTCTCCCTCCTGGTCCAGGTGCTGATCGGGCGGCTGGAGAGTGAGGCGGAGATCCGGCGCAAGCTCGACGAGTTTAACATCCTCCCGAAAAACGAGCGCGAGACGCGGGCGAAGCTGCTCCACCAGCTGGTGCGGGG
>JBMONB010000069.1:0-11841 GCA_049325315.1 Bacillota bacterium | reverse complement strand
CCCACGCGCGTGGGGGTGGACCGTCACGTTCGAACTACAACTACTGGCGCGATGGGTTGTCCCCACGCGCGTGGGGGTGGACCGGAGGCGAGTGCGTGATGCCCCGAGGGTACATGGTTGTCCCGACGCGCGTGGGGGTGGACCGGACAAGCTCAGCGGTGTGAATCGCATCATCCGGTTGTCCCCACGCGCGTGGAGGTGGACCGGAAGTGCGCATCAACTCGCTGCGAAACCTGCGTTGTCCCCACGCGCGTGGGGGTGGACCGGGCGGATGCTTCTGGGTCGAACCGGATCTCTGGTTGTCCCCACGCGCGTGGGGGTGGACCGTTGACCTGGTTGACGATGTAGCCCCGGGCCTGGTTGTCCCATGGCCACAAAAGCCAAGAAGGTTCCGCCTGACCAAGCTGCCAGGCTTTTGAGAGCGGCAGGGGAGAAGTTTAGCCAGGCATTGAATCGAGATCCGTACATGCAGCAGGCCCTTTACAATTGGGGAACCGTCCTCTGGCGAGAGGCGGAGTTGTGCAAGGGCGAACAAGCCCAAAGGCTGTATCGCAGTATGGTTGGCAAATTTGAGGCAGCAGCAAAACTCAAGCCCAACGACTTTGACACCTTCTTCAACTGGGGCACTGCCCTGGGTTCCTGGGGGAGACAATCGCTAGAGGGGGATGCAATTGGGCTGCTAGAAAGTGCAGAGTCGAAGTTGCTGGAAGCCCTTAGGGTCAGGCAGAACGATGACGATGCAAGGTTTAACCATGACGTTGTGAAGCAACTCCTGGCGCAAAAACGCCTACAACGCATGGCTCGGCATGTGGAGTTCTCGTTTGTCACAGCTACCAAGACTGCTGACAAGAGATCGTGAGCACCCCCCATTTCACCGGCTGGGCTGGCGGGGGGTAAAAGGAGGGGACCGGCGAACTGAATCGCCGGTCCCCTCGATTCCACGCTACTCCTCAGCTTCCAGCTCCTCGCCCTCCCCGGCCTGGCTCCCCTGGCTGTTGATGGGCTCGAAGCAGTCGGCGTCCCAGCTGAGCTGGACCACGGAGCCCCACTCCTCGTGGTCGGTCTGGGCCACCTTGATGATCATGCGGGTCCCCTCGGGAATCTCGATCTTCAGGCTGCGCAGCAGGGCCATGAAGTTGGCCCGCACCCGGCGGTTCCGGTCGATCCACTCCAGCGCCAGGAAGGAGTCGCTCCGGGCCGTGGTGGGGATGCCGTACAGCTTGGTGGAATCCTGGGCGTCCTGCACGATGATCAGGGAGGCGGGGGAGTGGATCTATTAGGAAAAATAACACAAAGATACGAAAATGGGTATACATGGATTAAAGATTCTAAAGTGGCAGACACACCAGATTCACAGGGCTTATGCTGGGAGACGAAGGGTTGGCCCCACGGGAGATTCCGCCCCCTCAACCGGGTTTATGTCCGCGATCAGATCATTCGATCGCCGATCCGCTCGACGCCGCTCCGTGGCTGTGTCTGAATAGGCGGTGAGGGGCTGTTCCCCCCAGTGAGAGGCCAAGGAGGGATGTCGATGCACCTTAGAGGATGGGCCATTGCCTTCATCACCCTGCTGCTGGCCGGCTGCCTGCCCAGCCAGGCGCCACCGCCGCCCCAGGCGCCGCCGCTCTACAAGGATCCGGCTGCGCCCGTCCACCGGCGGGTGGATGATCTGCTGGGCCGCATGACCCTCGAGGAGAAGGTCGGGCAGATGACGCAGGTCGACCTGCAGCACGTGATCCGCCGGCCCGAGGCGATCACCACCTACGGGCTGGGCTCGGTCTTGAGCGGGGGCGGCTCTGTGCCGGTCCCGAACACGGCGAAGTCCTGGGCCGACACGATCGACTCCTTCCAGCAGGCCGCCCGGAAGAGCCGGCTCGCCATCCCCATTCTCTATGGCACCGACACCGTGCACGGCCACAACAACCTCTACGGGGCGACCATCTTCCCCCACAACATCGGGCTGGGGGCCACCCGCAACCCGGACCTGGTCCGCCGGATCGGCGCGGTGACCGCCAGGGAGGCGCTGGCCACCGGGGTGCGGTGGAACTTCGGGCCCTGCCTATGCGTGCTGCGCGACGAGCGGTGGGGCCGCTCCTACGAGTGCTTTGGCGAGGAGCCCGACCTGGTCTCCTCCCTGACCACCATCGTCGTCGGGCTTCAGGGGGAGCGGCTGGGCCCCGTCTCGGTCATGGCGACGGCCAAGCACTGGGTGGCCGATGGGGGGACGGTCGGGGGCAAGGATCAGGGCGATGCTCAGCTGAGCGAGGAGGAGCTGCGGCGGCTGCACATCGCCCCCTACAAGGCGGCCATCGACCGGGGGGTGGGCGCCGTGATGCTCTCCTTCAGCAGTTGGAACGGGCAGAAGGTCCATGGCCACACATACCTGGTCACCGACCTGCTGAAGGGCGAGCTGGGTTTCAGCGGGATCGTGGTGACCGACTGGGCGGGGCACAAGCAGCTGACCGACGACTACGCCGCCGCTGTCCGCATGACCGTCAATGCCGGCGCCGACATGGTGATGGTGCCGGATGATTACCACACCTTCATTCACACGCTGGTGGCCGAGGTGAAGGCGGGCCGGGTGGCGATGGACCGGATCGACGATGCGGTCCGGCGGATTCTGACCAAGAAGTTCGAGCTGGGGCTCTTTGAGCAGCCGCTGACCGACCGGTCGGCGCTCGATGCGATCGGCTCCGCCGAGCACCGGGCGCTGGCCCGCCAGGCGGTGCGGGAGTCGGTGGTGCTCCTGAAGAACGACGGGGGGCTGCTGCCGCTCACGAAGGAGGGCCGGTTCTTCGTGGCGGGTAAGAACGCCGATGATCTGGGCAACCAGATGGGCGGCTGGACCATGACCTGGCAGGGCAAGAGCGGCCGGACCACGGTGGGCACCACGATCCTGGAGGGGATCCGGCAGGTGGCGCCGGGGGCGACGATCACCTACCAGAGGGATGGCGAGGGGCTGGACTCGTCGTACGACGCGGCGATCCTGGTGGTGGGGGAGCTCCCCTACGCCGAGTTCGAGGGCGACCGGCCCGGCGGGCTCGACCTCGATGCGGCGGACCAGGCGCTGGTGGCGCGGGCCCACCAGGCGGGGGTCAAGGTGGTGCTGGTGCTGGTCTCGGGCCGGCCCCTGGTCGTGACCGAGCAGATCGAGCAGGTGGACGCCTTCCTGGCCGCCTGGCTGCCCGGCACCGAGGGGGCGGGGGTGGCGGATGTGCTCTTCGGCGAGGTGAAGCCGTCGGGCAAGCTGCCGGTCTCGTGGCCCCGGTCGAACCAGCAGCTGCCGGTCAACGTGGGCGACCCGGCCTACAGCCCGCTCTTCCCCTTTGGCTTCGGGCTGACCTACCCGTGATCCCCGTGTATAGAGACCAGGGGAGGGTTCAAGCATGAAGAGGGCCCGGTGCAGAGCACCGGGCCGGCGGCCGCCGTTGTCCAGTAACAGCGAGGGGAGAGAATTCGCCCCAGAAGAGGCGATCATCGAGCTCACTCATGCTTCAGTGACGCCCACTTCGTCCGGCACGCCCAAATGGCAGTGTGCCTGACTCACTGGGCGACCCCCTTTCCATTCAACAAGGCGGACCGCTACCAAGCAGTACGAGGGGACCGGCGATTTCGTTCGCGGGTCCCCTCGTCTTCTCTGTGGTGGGCGCCAGAATCAGTAGACAAACTCCGAGGCGGTGATCTCCAGGTGCTTGATCACCAGGCGGTCACCGGCCCCCCCGGCGAAGGTGACCCGGCCGGCGTAGTAGCGGTAGCCCTCGTACAGCCCCACCTTCACCAGGAACTCGGTGGAGCCGTCGGTGGCCAGGGGGGCCGGGGTGAGTTCGGGAATCGGCACGGGCCAGCTCTCTTTCTTGGTCAGGCTCAGCTTGCCCAACTGGGCCTGGCCGGGGCGGTAGGGTGGGCGGGTCAGCTCGGCGGCCAGGAAGGAGTCCCGCACCGCCCGGTCGGGGATATAGCGGGCCAGGTCGTCGGTAAGGTTCCACCAGCGGGCGAGGAAGGCGGCGGTCAGCAGGTCGGCGGGCTCGGTGGGGTGCGGGCCAGCCTGCCACTCCTCCCGGACCAGTTCGGCCTTGTAGTACCGGTGCTCGCTGTTGATCGGCTCGACCCGGTACCAGCGGGTCCACTGGTAGCCGGCCAGTTCGGCGGGCACACCATCGACCGCCAGGTACTCGCCGTCGGCCCGGATGGCGGAGCCCCAGATGGTGGTCGACTTCGGGTGCCAGCCCCAGGCCTCGTAGAGGGTGCCGTCACGCATCCAGCGGGGGGTGATGGTAAGCCACTGGCCCGGCGTTCCTCTCGCCATGACCAGAGTGGGTCGGTCGGCGCCGGGCACCGAGACGATCTCGACCCGGCTCTGCGAGTAGATATAGAAGGCGTTTGGCACCTCGCGACCATCATCGTCGTAGAGGGCGAGGGGGCCGGGGTGCCAGGCGCCAAGGATTCCCTCCAGCCGCTCCTGCTTGCCGTCGTTGTCGAGGTCGACCTCCAACAGGGCGCCGCCCTTGCGCAGCATCGCCTGCCGGGCCTGCTCGAACTCCGCCAGGGTGACGGGGGTCACCTGCGGCAGCGGGCTCTCGGGCCGGCGGCCGCCCTCCCGGAGCATCGTCTCCCGGTCGGGCGCTGTGGTGGGCTGGGGGCTGTAAGATCGCTTGACATAGGACTCCGCGGGCCGGTCGAGGCGCATGGATTCCACCACCGCGGTGCCCCAGCCGGGCACAAACTGGAACCGGGTCTGCTCCTGCCGGTTCAGGACCGTCAGCTCCCAGCACTCCCTGGCGTGGTCGAGCTGGTAGCAGTTCGTGCGGGAGGCCGCGCGGAACCAGACCTCCGCATCGCCGCTCCCCTGCTTCCAGGCCAGGTCATCCTTCAGGTCCGGGGGCAGGTAGCGCAGCAGCGCCGGCCCCTTCGGGTCCTGCCGGAAGACGCCCTCGGGCGTGAGGAACCAGGTGACGTAGGTCTTGCCGTTATAGGACCCGATCAGGCGCTCGCCATCCGCCACGTAGAACTCGATCGCCTCGCTCCCGTCGCTCAGGTGGTAGCCATAGATCCGGTTGGGCTGAGGCAGCAGCTTCTCGGCCGCGATCCCACCGGGAACGACCGGGGCGTCCTTGGGCGACTCGGCCTTGGGCGACTCGGCCTTGGGCGGCTCGGCCTTCGGCTGCTCGGTGGCAGCCGGCGCGGGCGGCGCGGGTTCGCTGACAACAGGGGGCGTGGCGGGGCGGCTGCACCCGGCCAGGAGGGCCAGGGCCAGGAGCAGAGCAGCGGCGCGGCGCATCGTGAGTTCACCTCTTGTAAGGTAGGACGCTGCACGCCACAGACCGGTTCCGCTAGCGCCTCAGCCGGGGGTCGAGCACGTCGCGCAGGCCGTCGCCCAGCAGGTTGAAGCCCAGCACCGCCAGCATGATCGCCAGCCCGGGGAAGGTGACCACCCAGGGGGCCAGCTGAATGTAGGTCTGGGCGCCCGAGAGCATCGCCCCCCACTCGGGCAGGGGGGGCTGCGCCCCCAGGCCCAGGAAGCTGAGCCCGGCGGCATCGAGCATCGCCGTGCCGGTGGAGAGGGTCGACTGCACGATCAGCGGGGCGAGGGCGTTGGGCAGCACGTGCCGGGTCAGCACCCGGGTGTGCCCGCCCCCGGCGGCCCGGGCGGCCACCACAAAGTCGAACTCCTTGAGCGAGAGGACCGAGGCCCGCACCAAACGGGCGTAGACCGGCATGTTGACGATGCCCACCGCGATCATGGCGTTGGTCAGGCTCGGCCCCAGAATCGCCGTGATGGCGATGGCCAGCAAGATCGACGGAAAGGCGAGCATAATGTCGATCAGCCGCATCACCAGCAGGTCGGCCAGCCCGCCGAAGTAGCCCGAGAGCGCCCCGATCAGGGTGCCGAAGGTGAGCGAGATGCCCACCGAGATCAGCCCGATGCGCAGCGAGATCCGGGTGCCGTAGATGATCCGGCTCAAGATGTCGCGCCCCTGCTCATCGGTGCCCAGCCAGTGGGCGGGGGAGGGGCTCTGGAGCATGTCCGCCAGCTTCCCCTTGATCGGGTCGTAAGGGGCGACCACATCGGCCAAAATGGCGGCCACCACCATGATCAGGACGATGATACCGCCCAGGAGGGCGGCCCGGTGGCCCAGCAGCCGGCGAAGAATCCCCTTGCGCGGTCCCTGCATCGTGGCACCACCTCCTTACTGGTAGCGGATACGGGGGTCGATCAGGGTGTAGAGCATGTCCACCAGCAGGTTGATGAGGATCATCGCCAGGGTGATCATGGCGATGCCCCCCTGGACCACCGGGTAGTCCCGGGACTCGATCGCCATCACGATAAAGCGCCCGATCCCCGGCCAGGAGAAGATGGTCTCGGTCAAGACCGCCCCGCCCAGCAGGAGCCCCACCTGGAGCCCGATGATCGTCACCACCGGGAGGAGGGCGTTCTTCAGCGCATGCCGGAAGTTGACCCGCCCCCAGGAGAGCCCCTTGGCGCGGGCGGTGCGAATGTAGTCGAGGTTGAGCACCTCCAGCATGGAGGAGCGGGTGATCCGGGCGATGATCGAGAGCGGAATGGTGGCCAGGGCAAAGGCCGGCAGCACCAGGTGGCGCAGCCCGTCGCGGAAGAAGTCCAGCCGCCCCGTGAACAGGCTCTCCAGCACCACAAACTGGGTGGCGCCGTCCCAGATCAGCCGTGAGTTGAGTCGCCCTCCCGCCGGGAACCACTGGAGCTGAACGCTGAAGAACATCATCAGCACCAGCCCCAGCCAGAAGATCGGCATGGAGACCCCCACCAGGGCCCCCGCCATGGTGCCGTAGTCGAAGATGGAGTTGCGAAAGACCGCCGATACCACCCCGACCAGCACCCCGAAGAGGGTGGCGATCAGCATGGCCAGAAGCGCCAGCTCAATGGTGGCCGGGTAGCGGGCCATGATCTCATCGACCACCGGCTGCCGGCTCTGAATCGAGGTCCCCAGGTCGCCGGAGAGCACCTCGCCCATAAAGCGAAAGAACTGCACCCAGAGCGGGTCGTTCAGCCCCATGCGCTCCCGCAGCGCCGCGATCTGGTCCGGCGTAGCCCGCTCCCCCAAAAGAAGCCGGGCCGGGTCGCCGGGAATCGCCCGCATGAGCAGGAAGATGATCAGGAGGACGCCAAAGGCGGTCGGGATCGCGAGGCCGATGCGTTTCGCAAGATAGCGGAAGATAGATAGTCCCCCCTGTTAGCGAGACATTTTTACCGCTGATTACGCAGATGAAAACCATGATGACGCAGATTACCGGGCGACTCCGGTGTAGGTTCCATAGTCCGGGTAGGTCGACTTGGTCCCATTATATACAATGAAAAAATCTGCGTAATCCGTAAAAATCTGCGTAATCTGCGGTTAAGTTCCGAGAAGGACCCCAAGGGGGAGGCCAAACGCAGCCTCCCCCCCGGGACACCAACACAGGCGCTACTTCGACACGACCACCTTCGTCAGCGGCTCGGAGCCCATCGGGCTGGGGACGTAGCCGGTGATTCCCTTGCGGACGGCGATCGGGACCCGGGCATGCATCAGGGGGGCCCAGGGGGCATCCTCCATGATCACCTTCTGCGCCTCGCGGTACAGGTCGATCCGCTTGTTCTTGTCGGTGGTGGTGCGGGCGGCGATCAGCAGCTCGTGTACGGCATCGCTCTTGTAGAAGGCGATGTTGCCGGCGTCGGGGCCCTTGGCGTTGTCCTTGTCGAGCAAGACGTAGAGGAAGTTGTCGGGGTCGCCGTTGTCGCCGGTCCAGCCGAGCAGCGCCATGGTGTGCTCGCCCATGCCGGTCTTGTCGAGGTAGGTGCCCCAGTCGTAGGTGACGATCTTGGCGTCGATGCCCACGTCACGCAGGTAGCCCTGCAGGGCGACGGCGATCTTCTGCGGCTGCGGCATGTAGGGCCGCGGCACCGGCATCGCCCAGAGTTCGGTCTTCAGCGGGTTCTCGGGGGAGTAGCCCGCCTCCTTGAGCAGCGCCTTCGCCTTCTCGGGGTCGAAGGGGTACTTGGGGACATCGGGGTTATGGCCCCAGACGGCGGGCGGCAGCGGGGAGACCGCCGGGGTGCCCATGCCACCGTAGAAGGCGGTGTTCAGCTCGTCGCGGTTGATGGCGTGGTTGATCGCCTTGCGGATGCGGGGGTCATCGAACGGCTCTTTCTCGAAATTGAAGGCGAGGTAGCCCACATTCATGGCGGGCCGCTCGGCGATATCGAATTGATTCGTCCCCTTGATCACATCGAGGAAGGCGGGCTCGACGCCATCCATAATGTCAAGCTCGCCGGCCCGCAGGGCGATCAGCCGGGCGTTGTTGTCGGGGATCGACCGGTAGATCAGCTGCTCGATCTGCGGCTTCCCGCCCCAGTAGTCCTTGTTGGCCTCCAGCACGATCTTGTCGCCCTTGGACCAGCTGACGAACTTGAAGGGGCCGGTGCCCACGGGGTTGGTCATGAGCTTCTCAGGATCGGCCTGGATCGCCTTCGGGCTGGCGATGGCGAACATGGCCATGGCCAGGTCCTGGAGGAAGGAGGCCTGGATCTGCTTCAGCACGAACTTGACGGTGTGCTTGTCGACGACCTGGACCTCCTTGATCACCGAGTCGTCGTCGAAGCCGCCGAACATGTAGGTGTAGTAGCCGAACTCCCCGCCCTTGTGGTACGGGTTCTTGGTGTCCCGCCAGCGGTCGAAGTTGATCTTGACCGCCTCGGCGTCAAACTCGGTGCCGTCGTGGAACTTGACCCCCTGGCGGAGCTTCAGGGTCCACTCCTTGCCGTCGGGGCTGGCCTGCCACTCGGTGGCCAGGGCGGCCTCCACCTCGGTCCCCCCCAGCTTGTACTCCAGCAGCGCCTCGTAGATCTGGTGGGTGACCTTGAAGGACTCGCCGTCGGTCACGTTGATCGGGTCGAGGCCGACGCTGTCGCCGCCGCGGCCCCAGACCAGGCTGACCGGTCCGCTCGGGGCGGGCTCAGTCTTGGGTGTCTCCTCCTTGGCGGTGCCGGTCGCGTCGCTCTTGGGTGCGGTGCCGCTCCCTGTGCAGGCCGACAGGGCCAGCATGGCGACCAGCAGCACGGCTGTGAGCCAGCGAAGGTGTTTGGTGCGTCCCCCCATCATGGTATCGCTCCTCTCTATCCTTCTTCCGTAGGGTAACCTCACGGTGTTAGTCTATTTTGACAGTGTGAATAATTATCCTTCCCACAAAAGATAGATAATGCTTAGGCATTTGTGATGATTACGATGGTCTCCCCCCTGCTATTAGGTCTACGCTCGCGGGCAGCGAGGTAGACGAACCAAATGAGACAGGATTGTTTCGCTCTAGAAAGAATAGAACCTACAGCGGATCCGTTAGAGGAGAGGATGGTGCCCGGTGGAGTTCACGTTCGCCCCTGAGTATCAGGAACTGATCAAGCTGGCCCGGCAGGTGGCTGAGAAGTCGATCGCCCCGCGGGCGGCCCAGGTAGATGAGGAGGGGGTCTACCCGGAGGACTACTTCAAGCTCTTCCGGGAGACCGGGCTGCTGGGCGTGGCGATTCCGGAACAGTACGGCGGGTCGGGGCTGGGCGCCCTGGGCCTGGTGCTGGCGGTGGAGGAGGTGGCGAAGTACTGCTGCTCCGCCGGGCTGATGCTGCTGCTCACCCGGCTCTCCACCATGGCGGTCTCCCTGGCCGGCACGGAGGAGCAGAAGCGGGAGTACCTGGAGGGGACCGCCACCGGGCGGCGCCGGGGCGCCTTCTGCCTCTCGGAGCCCGACGCCGGCTCGGACACCCAGAACATTCGGACCCGGGCGGTGCGCCAGGGCGACCGGTACGTGATCAATGGGACAAAGAACTGGATCTCGGGGGCCGGCCAGGCGGACTTCTTCATTGTCGCCACCAAGACCGACCCCACGGCGCCGGGCTCCAAGGGCTACTCGGTCTTCGTGGTCGACCGGGACACCCCGGGGGTCACGGTGGGCAAGAAGGAGCACAAGATGGGGGTCCGGGGGCTGCCGGTCCACCAGGTGATCTTTGAGGATGTGGCGGTGGAGGCATCCTCCCTGCTGGGGGCGGAGAACCAGGGCTTCAAGATCATCATGAACAACCTGAACGCCGTGCGGCCGGTGGTGGCGGCCCGGGGCATCGGCCTGGCGGAGGGCGCCCTCATGTACTGGCTGGGCTACGCCCGTCAGCGGGAGGCCTTCGGCAAGCCGATCATCGAGCACCAGGGGCTCCAGTGGATGGCGGCCGAGATCGCCGCCGAGATCGAGGGGGCCCGGCTGCTCACCTACCGGGCGGCGAGGCTGGTGGACAGCGGCCAGACCGGCAAGGAGGCGGCGCCCTTCCTCTCGATGGCGAAGCTGAAGGCGACCGAGCTGGCGGTGAAGGCGTCGAACGACCTGCTGCAGATGATGGGCGCCGTGGGCTATATGGAGGAGTACCCGATGGCCCGCTACGTGCGGGATGCCCGCCAGCTGACGATCGTGGAGGGCACCAGCCAGATTCAGAAGAATATCATTGCCCGGGCGCTGGCTGACGGAACGCTGCGCTGGTAGGGCGAGATCCGGTATACTGGTTTGGAACATTTCAGGTCAGGAGGCCCGCTGTGAAAGTACTTGTGATCTATGGCAGCTCGCGCGAGGAAGGCAACACCGAACTGCTGACGGAAAAGGTGATCGAAGGGCTGGACTGCACCCGGCTCTACCTGCGGAAGATGAACGTGCAGGCGATCGTTGACCAGCGCCACGACCCCAATGGGTTTGACCCCGTGGCCGATGACCACGACGAGATCATTCAGCAGATGCTGGCCCACGATCTGATCATCTTTGCGACCCCGCTTTACTGGTATGGCATGTCGGGCCCGATGAAGGACTTTGTCGACCGCTGGTCTCAGAGCCTGCGGGACCCTCGCTTCGACTTCAAGAACCAGATCAAGTCCAAGCAGGCCTGGGTGATCGTTACGGGCGGCTCCGATGCCCGCCTGAAGGGGCTCCCGCTGATTCAGCAGTTCTACCACATTTTCCAGTTCGTCTCCATGGAGTTCGGCGGCTATCTCATTGGCACCGGCGGCAAGCCCGGTCAGGTCCTGGACGACGAGCGGGCGATGCTGGAGGCGGGCTGGCTGAACCGGCTGCTGCGCAGCAAGCTGGAGGGCTAACGGTGGAGCAGGTCGGGGGCAGGTTCGTGATCGTGGAGCGGCGCGACGGCCAGGCTGCGCAGCGCCCGGCATAGCCTGCGAAGCCCCCGTGCCGTTCGGCACGGGGGCTGGTATGTGCTGGCGGGGACAAGGCTGAGCGCCGTGTAACGACGGGGTAACTTTAAGTGGTGTATGAATAACAGGGGGAGAGCGCTTCGATGTCTCCTGAGGTCCCATTAAATCAAGAAGGGGGCAGACGTATGGTCCATTACAAGGTAAGAATCCAAAAAGAGACAGAGACCCCCTTGCTGGTTACCTACCGGTTCGGCCTGGGGGAGATGCCGATGGGGCGGCTCTCCCTCCGGAAGACCGACGGCTACGTGGAGGAGATTGTCCCTGTCTTTCATCCAAAGGGTCGGGCGATCTTCGCCCGGGCCATGCACCGGATCCTGGACCACTGGGGGCGGTCCGAGTACCCGGACCTTACATACTGGGAGAGCGACGAGACGAAGTAGGAGAACCAGGGGCGGAGCCGGTCTTGCCGGCCCCGCCCATTGCCATTCTGCAGGCTGTCTGCTACATGCCGAGCATCTTCCAGAACCAGGGCAGGAGCGCCCTGGAGGCAAAGAAGCCGTAGAAGAGCGCCAGGCCGATCATGCCGATGATCGGTCCGAGGCCGGGGCGGACCCCCTTGGGCAGAATCACCCGGTTGGTGATCAGCAGGGTGATG
>JBMONB010000068.1:0-11888 GCA_049325315.1 Bacillota bacterium | reverse complement strand
GGGGTAGCACCCCCCAAAAAAGCTGCTGAACCTTTGTCTTAAGCTTCATACTCCCTTTATCTGTATACAAAACAGCCCCTGCGTCCGCTTTGCGGACAGCAGAGGGCTGTTTTGTCAGCAAGCTGAAGGGCCGGAGCACCGCTCCGGCCCTTGCCAAGACTATCATCTCGTCACGAAGGTACTCTCTGCATCTTTCATCTCCTCGCAACTGGAACCTGAATGAAGTAGCAGGTGGGCAGGTCCCCTGCCGACTGAGTCGGGCCGCCGGAGGGACACTCGGGTGACCATCACCCTACGGGAATTGTCTCCACCTGGTCCCTTCCGTTGATGCGAGCCTCCCGGACCATCATTCGGACAAAGACCTGCTTCTGCTCCGGAGTCATGCGGTCGATCTCCTTTAGCACCTCCGTCTGCCGATCCCGTACCATGCTAACCCTCCGCTTAATACTCTCCACCGTATGGCTAGACCGACGTGTCTTCTGCTGGATGACCCCACGCTCGCTCTCAAGGGCATCCAGGTGGCGCTTGATCTCCCCCTGTTGGGCCTCCGCCACCTCTGCATGAACAACGCCCTTGCTGACCAGGTAGAGCACCCACGATTGGCGGGTCTTAGCCTCGTCGATCTGCTCATTGAGGGCGAGTAGCTTCCGCTCCACCTCCGCTTGGTCGACGGTCGGCTGCTCCTTTTGATGCTCAAGATCCTTCTCCAGCAGGTTGGGGTCGATAAACCATGAGCGGATCTTCTGCCCAACCGCCGCCTCTATCAGCTCAGCCTTCAGATGCACCAGGCTGCAGGCGGGCGGCGGCCCCTTCAACCCACGTACCAGGGGATACTTGTTGGCGCACCGGAGCAGGTAACCGTTAATCTTGTTGTTCCAAACATAGTGGATGGGTCCACCGCACAAGCCGCAGGTCAGAACCCCGCTCAACAGATGCCCCCGGCACCCCGGCGAAATGCGGGTACTGGACCGTCGCTTCATGTTCTCCAGGATCGCTTGGGCCCGCTCGTAGAGGTCCGGCTCGATGACCGGCGGTACGGGCACCGCCACCCACTCGGACTCCGGCCGCTCCTTCGGGGTCAGCCTCTTCGTCCGCTTCTCGGCCGGCAGATGCAACTGCCCCCCAGGCCGGTGAAGTCCCACCGGTTGAGGCGCAGCTGACCTATGTAGATGGGGCTTCGGAGGATATCCGCCACCACATGCCTGCGCCAGGCCCCGCCGTTCTTTGATGGCACCGCCAGTTGGCTCAGGCGCTCGGCCACCATCTGGCTGCCGATCTCTTCCCCGACCACCCACTCGAACATCTGGCGGACCCAGGCAGCCTCGACCGGGTTCGGCACCAGCGGCCCGGAATCGGGCTCCCCATCCCGCTGCCGGATCTGCCGCTCAGCCTCGAGAATGAAGTCATAGCCATATGCCCGAATCCGATGGGGGATGCCCCCAGCCGCCATCTTCCCCCGCTTGCCCCGGCTCGTCCGCTCCAGGATCTTGGCCTTCTCGTACTCGGCAATTGCTACCCTGGGGGTGAAGAAGAGCCGCCCTTCCGAGGTGGCTTGGTAGTCGTGCTGGACGAACTCCAGCCGGGTGCCGGCCGCCTCGATTTCATTGGCGATGAGGATCGCCTGATAGGTGGCCCGGATGGACCGGTCCGGGTCAAGGCAGATAAAGTAATCGGGCCGGGACTCCTTGACGAACTCCCGGGCTCGGGTGAGCTCCGGTCGCTCAAGCAGATCGCCGCCCGCCGTATCCATGAATTCATAAGTCTTCACGGAGAGCGGTTCGCACTGCTCCGCCCGGATCATGCGGGCCAAGGTCTGGGCCTTCTCCTGGCAGGCCTTGCGCTGCTCAGGAATACTAAAGCCCCGCTTCCCCTGGTCCACCGTGCTGACCTGCAGGTAGAGCGCTACCGTCACCGTGTGCTTAACGTTCGTTAGGGCTGACCCCACAGACTGCATTACGCCTTCTCTCCTCTGCACAGCGCCGAACGTAGGCAAGCGCCCGGAGAAGAACTTCCTCCGATGGGCGCGCCCCCACAACAGAGAATTTGTCCCATGTTTTGGGTTTCCTGCCTCTATTTCGACGCTCATCCATTCCACCATCCCTCCATTCTGCCCGCCCTGTTCTCACCGTATGCGGTGATGGTTGGCGGACGACCCCCATCAAGCCGGTTTCCCCCATTATCGGGCGGAAGCTCTTGATTGGACACCGTTTCGGGCTGTTTCACCTGCTACGTGAAATGTCATACACGGTCATACCATGTCATACCACGGCCAGCAAAACGGCCCGCCCCAAGGGTTGGGCGGGCGATCCTGCTATGCTTCATCGGCTGGTTCGGTCGAAGGCTGGGGCTTGGTGCGCTGGGCTACCTTGGAGAGCCACTCCCGCACCTCTTGGCGCCGCTCGACTTCCCGCTGGAGGGCCTGGGCCTTCTCCAGGGTGTCGATCCCGAGCCGGGCCATGATCCCGCCGATCTGGATTAGCCGGCGAGTGCGATCCTTCCGCTCTTGCTGCCGAGCCTGCTGGGCCAGGCCTTGCTTGCGCGCCTGTCGCTGTCGGATGCGCTCCTCGGTGTCGGCGATCCGTTCCTCCAGCGACTTCCCTGCCATCCTTCCCAGCCCCGCTCTCTCAGGCTATCGCTAGAGTAGATTCGGGCGGAAGCAGGGGTATCACTGTGCGGATGGTGCCAAATCGCCGCCAGCCGAACCGATGGGCACCTGCCTGGCGTGAGGCATCCCCCTCCCCCTTCCCCTTCCCCCGCTGGCTCTCCCGCCTGGGCGCAGGACCGGGCGCAGTTGTGGAACGCCGTGGAGAAGGCCGAGCGCCGCGCCGATGCTCAGGTGGCCCGGGAGATCGTTGTCGCCTTCCCCAAGGAACTGAGCAAGGAGCAGCAGCGAGATCTGATCGCCGGCTACGTTCGGGAGCAGTTCGTCGCCCAGGGCATGGTGGCGGATGTGGCCATCCACAGCAACCCGCGTGGGCGCTCGGGGGCGCCTGAAGATCGCAGAGGAGAACGTGATTGGGTTGGGCACCACCCCAGACAGTGCCCTCCAGGAGCAGCGTGCGAAGTGGGAGAGGAGTCTAGAGCGTCTGCCTGACCTCGAAGAAAAGGCATCCTTCCTTGCCAAGACCATCGAGCGCGCTGCCTCGGCCCTGAAAGGGTTCAGGCTGGAATATGAACGAGAGCATGAATGGATCTACCGCCGCCGGCGCCAGCAGACCCGCGACCCAGACCGAAGCCGATAGACCAGTCCTGCCCCAACCTTAACATCCCGGACACTCTGGCGATCAACCCGGGCACTGGGAGCACAGCACCCCCAGAACATTAGCAGGATCTCCGAGCCTGTGCCTAATTGATCTGGATTCTTCCAGTGTGTTGGGAATAATCCTCTTAGAAGACTCAGCCCTAGGAGGTGTTTCTAATGAAGTGTGGAAACGGTTCTCATATAGCTTTTTTTCGGAGACATGATAGGGGAGTAGATGTCATGCAAAAGAGGACCCCAAATGTTCAGTCCATCTCATGGTTCCTTGACCTCTACCGCCGGGGGATGCTCAACGTAAGGCCTTCGTACCAGAGACATCCAGTGTGGAGTAAGGCCTACAAGCAGGAGTTCATTGAGACGATTCTGCGAGATCTTCCTTCACCCCTAATTATTCTACATAGCACCGTTCTCCCGACCGGAGATGAAAAGTATGAGGTAGTTGACGGCCAACAGCGTTTGCTAACAATCTTCACCTTCGTCAATGGGGAGGAGGACTTCTCACCATCCGATTCTTGGCCGACTCCAGTTGCCGGTTTGAGGTTCGAGGACTTCCCCGGGGACTATCGGACTAAGTTTTTCCAGTATCAGCTCAACGTTCAGACCCTCCAAAACGCCACTGAAGGGGAACTGCGTGACGTCTTTAACCGCCTGAACAAAAATGTTTCGAAGTTGAACCGGCAGGAACTCAGACACGCTATCTACTCTGGGGCTTTCATTTCTCTCGCTGCCCAGTTGGCCGATGACGAGTTCTGGCAGAATTCGGGTGTAATCACGCCGGCCAAGATTCGTCGTATGCTTGATATTGAACTCATATCCGAACTCTTGGTGCTTACGATGCACGGAGTAGAAGAGGGAAACGACGAGATTCTGGATTTCTATTACAGCAAGTACGAGGAAGAGCTCCCCGATGCCGGGAGGCACATCGCTCGTTTCCAGCAGTGCAAGGAGTTGATCTCTCGACTCGATGTAACCAAGGGCACCAGATACAAGAACGTGGCTGACTTTTACAGCCTCTGGGCCGCTTGTCTGTCGATGATCGACGCAAAACGGGCTATTAACATCTCTAAGACCCGCGAACGGTTGTTGGAGTTTGCGGACAAGGTTGACCAAAAGCCCGCACCAGAAGACCCATTGGCCGCGAAGTACCTTGTCGCAGCACGCCAAGGGTCGAACAAGGGGTCAAACCGAGAGCTTCGCAGCGATCTGCTGACGAAGTGCTTCGTGATGCGGAAATGATCATCCCTGACAGTGTAATGGAAGCCGTCAACCGCTCTCGACGGCTGTTTTCGGCATTCCAGAAACAGTTTGACCCTTTACTCGAAAGCATTGCCGCAAAGCACAAAGGAATCTACGAAGCGCGCCCGGAAAAGACAGCAGAAAGCATCGTTGACAAGATTCAGTTGTTCCGGGGCACCAAACCGTTATCTGAACTTTATGATCTTAGTGCTGGGACGATTATCGTCCCTACACTGGACCTGGTCTCCAAGGTAGCATCTGACGTTAACGAGGCGTTCATAGTCGTCAGGGACTCACGAATCGAGTCGGGCAATCCCGAAAACTTCGGATACGATGATACGCACCTCGTTCTCCAACTACGGGATGGGCCCAGTCTCGTAAACAAGCGACTTCTCGGGTTATCGTTTGAGCTCCAAATAAAGACCTACCTACAGTTTGCTTGGGCCAGGGTTGTTCATGACTTCGTTTATAAGGCGCAAGAGGTATCCTGGCCAAAAGCCCGAATGGCCAGCGAGATAAGGGCCATGTTAGAACTGGCGGACCAAGCGCTGGCTCAGCCTGAGAGTGCTGCAGCTCTGTTGCCAGCAACTCAGTTCCCGGACTATGACAGACTTAACCGCTTCATCATGATTCTGCGCCAAAACTGGCCCGGAGAGCGACTACCGGCGAACCTACGAAGAGCGGCCTACTCTATTAGGGCTTTGGTGGAAGCAGCAGGCATTTCTTCAGAGGAACTTGGGACACTGCTGATGAAGCAAGAATACGACCCCCTCAAGGCTACACTGCAAATTACTCCTGTCCAGGGGATCTTTATCGTACTGTTCCGGGAGAAGGGTATTGCGTTCATTAGAAAGCTGAAGTCTCGAGTGCTCATCACCGCAGAGATGGAACTGTTCCATCCAGAACTCCGACAGGTCCCAGCCGATAGACGCGTCGTTTTGGACACTCCAAGTGACGAGTAGTGCTATGATAAGAAAGACACCGCTGATCGTAGAGGTACCATCTCAGTGCGCATGGCTGAGAGGTGGTACCTCTTCCTATTAGCTTGGAGCCCAACCTCCACGATGGGGCGTCTCTGCAGAGCTGGTCGCTCGACTCTAGGCCTGCACCCATGACCAGGATCATCCGGTCCGTCAACGCCTCGTTCTTCTTGTTGCTGATAAAACTGCTGACAATCCCTCGTCAGCGTCTTCTCAAGGTGCCCACCCCATGTAGAAAGGCGACCCCGTAAAGGGTCGCCTTTCTACATGGGATCTGAACGTGAAACTGACGGGTCAGCCCCGTTGCCCACAGCCTTCGCGCCATTACCTGGGCCCCGTCATCCGATCTGGCTGGCTTATGGTGCCTCACTATGGCTTTCGGCCCCTCCGACGGTCAGTTGCCGGCCGTGCCGTTCCAATCACCTCCCAGAGTATCAGGTTGCCACGGGACTCCCCGGGGAGATCGCACCCTGTCGGGGTACGATGGATATGCCGGCAGCACTTGTCCCGTGCCTCTTCCCGCATAGCGGCACAAACCCTTCATCTTCGGGATAGCTTCCTCATTAAAGATGTACAACATTTATCTCTTTCTCGATGAATATCACGAATAGAACTGTAATTTCCAGGCTCTTTACACTGTTCGGCACCCGTGATATTCTAAATCCATCTTATTTCCCGCATTTGCAGAGCTTTCCCTCATTGCGGAACGGAGGGACCATATGGCCGACCGGTCGAGCCAGAATCTATCGCTGGTGAAGACCATTCAGCTCCTGCGGCAGTTCACACCAGACCACCCCCTCCTCGGGGTCACCGAGATGGCGCACCTGTCCGGTATGCCCAAGAGTGTCGTCCACCGGATCGTTCAGACCCTGGAGAGCACCGGATTCCTGGAGCAGGATCCCCGGTCCCAGAAGTACCGGGTTGGCCTGCTGGCCTACCAGATCGGCTCCCTCTACATACACGGGGTCGACCTGCACCAGGTGGTTCAGGAGGAGCTGAAGCGGCTCGCTGAGGAGAGCACGTTTACCTGCTACTTCGGGATCCGGCAGGGGACGAATGTGCTGCTCCTGGCCGTGAAGCACGGGTCCAGCCCCGTCCGCGTCGCCGGGCAGCCGGGCGACCTGATTCCCGCCCACTGCGCCGCGCTGGGGAAGGCGCTGCTGGCAGCCTCTCCCCCCGCTGTGGTCGATGAGTATCTCGCCCGCCCCCTGCCGGCCTGGACAGCCAAGACGGTGACCAACCCCTCGGCCATTCGGGAAGAACTGGAGCAGATTCGGGAGCGGGGTTATGCCATCTCCCTGGAGCAGTGCTACGCCGGCACCTGCGCTATTGGCTGCGTGGTCCGCGAAGATATCGGCGCCATCTCCCTCTCGGTCCCGGTCTTCGCCTACACCCCGGAGTGCGAAGCGGAAATGGTCGATCTGGTCCGCAGCTGCGCCCAGCGCATTGCCCGCCGGGTGCCCAAGAAGCCGTAATCGTGGTAGGACGTCCATGCCCGATAAGGGCTGTGGATAGTACGCAGCAAAGAGATTAGAGGGGGCATCCAGATGAGCACAGGTACGTCGCGTCAGAGGTGGTCTCGGATCCTGACAAAAGTGGCAGCGGGCATTGTAGCCGCCGCCCTGGTCGCCGGGTGCAGCAGCAGCAAGCCCGCCACCAGCCCCAGCACCGGCGGCGAGGTCAAGTTCACCGGCGAGGATATCAAGCTCGGTGGGTTGATTCCGCTGACCGGCGGCGGCAGCCCCTATGGCAAGGGCGAACAGAAGGCGATCGAACTGACGGTCGATGAGATCAACAAGGCCGGCGGGGTAATGGGCCGCAAGCTGGTCGTCTATGTCGAGGACAGCCAGACCCAGCCCGATGCCGCTGTCAAGGCTGCGAAGAAGCTGATCGAGGTGAACAAGGTCTCGGCCATCTTCGGCACCTGGTCCAGCGCCGTTACGCTGGCGGTGGCGCCCGTGACCGTCGAGGCGAACACGATCCTGATGTGCACCTCCAGCTCCCCGGCGATCACGACGGTCAAGGACAACGACCTGCTCTTCCGGACGGAGCCGTCGCAGGTCTTCTATGGCCCGATTATCGGTGACGTGATCAGCAAGCAGGGCTGGAAGACCGCCGTGGTCCTCTCCCTGAACAACCCGGCCACCCTCGCCGTCGGCGAGGAGTCCAAGAAGGCGTTTGAGACCAAGGGCGGCAAGGTGCTGGAGTCCATCGTCTACAACCCCAACCAGACCAGCTACAAGGCCGAGGTCGAGAAGGCCCTGGCCAAGAAGCCGGACGGCATCGTGCTGGCGGGCTACGCCCCTGACATGACCATCATCCTGAAGGAAGCCTATGCCCTGGGCTCCAAGGTGAAGTGGATCGGCCCGGGCTTCGGCATCAACGACACCCTGGTCAAGAACGTGGGCGCTGAGGCGACCGAGTCCATCCTCGCGGTCGGCCCCCGTCCCGCCATGGGCACCAAGCCCTACGAGGAGTTCAACAAGCGCTACAAGGAGGCGGCCGGACAGGACCTCTCGGCCAACATCTACGCCGCCGAGATTCGCGACCAGGTAACCCTGCTGGCCCTCGCCATGGAGGCGTCCAAGTCCACCGACTCCAACGTGCTCAAGAAGACCCTGCGTGAGATCAACGCCAAGGATGGCAAGGTGGTCTACAGCTTCGCCGAGGGCCTCGCCGCCCTGAAGGCCGGCCAGAAGATCAACTACGAGGGCGTGAGCGGCTCGGTCGACTTCGACGCCAACGGCGACACCATCACCGATTTCAGCGTGACGCAGGTCAAGGGCGGCAAGCTGGAAGAGATCGACGTGGTCAAGAAGAAGTAAGACGTGGAGTTGAGCGCGGGTGCATTCAATCCTCCAGTTGGTGGTTAACGGCCTGATCCATGGCTCGATCCTCATGTTGGCGGCCCTGGGCCTGACCCTGGTCTTCCGGATCTCCGGCTTTGCCAACATCGCCCACGCGGAGCTGATCACCCTCGGCGCTTACCTGGCGTTCTTCTTCAGCGGCACCCTCGCAATGAAGCAGGCGGTGGCCCTCCCCCTGGGGGCCACCGCTACCGCCATCGTCGCGCTGCTGATCTACCGCCTGGTCTTTGCGCCCCTGGGGCGGCGTTCGCCCGTGACGCTGGTGATCGCCTCGATCGGCATCGGGCTCTTCCTGCAGAACCTGGTCATCTTCATCTGGGGCACCGATCAGCTGCCCTATCCGGTTCCCGCCCAGCGCGGTCTCTCGATCCTGGGGGTCCGGGTGACCCCCGTGGAACTCTGGATCATCGGCGGGGCCCTGGTTCTCATGGTCCTCGTCCACCTGCTCCTGACCCAGACCCGGCTGGGCAAGGAGATGCGAGCCGTGGCGGACTCGCAGGATCTCGCCCGGATCGTCGGCATCCGCCCGGAACGAGTGGTCATGGCGATGTGGATCATCGCCGGCGGACTGGCCGCCGTGGCGGGCGCCCTGGTCGCCATGAAGACGGTGGTCAGCCCCTACCTGGGCTGGCACCTGCTGCTCTCCGCCTTTGCCGCCACCATTCTCGGCGGAATCGGCAATCCCTACGGCGCCATGGTCGGCGCCGTGGTGATGGGCATCGCTGAGGAGATCTCCACCCTGCTGATCACCCCGGCCTACCGGCCGGCGATCGCCTTTGCGGTGATGACTGCCTTCCTGCTATTCCGCCCCTCGGGCATCTTCGGGGAGAGTGCGGGCAAATGATCAACTATCTGATTGCGATGGGCTCCCTCGGCCTGATCTACTCGCTCCTGGCGTTGGGCCTGAACCTTCAGTGGGGCTACACCGGCCTGATCAACTTCGGGCTGGTCGCCTTCTATGCCATTGGCGCCTACACCTCCACTCTCCTTTCGATTCACACGTCGCTGCCCCTCCCCTTTACGATCGCCGCCGGCGTGCTCGTGGCGGGCGTGCTTGCCTACCCCATCGGGAAGGTGAGCCTGCGGCTCAAGTCGGACTACCTGGCCATCGTCACCATTGGCTTCGCCGAGGTAATCCGGCTCCTAATCCTGAACGAGACCTGGGCCACGCGCGGGGCCATTGGCATCACCGATGTCCCGATGCTCTTCGGCTCGTTTAAGGGCGATGTCCGGCAGGTGGTCTTCCTCCTCTTCGCCATCGCGATGGTCGCCGGCGTCTACCTCTTCTTGCAGCACCTGACCCGCTCTCCCTTTGGCCGCACGCTCCAGGCGATTAAGGCGAATGAGGATGCGGCCCGCGCCCTGGGCAAGGACGCCGGGAGCTTCAAGATGTGGTCGCTCATGATCGGGGCGGGCATCTCCGGACTGGCGGGGGCGATTTACGCCCACTACATGCGGTTCGTCTCCCCTGACCAGTTCATGAGCGATGTCACCTTCTATGTCTGGATCGGCCTGATCATCGGCGGCAGCGGCAAGCACCTGGGCGCCCTTGCGGGCACATTCGTCCTGATGCTCTTCTTAGAGGGCACCCGCTTCATGAAGGACTTTCTGCCGGGCGTCGATGCCACCAAGCTGGCAGCGCTCCGGTTGATGATCGTCGGACTTAGCCTTGTGATCCTGCTCCTGTTCCGGCCCGACGGGCTGATGAGCCGCCGGAAGGAGGCCGCTTGATGCTGACCGCAACGAATATCACCAAACGGTTCGGCGGCCTGGTGGCGGTCTCGGAGGTCAGCCTGACGGTGCAGCAAGGCTCCATCACCGGGCTGATCGGCCCCAACGGCGCCGGCAAGACCACCCTCTTCAACTGCGTGGCCGGCTTCTACCAGCCCGATCAGGGGCAGGTGGAGTTCCTGGGCCGGAAGATCACCAGCCTGAAGCCCGAAGAGCGGGCTGCCCTCGGTCTGGTGCGCACCTTCCAGATCCCGCGTGAGTTCACGGGCATGACGGTCATGCAGAACATGCTGGTGGCGCCCCTGGACCAGGTCGGGGAGCGGTTCCCGCACCTCTTCTTCCACGGAGCGAAGATCCGGCAGCAGGAGGAAGCCAACCAGAAGAAGGCGCTGGAGTTGCTGGAGTTCCTCAACCTGAGCCATCTGGCCGGCGAGCGGGCGGAGAACCTCTCGGGCGGCCAGAAGAAGCTGCTGGAACTGGGCCGGGCACTCATGCTTGACCCGAAGCTGCTGCTGCTCGACGAGCCCATGGCGGGCGTCAATCCGACCCTGATCCGGTACATTGTGGGCCGGCTGCGGGCGCTGCGGGACCGCGGGGTGACCCTGCTCTTCATCGAGCACAACATGGAAGTGGTCATGGAGCTGAGCGACCACATCTACGTAATGGCAGAGGGCCAGTCGCTCACCGATGGGCCGCCCGCCGCCGTGCGGCAAGATCCACGGGTGCTCTCGGCCTACCTCGGGGAGGTGGAGCAGGAATGAGTCTCCTCGTGGTCGACTCTGTGCATGGCGGTTACACCGACCAGAATATCCTGCACGGCGCGGGGCTCCGCGTGGAGCCCGGCGAGATCGTGACGATCATTGGCCCCAACGGGGCGGGCAAGTCCACCCTGCTGAAGGCGATCATCGGCCTGGTGAAGGTTCGGCAGGGGAGCATTAAGCTGCGGGGGGAGGATGTGACCGGCATGGGGCCGGAGCAGCTCCTCGACCGCAAGGTCGCCTTTGTGCCCCAGACCTCCAATGTCTTTCCGTCGCTGACGGTCAGCGAAAACCTGGAGGTCGCCTACCGGGGCTCCCGGCCGGAGTACAGGGCGGCTGTGGAGGCGGTGCTGGGGCTCTTCCCCACGCTGAAGGACCGGTGGAAGGCGAAGGCCGGCCACCTCTCGGGCGGGGAACGGCAGCTGCTGACCATGGGGCGGGCGCTGATCAGCGGGGCCGATCTGCTCCTGCTGGACGAGCCTTCCGCCGCTCTATCCCCCCGGATGGTGAAGACCATCTTTGAGAAGATCCAGGAGGTCAACCGGCAGGGCACCTCCATTCTGCTGGTGGAGCAGAACGCAAAACAGGCGCTGCGGATCTCGCATCGCGGGTACGTGCTGGAAGGCGGCAAGAACGCCCTCGACGGGGCGGGGGCCTCCCTGCTCGACGACCCGCGGGTGGCGCAACTCTACCTGGGTGGAGGGACGACGACCGAAGATCCGGAAACCGAGTAGAGACAAACGGGAGCGTGCGGGCTGATGGGCCCTGCACGCTCCCTGCCTATGTCACACCCCGAGACTAACTGGGCAAAGAAAGCGGGACCCCAATGTGCGCTGGGGTCCCGCTGTTGTGGCGTGTTACCGGCTCAAGAGGGTGCCGACATAGCGGAGCAGTTCGTTGGCGCAGACCTCGCAGTAGCCGTGATCATCGATCAGCCGCCGCACCACCTCGTTGATCCGCTTCTGCTGCTCCGGGTCGGGCGTTCGGGTCGACGTGGTAATCTTGACCACGTTTTTCATGTCGGCAAAAAGCTTCTTCTCAATGGCCTCCTTCAACC
>JBMONB010000067.1:0-12159 GCA_049325315.1 Bacillota bacterium | reverse complement strand
CGATCGCTGCGCTCCAGACCAACCTGGAGGGGCTGCGCCTGGCGGACTCCCTGGCCGCCCTGTGGCGGCTGGTGGGCCGGGCCAACAAGTATATCGAGGAGCAGGCCCCCTGGGCGCTGGCGAAGGAGCCGGGCAAGGCCGCACAGCTGAGCGGGGTCCTCTACACCCTGGCTGAAACCCTGCGCCTGACCGCCGCGGCCCTGACGCCCTACCTGGTGCGGACCCCCGAGCAGATCTACGCCCAGCTCGGCCTGGACCCCCGCAGCGTCCGAGAGAGCGCCTGGGAGGAGCGGTGTCGCTGGGGCGTGCTTCAGCCCGGCACCCCCATCAACCGGGGAGCCCCCCTCTTCCCCCGGATTTAACAATGAAGGGACCGACTGAGCCATGGCAGTTGCTGCCGTCTCAATCGGTCCCTCTGCGCTTTACTGGGCGATCACATTCACTGGCCCGTGGTCGTCGCAGTGGTCGCCGTGCTGGTGGTGGAGCCGGCCGTTGACCAGGTAGTCGAAGTGGTCGCCATGGGGAATCCGCTCATGGCCGCAGTGCTGGTCGTGCCGGCAGCCGCAGGTGGTTGGGTGGCAGCCTGCCGGGTTCTTGTCCGACACCTCGATCCGGCACTCGTCGTAGTGCCCCTGGTGCTCGTGGTGCAGGTGCCCGTCGTGCACATAGTCCACGTGGTCGCCGTGCTGAATGCGGGTGTGGCCGCAGGCCGGGCTGTGCTGGTGCTGGTGGTTCTCATGCGTCTGGTGCTCCATCGCATTCTCCCCCTTTTCACATGGCCTTAGGCTACCCAGCGGGGTTTGTCTCGCATGCACTGGTTCCGTAATCAACTAGTTTGTAACCGATGTCTGGCAGGAAGTGGGGAAAGGTATAGCGAAGCTTATGGACGATATCTCATCAAGCTAATCTGATATATACGTATAGGGATGTGATTCCGTGCCGCATCGCCTTCTGACTGGATTGCCAGGGTTGGACACCGTCCTGGGCGGTGGCCTGATGCCCCATAGCTGTGTCCTCCTGACCGGTGCAGCTGGCACCGGCAAGACCACGTTGGGCCTACAGTTCCTGTGCGCCGGGGCAGAGGTCGGAGAGGGGGGTGCCTATATCACCTTCGAGCAGTTCCCCGACCAGATCTACCGCGACGCGCTCCAGTTCGGCTGGGATCTGCAGGCGTTGGAGCAGGCGGGCAAACTCCGGGTGATCTGCATGTCACCCGAGGCCTTCCTCGACGACGCCATCCAACCCGATGGTCTGCTGGAGGAGTTGAAGGCGGAACTCAACCTGAGCCGGGTGGTCATCGACAGCCTCAACCTGGTGCTGATGGACCAGCCGGAGGCGGCCTGGCGCAAGTCCTTCTACCTGCTGCGCAACGTCCTGCAGCGGTTGGAGATCACCTCGCTCTTCTTGCACGAGGTCCACGAGGGCGAATCCAGCCGCCAGGTTCAGTTTTTCGTGGCGGATACCGTCATCAGGCTCACCTTCGACTGCTTTGACGAGCACCGGCTCCGGCACCTCGAGGTGCTGAAGCACCGGGGTTCGGACATGGTCTCAGGGCGATTGGTCTTCGTCTTCACGGACCGCGGGCTGAAGGTGCTTCCCATCCTCAGCCAGATCCCGAACCCGCTGGGCGGGGAGAGCGTGCCCACCGGGCTGCGCAGGCTCGATGAGTGCCTGAACGGCGGCCTGCGCAGGGGGAGCAGCCTGGTGATGAACGTGAACTCCAAGGGCCACTACCGCTACCTCTACGCCTCGCTTATTGCCGCGCATATCAATAAGGGGTACCTCTGGCAGTCCGGGCCATCAGCGAAGAGCTTTAACGAGTTGGAATACCTGATGTCCCTGTTCGGGGTGGATATCCCTGCTTTGGCAGCCGAGGGGCGGTGGATCTCGTCGGAGATGGAGGGCAGGTATGTCCCGCCCGAACTGGTCGACTATGTGAACGAATACACCTCAGAGGCCGCCGCTGACCCTACCGAGAACACCTCCCTGGTAGAACCGCTCGTAACGGTGCAGAAGAAGGCCCAGGCCCCGTGGCTGATCACCATGGACCTGAACGTGGTCCTGCGGAACATCGGCCCCGAAGCGATGGAACTGGAGTGGATGCGGCTGATGGCCGCCGTGCGCGAGCACGGCCACACGCTGATCGCCCTCTGCAACTTCGATGAGATGGGCGCCGCCTTCACCTCGTTCGTCCAGCGCACCGCCAACAGCGTCCTCCGTGTCTGGTATGACGGGCGCTACCAGTATCTGCAGGTCCAGAAGTCGCCGACTGGGCGGGTCTCAGCGCCCATGGTGATCGAGTATACAAGCGAGCGACCGTTCATGGAAGTATGGTAGGAGGTGCTGGGGTGGAGCTTGGTGACCTGGATCTGGTTCGTCTTGATGTGACCCTCTACTTCCAGCGCAACCCCTACTCCCGTGAAACCATCCAGAGCCTCTCCCTGCGGGTGGGTCGCCCGGAAGAGTTGGTGGCCGCGGCCGCCGAGCGGCTGGTGCAGCAATCGGTGCTGGTGCGGCGCGGCGAGGGCCAGCGAGCACTCTATCTCTACCTGCGCCCCTATGTCGCCTCCGGTCCGCCTCTAGCTGGAGGGGGTGAGGCGGTTTGACCTCCAGCCAGCCACTACCTCTGGAGAGCATCTCCGAAGCGCTCTACAAAGCAGCAGATCCCGGACAGGTCGTGCAGGCCTTGCTCCTGACCGCTGCCAGCTTCCCCGGTGCTACCGTGGCGGTGGTGGAGTCGCCTGGGGCCGGCCAACTCGCCGTGAGGGCCTCCGCCGGTGTGAATGGTGAGCGGTTCCAGCAACTGTCACTGGCCCCCTCCGCCTCCCTGGCCGGTTGGGCCTGGCGGACCCGCGAGCCCCTGGTCAGCCGAAACCTGACGCTGGACCCCCGCGCTTCGGAGATGGAGCGTGACTGCGGAGGCACCGGTCTGCTGGTGCCGGTTCTCAGCGCGGGCACCGTCACGGCGCTTCTGGCAGTCTACACCCGTGAACCGCTGTCTGACCACGCCAAGTCCCTGGCGCTGCTGAACACAGTCGCCCGTATGGCCGGCGTGGTCCTGGAGCGATGCCACCTGCGCCGTTCGCAGGAGCGGCAGATGTGCCATCTCCTGGCCCTCCACGAGGTGAGCCGCATGCTCGCCTCCTCCGTGGAGGACCAGGTGGCCCTGGAACTGGCTGTCGATGTGGCCATGAGCCTCTTTGATCTGGACCTGTGTACCGTGCTCCTGCGGCAGCCCGACGGCTACCTGCGCGTGGAGGTGGCCCGCGGCATTGCCCCCGAGATGGCAGCCGAGATCCGCCTGCCGGCGGAGCAGCCCCCCTCCGCCTCGCTTTTCGCCAAGATTGGCGTTGCCGAGGTGACCGCCCTGCCCATGTCCGGGCGACAAAACCAGATGGGCTACCTCGTGGCGGGGCGCCGGGGGGCAGGGCTCGATCCGGAGGAGGGGCAGATGCTCTCGATCTGGACCAACCTCGCCGGCACAGCCCTGGAGAACAGCCAGCTGACCAAGGGGATCGCCCTCAAGCGACGGACCTTCCTGCAGACCCTGGTGGAGGCGGCGACCCTGGGGACCGGCACAGACCCGGCCCTGTCGGGCCGCCTCACGGGGCTCGCTGGCGCAGTAGCCCGTCGCCTGGGGTGGAGCGAATCGGCGGTGCAAGGCCTGGAGGACATGGCCCTTCTCTGCCTGCTCATCCGGATGGCACACGAAGCCAGGGATTCCGGCGCTGACTCCCCGCTGGGAGAGGTGCTCTCTCGCCTCTCGAAGGTGCCCCTCAGCCTGAACGCCGCCCCCGCCGTTCAGTCCAGCTACCAGGACTCCCTGACCGGAAACGGCCCACCCTGGAGCGAGATGCCGCGGGAGGCGCAGGTGATTCTGGCGGTGGAGTTCTTCGTCAGGCGGGAGGAGGCCGAGGCAGGGCAGGGCCGGGAGAGCCGGCTGGCAGCCCTGCTGTCCACCAAGGCCGAGGCCGGTCACCGGTTCGACCCGACGGTGGTTGAGGCGCTGGAGGCGGTGGTCTGGGCCCGGATCAGCCTGAGTCCCCGCGCTGCGGTGGCCCCAAGGCCGTCTGCGCCCCCTGCGCCTGTGCCCCTCCCCGCTGCACTGGCACAGCAGCAGTCGGATCAGGCCGCCGGTCCCTCAAGCCTCGACAGCCTGACCGAGCGGGAACTGGAGATTCTTCAGTTCGTGGCCCGGGGACTGGCCAACCGGGAGATCGCGGCGCAGCTATTCCTGAGCGAGGCGACGGTAAAGACCCACGTTCACCGGATCCTGCACAAACTGGGGTTGCCAGACCGGACCAAGGCAGCGGTCTACCTGCTGCAGCAGCGAGGTGGAAGGGCATAGCGATCGGCGAAGACGGCTCCGGGAAACCCCCGGAGCCGTCTTTCATTACGCCTGACGATGTAGGCAATTCAACCTGTAGACGGACGTCTGAGAAGCGCGGATATTGATACGCTACTTACAGCGTCTGAGAGGAGGAAGCCTGCATGTTCGCTATGAAGCACGTCCACTCACTCCTGCATGTCCTGGCAGATCGGGAGCCCGAAGTCGCAGCCCACTGCCACCGGGTCATGGTCCATGCCCTCGCACTGGGCTCCGAGCTTCAATTAGACGAAGAAGAGATGAAGGTTCTCGGCGTGAGCGCACTGCTTCACGACACAGGCAAGCTCCTGATTCCCCCCGCCATACTCCACAAGGAGGAGAAGCTCACCGCGGAGGAGTGGGAGTGGATCAAGGAGCACGCCCAGTTCGGGGAGGCGATCGTTCTGGCCGCCGGGCTAGACCCCCAGGTGGCCGCGGTGATTCGCCACCACCATGAGCGCTGGGACGGCAAGGGATACCCCGATGGCCTTGCCGGATCGAAAACCCCCCTGCTCGCCCGGCTGCTGGCCGTGGCTGATGCCTATGACGCCATGACGACGGCGCGCCCCTACCAGGAAGCCCGGTCCGCGCCTGATGCCCTCGCAGAGTTGCAGCGATGCCGCGAGACGCACTTTGACCCCGGAATGGTCGACTGCTTCGTCAAGCTCCACACGGAGAGATACACCTACAGATGTACATCTCCTCGTGTGCCGTTCCCCCGCTTTGGGTAGATCCCGCGGCGCCTTGCCAAGACCCTGGTCCTCAGTCGGAAAGGAGGAAGAGTCCACATGCTGCTCCGTGGGGGTAAGTATGACCTGGTTATTCTCCGTACCATCGATCGCCAATACCGGGCCATGATCCTCGAGGACCGCAGCCCCCTGATCTACCAAGATGAAGTAAACCTCTCGGGGGCGATCCGAACGGGCATAAACATGCTGGCTGTACTCACACGCCTTCCCAGGGAGGAGCTCTGTGAGCGAATCGGCCTTCCACCCTCCCTCTGTCACAGCGTTCTATAGAGAGCCCGGCCTGCCGCCTGCCGGGCTCGTTCGCTCACTTCCAGTCCCTGCGGGCCTGCTTGCGCCCCCGCAGCCGCTTCTCGGCGTGAATCGCTGCCTGGCAGCCCTCGGAGGCGGCGATCACCGCCTGCTTGATCTCGGTACAGAGCAGGTCGCCGATGGCAAAGACCATCTCCACCTGGGTCTCGAAGGTCTCCCGGTTGACAATCAGGCAGCCCTGTTCCGTCGTTGGTACCGTTCCCATGAGGTAGTCGATCACGGGCTTGTTCCCCTGGAGGAAGATAAAGATCCCCGGCGCCTCCAGTACCCGCTCCCCCTCGGGGGTGGCGATCTTGACTCCGGTCGCCTTCTCCTCGCCCAGGACCTCCAAAAGCCGCCCGGAGACTGGCTCCACCTTGGGGTTCTCGCGCAACTCCTCCAGCATGTGGTCGGGCGCCTTCAGCTCCTTGCCCACATGCACCAGCAATACCTTGGAGGCAAACCGGGTCAGGAAGAGCGCCTCCTCGGTCGCCTGCTCCCCGCTGCCCACCACGATCACCGGCTGGTCCCGGAAAAAGGCGGCGTCGCAGGTGGCGCAGTAGCTGACGCCCCGGCCCACCAGCCGCTCCTCGCCGGGAACCAGGTTGGACCGGCCCATGCCGCCCGTGGCCAAAATGACCGCCCGCGCCTTGTAGCTCCCTCCGGTGGTGTAGATCTCCTTGACCTCGCCCTCCAGGCTGACGCCCATTACCTGCTCCTGCCGGAAGAGCGCCCCGAAGGACTCCGCCTGGCCGCGGATCGTCTTCACAATCTCGGGCCCGGTGGTGTTGGGCATGCCCGGGTAGTTGTCGACGGCGCCGGTCATCCCCAGGGCGCCGGCCGCCAGGCTCTTGTCGAGCACCAGGGTGCGCAGGTCGGCCCGGGCAGCGTAGAGCGCCGCAGTCGCTCCGCCGGGCCCGCCGCCGATGATCACGATATCGTACTCCTCGTCTGCGGGCATGTTGAGTACCAACTCATCCATACCATCTCCTCCTTCCATGCCTGAAGAGTTTGCCCCGACCCTTCGCCTTCATATGAGCCCGGAACCCATGCCGCAGCCAACACGTCTTACGAGAGCAGAGCCCGAGATAATGGTCGCAACAGGAGGCCTGATTCCGGCGATGAGCGATGTCTTCGTTCAGGAGTACAAGTACAACGGCGAGAAGCACTACAGCTACCCCGCCCGCCTCATCTCCCGGTCCCCGGACCTGCTCATCCTCTACGGCCCCCTGAATCGGCCGCTGAACCATCCCGGGCGGAACCTGGTAGATGTGCCCATCGCCAACCAGACGATTGAGTACCACTTCCTGGACCGCCCTTACAACATCATGGCCGGCTTCAACGCCGACGGGTCGTTCTGGCGCTACTACTGCAACATTGCCACCCCGGCCAAAATCGAAGGCCAGACGATCTCCTCGATCGACCTGGACCTCGATCTCTCCATCGAAGCGGACTTCCGCTACACGGTGGAAGATGAAGATGAGTTCGAGCAGCACCGGTTGGAGTGGGCCTACCCGCCCGCTGTGGTCACCATGGCCCGGGATGGGCTGGCCGAACTGATTCGCCTGGTGGAGAGCCGCTCCTTCCCCTTCGATGGCCACGCTGAGCGGCTCATGCGGGCACAGCCTGGGTTTCGGGCGCGGTAGCCCCTATTGACAGACGGTTCTGAGCACGGTATGATTGCTTCTATATCTCAGCAAGGCGATGAAGAGGGCGTGGCCGGACCACCGGCCCGCTGCACCGGTCTTCTCCGGTACAGAGAGCGGAACAGATGCTGAAAGTTCCGACCGTGAGAGCCCCGTGCACAAGGCCTCGGAGCTGCCCCCGAACCAGCGGCCTGGAGCCGCTCGAGTAGGCGAGGACGGTTTCTCCCCCGGTATCGGGAGCAAGGTATAACCCCTGTCCTGGCGGCAGGGCCGTACCTGGATGAGCGGGCCGCACCATCGCGGCCAATCTGGGTGGTAACGCGGGAGCAGCGCTCTCGTCCCTTCACGGGGACGGGAGCGTTTTTTTATGCGAGAGGAGGACGCTCATGGAGAGGCGAGTTAAACAGCTTCAGGAGGCCCGCCGGGCCAAGGTGGAAACGCTGCGCCAGGCGGGGGTCGATCCCTTTGGCCCCCGTTTCCCCGACCGCCGCCTGGCCGGCGACCTGCTGACCGATTTTGCCGAGTTGGCGGCAGAGGAACTGGAATCCACAGCCCCCGTTGTGCGCGTCGCCGGGCGGGTGATCAGCCTCCGGCCCCACGGTCGGGCGGGCTTTGCCCACCTGCAAGACGGCACAGGCCGCATTCAGCTGTACCTGCGGCGCGACGACGTAGATGAACACTCCGGCCTCATCTGGTCCCAACTGGATCTGGGCGATATCGCCGGGGCAGAAGGGGCGCTGATGCGCACCCGAACCGGCGAACTGACCGTGCGGGTCCACAGACTGACAATGCTGACCAAGGCGCTCCGCCCCCTCCCCGATAAGCACGGGGGGCTGCGGGACCTGGAGGAGCGCTACCGGTCACGGCATCTCGACCTGCTGGTCAACCCCGGCAGCCGTGGGGTCTTCGAGGCCCGCAGCCGTATTCTCTCGGCCCTGCGCCGTACCCTGGAGGGCGAGGGGTTCCTGGAGGCGGAGACCCCGGTTCTCCTCTCGCAGGCGTACCAGGCCTACGCCGGCTGCCGCGACATGATGCACCTGACCGAGCGGCTGGTTCAGGCCGCCGCCCTGGCTGCTCGCGGGGCTGTTCGAGCGGTACGGCGAAGAGCGCCTGGTTCAGCCCACCTTTGTGGTGGGCCATCCGGTTGAGACCTCCCCCCTCGCCCGGCGGGATCCCGCCGACCCCAGGCTGACCGAGCGCTTTGAACTCTATGTACAGGGGCTGGAGATCGCCAACGCCTTCTCTGAGTTGAACGACCCCGACGAGCAGCGCGCCCGGTTCGAGCACCAACTGGCACAACGGACCGCAGGTGACGAGGAGGCGCATCCGCTCGACGAGGAGTTCCTGGCGGCCCTGGAGACCGGCCTTCCACCTACCGGCGGCCTGGGGATCGGCATCGACCGGCTGGTGATGCTGCTCACCGAAGCCCCCTCCATTCGCGATGTGATCCTCTTCCCAACACTGCGCGAGCGCTAACCCGCCCAGCCTCGGCCATGCGAGGCTGTCAACGTTGTGTCAACCACGGGGTGAGTTCCACCAAGCCGCAACATTGTGGGCTTGCCGGGACCACCCCTTTTCCGACTTTTGCTTCTTGGGGTGAAGGATTCCACACCGGATGACCGAATCTGTCCATCAACCGAAACGTATGAATACGAGGGGGAGACTGAATGCGATCCGCCCTTCGTACGGGCCCGACGTTCCCCTCGGCCATCCGTTCAGGCCTCGCTCTTGGCGGCCTCTTCGGTTGGCTTCTTAGCTTTCCCATGTTCGGCCCGCTACTCTTCGACGTGGCAGGGGCGAGGGCACCCGTCCTTGGCCTTGTCTTTGTCGTAACGCACGGCGCCTCCCTGCCGGTGATTGCCATGCTCCCGCAGCGGTTTGTCACCCGGGCCAGCCTCGTGCGGGGGGCCGGCGCTCTGCTGGCGTTGACCAGCCTGCTCTTTGCTGCCGCGCCCCGCACCGCTCTGAACCCCAGCGCCCCCGGCGTTATCGTGATGGCGATTCTGGCCGCTTACCTGGTTCAGGCCTGGTCGGTCACCTTTGACCAGTCCGATGACCCAATCACCACCCTGGTAACCGCCATGGCGACGGCCAATATTCTGGTGGCATCGGTCTGGGCCACCCACGGACTCTTCCCTCAGGTGGATGCTGTCGGCCTGACACTAATCGCCGGTCTGGCCATGGCCGGGGCGAGCTCCACCGCCACCGTGCTGGAGGAACTGCCGGCGCAGGTCGTACAGGGGCCGGCGGGGCGCCTGCCCACGCCGACCGTGCCGGAGTTTTCGCGGCTCTACCTGCCCGGCATCGCTTTTGCCCTGGGCGCTTTCCTGGTGGGCGGCGTCTGGTATCATCTTCTCTCCGCGACCGCTGCCCCCGAATGGGCCTGGCGCCCGGCGGTGGAGTCGCTCATCTACAGCCTTGGGATCATCCTCTTCGGCCATCAGGCCCGGCGTGACCGCCCCGGCATGGTGGCGCTCTACAGCCTGAGCCTGCTGGGCATTGCCCTCATGGCGGCCATCGGCAGCGAGGGGGAGTTGACCACCGTCTACCGCTCCCTCTTCCTCCTGGGGCTGGCCGGAGCCGACCTTTTCTACTGGCACTTCATGTGGCGGGTGCGACATGTCATGGGGATCCGCCGGACCGTCGGCTGGGGGCTCTGGCTCTCTCTCACACTGATCGCCGTCGCCAACCTGACCAGCACCGCCTGGCCCCACGATGCACGCCCCGATTCCGCCTTTCTGCTGATTGGCGCCGCCATCATCTTCCTCATGACCCCCATTGCCTCCCGGGAGCCGGCGGCGGGGCAGCGGGCAGGAGGCGATGACGCCTCCGAAGAGCAGGGGGAATCAGCGATGGAGCAGAGCGAGAAGTCCGCCGGCCAGGAGGCGGCGGCGCACGGACCCGGACCGCCGGCTCCGCCCGAGGGGCTCACCTTTTCGGAGCGGCAGGTCTACGATCTGCTGGTCAAGGGCGCCAGCGATGCCGAGATCGCCACCGCCCTCTTCGTCACTCGTCACACGGTCAAGTTCCACGTTCGTAACGTCTTGCACAAGGTGGGCGTGGAGAACCGCAAGGAACTGCTCTCCCGCCTGGTCACCCAGCAGCAGGCAACCCACGACGAGAACCGGCCACCCGAGTAACAACCACCGATCAAAAGGGAGGGAAATTCCCGATGGCGGTCTACCGTGATGCGGCCCACATGAAGGCGATTCTTGAGGGAGTCTTTGAAAGGGCACAGCAGACCGAAGTGACCCGGGGACTCCGCCAGTCTCAGATGATTGTGGCCTTCATCTACCACAATCCGGAGGTGACCGTGCTGATGGACGGTCGGTCGCCCGCCCCGGAGGGGGAGCCGATCATTGTCAAGTTCGACGATCTCACCCCGGCCCCCGACGTCTCCTTCGAACTCGCCGCCGACGTGGGCCACCAGTTCTGGAAGGGGAAGCTGAACGTACCCATGGCCCTTGCCCGGGGACAGATCAAGGCGAAGGGACAGATCACGAAGGCGCTCAAACTCCTGCCTCTGCTGCCCCCGCTCTATCAGGCATACCGCGATGTCCTCAATGAGCGCGGCGAGACCGATCTGCTCGACAAGTAAGGAGGGATCTGCTTGCGCGCTGCTGTTTGCTTTGAGTTCGGCGAACCGCTTCGCATTGAGGAGGTCCAGTTGGCGGAGCCGGGGCCGGGTCAGGTCCGCGTGCGGGTGGCGGCCGCCGGTGTTTGTCACAGCGACCTCTCGGTGACCAGCGGCAACCTGCCGATACCGCTGCCCGCCATCCCTGGCCACGAGGGGGCCGGCGTGGTGGAGGCGGTGGGTGAGGGCGTAACCCGGGTCCGCGTCGGCGACCACGTGGTCTTTAACTGGGTGGCCAGCTGCGGTCACTGTTTCTACTGTGATTCGGGCCGCCCGGACATCTGCGACGCCGCCTTTGAGCTGCAGGTGACCGGCACCCTGTCCGATGGCAGCCACCGGTTCTCGCTGGAGGGGGAGCCCATCGGTTACTTCTCGGCGGTCTCCTGCTTCGCCGAGGCCACCGTGGTTTCGGAGACCAGCGTAATCCCCATCCGCCGCGATGTGCCGCTGGACCGGGCCGCCCTGGTGGGCTGCGCGGTCATGACCGGCTACGGGGCGGTCATGAAGACGGCGAAGGTACAGCCAGGTTCCAGCGTGGTGGTCATTGGCTGCGGAGGCGTGGGCCTGAACGTGATTCAGGGCGCCAAGCTGGCCGGGGCTACGACGATCATCGCCATCGACAAGATCCCGGCCAAGCTGGAGCGGGCGAGATGCTTCGGCGCCACCCACACGGTGGATACCAGTGAGAGCGACGACGCCTTCACCCCGGTCCTTGACCTGACCGAAGGGCGTGGGGCTGACTACGCCTTCGAGGTGATCGGCCGGCCCGAGACCATCGCCCTGGCCTATGGCCTCGTGCGCAAGGCGGGTACAGCGGTGGTGGTTGGCGTCGCCCCGCCCCACGAGGAGGTCTCGATCAACGCCTTCTCGCTCCCCAGCCAGACCAAGGTCCTGACCGGCACCTGGTATGGCCAGGCGGTGCCCGACGTGGATATCCCGCAGATTCTCGACCTGTACATGGAGGGCAAGATCGATCTCGACGGGCTGATCACCGGCGCCTATCCGCTCGATGAGATCAACGAGGCCTTCGAGGCGCTCCGCTCCGGTCAGGCGGTGCGCTCGATCATTCGCTTTGCGTAAGGAGACGCGCCATGTCACTCTTCGGCGGCATCGAGGCCGGCGGTACGAAATTTGTCTGCGCGGTGGGAACGGGGCCTGACGATATCCGGGCGGTGGAGCGGTTTCCCACCACCACCCCCGAGGAGACCATCGCGCGGGTGATCGCCTTCTTCCGGGCCCAACCCGAACCGGTGGCGGCCATCGGAATCGGCTCCTTCGGGCCGGTTGATCTGAACCCCACCTCCCCGACCTATGGCTCGGTCACCTCGACCCCCAAGCCGGGCTGGCGCAACACCCCTCTCCTTGCCCGGCTGCAGGAGGGGCTCGGGGTAACCGCCGGCTTTGAGACCGATGTCAACGCCGCGGCGCTCGGGGAGCACCGCTGGGGAGCGGGGCGCGGGCTCGACAGCTTCATCT
>JBMONB010000066.1:0-12331 GCA_049325315.1 Bacillota bacterium | reverse complement strand
CATGGTTGAGTCTTCCCGCACCGGGTGCCAGATACCTGCTTAGTCGGCCCAGCGGAGGAACTCGTGGTTCACGGCGATCCAGCCGCTCTCGCCGGAGTCTGCTTTGACGTGCATCCAGTAGTGACCGCCCACCAGCCGCTGCTCGTGCATCAGGAACGGAATCGTCTGCTTGTCGGGGGTGACCGTCAGGCGGGTCTTGTCGGGCAGGCAGCGGACCACCTTGCCGTCCGGCTCCTGGCGCAGGTTCAGGCACTCCTTCGGGGTGTTGACCTCAAGGCGGAGCGGTTCACCCCACGTGTTGGACTCGACCGACTCCACCTTGGGCGGCAGCATCGCCACGAAGCCGCACCGGCCGCCATGCCCGTGGTGGGGAAGCACCAGCTGCATCTCCCTGCTGGTCTCTCCCCATGGATCGATGTCGCCGGGGCCATACTGTCCGACCTTGGGGGCGGGCTGCACGGCCTTGCCCGACAGGTCGACCAGCGCCCCGTCGGAGAGGGCCAGCAGGTTGGCGTTGTCCGGCGCCGGGGCCGGCTCGGCGCCCTGGGCGCCCCAGATCGGGTTGGTCTGCAGGGAGCCCTCAGGCGTCAGCAGTTGGAACTGGTCGCCGACGGTGCGGAGCAGCACGGCTGATCCATCGGCCAGCCAGCGCCCGCCGACCCGGTTGTTGTCCTGATAGCAGAGGGCGGCGCTGCGGGTCCAGGCCCTGGGCTCCCCGGTGGCGGCGTCGGCGATGACCACGGTGGGGACCTTCCCCTGGAAGGGGGTCTCATAGGCGACCAGCTTGCCGTTGGGCGAGAGGTAGGCAGAGGAGCCCGGAACGGTAAGCTTCGGGGCGGTCTCCTTGCCGTCCCAGGAGAAGCGCTGGATCTCGGTGTGGTACTCCGGCGTCCAATCGGCCCCGCCCAGGGGAAAGAGGTTGGTCACCACCTGGAACTCGGAGCCATCGGGGGAGAGGCGGAGCGAGGGAGAGGAGTGGTAGCCCTCCCGCTGCAGAGCCGCCTTCCCGATCTCCTCCGCCCGGCCGGAGGCCACATCGGCCAGCAAGATGGAGCGGTCATGGCCCACCAGCACCAGCTTGCGGCCATCGGGAGCGAAGCGGGCCTGCAGCCCGGCGTGCTCCGGCCCCTTCGCCCCTGTGAAGAGGGCGATGGGCTGCATCTCGGCGTCGGCCACCACAAACTGGGCGCCGGTGTCCGAGCCGTGCAGTTCCAGGAGCACCCGCCCGTGGGCGGCGGAGATGACGGTCGCCTCTGCTCGGTTCCACTGCCAGACCTTCCCGCTCTCCCGGCTCACGAGATAGGTCAGTTCGGGGGTCATTGCCAGGAGCCACTGCCCGTCGCCCTCCACCGGGAGGAAGGAGACAGCGTCGGTGGTGTGAGCGCCGGTCCAGCCCTCAATCTTGCCGGTGGCGGTGTTGGCAAAGAAGAGGCCGTTACCCGGTAGCTCTTGGCCTGGCTGGAGATCCAGCCGGACGATGAAGCCGTTGGTGGCGGGCCGCAGGGGCAGCTTTACGTCCGGGGCCGGCCGCTCGGGCTTGGTGGGTCTCTGGGTCTGATCGGGGCTCTGGGTCTGATCGGGGCTCTTCGAGGAGGTGCAGGCGCTCAGCATCAGCCCGACCACCACAAGAATCGATACCCAAGACTTGATGCGCATAGGTCCCCCACCCTGTTCATGATTGGCTGTCTAGTTAAACGGGGGCCTCGGGCAAACGTTACGGTCGAACTCGAATCTATTTCACATCGAGGCTGTGTTTGCCGAATCCATGGGTTCCTGGGCGCTCGATCGACTCCTCCGGCAGGTAAATGAACCCCACCCACACGTAAATGAACCCCACCCACAGGCAAGTGAACCCCGCCCACAGGTAAATGAACCCCGCCCACAGGCAAGTGAACCCCACCCACAGGTAAATGAACCCCACCCACAGGTAAATGAACCTCGCCCACAGGTAAATGAACCTCGCCCACAGGGTAAATGAACCTCGCCCACAGGGTAAATGAACCTCGCCCGCAGGTAAATGAACCTCGCTCACAGGTAAATGAACCCTCCGATCGCCAGCCGGGCCCATCCAATACAGGTCAACCCAAAAAACGTAAACGAAAAAGGAGGAAAATGGTGACTACGGACAGAATATACATCATTACCATATAGATCGAGGTGATGTCAGGTGGCAGAGCGAGCCCAGTCTAAGGCGTCCAAGGCTCCGGTGGTCCCGTCTGATGTCTCGAATGACGTGGCGGCTTCGTCGATCAGCATTCCCGTGCAGACGCTGATCTCAGAGCTGGATACCTTCAAGAGCCTCCAGCAGGCGCCCAAGGGGGAGTTGTTGAAGGGCAACCGGCAGCCAGCACGAATCCGGATGTCTTCTCCTGCCTATGGGCGAACCAACGCCGAGGCCAACGATCTCTTTATCCTGGCGGTGGCGGACCATAAGCTTCAGTCTCCTCGCTTCGAAGCCCTGCGGATACAGTTCAGCGACACCCTGCAGGCAGCCCTCTGTGTCCCCGTTTCCGAGTACGACGCGACCCAGCCCGACATGTTGAAGGTCACGTGGTCCCCAGACGGGACGGAGATGCGTTGCGACTTCGCCTACGCCCTCCTTCCCAAGCAATGGGGCGTGCCGAGGAAGATGTACCGGCAGGTGCCGATCGGCCTGGTCCGCGACCTGCCCAAGATCGGGACGGCGATCGTCATGGACCTGAGGGGCAGTTGGCTGGAGGCGAAGAAGGAGAGCGCGAAGAAGGAGGGTGCGAACAAGGAGAGCGCCAAGAACGAGGGCGGGGAGGTCCAGAACCCCGCCAGCTAGGTCGCAACTCAACTTGAACCCCCCTGCCTTGACATTCACCCATGCAGGTCGGTATACTCTCCTCATAACTGGTAAGCAGAACCCTGTGACGGGAAGTACGGTCCAACAGCCACGCACCAGAGAGGGCGCCTCACAGCTGAGAGGGCGCCTGCGCCGGCGGGATCGGAGCCGCCCCCGAGGGGCCCACCGAGGTCATGCGACCGAGGCTGGGACGGCCGCCATGCCGTTATCACTGGACCAAGATGGCCTGACTGCCAGAGTCGTGGCCAATCAGGGTGGTACCGCGAAGGCAGCAAGCCCTCGCCCCTGACGCTGACGGCGTCGGAGGCGGGGGCTCATTTTTTCCGCTAGCTTACAAAGGGGGTTCCACAGATGCCCAAGTACATGTCGGGCAACGGGATTCGGACGGCGTTCATTGAGTTCTTCAAGTCGAAGGGGCACACCCACGTGCCCAGCTCCTCCCTGGTGCCCCACGGCGACCCGACCCTGCTCTTCACCAACGCCGGCATGAACCAGTTCAAAGATGCCTTCCTGGGCCTGGAGAAGCGGGATTACAACCGGGCCGTCACGGCGCAGAAGTGCGTCCGGGCCGGCGGCAAGCACAACGACCTGGAGGAGGTCGGCTTCACCGCCCGGCATCATACCTTCTTTGAGATGATGGGCAACTTCAGCTTCGGCGACTACTTCAAGGACAAGGCCCTGGCCTACGCCTGGGAGTTCATCACCGACGAGAAGTGGCTGGGCCTGCCCACCGACCGGCTCTGGGTCACCATCTTCCAAGATGACGACCAGGCCTTTGAGATCTGGCACAAGCAGGTGGGCGTCCCCGCCGACCGGATCATCCGCCTGGGCGAGAAGGATAACTTCTGGCGCATGGGCGACACCGGCCCCTGCGGCCCCTGCTCGGAGATCTTTTGGGATATGGGCGCTGAGCACGCCTGCGACCATCCCGACGGCTGCTCCATTGCCACCTGCGGCTGCGACCGCTGGCGGGAGTTCTGGAACAACGTCTTCATGCAGTTCAACCAGACCCCCGAGGGGCTGATCCCCCTGGAGCGGACCGGCGTCGACACCGGCCTGGGCCTGGAGCGCATGGCCACGGTGATGCAGGAGGTCTGGTCCAACTGGGAGATCGACCTCTGGAAGCCGATCTTCGACCGCATCGCCGCCCTCTCCGGCGCCACCTACAAGGAGGGGCCGGAGGCGATCCCCTTCCGGGTCATCGCTGATCACACCCGCTGCTGCACCTTCCTGATCGCCGACGGTGTCCGCTTCTCCAACGAGGGCCGCGGCTACGTGATGCGCCGCATCCTGCGTCGGGCGGTTCGCTTCGGCCGCTCCCTGGGCTTCACCCAGCCCTTCATCTACAAGGTGGCGGAGTCGGTGGCAGAGGTGATGGGCGACGCCTACCCCGAGGTCCGGGAGAACCTGTCGGTCATTCAAGATGAGCTGCGCCGGGAGGAGGAGCGCTTCTTCCGCACCCTGGAGCAGGGCATGGAGCGGCTGGGCGAGATCCTGCGCAACATGCGGCAGGATGGCAAGGCGGTGGTCTCGGGCCACGACGCCTTCGTGCTCTACGACACCTACGGCTTCCCGCTGGACATCGTCCGGGACGTGGCCCGGGAGCAGGGCTTCTCGGTCGATGAGCAGGGCTACAACGCCGCCATGGCGGAGCAGAAGGCCCGCGCCCGCGCCGCCCGTGACGTCTCCTACGTGACCGAGTCGCTCACCCGTATCGCCGCCAACCTGGGCGATGTGGAACCGACCCGGTTCCTGGGCTACTCGACCCTGACCGCCGAGGCCCGGGTTCTGGGTGTCTTCGATGAAGATGGCGACCCCTCCGGGGCCGGCGCCGGCTCTTCGGTGGTGATCGTGCTCGATCAGACCCCGTTCTACGCCGAGGGCGGCGGCCAGGTGGGCGACAGCGGCACCCTGACCGCCGACGGCCTGACGGTCGAGGTGGAGGACTGCCGCAAGCTGCCCTCCGGCCACTTCCTGCACGTGGCCACCGTGAAGCAGGGCTTCCTGGAGGCGGGGCAGGTGGTGCGGGCCACGGTCGATGAGGAGCGGCGCATCGCGATTCAGAAGAACCACACCGCCACCCACCTGCTGCACAAGGCGCTGCGCGATACCCTGGGCAGCCATGTCCGGCAGGCGGGCTCCCTGGTCGCCCCCGACCGGCTCCGCTTCGACTTCACCCACACCGGCCCGCTCACCCCCGAGCAGATCGCGGCGGTGGAGGCGATTATCAACACCGAGATCGAGCGGGCGGAAGATGTGACCTGGCGGGAGATGCCGATCGACGAGGCCCGGGCGCTGGGCGCCATGGCGCTCTTCGGCGAGAAGTATGGCGACGTGGTCCGGGTGGTCTCCGTGGGCGACGGCTGGTCCCGTGAGCTCTGCGGCGGCTGCCATGTGAAGAACGTCAGCCAGATTCAGTTCTGCAAGGTGATCTCCGAGTCGGGCATCGGCGGCGGTGTGCGCCGGATCGAGGCGGTGACCGGCCCGGCGGTGATCCGCTTCATGGAGGAGGCGCAGGCGAAGCAGGCGGAGGCCCAGGAGCAGCTGCGCGGCCGGATCAAGGAGCTGGAGAAGGAACTGGAAGGGCTGCGGGCGAAATTGGCAGCCGGTGAGACCGGCAGCCTGATCGAGCGGGCCAAGGAGGTCGGCGGGGTCAAGGTGGTGGCTGGCGCGGCTCCGGTCGCCTCCATGGACGACCTGCGCAACATGACCGACGCCATTCGTGACAAGATCGGCTCCGGCGTGGTGGTCCTCGGCGCCGTGGCGGGCGAGGGCAAGGTGAACCTGGTGGCGGCGGTCACCGCCGACCTGGCGGGCAAGAAGGTGCACGCTGGCAACCTGGTCAAGGCGGTCGCCCAGATCTGCGGCGGCGGCGGCGGCGGGCGGCCCGACATGGCCACCGCCGGCGGCAAGAACCCCGAGAAGCTCGGGGAGGCGCTGAACGCCGTCCTACGCCTGGTGGGCGAGCAGTTGGGCGCCCAGGTCTAAACAGAAGCGAGAACCAGAGGGGGAGGAAGGGCGATGGGGTCCATCCTGTGGGGCGAGAAGGCGGGAATCCGTCCGTTGCGGCCCGGCGATGCAGGGGCGCTCCATCGCTTCATGACCGACCCGGAGGTAGCCCACCTGCTCTACGAGGAGAAGCTGGGCCCGGTGCCCAGCCCTCTGGCCCTGGCCGCCTCCATCTGGCTCGCCTCCCTGAGCGTCCGGCCCGAGTGGGCGATTGTCGATGAGCGGGAGCGGTTCATCGGGATCATCCGCCTCTGGCGGATCAGCGAGCGGAACCGCAGCGCCATGCTGACGATCTTCATCGGGGAGAAGGCTTACTGGGGGAAGGGCTACGGCTCCGACGCCCTGCGCCTGGCCCTGCGGGAGGCCTTCGGCCCCATGGACCTGCACCGGATCGAGCTGCACGTCTTCGACTTTAACCATCGGGCGATCCGCAGCTATGAGAAGGTGGGCTTTGTCACCGAGGGGGTCCGGCGGCAGGCGCTCCGGCGTGGAACCCGCTACCACGATATCGTGGTAATGGGCATCACCCGGGAGGATTTTGCCGCTCGGGAGCGTGACCGGCGCATCCTGCTCTGACCGCATGCTCCTTGACCGTGGTGGCGATACTGTAAGCGGACTTCGTCACCACGAAAGGATGGACCCCATGCAGCAGCCGATCACGGCCCATGGACCGGCTCCGCTTTTCCACCGGCGCGCCGGCGCTATCGGCACGCCGGTGGTTCTGATTCACGGGATTCCCACCCACTCGTTTCTCTGGCACGGGGTGATACCGCTCCTGGCTGAGCAGCACCAGGTAATCGCCCCCGACCTCCGGGGCTACGGCGCCTCACCTGGTGGCCCTGTCGAGGAGCTGACCCTCCCCCGGCAGGCGGAGCAGATTCTGGCGCTCCTGGACTCTCTGGGGATCGCTCAGGCCCACTTCGTGGGGCACGACCTGGGTGGCGGGATCGCACAGATTCTGGCGGTGGACCACCCGGAGAGGGTGCTGAGTGTGGCGATCACCGACGGGGTTTGCTTCAGCAACTGGCCGCTCCCGGTGGTGGTCGCCATGCGCTACCCCTCGGCGCCGGAGTTCGAGCCGGGACCGGCGGTGGTCCAGGAGATGCTCCGCCGCGGCGTGCACAACCAGGACCTGCTGACCCCCGAAATCATGCAGGCCTTCCTGCAGCCCGTGCTCAGCCCGGAGGGACCATCGCGCCTTCAGTTGGCAGCCATGGCGCTGGAGCATCATCAGACCGAGCGGCTGGCCGACCGGCTGGGGGAGATTCAGGCGCCCATGACCGTGCTCTGGGGCCAGTTCGACCGCTTCCTGCCGGCCTACTGGGGCTGGCGGCTGCACCAGGCGGTAGGCCACTCGGCCTTCCACCTGCTGCCGGCCTGCGGCCACTTTACCATGCTCGACAACCCGGTCCTGCTGGCCCGGCACCTGCTCGACCACCTGGTGCGGGCCGAGCAGGCCCTGCCGCCGCCTGCCCGGCTGGCCCAACAGCCACAGGCGGCGCCGCCCCCGCTCATCTGAGCGCAGAAGGAGCCAGGCCGGACCTGGCTCCTTCTTTGTGGGCAGGGAACGATTTTCCCACCGGCGGCAGGGAATCGGATTTTCGATGAGAGGATTCATGTGGGGGTGGAGAGAATACCCATATGAGCAAACGAGCGATGCAGTTCGATACAGCCACGTTTATGGAGGGCGGTGATCCCATGCCCGAAATCAGTGACAAGACCGTATACTGGCGGAACAGGCCGGACGACCGGAACCCCGCGGAGGTGCTGCGCAAGGTCTACGCAGCATTGAAGGAGAAGGGCTATAGCCCGATCGACCAGATTGTCGGCTACCTTCTCTCGGGGGATCCGACCTATATTACCAGCCATCAGGGCGCCCGTAATCTGGTGCGCCGCATTGAGCGTGACGAGCTGCTCGAAGAGCTGGTGCGCAGCTATCTGGAGCGGGAGCTGCAGGAAGGGCGGGAGTAGAACCGCCCCTACGGCCGAGCCCATCTACCAATGAACCCGGCCTGCCACAACACGGCAGGCCGGGTCTTGTTTCTGCCTCAGCAGGAAAAGGTCTTTACGATCACGGGTTGGCCGCAGACCCTCTGCTTCTTCGGGCGCTTACAGGGATCGTGATGATGGTGGCGCCGTTCGACGGTGCAGCAGTCGGAACCAGACCAGTCGTCGTGGCACCAGTCATGACCGGACCAGTCATGGCCGGACCAGTCGTCGCAGCAGCAGTCGTGCTTCTTGCAGCAGCAGTCCGGCTTGAACTTCTTCTTCAGGCGGAAGCAGACCTTCACGGTGAGGTTGCAGTGAACCTTGCCGCGATGGACCACGCACTTGCAGGCAGCGGCCACCACCTTGCAGTCCGTGATAAAGGTGTTGCAGTCGAGCCAGACCGTCTCCCTGAAGACCAGCTCCTTGAAGAAGGTGCAGACCAGTTCGCCGGATTGGATCCGGATCTTCAGCAGCAACCGCACCTTGAACGTTACCCATTCGCCCCAGGTGTCGACGACGACACAATCGGCCTTGACTACCCGGCAGTCCACATCGCCTTCCCGCAGGCAGTCCGGTGGCACACGGAATTCGGTGTCGAAGTTTACGATGGCGGAGTTAGACATGGTGAGCACCTCCGCTCTGCCCCAGACTGGAGACGGGCGGCGCCCGGGGCATACACGCCGCCCCAGTCTATGGTATGTACCGGAGGTGCGAAGGGCTGCATGCCGCAGGTACGGGTTGGGCAGACTGTGCAAGGAGGAAAGAGGGGTGGCGCTCCTGGAACAACAGCTGGGTCGGCAGGTGCTGGCAGAGTTCTCGTTTTGCGATCAAGCAGCGATCAACGACGGGGAATTGCTGGAGCGGCTCCTGCAGGAGGCTGCAAGCCGTTCCGGGGCGACCCTTCTCAGCGTGCATGTCCACCGCTTCCAGCCCCACGGCCTCTCCGGCGTGGCGATTCTGGCCGAGTCCCACCTGGCGGTACACACCTGGCCCGAGCTGGGCTACGCCGCCATCGACGCCTTCACCTGCGGCGGCCACGTGGACCCCAAGGTGGCCGTCTCCAGCCTGGAGGAGGGGTTCGGAGCGAAGTCGGTCACCACCATGGAGGTCATCCGGGGCATGAACCCCGCCGTAGCCATGCTGGCGAGGGCGGAAGCGATCAGCCGGCAGATCGAAGCAAACAGGGCGCCCTGAGTGGGGCGCCCTGAACAATGCGCCCACGAGGCGAGAGCCCCTGAGGCGAGAGCCCCCAGGGCAGAGTCATCCGAGACGACAAGGCGTCGAGGAGGACGACGGGCCATACCCACAGCGTGGGGGGGTGTGGGGGGGAGGATGTGCTCATCCTCCCCCCCACTTTCAGTTAGCCCCGGGACGGGCCGGCTCGGAGATGTCGGAGAGAGCCTCGCCGGCCTCGTTCACGTGGATCGAGACGGTGGCCAGGTCGCCCAGGGCCACGATGCCCACCAGCCGGTCGCCCTCGACGCAGCAGAGGCGGCGAATCTGCCGCTCTGCCATCAGGTTGGCGGCGGCGTGGGCATCCATGTCGGGGGCGGCGGTGATCACCGGGGTGGTCATGCAGTCCCCGGCCGTAGTGTTCCGAATGTCGCGGCCATTGGCAACCGCCCGGAGGACGATATCCCGGTCGGTGATCACGCCGGCCAGCTTCTCGCCCTCCACCACGGGCACGCAGCCGCAGTTGACCTCCGACATGATCTTGGCCACCTCGGTCAGCGGAGAGTCGGCTCGGCAGGTCCGGACGTTCTCGGTCATCAGTTCACGCAGCTTCACGCTGAGCACCTCCGTATCGCGTTTCCCCCCTTAGAGTGAGTCGCTGCCGCGTGAGATATGCTATTTACATCCCGACCGCTTCGCGGTACACTCCGGGAGGAATTGGTCATGGTCTTTCCATTGCGAGACAGCCCCGGGATCCGCCGGCGGCCCTGGGTCACCTACACCCTGGTGCTGCTCAACCTTCTGGTCTTTCTCATGGAGGCGGCCAGTCCGGAGCTTGCCTACGGGCTGATTCACACCTTTGCGGTCGTCCCCACTGACGTGCTCTCCACTACCGCCTGGCTGCGGACAGCGGGCTGGCCGCTGGTCACCATGGTGACATCGACCTTCCTGCACGGCTCCTGGGGCCACCTGCTGGGCAACATGCTCTATCTGTGGGTCTTTGGCGACAACATCGAGGACATGCTGGGGCGGGGGCGGTATGTCGCCTTCTACCTGCTCTGCGGCTTCCTGGCCAACATCGCCCATGTGCTGGCCAACCCGACCTCCAGCATCCCCACCATCGGGGCGTCGGGGGCGGTGGCCGGGGTGCTGGGCGGGTACATTCTCTCCTTTCCGCGGGCGAAGGTGCTCACGCTGGTACCGGTGGGCCTCTTCGTACCGGCCATTCGGGTACCGGCCTGGGCCTACCTGGGCATCTGGTTCTTTGTTCAGCTGGCCAGCGGCTTGGCCCCGCTCTGGTTTCAGGACCTCACCCAGACGGTCGCCTTCTGGGCCCATATCAACGGCTTTCTCAGCGGCATTGCCCTGGCCCGGCTTCTGCGGCCCCGGGAGCGACTTCCAGAACCGAGGTGAGCGCACATGCGTATTGGCGGGCTCGATGTGGGGGATAAGACCATAGGTGTAGCCCTTTCCGACGAGATGGGCTGGACCGCCCAGGGGCTGGAGGTAATCCGGAGGAGATCGCTGTCGCAGGACCTGGAGCGCCTGGCCGAGATCGCCCGGCAGCACCGGGTGGAGCGGTGGGTGGTGGGCATGCCCCGCAACATGAATGGCACCTATGGCCCCCGTGCCGACATGACCCGGGAGTTCATGGCCCGCCTGGCCGAGCACTCGACCCTGCCGGTGGAGTCGTACGATGAGCGGCTGACCACCATGGCAGCCGAGCGGATTCTGCTGGAGGCGGACGTCAGCCGCTCCAAGCGGAAACAGGTGATCGACAAGATGGCAGCGGCGGTGATCCTTCAGGGGTACCTCGATGGACTGGCAGCCCGCAAGCGGACGGCAGACCGTTCGGACCAGGGCTAGATGGGCATTTACGGAAGGTTCTCTGGTTTGACATGGAAACGAGCCTCCATTAAAATGGGGGTATCTTGTGGATCGGGGTGATCTCGGTGAGCCACCAGCACGAAGGGCACGAGCATGAACACGATGAGGAAACCATCATCCTCACTGACGAAGATGGAAACGAGCACGAGTTTTCGATTGTCCAGGTGATTAAGGTCGACGAGAAGGACTATGCCATTCTGCTTCCGCTTCACGGCGAAGAGGAAGAGGAGGAGGCGGTCATTCTCCGGATCGACCAGGAGAACGGCGAAGATATCCTCGTCGAGATCGAAGATGAGGCAGAGTTTGAACGGGTCGCTGAGGCCTGGGAAGAGCAGATGGATGAAGAGGCCTTCGACGAGGAGAACGAGAAGTAACAACCGGCAGGGAGCCCACCGAACAGGAGGGCTCCCTTTTTGTGTCGAATAGGGTAGAATCGCATCTACGAGCTTTTGTTCTGCCGGTCTCAGTTGTTTGCTGATGAACGGATGAAGGGGGAACTTGGTTGGCGCAGGTCAACAAGGGATTCCGCCGCATCGCCCTCGTGCTGCTGGTCCTGTTGGGGCTGCTGGGTGCAGCGGCCTTCGGCGGGCAGCGATGGGTGATGGAGCGGCTCGATCCGGTCGACCCGGCCTCGCAGGAGATGCTCTGGGTGGAGATTCCATCGGGTGTGACCACCGCTGAGGTGGCCGATCTTCTGCATCAGCAGGGCCTGATTAAGGATCCGACCGTCTTTCGCTACTACGTACGCTATCGCCAACTGGACGCCCGAATCATGTCTGGGGAGTACCAGATCTCCGCTGCCATGTCACCCGATGCGATCCTGCAGCTGCTGACCCAGGGGCAGGTCCGCGTCGAGCGGTTCACGCTGCCTGAAGGGTTGACAGTCGCCATGATGGCGGACGTGTTGGCCCAGCAGAAGGTGATGAGCCGCGAGGAGTTCCTCGCCGCCGTCTCGGCGCTGGCCGGCACGAATCACTACCTGCCTCAGGGGGTTAGCCTGACCGAACCGATGGAAGGGTACCTCTTCCCGGCCACGTATGAGTACCGGCGGGGGGCGAAGCCGGACGAGATCGTGGCGATGATGTTCAGCCGCTTCGAGCAGGTCTGGACCGAGGAGTTCAAAGCGCGGGCGGAGGCGCAGAACCTGTCGATTCACCAGGTGGTAACGCTGGCCTCGATCGTGGAGACGGAAGCACAGGTGGCAGCGGAGCGCCCGGCCATCGCCGGCGTCTACCTGAACCGCCTGGCAATCGGCATGCCGCTGCAAGCTGATCCCACGGTCTACTACGCCCACGGTCTGCCAAGGGGCGAGCGCCTGCTCTACAAGCACCTGGAGATCGATTCGCCCTACAACACCTACAAGTACCCGGAACTCCCACCCGGCCCCATCGCAGCGCCGGGCGAGGACTCGATCCGGGCGGTGCTCTACCCGGAAGCCCACGAGTT
>JBMONB010000065.1:0-12412 GCA_049325315.1 Bacillota bacterium | reverse complement strand
CATCTCTCCAGGATATGGCCCGGCGTGCGCTCTGGAGCCTGACCGGAAACAGCTACCGGAGCCGGACCTGCACCACCAGGGGCCGGTGGTCGGAGGCGAGGCTCTCGGGAATCCGGGCCTGGAGCGGTTCAATCTCGGCGCTGCCAAAGACGTGGTCGAGGCGAATGCGGGGCTGCCCCGCCGGGAAGGTGGGGGTCTCGCCCATGCCCAGGGCGCCCGGCAGGTTGGTCAGCCCGCCCGCCTCCAGCCGGCGGAGCGGCTCGGAGCCGGGCCGGGCGTTCAGGTCGCCCAGCAGCACCAGCCGGGGGCGCTGGTCCCAGAAGGCCAGCAGCTGCTCCATCTGGCTGATGCGGTCGGGCTCCTCGCTGCGCCAGGCCGAGAGGTGGGTATTCAGGAAGAGCAGATCCCCCTTCTTGGTGGGGATGCGGACCCATATGTAGCCGCGCTGCAGCGCCGAGCGCTTCATCGCAAAGAGCGCCCAGTCGGTCTCGAGAATCGGGTACCGGCTGAGGAGGATATTTCCTACCAGGTCGCCCTCGGTCTTGCCGTAGAGCACGTGGTAGCCCGGGAAGCGCCAGCGGAGCCAGGAGATCAGGTCCGAACCCCCGGTGAAGTTCCAGCCCCGGCTGGTCTCTTGCAGGCCGATCAGGTCGGCGCCGGCCTCCTCGATCACCCGGGCGATACTCTCCGGGTTCGGCACGCCCCGCCAGCTGAACAGCTGGTGGATGTTGTAGGTCATGACCGTAAGCTCGGCCGGGGCCGGATCCGTCAGCGGGCGCTCCCCGGACCGGGGGATCAGCGAGAGCGGGAGCGCCAGCGCCCCCAGCGCCAGCGCCGCCACCGCCGCCCGCAGCGGGCCGGCGGCGTAGCGGGGCTCCCCGGCGTTCTCCCGCAGGGCCGCCAGCAGGCCGGGCAGCGCGGCCAACCCGGCCATGACCGGCCAGAGCGCCTTCCACTCGGTCTTCAGGTAGAAGAGGAGAATCAGGGCTACGGCCAGGATCGACCCCAGGCCGAGCCAGAGGTATGTACGATCCCCGGTCGTGGCCGCCCGGGGCGTCAGGGCCGGGGCCAGCGCCGTCGGCAGGAGCGCCTGCACCGCCAGGATCGCCCAGACCCCGGGCCCCGCCAGCCACTGGGGCTGGCTCAGCAGGGCGACCGAGGCCAGCGCCGCCGCCACCCTGGCCGCGAGCGGCAGCCGGAGCGAGGCGGCGGCGGCGCCCAGCGCCAGCCCTGCCAGCGTGAAAGCGGCGGCAGGCCGGAGGTGCCAGCCCGAGAGCCACTGCACCCAGCCCAGGTTGGCAGCCAGGGTCATCTGAAGGGCCAGGTAGGGCCCCCAGGCCACCAGCCCCCAGCCGTGAACCGGGTGCTCAGCGGCTCGGTCCGCAGACCCCAGCCGGATCACCGCCACCAGCGCCGCCACCAGGGCCAGGGCGATGACACCCGCCCCCGGGCCGAGCAGCACCACCATGTCCAGGCCGTTCAGCCCGGTCTGCAGGGCGACCTGCCCCGCCACGCCCAGGATCACCCCCGGCAGGATCGACCGGCCCGCCCCCCGCAGGGCGGTGGGCATGAGCCAGAGCCACGCGGTGACCGAGAGGCAGCCGAAAAGCGGGCTGGTGTAGGGCCCGGGCACCGCCCGGTACAGCACATACAACAGCCCGAAGAGCAGAGCCAGCCGGAGGGCGGGCGACCGCCCGCTCACCAGCCGGGCAGCCGGGTAGCCCAGAAGCCCGGTCCCCCAGATCCCCAGCAGGAGCACGCCCAGCTGGAACGTCGAGAGGCCGGTCCCGAGCACCCAGCCTGCCATGGCCAGGTAGGTCCGTATGGTGTGGATGCCCATCCATGTGAGCAGTGCGACGGCGGCCAGGTCAGCCCATGGCCGGATCCGCTGCTCCAACGGCGGTCCCTCCCCTCACACCGGGTCTCAGGCGCTGGAACGAGCCGGGGCGTCCGCCGCCCCCGTGCGAGGCAGCACCTGGAAGCAGAGGTAGCAGAGCACGCCCCAGAAGGCGGTGATCAGCGCCGTGTGGAGCGTCTGGGTCAGCAGGTTATAGTAGCCCAGGGGGAAGAGCGCCCCGCTGGCCACCTGGGCGGCCATCAGCCAGAGGCCGATGGTGGCGCCGCGCTGCAGGTCCGGCCGCTCGGTCGCCTGGCGGGCCAGCAGCCAGAGCCGGAGCATCAGCACCGCCGCCAGCGCCGCCCCCAGCCGGTGGGCGAAGTTCGCCCCCACCGGGCCATAGAGCGTCGGGAAGAGCTGGCCATTGCAGAGCGGCCAGCCCGAGCAGGCCAGGGCGGCATCCACATGGCGCACATAGGCGCCCAGGTAGAGCACCAGGTAGGTGAAGACCGCCATCCCCCAGATGGCGCGGGTCAGACCCGGCGGCGCCTGTACGAGCGGCCGCTCCCCCTTGCTGTAGAGCAGCACCGTTACCAGCAGGACCATGGCGAAGCACATCACCGAGAAGCCGAAGTGGAGCGCCAGCACCAGCTTGGGCTGGGGCCAGAGCACCGCCATCGCCCCCAGCGCCCCCTGGAACGAGACCAGGAAGAAGGCGCCCCACGAGAGCCAGAACAGGTCCTTGCGCTTCGGCAAGGCCCGCCAGACCCAGACCAGGAGCACGATCACCATCAGTCCGGCCAGGCCGGCCACGACCCGGTGGCTGAACTCCACAATCGCCGCATAGTCCCAGTCGGGCATGAAGGTGCCGTGGCAAAGCGGCCAGTGCTTGCCGCAGCCCTCTCCCGACTCGGTATTGGTCACCCAGGCGCCCATGAGGACCACGAGGAACATGATGACGGTGGTCAACAGCGAAAAGATCCGCAACGAACGGTTCATTGAGCTCCCCCACTTTGGACGGATTCCATCTCAGGTCAATTCGCCAAATGGGGTGGACTCTCCCTGCCGTTGCTTTGTGGGAACGCATGACAAGACCCCACACGCCCAGCGCCCACTTGACGAAGTCGGCGTCAAGGGAGTACCATGTCGAGTGAGAACGGATACCCCGTAGGGGTAGCATGCCCACCATGGGTTCCACTGGAGGTACAGCTATGAGCGAAGCCACCAAGCTCGAGTTCGGCGTCACAGGCATGACCTGCGCCGCCTGCTCGACACGCATTCAGAAGCGACTCACCAAGGCGACGGGCGTTCAGGAGGCCAACGTCAACCTGACGACCGAAAAGGCGACCGTTTACTTCGACCCCGCTGTCACCCAGCCCGAGGCGCTGATGAGCCTCGTCTCCGACCTGGGCTATGGTGTGATCAAGGAGAAGTTCACCTTCGATATCTCCGGCATGACCTGTGCCGCCTGTTCCGCCAAGATCGAGCGGAAGCTCGCCAAGGTGCCGGGCGTCCTGAAGTCCAACGTCAACCTGACCACCGAGAAGGGCACCTTCGAGGCGGTGGGCGTAAAGCCCGAGGACCTGGCGCAGCTGATCAAGGACCTGGGCTATGGCGCCAAGCTGGTCACCGAGAGCGGCGACGCCACCAAGGAGCGGCACAAGAAGGAGATGAAGCAGCAGATCGCCCTGCTGATCTTCTCCACCGTGCTGACGATCCCGCTTTTCATCGCCAACATGATCCTGATGCCGCTGCGCATCGATCACGCTGTCTTAATGAACCCCTGGTTCCAGTTTGTCCTGGCCACCCTGATTCAGACCGTGGTCGGCTACCGGTTCTACCGGGGCGCCTGGCTCAACCTGACCCACGGCTCGGCCAACATGGACGTGCTGGTCGCCATGGGCACCACCGCCGCCTACCTCTACTCGGTCGCCCTCTCCTTCTTCCTGGGCGGCGAGAACTACTACGAGGCCAGCGCCGTGATTCTGACCCTGATCCTCCTGGGCAAGACCTTCGAGGCGATCGCCAAGGGGCGCACCTCCGAGGCGATCAAGAAGCTGCTCTCCCTGCAGGCCAAGACCGCCCGGGTGATCCGCAGCGGTATCGAGCAGGATATCGACATCGAAGATGTGGTGGTGGGCGATCAGATCATCGTCCGCCCCGGCGAGAAGATCCCGGTCGATGGCGTGGTGCTGAACGGCTCCTCCGCCGTCGACGAGTCGATGCTGACCGGCGAGTCGATCCCGGTGGACAAGAAGCCGGGCGACAAGGTGGCCGGCGCCACCCTGAACAAGAACGGCTCGCTCACCATGGAGGCGACCCGTGTCGGCAAGGATACCGCCCTGGCGCAGATCATCAAGATGGTCGAGGATGCCCAGGGCTCCAAGGCCCCGATTCAGAAGCTGGCCGACCAGATCTCCGGCATCTTCGTGCCGATCGTCGTCGGTATCGCCGTGGTCACCCTGCTGGGCTGGGGTCTGATCGCCGGCGACTGGACCGGCGCCATGCACGCCTCCATCGCCGTGCTGGTAATCGCCTGCCCCTGCGCCCTGGGCCTCGCCACCCCCACCGCCGTCATGGTGGGCACCGGCAAGGGCGCCGAGGTCGGCATTCTCTTCAAGGGCGGCGAGCACCTGGAGAAGGCGCACAAGGTGAACGTGGTGGTGCTCGACAAGACCGGCACCATCACCTGGGGCCGGCCCGAGCTGACCGACGTGATCCCGCTGGGTGGGCTGGGCGAGCGTGAGCTGCTGGCCCTGGCCGCCGCCGCCGAGTCCCGCTCCGAGCACCCGCTGGGCCAGGCGATCGTCAAGGGCGCCCAGGAGCGGCTGGATGCCATTCCCGCCGTCGACTCCTTCAACGCCATTCCCGGCTTCGGGCTGGAGGCGGTGGTGGGCGACCGGCAGGTCTGGATCGGCACCCGCAAGCTGATGGCCCAGAAGGAGGTCTCCACCGAGGCTGCCGAGGCCAAGATGGCCGAGCTGGAGTCAATGGGCAAGACCGCCATGCTGGTGGCCGTAGACGGCGCCCTGGCCGGCGTTATCGCCGTGGCCGACACGGTGAAGCCCACCTCGGAGGAGGCGATCGCCGAGCTGAAGCGGCTGGGCCTCGAGGTGGTCATGATCACCGGCGACAACCGCCGCACCGCCGACGCCATCGGCAAGCTGGTGGGCGTCGACCGGGTTCTGGCCGAGGTGCTGCCCGGCGACAAGGCCTCCCATGTCGAGGCGCTGAAGGAGGGCGGCAAGAAGTCGGTCGCCATGGTGGGCGACGGCATCAACGACGCCCCGGCGCTGGCCACCGCTGACCTGGGCATTGCCATCGGCACCGGCACCGACGTGGCGATCGAGACCGCCTCGGTCACGCTGATGAACGGCGACCTGAAGGGGATCGCCACCGCCTTCCGGCTGAGCCGGCAGACGATGCGCACCATCAAGGAGAACCTCTTCTGGGCCTTCATCTACAACGTGATCGGCATTCCCATGGCCGCCTTCGGGCTGATGAACCCGATGATCGCCGGCGGCGCCATGGCCTTCTCCTCGGTCTCGGTGGTCTCCAACTCGCTGCTGCTGAAGCGCTACAACCCCCGCACCCAGGGCGGCATCCGCGGCGATGCGCTGGTCAAGCTGGTGGCGGCCGGGCTGATGGGCTCCGCCATCTGGCTCGCCTTCTTCTACACCCAGCCCTTCAACACCGTCACCTACGACCTGGCCATTCAAGATGTGGACCTGAAGGTCGATGAGCTGAAGGCCAGCGTCGGGCAGCAGGTGCGGATCAAGCTGACCAACGAAAACCCGGAGATGGTCCACCAGTTCACCATTGAAGAGATCCCCTACCGGTTCCTCAAGATGGTCCGGTTCGACCCCAACGCCATGCACCACGATATGACTGCGGACATCATGATCCACGTGGCGCCCGGCAAGACCGGCATCATCGAGTTCACGCCGACCCAGCCGGGTCGCTACGCCATTGGCTACGGCGACTTCGGGGTGAGGGGCTGGCTGATGGTGGAGTGAGGCGCAAGCGAGGCGCTCCCGTAGTGGGAGCGCCTCAGGCTGGTAACCAACGTAGGGTGCCGCATCAGATGCAGCCGATGGCGAGAGCGGTGTGTTCTGAACGAGCCGCGCTGTCGCTTCGTAGCGATTCAAGCTATGGTGGCTCAGGCTAGCCGGATCGTTGCGGAGCCGGTGGGTGACGACGAATCTGTCGCAGGAACCACCACCCAACAGCTCCTGTCGCCAACTCAGATACCGTTCGAGGACCGGCCGTAGCCAGCCGGGGATCGGAACGGGAACACCAAGGCCACCGAATGTGCCCGCTGTAAGATCCACGGCACTGAGCGGAAGCGTCGCGATCCGAGAAGTGGAAAGGCCGTAAACCAGGCAGAGTAGGCCAACTGCCGCGGTACGCGGATTCGTGGAGGGGTCAGTCCATGCTCTGAGCAGTTCTGCCACTTGTGCTTTCGGCAGGGGATGCACCTCCGCGGTCCCCATTCAAAGCGAAACGGCTCGACTGGGTTAAGGCGACAGTGGTGGTTCAGCTTGGCCCAGGCGAAGAAAGCCCGCAGGATCGCACCCTTCGAGTACATCGTACGAACCGTCTTCTGGTGGCCCTGACGCTTCGAGTTTCGGCCCCGTACTCGCCCATCCGCCTGAACGTGCTCCAAGTAGTGGGCGATATGGTCCGATCAGGAGTTCTCGGAACGGGGCGGGAACAGCCTTCACATAGTCAGGAACCGCACCGCCCAACAGCATTTCCACCCAACCAGTGGCAAGATGCGCCATCCCCTAGAAATCCTCTTCGGGAAACAGGGTAGGCTTCACTGGTGGCGGTGGAACAATCCTGACCGGTTTCGCCTTCAGGCGCTGTGCTGCTTCTCTCAGGGCTTCATCAGGGGACCAGGCCATGATCTCCCACGGTGAGCAATCCAGAGCGACACAGAGCGCCTCCAAGGTCGCCAATCGCACCTGCTTGGGCCTCTCTTTCACAAGTCGCATCACGGCCACGTGGGACAGGTCCACCCCCGCTTTGGTCCGCAGTAGTTCCAGCAGTTCTTGCCCGGTCCATATCTCTCTGGCCGCCATCACCTGTCTCAGCCGCCACTGGATCATGATTCGCCTCCTTCCGGAAAGCCATTGAACCGTTGGTCCAGGACGGAAGCAAACTGTTGCTCGTAGTATTTGCGGCTGGGACGGGTGTAGCGCATGGTTGTGGCAACGTTCCTGTGGCCAAGAATTTCTCTGAGGAGTTCGACCTTCGTCGGATACTCCTCGTAGAAGTGGGTGGCAAATGCACGGCGGAGATCGTGGGGGGCAAATGCCTCGATCATCACGCCGTCTGCTTGCGCTTCTGCAAGCAGCAGGCTGAGCCGGTTGCGGACGGTCGTGTATTGGATCGCACCGCCGCCCTCAGCCACAAAGAGCGCCCCCTTGTTGTCCATCGTTGGGTCAAGCTTGCCACGCACCTCCTTGAGGTAGATGCGGAGCACCTTATCGATTCCGTACAGCATCGGCACCCACCGTGACCGGGGACCAGACCCGTTGGTTCCCTTGCCGACCCGTACATGAATCACAAGGGTTTCCATCCTGAGATCTCTCGCCGTCAGGTGTACCAGTTCGTTGGCACGTAATCCGCTGTGGTAGAGCAGGCGGTACAGTGTGTAATCTCGCGCCAGCGGCAGTGGTTTACGCGCAGTCTCGATCCGCCTGCGCAGCCAGCCGAAGAAGCCACGCAACTCCTCACGCGTTGGCAGGTAGCGATCCGTAGTGGCATCATCTGCCGAGTAGGCCGCTACCACCCACGGGGTGACCGGTTGGATGATCTCTCTGCCGTACTTTACCTGAAGGGCCGTGGGCCTGACGTCAGCCTGTAGCTCATCCTGAGAAAGCGGAACATGGGGATGGTCCCGCAGGTAGTCGTAAAAGGTTCGCAGGAAGCCGAGGTAGGCCCGGCGAGTTGCCACGGCCAGCCCCACTTCCACCAGCTTCTCATGCCAGGTCGCAACATGTTCCTCCGTTACCTCCCAGGCCCACTTACCCACTGAAGCAAAAAACGCTTCCAGCCCTCGCTGGACGCGCTCGTTCACCGCCTCATCCAAGTTCCTTAGCCGCCGACTCCGGATATAGCTGTCAATCAACCGCTGGTGGTCGCTTGCTTGTTCATCGGAAGAAACGCCCACCGCACTCGCCCTGGCAACCACCTGGAGACGGGATATCGCTACTGTTTGCCCCTCCTTTATTAAGTATAGGTATGAAAGTGTAAGCGAAACTTATACGAACAGACAAGAAAACAGGTGCCAGAAGGCTTCTAGAGCTTTCTGGCACCCCTGGGAACATGGGCATTCTCTATGAACGTGCGGGACAGGATGGCCCTCCGGGAGGTCTGGATGCGGAGCACTGGTGGGTCGAGGTAGACGGACTCTGGGTCGATATCACTACTGATCAGTTTGCGGGCCATGTGAAGAAGGAGTGGCCGACATCACGAGTACGAGAGTGCTGCCCCGGTTCTCGTTGTGGCAGCGACCTGGGCAGGAAGCCCAGCAGCAGCCAGGATCAAGACTGAGGTCATCACCCCAAGAACCGGGCCAGCATTCCTAGTCAACAGGCTGGGCAGAAAAGGAATAGTTGATCGCATCGATATGCTCCAGACGCCAACCGAGTACTCGAGTCTGGTATCGAATCTGACCAATCTGGCCCAGATGCTCTCCGGGCTTGAACACGAACACAGGGTTCAAAGTAGTACCTCTCGCAACCCGTAGTGGCCAGCTAATCGGCTGCATTCCTGGGAATGGATCATAGGAGATCCCACCTCCAGGGGATACAAACAGCGCTGGTCTGTATGTAGAACGTTCAGTCTCTAAGATATCTATGGCATCAATGGAAACGGGAAGGGGACCTTGGTGCTGTAAGCTTACCGATAAGTATATGGTTCGATCTGGATCGACTGTGGAGGACAGGTTGGTAACCGATACTCTCAACCCATCCTGAACTGCGCGGACCATAAGGAGGACAGTCAACATAACCGGGATGAGGAAGACCACGCCAATAACGAAAAACCGAGCCCGACTCCTAAGCAAGTCAACCACCCCCACCTCAGTATACCATCTGGCCGTGGAAGCCGGTGAAAAGGAGACCTAGCCGAAGCTAGGCCCCCAGTGAACTATCGATGGCTCAAATAGATGGTCTGGTAAGCCGGGCTACACGACGAACAGTTGTCGTACAGATAGTACATGCTGTACTTAGGGCTGAAGGCGAATGAGATCTTGGTCTCCGAGGTGTAGTTGGTGGTACCCCCGAGTTCGAGATTTGTCCCAAGAACAGGGAGTTTCACGACGACACCAAACTTTCTTCCCGTGCCGTTTACCATGTCAAACTGTGACCCAGGAAGATACGAGGACCAGTGTCCCTTCAGGTTGTTCTCGATAGCAGTATATGGTGCATCATCGACACCATATGTGGTATAGCCCCAATTGGTGCCACCGACATAGCCTATGGGGTAGACGTCAGTATAGGCTATCCCGATGTCGCAGCCCCAGTCCACACGCTTGTAATCAAACTGTGAGAGCGCTTCGCGTCCGTACCCGGAGGCAGGGGCGAAGGGAGGCCAGGTTACACCCAAAGTGATGTTGTTCGTAATCGACGTCGATCCGGATACCGACCACGTCTTTCCGGCATCATAGGTCGTCTTGGTCTCAATGGTCATGGCAGATCCCTGGCTGTACTTAAAGGTAGCGGTTACGCCATCGGTGGAGTGAACCTCACCCACTGTCGTCGACTTGCTGGGCATCGTCTCCTCATAGCTTGGCCAGCAGAAGGCAACGGACACGTCACCCTTCTCCTTCTTGGGCTTGTATGGCTTGACCTTAGTGGTCTTGATGTCGAATGTCTGTGTGGGGGGACCTTGGATCTTCCGAATGTCCTCGGCAGGTAAGCGACTGTCTGATCGAACAAACCTCTGCGTAAAGTGGTAAACGGCAAACTCGTCTGGCTCCGCCCACACCCTAAGGGCAAGGTGCACGTCCACCACTTCCCTACCTCTATCTTCCACAAAGGCTCTTGGGACTCGATAATGGAGGGCGGTGCGACCGCTAAGGTTGGTCTTGTTAATCTCAACGACCTTATTTTCTTCATAGAGAAGCAGTTCCACCACTGCGCCCCTGGCCGGGGTTCCATCCGATTTGTGAATTGTAGCAATCACCGAAGGCTTGTCTCCAGAATCTTCCACGGCCGATGCTGGAGATACAGAGGCAACGAGCGCAAGGGTCACAACTACCACAAGACTAGTTTTCGACTTCCGCCAGATCATACAGCGCACCTCCTATGTCTTGATGGATCAGAGACTCGTGCAGCCGAGGAGCAACTGAATCGAGCATCCACAGTCCACTGTAATAGTTAACGCTAAATTAGCAATACACAAATAATTAGGGGTTGGCAAGAGAAGCAGATAAGAGTATAATGAGGGCCGAACATACAGCCGGCTTGTAAACAGATGCCAGTTGGGGGGAGATCCGTGCTTTCGACACGCCAGCTGGAGATAGGGCGGCTCCTCGTAAAGGGCAAATCAGCTAAGGAGATCGCCTACTCCCTGGGCATAAGTATCCATACCTGCAATGAACACATAAGAATTCTTTATGCGAAACTAGGCGTAGGTACACGTGGAGAGTGTGTCGCCAGACTTGTGCGCCTAGAAGAGGCCGAGACGGAGTCCTGAGTCTCTGCACTTACTGGCCATCACCCAGCATAGACAAGATGAGGAATGGAGATTACTGTCGGTTCTTATGTGGACACGGCCGGCGCCATGAGATACTGGACGGAATCTCAGGCTGGCTCAGCATCTTGGGAGACTCAGGGTGAGAGCAGAGCTGGAAACCATTGGGAGGAGCCGATCGCGCAGGAGCCGCAGACAGACCAGCAGGAATGCGGGCGACTTCCGACCTGGCTCTGTCCGGTTTCTTATGACCCTTGGGTCCTCGGCTTGAAATAATGGACTGAACGTGGGGGGACAGGATGGCCCTCCGCCAACAACCTGAGGCGCTCCCGTAGTGGGAACGCCCCCGTTCTTTCTTTAGATGAACTGATGCGGATTTATCTACCAGGGCTAGTCGTCCGACTTGCCCTTACCCTTGCCGTTCTCCTTGTCCTTGCCCTGCCCCTTCTCCTCGGACTTACCCTTGCCCTCGGCCTTCTCCGCTTCCTTGCCGGCCTTCTCGGTGGCCTTCTTCAGGCGCTCCTCGGCCTTCTTCAGCTCTTCCTCAGCCGCCTTGAGGCCCTCCTCGGCCTCCTCAGCCAGCTTCTTCGATGCTTCCTTGGTCTTCTCGGCGGCATCCTTCGCGGCTTCCATTTGATCTTTCTGTGCTTCCAGCGCCTCCACCCGGGCCTCGGCCTCGGCGATGGCAGCGGCGTCACCAGACTTGCGGGCGGCGGAGAGCGCCTTGCGTGCCTCCTCCAGCTCCTGCTTCACGGCGAAGAACGTCGCCTTGGCCACGGCGAACTCGGTGGACGCAGCGGTGGACTCCTGATGCTTGGCCAGCACCTTCTCCAGGGCGGGGCGAGCGCTCTCCGGCGCTTTCTCCAGCACCACTTGCAGGGCTTGAGTGCTGGCAGCCTCGGCCTCCTTCAGCTTGTCCGCCGCCTTCTGGGCCTTCGCCCCCTTCTCAGCGGCCTTATCCAGGTGCTCCGCAGCGGCGGCCATCTGCTCGAGATACTCGGCGGCGGCCTGGCCGGCCAGTTCGTGTTTGCCCTTCCCGGTCATTACCGCCGCCTCGGCGGCACGCTCGGAGGCAAAATCGGCCTGAAGCGCGGCCAGCTTCTCCTCGGCCCGGGCAAGGGCCAGCTGAAGCCGCTCCACCGACCGCTCCAGTTTGTATAGCTTTGAATCGGGCGTCACGCCTGCCGCTGTCTTCACTTCGGCGGAGAGCTCAACCTCCGCCTCGTTGGCCAGGGCGGTTCCGGTGGCGCCAACGGTGAGCAGGAAGGCGGCAAACAGAGCCAACACGCGCTTCTTCATTCAAATCAACCCCCCGTTCTCTTTCACTGAGAGATTCGCCGGGGGGTTGACCTTTTATGGGGATCGTTTGAATTTTATCTAACGGGTTTCCTGGGAGAGGGTCTTGAGCGCCTGGAGCGACCGGGAGTGGCCCCAGTTCCAACTCCGCCAGTCCTGGCGGTGGTGCTCAAGCCGGAGCTGGAGGTCGGCCCGCACCTGCTCCCGGTCGACCGGGCTCAGCTGCGGCAGGGCTTCGACCAGGGTCGGGTGGGCGTCGGGGCTGAGCGAGGCGGCATAGGCGGCGTCAAACCGGCCGGAGGACTCCCAGTGAGCGACGTTGGTCCGCACGATCAGGGCGTCGGGGTTGATCAGGTGGAGCACCGCCAGGACAAACAGCCCGCTCACCAGCGCTCCCAGGGCGAACCGCTCCCGCTGCCCCCGCAGGACCGTCACCAGGAACCAGGCGAAGAGGAGCGCCATCCAGCCCATGAAGGCGGTGGTGTAGAGCCGCAGCTCGGTCAGCCCGTACTCCTGCTGGTAGAGGTACATCCGCTGAAGGGCCGAGGCCATAATGACGAAGAGCATCGCCAC
>JBMONB010000064.1:0-12420 GCA_049325315.1 Bacillota bacterium | reverse complement strand
CTTGGACCCTCAGCGGTCTGATCTGGGCACCGACTTGGCGCTCTCGCACGGGCGGACCATGCTCTCAGCGCTCCGGCTGGTGGCGGCGGGGGGCGATCTGGCCACCGTTTCGGGGTGGGAGAACCTCTCACAGGCGATCTGGCTCCGGTTGGGGGTGCCGCAGGGGGACCTCGCCCACTTGGGGCACCCGGGGTTTGGGTCGCGGCTGCACCTGCTGATCGGGCGGCTGGTCACGCCCCAGACGCTGGCGCTGGCCAAGGCCTATGTGCGGGAGGCGCTGCGGCGGGAGCCGCGGATCGCTGCGATCACCTTGCTGGAGGTTCTGCCGGATCCTACTCTGCCGGGGACGCTGTTGGTTCAGCTTTCTGTGCAGCCGGTCGGAAAGGCTGATCCGATCGATTTGACCCTGAGCTTTGCCCTTGAGCCGGGGCAGGTGGAGGCGGAATAACCTATGCAGCCACCGGGTGGCAAGTATCGCTACGAAGAGATCGTGACCCGCATGCTGACCCAGCTTCGGGAGGAGGGGGTCCTGACCGATGTCAACCCCGGGAGCGTCACCCGAACCCTGGTGGAGGCGTTTGGCCGGGAGCTGGCGGAGGCGCATGCGCGGCTTTCCTTCATCTATGAGATGGGCTATATCGATACGGCTACGGGCGAGTCGCTGGACTTCCTTGTGGCGCTCCTGGGGCAGCAGCGGATCGACGGGCTCCAGGTGGTGGGCGAGGCGGTCTTTGCCCGCGATACCCGCGTGGCGGGCCGGGTCGTGATCCCCGAGGGGACCCGGCTCACGGTGGAGATCCCGGCCACCAGCGGCACCGCCTTCTACCGGACCGCCCGCGAGGCGGAGCTGGAGGCGGGGCAGAGCGCGGTGACCGTGGACATCGTCGCCGATGTGGAGGAGGGGGAAGACCCCTCCGCCCACCTGCTGGCCGACGGGCTGGAGTGGAAGGTCTCGCAAGACGTGCCCCTGGCGGGCATCTACGAGGTGACGATCCCCCGGCCCACCGCCCTGCGGGGCTACAAGGAGACCGATGATGACCTGCGCAGCCGGGTCAAGGGGCTGATCCACGCCGCCGGCGGGGGGACGCTCAAGGCGATGGAGCGGGCGGTCCTCTCCACCGGCCACGCCACCGGGGTGGTCTTCCGCGATGCCAACGCCGACGGGCTCCCCAAGCTCCTGCCGGGGCAGCTGGAGGTGGTGGTCGATGCCGACCTCGACTCCCCCACCGTCCGTGGCGATATCCGCGATGCGATCAACCAGACCAAGGGGCCGGGGATTCTAGTCTCGCTGCGGGGCGTCACCAGCCGGACCCTCTCGATTCAGCTCAAGCTGCTGCCCGCCGCCCCCAACCTCTCGGTCAACAAGAAGCAGTCGCTGCGCCGCTCCGTCGAGCAGACGGTGCAGGGGGCGATTGAGGAGCTGAAGGTGGGGGAGAAGCTGCGCTGGAACCCGCTGCAGGCCAAGGTGCTCTCGCTTGACGGCATCCTCGACATGCTGGAGGGGAGCGCCACCGTCGACGGCGTCCCCTTCGAACTGAGCCGGGAGATTCCGGCCGGCGATCTCTCGCCCCTGGAGCGGCTGGTGGTGCCCCCGGAGAGTCCGGCGGTCACCGTCATCTTCGATGGCGAGGCGATGGTCCAGCTCCGGTTCTGGACCTCCGTGGAGCCCGACCCCGACACCCGGGTCGCCATCGCCCGGGCGGTGGAGGAGCTGCTTTCGGCCAAGAACGAGATCATCGGGGCCACCAGCATCTCCTTCGATGAGGTGGTCGCCGCAGCCAAGGGGGCTCCCGGCGGCGAGATTCTGGAGGGCGAGGCGGTCGCCGTGGAGATCATCGATCTGCAGGGGGGCGGCGAGGTCTCCCTCAGCCCCGGCTTCCCCGTCTACAACCTGGGGCCTGACCACCGGCTGGTGCCGCACCCGGCGGGCCCGGTCTGGGGGGCCTCGCCATGAGCACAGACCTGGTCTTCCGCGCACTCCCCGACGCCTACCGGCGGGCGGGCGCCGACACCGTGGTCCACGCCCTGACCGGGCGGCTGGCAGACGGGCTGAACGTGCTGGACCGGCACGGGAAGCAGGTTCTTCAGTCCCGCTTTATCGATCATCTGGCCGACCTCGACGACGCCGAGCGCCTGGCGGCCCTCTTCGCCCTGACGCCCTGGCCCGAGGAAGACCTGGGTGAGTTCCGGTACCGGATAAAGCAGATGGCCCGCATCTATCTGGGCGGGGCAGCCACCGCCCCCACGCTGCTCCAGGTCGTGGGGGCAGCCACCGACTCGCAGGTGGCAGAGGTGGTTCTGCCGATGCACGAGCCGGAGGGAGGGGGACCTCTGAACGACCGCTACACCACAACCGGGATTCTGACCCGCCGGGCAGATTCGGCCCAGTCCTTTGAGGCGCAGGTGGTGGAGCTCCCGCCGGTCAGGCAGGAGGTGGAGGTCACCGCTGCCACCGGCTACGTATGGGAGGTCGAGAACTCCACCTACGCCGACCCCGGTGACTACTTCACCCCGCCGACCTACCCGGAGCCTATCGTCGACATCGCGGCCGGGGAACATCCGGTCACCGTTCCGATTCTGGTCCAGCGCGACCTGCGCCGCCTTCTGCTGATCAACCGGCGCATCCCGCCGGGCGCCTCCCTGCGGGTGGACCTTCAGACCCATACGGTACACGATGTGAGCGGCCCCGCCACGCTTCAGGGGCCGGTCACCATCGGCGGGGCGCCCGCCCCCGACCTGGTCTACGGGACCGGCGGCCTGGCCGGCGATGTCCGGGCCTACCGGCTCACCGACCCGCCGCCCCGCCAGGAGGCGGCCCGCCCCTTCCACGTGCTGCGCTGGAACAAGGAGTACCGCACAGGGCCCGAGATTCCCGAGGTGCCCGGCCCGCCGGGCACCAGCGACCCGGTGCCCTTCTTCAACATCCCCTGGCCACCGCTCCTGGGGCTGGGCACCTCCCGCTGGCGGCTCATGGTCGGGGTGAACCAGTTGGGCCTTACCCCGACCCTCGACGAGACCGTCGATCTGAAACAACTGCGCCCCGTGCCCGCCACCGCCGCCCTCGGGCCCGAGCGGATTCGCTTCCGCTGGGTGGGGCGTCGCCTGGCTACCTTCACCGTGATCGTGCCCGAGGCGCAGCTCTGCGACGGCCCCGCCCCCGCCGGCAAGATGAGCCACCGGGCCGACTGGCTCCGGGAGCAGATCATGCGGCTGAAGCTGGCTGGGGTGATCTACATCGACCCCGCGGCCACGGCGCTCATGCCCGAGCCAAACGAGGCGCCGGCAGAGGAGCCCGAGATCTCCCTCTGGGAGGTGGCGCCGGCAACCGACCACCTCGAACTGAGCATCAACACCGTCGACCGGAAGGCGGCGATCAAGGAGGAGAGCCTGCTCACCGACACGCTCTCCGTCACCGTCACCCCATCTGAAGAGGAAGAGGAGGAATAGCCCATGGCCAGGGAGCCCCTCGTGATCCGTGGCTATGTCGAAGTAGAGGTGACCCGGCCCGACGGGTCCACCGCCCGGGCCGCCGGGTCGAACGCCGTGGTCGACGGTGGGCGCCAGCTGGTGGCCAAACTGCTGACCGGGGAGGCCCAGAGCCCCACCTTCGCCATTACCGCGGGCGTCTCCGACAAGGAGACCGTCTCGGACCTGACCAAGCTCTTCGACCCCGACGGCCTGGAGCCGGTCACGGTGACCGATGTGAAGATCAAGGACGGGGTCATCACCCTGAGGGGCTCCTTCCCCAAGGCGGAGCGGGAGCGGCTGATCAAGGAGGCCGGGCTCCTGCTCACCTGCAAGGTCGGCGAGGAAGAGGTGACCACGCTCTACAATCGGGCACTGGTCAAGCCCCAGCAGAGCGTGCGGGCCAAGGAGGTCCTCACCCTGACCTGGCAGCTCTCCTTCGCCCCACAGGGGACATAGGCGCGAATCACCGAGCGAGGAGGCATGGGAATGAGCGATCTGCCGGGCGGGGCGTCGATCCCGGTCAAGTTCAAGCCGGGTCAGCCCCTGACAGCCAATGACCTGAACGAGGTGCAGCGGGCGCTCATGCTCCTGCTCCTGACACATACCCACACCGGCAACGATCAGGATTCGCCCCAGGGTGCGCTGATCGAGTCGGAGGCGATCGCCCCCAACGCCGTGAAGGGGCCGCATATCAGCCCCAACGCCGTGGCCAAGGGCGATATCCATAACGGCGCCGTGGGCGCCAGTGAGATCCAGGAGAAGTGCATCGACTCCAATCATCTGGTGGATGGCGCCGTTACCACGGCGCAGATCGAAGCGAAGGCGGTCACCCTCGAGAAGCTGGCCGACGAGGTGCTGGCCCTGCTGAACACGCCCCGCGAGGGGGCGACCACCTACGCCTACGCCGCCTACCTCGATGGGCTGATCGTCTACCCCACCGACACGGGGACCTGGTACGACTGGCTGATCAGCGAGACCGCCCCTGTGCGGCTGCACGACCTGCCCGTCCGCCGCCTGCGCGACGACGGCGGTTGGCAGCCGATTCGCTCGATCATGCCGCCCGAGCAAATTCGACCGATCATCCCCAACCTCGACCTGACCACCCGGGCCGAGATGGCCACATCGCTGGCCACGATTCTGAAGCAGAACGAGGCGGTGGTCCGCGAGGTCCTCGGCGACCGGGTCGCCGAGGTGAGAGCAGAGGGGAGCGGCTGGTCGCTCACCACGGCCGCCGGCGAGAAGCAGATCCTGGCCGACGGCGAGGTCCGGGAGATGCTGGGCCGCCTGAGCGAGGCCGGCGCCGACCTGAGCCGTGCCGCCCAGCCCCTGCGCACCAACACCCTGGACCTCTCCACCGCCTTTGAGCGCCTGGCGCCCGCCCCCACGGCCCGGCAGCCGGCGGAGCGCCTGCCGATCATGCAGCCCATCGACCGGTTGCCCATCGACCGGTTGCCGATCGAGCGGGTGCCGCTCGAGCCGCTTCAGCCGATCCGGCGGCTCCCCATCGACCCGTCGCTCTTCCTGGACCCCAACCCGTCGGATGATGTCCAGGAGCGGACCCGCACGGCGATGCTGGTCGACCCGGCGGCGATCAACTGGCCGGTGGCGCAGGAGGGCGCCACCCTGTTTCAGCCCGGGGTCGGCGGCAACGCCGTCTTCAGCGAGAGCGGGCAGGCGATCACCTTCCGGCCCGACCAGAAGCCCAGCAAGGAAGAGCTGCTGGCGGCGGGCCGTATGCTCTACAACTTCGGGATCGAGGCGGACCAGATCAACCCCGACGAGCTGCTGAAGAACCCGAAGATCTACGACTTCCTCAACAACCCGCAGCTGCTGGGCGTCGGCTACTGGACGGGCGCCAGCCGGAATATCCGCTCGGTCACCCGCGAGCGCCGGGGAGAGCAGCGATTCGTGCGCGTCCGCTTCACCGTGCCTTACAGCGACTCATCATACGTGGTCAGCATCACCCCTGACTATCAGGCTCAGGCTGGCGCAGATGGGTACCTGCCGATCAGCGCCCACGTGCTGCGCCGGCGGGCCGAGTATGTGGACCTGCTCTTCCTGCGGGGCAGTACCCAGGTGAACAATCTGGCCTTCAGCATCGCCATTCACGGGGAGTTGGTCCAGACATGATCCGGGCGATGGAAGCGCACCTGGCGGCCTGGGCGCAGCGGCAGATTCAGGCGCTCTCCGCCGAGAGCGATCTCTTTGGCCACGTCAGGGCGGTGCCCGGGCAGCTGGCGCTGCCGCCGGGCCCGCCCCTGGGGGCAACCGAGGTCGCGGCCCTGACCTTGGTCGAGAGTCTGCTCCCGCAGCCCGAAGACCGGGACCTGGGCCCCCGGCCGGTCACCGACGGAGCCGGGCTCCATCTGCGGGCTCAGCTCACCCTGCGCCTGCTGGGCCGGCCCGGGCCGTACCCGGGCGATTCCGGCATCGAGATCTCCCCGGCGGCGGCCCAGGCCCACCGCGTCGACCTGGCCGCCCTTACCCTGCTCGCCCTGCTGAAGGAGCAGCCCGGTCCCACCCCCGATGGCCCCGTCGCCCCGCTGCTCGACCTGGACCAGGGCGAGCAGCCCGGCGGCGCCGCTGCGGCCGCCCACGGCTCCCGCCGCGCCCACCTCGCCTGGACCCTCTGGGAGGTGGGGCAGGTCTCGGTTATCGCCAACAACGACGACAACCTCCGCCAGTGGGATCTCGCCCTCACCGTCGCCTGCCAGTTCCGGCTGAGCCCGGCAGCGCTGGAGGGTGGGCGAATCCTGCAGATCGGCGGGGAGATAGAGATACAGAACAAGCCCAGCCGGGTCATGGAGGCCGCCCTGTACGCCCCGGCGGAGGCGCTGGCCCTCAGCTGGTTCGACGGGCTGAGCGACGGGGTGATCGCGGAACTGTCGGAGCAGGCGCTCCACACCCTGGGCGACCTGGGCCGCCTCGGCCCGGCCCGGGTGGGCGCCATCGCCGCCGAGCTGCGCACCGCCGCCCCGGCGGAGGAGTCACTCCTGGCCCATCTGGCCACCATGGCCGTCGCCCGGCAGACCGGCCTGGAACTGGCCCCACAGTACCTTCAGGACCCGGTCGCCTTCGCCCTGCCCGGCCGGGCGCTCCTGGCGCCCACCCCCGACGAGTCTGAGATCCTGAGCCGCTTCATCACCTCGGTGGAGGCGCACGCCCAGATCGCCATGCTGGCCCTGCCGGTGGTGACGGCGCTCAAGCCGCCCCGAAGGGAACAGGTCACCCTGGGCACGCTCCTGGAGCGAGGGAGGTGAGCCGCGATGGCGTTGAACAAGGGTGCCAAAGAGAGCACAAAGGGTGTGCTGCCTGAGTACGCCTACGAGTACGACCACGGCTACATCTACACGCTGGCCGGCTGGTGGCAGGAGCCCGAGGCGCCCCCCGCCACCACCGCCGTGCTCGACCTGGGCAAGCCCGAGACCCAGGTGACGGGGCTGCTCCTGCGGGCCAACGTGCCTTCGACCATACGGCTGAAGGGGCCGGCAGACCTCCTTTTCAGCGCGTTCAGCGTCCGGCTGACCGCCCGCTCCCTGGTCCGCAACCTGGCCCGGCCCGAGTGGGGCTCCTCGCGCGCCGTCTCCGGGGCCGATGCAGACTGGCAGGAGATCCTCCTGGCCGCCCCCGCCCGGATCGAGGCGGTGGGCGTAAGGTCAAAGAGCGCCTCCGCCGATGTCTGGGTCAAGTACCGGGAGGGCACCGACAAGACCTATGTCCGGGCGCTCAACCTGTACGGGTTCACCACCAAGGGCGGGTTCCGGTACTCCGGCTACCACCAGCAGGCCGTGGTGACCCAGGCGGTCAAGCTGGAGCTGCCCGACCAGCAGGCCGAGGTGCTCCTCAGCTCCCCCAGCCTCCCCTCCCGGGTGGCGCTGGCCCTGGGCGATGACACCCCGGCACAGCTCTTCCCCGCCGAGATGGAGCTGAACGGCACTGTCACCTCCCGGGACCTGGCCGGGCAGATCAATGCCGCCTGGAAGCGTGGAAGCAGCGGCGAAACGGCCGAGGCGCAGCTGCGCATCACCTCGCTGACCGACGGCGTAGTTCAGGTCGATCTTTCCGGGGTCTGGGGCCGCTACTACGCCAGCCCGGCGCAGAGCCTGGCCCTCGATTCCGTTCATCCGGCGGTGGTGGGGGTGGCCTGGCCCTTCGGCGCCACGCCCGACGGGCAGGTCTCCCTCCACCTGACCGGTAAGCTGACCGGTGGCCGCCGACTCTCTTCGGTCACCGGCCCCCCCGCCTTCTGCGTGCGGGCCACCGAGCGGCTGGAGGTGGCCCAGGCGGTCCGGATCGTCGCCGCCGAGAGCCCCACCGAGCAGCGCACCGTGCAGGCGGTCTGGCTGATGCTCCCCCGCCTGCCCCGCGCCGAGGAGCGGCTGGAGATTCGCCTGGCCGCAGCGGCCGGCGCCCCACCCTTCCCGGCCGACGAGCCCCTGGCCCGCCAGAAGGTCACCCTCCCCGTCGACCAGGCCGCCTATATCCCGGCCTCCACCGGCGGCTACTGGTACCGCGCCGCCCTGGAAAAGCCGGTTTCCCTCGACGGCCTCCAGGCGACCAGCCCGCTCTTCGTGGTGGCGGCCGGCCGTGAGGGCGGCAGCCTGCTGGCCCACCAGAGCCTGGGCGTCGCCCCCGAGAGCGGCGAGCGAATCCCCGCCGGGGCATGGGCCGGCGTCAGCCTGGCCCGCAACCTGGACCTGACCGGGACCTGGGAGGTGCAGTCCTTCAACCGGCAGGCCGCCCGGTGGATGGTCGACCTGGAACTGACCCCCGTGCCCGCCGAGACCCAAAGCCTGATCACCGTCGCGTACGGGCCCGGCCCGCCCCAGCCCCTGCCGCTCAGCGCCGCCGACCGGGTCTCGGTCCAGACCGCCCGGCAGCAGGTGGCCCGGCCCCAGCCGTACACAGCCTCCGAGACCTCGCCGCCGGTCCTCACGGCCACCCTGGCCAGCCCGGTTCGGGCCGACCTCTCCGTGCAACTCTTCCTATATAAGTCGGTCATGGGTGAACCCTGACAGAGAGCCCCACCTCCGCCAAAGGGAGGTGGGGCTCCCGCATCAACTCCATGAATGCCCCGCATCCAAAGGATTAGGGCGGGCCGTACGTATCCTTCTCCACACCCCTTCGTTGTGGATGATGAGACCATCGGTCCTCTTGTTATAGAAGGAAGGCGCAAGAACCATGACCGCCCCGGAGAAGTTCCTCATCGCTCTCCTCGCCGCCGCCATTCTGCCTGCCGGCTGTGGCCAGGCGAGCCCCGCCCGGCTCGCCCCGGAACCGTCACCTGTCAAGTCCGAAACCGCCAAACCCGAGCCAGCCAAGACCGAGCCCGCCCCCGTCCCCGTCCCCAGGCCGCCGGAGAAGATCGCCCGGCAGAGCTGGACCGCCGGATCCCCGGAGGCCAGAGCCCAGGCCTTCTACGACTGGTACATGGACTACGCCAAGACCAGGGGCAACGTCGTGGTTGACGAGGCCTATCGGAACAGCCACTACCTGCACCCCGAGTGGGTTGCCAGGGTCGACGCCAAGGTCAAGGAATGGCGGGAGGCCCGCCAGCCCGGCTTGGATCCCTTCCTCTGTGCCCAGAACGTCGGCGATGAGCTGATCGCCGGCCCGGCGGATATCGCCGGCACAGAGGCCGCCCTCATGGCCTACCACGGGCCCTGGGGCGGACCCAAGACCTGGTCGGCGATGGAGGTCTACCTGACCATGTACGGCGACCAGTGGCGGATCACCCGTATCGTCTGCAGGCGCTAGCCACCCCCCATAAGCCCAAGCCCACCACTCCCCGCAGGGAATGGTGGGCTTGTCGCGTTTCCGGCTACCTGGCCCGCTCCACCTTTTCCACCGCCAGCTCGATCGTCTCGATGGCGAGGTCGTCCAAGGTGTAGCTCACCGGTCCACCCTGCATGGCGAACGCTGCGACCTCCTTGCCATCCGGCCCGAGGACCGTGAGCATCAGGCTCCGCTTCCAGGGCTTGCCGGAGACCGTGTCCGTGATCCATTCGGTCACCTTCTCGCTGCCGAACTGCCCCCGCTTCAGGGTGATATTGGCATACTTTACCCGCCCCGGCCGGTAGGCGCCGGCCAGGAGCGTCTCCACTTCGGCCAGCCGCGCCTTCATATTGCGAATGGCGTTCATGGCGATATCGTGCCCGGCCTTGTCTCCGATCGCAGAGACCTGCTCCGCCAGTGCGTCCAGCGCCGCCACGGCCTCCGCCGTGCAGACGCCGTCGCAGTCGTCATCCACATCGTCGCCCCAGGTCAGCGACCCGGCCAGGCTGCTGTCAAGCTCGAAGGTGCCCATCGCCTCGCCATCGGCCTCCAGCTCCACGGAGTACGAACCGCGGGGACCCTGGCCCGTGTCGCTCCCCGCCACCCGGGCCATCTCAATCCGGTCCACACGGACCTCCAGCCGCTCCACCAGCCCGGACTCACCCAGCGAGACGCTCCAGGCCACCGGGAAGCACTCGAAGAGGTTGTACCGGACTACCTCATTGCCGGCCCGGTCCAGGTAGATCAACGAGATCGACTTGCGCATGTTCGTTCCCTGTGCTGTCTCCAGCCACCACTGGTGGAGTTTCCTGCTGCCGTCGAGCTTGCGCTCAAAGGTGATGTTGCCGTACTGCGGCTGCCCCGGCTGATAGACCTTGTCGAGGACCCCGTCACCGTCGTCGTCCGGGTCGTTGATGCCCAGGGTCTGATCCAGATCAGCCACAAGGGCCCGGATATTCCCGATCGCATTCTTCGCGGTGTCGTGGCGCGCCTTGTCCGTGATGCTGTTCGCCGCCGCATCCAGGTCATCGACCGCCAGGCGCAGCGCCCCGGTGCAGATTCCATCGGCCGTGCAGTAGGCCTCCTCCAGCGGCCGCTCCACCCCAAGGCCTTCCACCAGCGTCACGCCATCCAGCACCGTTCCGTCCACCTGCACCGAGACCAGCGGAAGCCCTTCCTCGTTGACCGTGATCGGTGTCCGGGCCTCGGCCCATGAGGCGGCCAGCATCACAACACTCAGGATCAGCGCAACAGCGATCCCTCTCCTGCTCCGCACCCGCATACCTCCCCTGATTCGACATGGACACCTGATTCTACAATTTAAAAGCAAAACCTTCTGTCATGAGAGACAACGGACAGGTCGTTGATGAAAAAGTTTTGCGATCGATAGTCGGACAGGAAGGAAAATCCCCGATCGGAAAGAACTTTTAAAAAGCACCTTCAAAAGTCTCGCTCGTTGGAAGGCTGGTACGCACATGAAATCGGTCACCGGAGTCCCACGCGGCAACGTACAACTGATGAAGGCCATCAACGAAGGCGCCGTCCTCAAGCTGGTGCGTGACCTGGGCCCCGTCTCCCGGGCCGAGATTGCCCGCCTCAGCGGGCTCACATTGCCCACCGTCGGCTCCCTGCTGGACGCCCTGAGCGCACAGGGCGTGGTACAGACCGTCGGTCTGGGCGCCTCCAGCGGTGGGCGCAAGCCGCTGCTTTACGAGTTCAATCCCGACGCAGCCCTGGTGATCGGGGTCGACGTGGGAGGCAGCAAGATGGCCGGCGGGCTGGCCAACCTCTCCGGCCAGATTCTCGCCCGCGACACCCTCACCCGGGAGAACGGCCCGTCTGACCCGTACGAGCGTCTCGTCACCCTGATCGGCTTCCTGCTGGAGCAGGCGCCGCCCGGCGCTGTGATCCGCGGCATCGGCCTCGGCGTCCCCGGGGTCACCAACCTGGTCGAAGGGGTGGTCACCCTTGCCCCGGGTCTGGGTTGGAGCGATTTCCCCCTGGGGCGGAAGCTGGAGGAGGCCTTCGGCCTTCCCGTCTTCCTGGACAACGACGTGAACACCATCTTGCTGGGCGAGCGCTGGTTCGGCGCAGCCCGCGAGGCCCGAAACGCCCTCTGCGTGGCGGTGGGGACCGGAATCGGCGCCGCCATTCTGATGGATGGACAGCTCTACCGGGGCTCCCACGAAGCGGCCGGCGAGGTGGGCTACATGATCTCCGGGCGCGACAGCCTGCGCCGCCCGAGGCCCGGACGCTCCACCTTCGGCTTCCTCGAAGAGCAGGCCGCCGGCCCGGGCATCGCCCGAAGGGGCACTGAGGCCCTGGGATTCCCGGTCGATGCACCCGAGGTGATGCGGCTGGCCCGGGAGGGAAACCCCGCCGCCCTGACTGTGGTCCGGGAAACGGTGGAACACCTGGGGCTCGCCATCACCAACATGGCCTGCCTGCTTGATCCGGAACTGGTGATTCTGACCGGCGGCGTCATGCGCTCCGCCGACCTGCTCCTTGACCCGATCCGCGAGGTGCTGGACCGGTTGGTGCCGTACCCGCCCCGGCTGGTCCTCTCCGAACTGGAGGAGGAGGCGGGGGTGCTGGGCGGGGTGGCGCTCGTGCTGGAGACCAACCGGCGCTCGGTGCTGGTAGAAGCTTAGGTTCCGCTTGGTTCCTTACCACGTGGGGAGGTTAACCTTGTGATCCGACTCAAGAGCGGCAAGAAAGTCATCGACATCCACGCTCACTTCTGGGCCACCCGCAAGAGCAGCTCGGCGACCCACACACCGCACCCGATGCACCTGGAGTACAACCGGGAGCGCAGCCAACGCATGAACGACGAGTGGGATTTTCCCGGCCCGCCCGAGCCCATGGTGGAGACGCCGGAGGCGGAGGACCTGCTGATCGAGCGGTGGGCGGCAGAGGTCGAGAAGTACGACCTGCATGCGGTCAACTTCCTGACCGGCTCCTCCAACGAGGAGCTGGCCCGGGTGATCAAGCGGTATCCGGGGAAGTTCTTTGGCTTCGCGCACCACCGGCCGGAGCTCGACGACGTGGTCGAGAAGTTCATCTACGCCATCGAAGAGTTGGGGCTCTCGGGGTACAAGATGATGGGCCCCCGGGTCTCGATCGACTGGACCGACCCCAAGCTCCGGCCGCTCTGGACCTACATGGCCGACAAGAAGC
>JBMONB010000063.1:0-12832 GCA_049325315.1 Bacillota bacterium | reverse complement strand
TCCGCACCCTGGGGACCGTAGAGCAGCGAGCGGACATCGAAGAAGATCGCTCGGATCACGAAAAGACCTCCCGTGGAAAAACCTGCTCGTATGGTTTCCACAGGCGCGAAGGCTCAACCTGCCTCGCCGGAGCAGGAAACCACCGAACAGAGGGCGAACGGATCAATGAGGAGGAACACCCCATGCGCTTTACCCCTGACCGCCGCCCATCCAAGTGGGGCGCAACCGCCGCTGTGGCGGCGAACCAGACCGCCGAGGCGGTCCTGGAGCACCTGGCCGCCCTGGAGTCCACCCCGTTTGACACCGTGGTGCGGCTCTCCGAGGTGACCGAGATCAAGGGCTACCGCTACGCCCTCATCCAGGTCAGCTTGGACTTTGGCCACCCTCACTTCCCCCGCATCGCCGAGGTGCTGGATGAGGCCGGCGGAAGCGAGTTTCAGGTGATCGTGGTGGAGACCCCCGAGCGGTCGGTCTACCTGATCGTCGATAAGAACAATCTGCCGGAGGAGGAGATCAAGCCCGATCACCCGCTCCTGCAGCAGATCGCCGCCTGGCTGGGTCCGGCCCTGGCGGCCCGCCGCTAGCCATACCGCTCCGCCGAATAGTCTGAGCGGCGCCCTGCGGCGCCGCTCTTCTTATGCCTGTCCGAAGTTGCGCGGGACCTTGGGGAAGGCGATCGCCGGGTTGGGAATCAGCCGGTTGTGCTTGTCGATCAAGATGTTGACCTCCACGATCCGGGAGACCCGTTCCGGGTTCGCCGGATTGGCCCGGAGCCAGGCGATCTCGGCAGCGATCTGCTTGCGCAGCTCCACCCACTCGGGCGTGAAGCCGGCGTTCTTTAAGATCTGGTAGGCGTCGGCCTCCGCCCCGCCATACGGTTCGGAGTCACGGAGGCTCAGCGGCTTGCCCTTGCCGGGCAGGTGGTCGAACTGGCCGTCCTTGGTGGCTCGGGTCAGGATATCTTCCATCCAGTGTGTGAAGGACCGGCCTACAAAGGTATCGTTCAGTTCCTTATCCGGAACGGAGGCCATCATTCGGCTGCCACGGATCGAGACCGCATCTTGATTGCGCATCCGATCAACCCCCACTTGTGGATCGCTTATCTTGAGTATAAGCCCGATTGATGCCGTCTGACAAATCACTCGTTCTCATGTTCACAATTCCAACCAGGAATATGTGGGGTGATCTGGCTGCCGCCCTCTTGGATTGGTTCGCGGATTGGTTCGCGGATCGCTTCGCGGGTCATACTACAGGAAACTTCGCTGTCACAAGGGAGGCCCTTCTATGGCTTTCTGGCGCGGGGTCGGACTGGGCGCGGGGCTAATGGCCGGACTCGGAGCCATTGGCGCCAGCCTCTTTATCCGCCCCCTGATCAACCGCTTCGCCGGCTCCATGACGGAACGCATGATGGGCGAGGGCAAGTATGACCAGCACATCGCCGAGATGTTCACCACCTCGGTCGGACGCCACCCGCGGGTGCTGCTGGAGACCTTCCTCCGGGCCGAGCGGGGCAAGTCGATCTCCCGCCCCCTCTACACCACCAAGAAGTTCCTGCACTTCGACGACCTGATGTTCGTTCCGGCGCAGCTTGCCAAGCTCCCTACAGGGGAGAACGAGCGGATCGATCTCACCACCGTGATCGGACCGAACGCAAAGAAGCCCATGACCATCTCAATGCCCGTGATGATCACCGGTATGGCCTTTGGCCTCTCCCTCTCCGACCGGTGCAAGATCGCCCTGGCCAAGGGCGCCACCAAGGCGGACACCGCCACCAACTCCGGGGAGGGGGGCTTCTTCCGCGGGGAGCGGGAGCATGCCAAGCACTATATCCTCCAGTACACCCGGGGTGGCTGGCCGTCTGACGAGCACCTTCCCCTGGCCGATGCCATCGAAATCCAGGCCGGTCAGGGCGCCCAGGCCGGGTCGCCCCAGCGCACCCCGGGCTGGAAGCTGACCGACGAGGAGCGCGAGGCGCTCAGCCTCGCCAAAGGGCAGGATGCGGTGATCCACAGTCGCTTCCCCGGGGTGGAGAAGCCGGCCGACTTCAAGAACCTGGTGGACCGCATCCGCCACCTTACCGACGGGATTCCGGTGGGGATCAAGTTCGCCGCCGGGCACAACCTGGAGGCCGACCTGGAGGTCGCCCTGGAGGCCGGGGTCGACTTCGTGACCGTCGACGGCGCCCAGGCCGCCTCCCACGCCGCCCAGCCGATCCTGCTGGACGACTTCGGCATCCCCAGCCTCTACGCCGTCTCCCGGGCAGCCCGGGTCCTGGAGGGCACCGATGTGACGCTCAACGTGTCGGGCGGCTTCATGACCCCCGGTGAGATCCTGAAGGCGCTGGCCCTGGGGGCCGACGTGGTCTCGGTGGGCTCCGCCCCGATCATGGCGGCGGTCCACGCCCAGTGGAAGAAGATTGCCCCCTTCGAACCCCCGACCCAGCTCGTCTGGCACGATGGGAAGCACCGGGACAAGTTCGACATTGAGGAGGGCGCCCGCGACGTGGCCAACTGGTTCAACGCCGTGGCCGATGAGCTGGTGCTGGGCGTCCGCTGCGTCGGTAAGACCAGCGTCCACGAGATGAGCCGGGAGGACCTCTGCGCCATGTCCCCCGAAGCCGCCGCCGTCACCGGCCTCCCCCTCGGCTGGGAGCCCCTGCCGGGGTACCATGCCCCCGGGGTGCGGCCCGTGCCCGAGCGGGAGCAGGTGACCGATCCGCTTCACTGAGGCAGTTTTTTTGCCGCGGATTACGCGGATTACGCGGATTTCCGGACATTCGCGGATTACCAGGCAAGCCCCTGTGTGCCCTTCACAAATCTGTTGTCCTATGGACGCGGAACGCGAATTACCGGGTGTGCAGTCACAACACAGACTGCAACGCCCGGTAATCCGCGTTGTTTTGAAATCCGCGCAATCCGCGTAATCCGCGGCCAATTAAGTGACCCGACTACTATACCAACTTCCGCCGCAGCCAGCCGGAGCCGATGTCGATCAGGCTGACCACCACGATGATACCAGCCAAGATAATGCCCACACGGCCCCAGGCGGGGCGCTGAATGGCGAAGAGCAGGGGGGCGCCGATGCCGCCGGCGCCTACCACGCCCAGCACGGCGGCGGCGCGGGAGTTGATCTCGAAGCGGTAGAGGGCGTAGCTCGCAAACTCGGGCAGCACCTGCGGGATCACGGCGAACCAGATCTGCTGGACCCGGTTGGCGCCGGTGGAGGTGAGCGCCTCGACCGGGCCCTTGTCGATCGCCTCGATTGCCTCGGCGTAGAGCTTGCCCAGCATGCCGATGGAGTGGACGCCCATGGCGAAGATGCCGGCCAGCGGGCCGGGGCCCACGCCACGAATGAAGACGATCGCCAGGATCACCTCGGGGAAGGTGCGAATCGCCGAGAGCAGGAACTTGCCAACCCCCGAGAAGCGCTGGACCATGTTCTGTGCCGCCAGGAAGCCGAAGGGCACGGCCAGCAGCGCCGCCAGCAGGGTGCCGAGGATCGCCATCTGCACGGTATCCTTCAGCTTGAGAACCAGGTCACCCATGTACGGCCAGTCGAAGTCGGAGATCATCAGGCCGAAGATCTTGCCTGCCCGGGGTATCGTCTCGGCGAAGTCGACCTTGTGGGTCTCCAGGCCCGAAAACGACCAGTAAAAGATGTAGGCTGCCACCAGCGTCCAGAAGGCTGGGCGCCACTTCTCCCAGAGTTGCTTCATACCAGCTTCTCCCTCACCTTCGCGCTGATCAGCTCCATGACCACCACCACGATGAGGATGACCGCAATGATCGCCCCCACGTTGCGGAACCTCATGAGGTTGAGATCAGCATAGAGCGTCATGCCGATACCGCCGGCGCCCACCAGACCGAGCACGGTCGATGCGCGCACGTCGACCTCGAAGACGTACATGGTGTAGGCCAGGTACTGGGGCAACACCTGGGGAACCACCCCGTAGAAGATCATCTGGAGCCAGTTGCCGCCGCAGGCCCGCACCGCCTCCAGCGGCCCGGGGTCGATCGCCTCCATCGATTCGGAGAGCAGCTTGGCGATCAGGGCGAAGGAGAAGATGGTCAGGGCGATCACACCCGGCAGCGCCCCCAGGCCGAAGGCGCCCACGAGGACCGCTGCCAGCACCAGGTCGGGAATGGTACGGATCAGGCTGAGGATCGTCCGGACCGTGTAGTAGACCGCCTTGGACCGAATCAGGTTCCGGGCGGAGAGCAGGCTGAACGGGAAGGCGAGCAGCGCCCCGAAGAAGGCGCCGAGGATCGCCATGCGCAGCGTCTGCATCAGCGGTCCCCAGATGTCCCGGGTGTAGGCCACCTGTTCATCCAGGTAGTCCGAACGGTACCAGTAAAACGTCTTGCCTTCCTCGCAGACTGCCTTTACCTTGGCAAGATCGGTCTTGTCGGAGTAGGGAATGTCGGGGTTATCCGCCGTCGGCTCGCCCCAGACAATCTGGGCGTTCTTGCAGGTGTTGATCCGCTCGTAGGGCCCCATGCGGACCAGCAGGTCGCCCATGGAGGTCCAGGTCTCCAGCTTGACAAACTTGGCCATGCTAACATCGAGCCCTACTGGGGCGGGGGCTGAGGAGAAAACGTAGATCAGCACCACCGCGATGACGGTGAGGGCCGTCTTCAGCCCGCCCATCTCCTGCCAGTTGGGGCCCTTCTTCAGGTTCCTGTCCGGCTGGGTCATGCGTCCAGCCCCCCTCGGAGGTCATCGGGCCTGATCTTGCGGCCGTAGATCTCCTCGAAGGTCTTCTCGGTAACGCCCTGTGCCGAGCCATCGAAGACGATCTCACCGGCCCGCATGCCGATGATCCGGTCGGCGTACTCCATCGCCATGTCGATATAGTGCAGGTTCACGAGGGTGGTAATGCCATCCTCGCGGTTGATCCGCTTCAGGTCCCGCATCACCGCGTGCGAGGTGGGCGGGTCAAGGGAGGCGACCGGCTCGTCGGCCAGCATGATCGAGGGCTGTTGGCAGAGCGCCCGGGCGATGGAGACCCGCTGCTGCTGTCCACCTGAAAGCTGGTCGGCGCGGCTGAAGGTCTTCTCCGGAATTCCGACCCGCTCCAGGCAGCGCTTGGCCAACTCTACATCTTCCCGCGGGAAGAGGCCCAGCAGGGAGCGAAAGGTGCCGGTATGGCCCAGCCGCCCGGCCAGCACGTTGCGCAGCACGGAGGAGCGCTTGACCAGGTTGTAGTTCTGGAAGATCATGCCTACCTTCGTCCGCCACCGGCGGAGCTGCGCCTCGGGCATCTTGGTCACGTCCTGACCCTCCACGATCAGCGAGCCTGAGGTAGGCTCTACGAGACGGTTGACGCATCGGATCAGCGTCGACTTACCGGCGCCGGAGAGCCCGACGATCACCACGAATTCGCCCTTGTTAATGGTCAGGTCGATCCCCTTGAGAGCCTGGGTCCCGTCGGGAAAGGTCTTGCTGATTTGGCGAAACTCGAGCACGACGAATGGTCCTCCTTTGAGGCGAGACGCCCCGTGACCCAGCGAGTCACGGGGCGCACTCCTTACGCGTTCAGTTGGCGCTCACGGATCGGTTACTTCTTCGGCTTGGTCAGCTCGGCCTTGACATCGATGCCCATGTTCTTGGCCATGTCGATGACCGGCTGGTAGTCGGCCGGGCGGCCCTGGGCGAAGTTGTCGATCTCGTACAGGGACTGGAGCACCTTCTTGCCGTCCGGGGTGGAGGCGTAGTTCATGAAGGCGACCTGGAGCTTGACGGCGAGATCCTGCGGCAGGTCCTTGCGCACAGAGACGGTGTCGTTGGGAATCCAGTCGGTGTAGGCCACAACCGCGAGCTTCTCCTTGACGTCAGCGAACTCCTTGGAGACCCGGTCACGGGCATCCTCGAAGGTCCAGGAGGCGTCGACAGTCTTGTTGTAGACCGCCTTGATGGCGTTGTCATGGCTGCCGGCGAAGGTGGTGTCGGAGAAGTGCTGTCCCTTCTCGATATTGATGCCGGCGTTCTTCATGAAAGAGGCGGGGTACAGATAGCCCGAGGTAGAGGCCGGATCGACGAAGGCGACCTTCTTGCCCTTCAGGGCGGCGAAGGTGTCCTTACAAGTCGGATCCTTCTTGGTGTCGCACTTCGGAATCTTGTCCTCGGCCCGGACCGTCAGCTGGGCCCGGTAGCGGAAGGAGCCCCTGCGGACCGACTTCAGGATCGGTTTCACACCGTAGTCATTATGGGCCAGAACATAGGACAGGGGGTTCAGGAAGCCGACATCCACCTGCTTGGAGCCCATGGCCTCGACGACGCCCACATAGTTGGTGCCGACGAAGGTGGTCACCGGTACGCCCAGTTCCTTGGACAGATAGTCACTCATGGGCTGGACCTTGGTCTCGATGCCCGCAGCGTCGGACGAGGGAACGAAACCGATCACAAGCTTCTCGATGCCCCACGGGTTGGCGGGTTTCTCCTGCTTCGGCTCTTCCTTGGGCGCAGGCGTCGCGGCGGGCTTGGAGCCGCCGCAGCCGGCCAGAACTACCAGGAGCACTGCCAGCAAGCCAGCCGAGAGTCGTTTGAACCGCATCTCCCATACCTCCGTCTGTGTGTATCTGTTTGTCTCGGTACTTGGGCACGCAAAAAATTTCGCTTTCCGATGCCAGTTCCCTTCTATACAACTATGAAAAATTGCGTAGGAAGAAGAACATTGGTACGAAGTCGATTTGTCAAGTAACCATTTGGAATGGCCTCTTGGGCACTTGACGCTAGACCAAAGAACAGAGAAGGAAGGAAGCGAGGGATTCCACCTGCCCAGACCTATCGGGAGTATGTTATACTGCTGGAGGAATAAGCCAAATGGGTCTCACCCTCTGGCGCAGGGCCAGAATTGGGGCCACGGCAGACTAGGAGGTTTGGACCACCAATGTCCATCGACAGAGACCTTTATGACCTGACGTTGATCGGAGCGGGCCCGACCGGACTCTTCGGCGTTTTCTATGCGGGCATGCGTGGGTTGAAGACCAAGGTTATCGAGGCGCTTCCCGAGGCTGGTGGCCAGCTGACCGCCCTCTACCCCGAGAAGGACATCTTCGACGTGGCCGGGTTTCCCCGGGTCAACGCCAAGCGGTTGGTGGAGCAGTGTAAGGAGCAGGCCGACCACGCCAACCCCACTGCCACCTACGTCTTCAACCAGCGGGTTGACAACGTGGAGAAGCTGGAGGACGGCACCTTTGAGCTGACGACCCACACGGGTGAGAAGCACTACTCCAAGGCCGTACTGATCTCGGCCGGTATCGGCGCCTTCGAGCCGAACCGGATTCCCAACGAGTCCGCCCGCCAGTACGAGAATAAGGGCGTCTTCTACAGCGTCGTCAACCTGCCGCAGTACGAGGGCAAGCGTGTCCTGGTCGTCGGTGGCGGCGACTCTGCGGTCGACTACGCCCTGATGACCGAGCCCATCGCCGAGAAGGTTACCCTGATCCACCGGCGCGAGGGCTTCCGGGCCCATGAGGAGTCGCTCAACAAGCTGGCCAAGTCCAAGGTCAACGTGATGCTCTTCCACGAGCTCCGCGAGGTCCGCGGCAACGGCGACTGGGTGACCCAGGCGGTCATCTTCGACAACCGGTCCGGCGAGGAGACCGTGCTCGATGTCGATTACGTGGTCCTCGGCACCGGCTTCAAGGCCTCCCTGGGCCGGATGCTGGAGTGGGGCCTCGATATCGAGGGCAAGAAGCAGATCGTCGCGAACTCCAAGGGCGAGACCAATATCCCCGGCATCTATGCGGCCGGCGATGTCTCCTGGTACCCGGGCAAGATCCGCCTGATCGCCACCGGCTTCGGCGAGGTGGCCACGGCGGTCAACAACGCCAAGGCGTATATCGATCCCGGCTCCGCCGCCTTCCCGGGCCACAGCTCTGGGGGCCACTCATAGTAAGCGCTTCGCTGCCCACTTAGAACACGACTAGAAATGACCCCCTGCCAGTTTTCTCAGGCGGGGGGTCTATTCGTATCTGACACAAAAGGAGGCGTCAGCAGGCCATACGTGGAAGCCTTCTTTATTGGCACACTAAGACTGACCCAACCGAGGGAGGAACAGAATCCCTTGCGGCGACTTAATCAAGTCCAGTGGCTCTTCTTTGACCCCTCGGTGCTGCTCAACGAGAGCGCCACCGACCGGGAGGCGCGCCGCACCATCGCCGCCGCCCTGGCCCGCCGCGGCCGGCCGGTGGCGCAAGACCAGGTTGAGCGCGCCTGGATGCAGGCGATTGCCGCCACACGGCCCGTCCACCCGCTGGAGGGGGCGATCCGGCTCCTCGCCCCCGACCCAGCCACCGCTCGGGCGGTGCTTGACGAGGTGGCTCGGACCAGCCGGAACCAGGACACCCTGGTGACCGGGCTGCAGCTGGCGCTCCACGCCCTGGAGCCCCACTTCAAGCTGGGCGTCATCGGCCCGTACCGGATGCCCGGCACCCGGGCGCGCCTGGAGCGGTTCCACCTCCACTTTCCGGTTGTCGCCCTCTCCGACGAGCAGAACCTCTCGCATCAGGTGGACGCAGCCGGCAAGGTGGATCCCGCCCTGTTCGTCTGGGCGCTCCGCAAGGCGGGCTGCCCGGCCCACCTGGCCGCCTTCGCCAGCGACCGGGTCGATCTGGGCCTGGGCCCGGCCAAGCTGGCCGGAATGAGCACGATCTGGCTCCGGCAGACCAACCACAAGCTGCGGTACCCCCGCAGCGCCACCGAGACCCCGGACCTGACCTACAACTCGCTCCCCGAGATGGCGAGGGCGCTGACCTCCTAGGCCAGGCCAGCAGTCTCCCATGCGCACAGTGGTGCGTCTAAAAGGGAAATCACACCATCCGGAGGCCACAAACTGCATGGCGATCAATACCAACCGTTGGAATCAGATCCGCTACACCCTCTTCGCCCCCATTTACGACCTCATCGCCTCATTCGGTTCCCAGCGCCGCCGCTCCATCTCCCTGCTGGACCCACGCCCCGGCGAGTCGGTGCTGATTGTGGGCGCCGGCACCGGGGCGGATCTTCCCTACCTCCCCCCTGGCCTCGCCATCACGGCGGGCGATATCACCCCCGCCATGGTGGAGCGCCTCCGCTGGCGGGCAGGCGCCCTGGGCCAGACGGTAGAGGCCCGGGTCATGGACGGTCACGCCCTCGACCTGCCCGACAGTTCCGTCGACTGCGTGATTCTCCACCTGATCCTGGCGGTGATTCCCGACCCGGTCGCGGCAGCCCGCGAGGTGGACCGGGTCCTGAAGCCCGGGGGCCGGGCGGTCATCTTCGACAAGTTCGTGCCAGATGAGGCCCCTGTCAGTGCCGGACGGCGGGCGCTAAACCTGCTGACCAACCTGGTCTTCTCCGATATCACTCGAAAGCTGGGGCCGATTCTGAAGGGGACCGGCCTGCGCATCATCCACCAGGAGCCGGCGATGCTGGGCGGCTCCTTTCAAATCATCCTTTTGAAGAAAGAGGTGCAGCCGTCCACCTAGGTCGAGGGCTGCCCCGCTCCAGGAAGGAAGACTCTCGCATGCGACTCAAGAGCACACCCGAGGATTTTGTGGTCCGGGAGGCCACCGACCTGCGGATTCGCAAGCAGCCGGGGCCCTACCGGGTCTACATGCTGGAGAAGACGGGCTGGAACACGGCCGACGCCCTCTCCGCCATCGCCCGGGCCAAGCGGGTCCCCCTGGCCCGCTTCGCCTATGGCGGCAAGAAAGATCGCTACGGCCACACCTTCCAGTACGTGACGGTTCAGCACCACGCCGATCTCTCGCTCACCACCCCTGCCTACTCCTTCAAGGCGATTGGCTATGCGAATGAACCCATGGCGTCGGGGCGGATTCTCGCCAACCGGTTTGAACTGGTGCTGCGGGAGGTGCGTCCCGAAGAGGCGGAGCGGGTCACCGCCGCCATCGCCCGGGTGCGGGAAGATGGCTTCCCCAACTTCTTCGACGACCAGCGCTTCGGCAGCTATGACCCCGAGCGGGGGCTGATTGCCGAGAAGATGCTGCTGGGCCGCTGGGAGGAGGCGCTGGCCATTGCGCTCACCTTTGCCTACGCCAATGAGAAGCGGGAGGCGAAGGAGCGCAAGGAGGCGCTAAGGGAGCGCTGGGGCGATTGGGCCGCCTGCCGTGAGGTGGCGAAGACCGCCTTCGAGCAGCGCTCTTTCGACCTGCTCCTCCAGAAGCCCGGCGCCTTCCGGGAAGCGCTGGCCACCGCCCGGCGGGAGGAGTTGGAGATGTGGGTCTCCGCCTACCAGTCGTTCCTCTGGAACGAAACGCTGCGCCGTCTGATGGGCGACGGCCCGGAGCTGCCAGGGGTGGCGGGGCCGTACCGGTTCGCCCGCCCCGACGACCGCCTGAGGGCGATGATCATCCCGCTGCCGGGCCGGAAGATGCGCTTCCCCGACCCAGAGGCGGGCCTGGCGCTGGAGGAGATTCTGCGGGAGCGCCGGCTCCGCCCCGCTCAGCTGGAGCAGGAGATCCTGCCAGGCCTCGCCCTGAAAGCGTCGCCCCGGGAGGCCTGGATCACCCCGCAGTCATTCTGGACAGAGGGTCCGACCCCCGACGAGCGCTACGCCGGCCACCTCAAATACGAGGTGCGCTTCACCCTGCCCAAGGGCTGCTATGCCACCATGATGATCAAGGCGATGACCGTGTAGCTGACCGCCGGCACGAGAATAGTAGAACGATTCCGGCCCCCCGACCGTCTTACATGCGGAAGGGGGCTTTGCCATGAGACCTGTCGTATGGTTGATGCTGTTCGCCGCTCTCACCCTGACAACCGCCACCGCCCTCGCCGATGCCGGCTCCCTCGGACGGGAGGGAGAGACGGTGGTCCCGCTCTCCCACCAATCGATCCGGATGGCCGCCGAAGAGGTGCGCCTGAAGGTCTTTACCGGCCGCACCGAGGTGGATCTCACCTTCACCTTCGTCAACGAAGGGGAGGCCCAGGAGGTGCTGATGGGCTTTCCCGTCTCCTATCCGGACTTCATGATGAACCGGGGCGACCCCGAACTGCACGACTTTGCGGCCTGGGTAGATGGTGTGCCGGTGGCCGTGCGCCGGGAGAAGAGCGGCGAGCCGGTAGAGCCCCTGACAGACAGTGGCGGCCGGCTCCTTCGCTACCCCGAGTGGATCACCTGGACCGTCCCCTTCGAGGCGGGCCAGACCCGCACCGTCCGGAGCACATACTGGGGGCGCAACTACGACAGCGCCGTCGGCACAGCAGCCACGGGCTACATTCTGCGCTCGGGAGCGGGCTGGAAGGGGCCCATCGGGGAGGCGGTGATCATCGCTCAGTTCGATGAGGCGATCTTCCCCGGCCAGATTCGCGCCTTCCCTGCCAGCTACCGGTGGGAAGGGGAGCGCATGGTCTGGCGGATGCGCGATTTCGAGCCCGAGCGGGATATCTCGATCCAGGTCGATCTCCTTTTGGAACAGAACAAGTTCCCGCCGGATGCGTTCACCCGCCCGATTCACAAAGCGGAGCAGGCGGGCGGTGTCGAGGGGCTGTCCATTCTGCGTCAGGCCCGGCAGACCGCCCCCAACCCGGAGAGGGCGCCCGACGCACTGGACTTCCGGCTGGCCAAGTTCGAGTACCGCTTTGGCGAGAAGGAGGCAGCGCTTCAGATCGTCCGCCGGGCGCTGGAGACCTCCACCGGTCACCCGGTGGCCGCCTATATCGCCTACCAGGAGGGCTTAAAGCAGCCAGCCGACCTGCTGGCGATGGCTGACCTCTCCCCTGGCATCCGCCGCTACCTGATCGACGCCGGCGGGTTGACCGGCTCCCCCCCTGGGGCGCCCCGGCTGACGGTAACCCAGCGGGAGCCGACCCCGCAGGTGGGCGTTCAGCTGACCGACCCGGACGCCGATCTGGATGACTGGGGCGTCACCTTCTGGCCTACGTCTGAGGCGGTGGGGACACCCCTGCTGGTCGCCGGCGGCTTCGGCGGTCACACTCCGACCCGGGTCGAGCACTCCACCGCGCTGGAGCCGGCGGAACTGGCCGGGCGGGAGGCGGTCTGGTTCCAGGCCTGGGCGGTAGACGGGAAGGGAAACCGCACCGAGACGCCGGTGACCAAACTGGCGCTGAAGGAGCCGCCGCCTGCCCCTGAGCCGAAGCCCAACCCCGCCCCTGAGCCGCAGCCCGCCACCTCCACGCCGCCTGCGGCTGCTCCCGAGCCGGCCCCCGCCGTAGCGGGTCACTGGCTCCTCTGGCTCTCCCTGGCGGGCCTCGCTCTCCTGGTCTCAACCGCCCTGCTGATCCGCCGGCGCAGTTAAGCGCGACAGAGCCACCCCCCGCACTCCGGGAGGTGGCTCTGCCGCTTACCGTGTTGGCCGTGCCTGCCGCCGCGGCCCCGGCTCCAGCCGGTAGGTCCGGCGTCCCGCCAGGTAGTTGCGGGGCGCCAGGACCAGCCGGCGGACCAGCGGCATGACGCCGCTGCCCATCTCCCAGGCGTGGTGCCCCTCGATCAGGTGCTTCACCATCATGGCGGGGAGGCCGGCGAAGCGATCCGTGCCGATCTGCCCGACGCCGTCGGTCCGGCCCAGGGAGGCGAAGGCGCCCTTCTTCCGGAAGGTAAAGGGCTGCTCCGGCTGGCCCCGCAGCCGCCGGAGGATGTTCCGCCCCGCTGCCCGCCCCATCTGCACCGCCGCCTGGGCGGTGGGCGGGACCTCCCGCCCGGTCTCCTGGTCGACGAAGGAGGCCGAGTCGCCCACCAGATAGACCCGGTCATCGTCCAGGGCGCGCAGGTACTCATCGACCTTGCCCCTGCCCTTCGGGGTAAGATCGAGCCCCGCACTGGCCAGCACGCCGCTGCCCCGCACGCCGCCCGACCAGACCAGCAGGT
>JBMONB010000062.1:0-12921 GCA_049325315.1 Bacillota bacterium | reverse complement strand
ACGACTACAACCACCACCGCTACCAATGGGAAAGAAAAAAGATGGCCCCTGTGGAATACAGGAGCCACCTTTTGGCTGGATAGAATGCGGACTATTTAAGGTGTCCACAAAGAGGGGCTCAGTTCAATGGAGGGCCCGGGGTCTTGCGCGCCTTTAAGATGAAGCGGGCGGGGTTTAGATTGGAAAGAGATGTTGACGAGTTGTTTTGAGATGGATTACGCGGGGATTGGGTGGGGTTTGAGATAGAGCGAGATGGTTTAGAGACCGAGGGGGAGGCGCAGGCGCAGCTCCTGGCGGGTACCTGTATGCCAGATGAGGGCGAGGTTGTCCACTTCCACGTCCCAGTCGAGCGAGAGGGTGTTGAGATAGCCCACCACCTGCGGCAGCAGGTCCAGGGAGATGTCCCTCTCGCCCAGGGTGATGTGCGGCAGCCACCGGTGGGCCTCGTAGTACCCTACCAGTCCGGTTCCGCAGCTGGTCGCGGCTACCCAGACCGCCTGGTGGCAGCGGGCCAGCGCTGCGCTGCGGGCCACCGGCAGGTAGAGCACCGGAGCGGGGCCGGTGAAGACGCCAATGCCGCCGGTCTGAATGCGGAAGGGGCGGCACCGCTGGGCTACTTGGTGGAGCAGGGGTTCGAGGCGGTCCAGATCATAGCCCTGCGCCACCTGGTAGGTGACGTGGGGGAACGGCGTACCGTAGGCGCCCCGCAGGCCGAAGCGGCGGTCGAGTTCAGCCCAGATCTCCTCGACTCGGCGGTAGTGGGCTTCGTCCAGCAGGGAGACGATGGCGTGCATGAGCATTCCTCCCCTTCGATTCTACTGGCACCATACCATTTCTGCGTCCGGTGGGCAGCATCATTCTGGTGTGAGGGTTTCTCGAAGAAGGATTTTTGCATGTATAGCGAATTCAGACGATGGGGGGAGGGGGGGTTAATGGCTTGCTGAACGGATACTCAAACCCCCTTCTTTGAGGAAGGGTCCAGCAGTGGAGCGGCTATCGTTAGTATCGTCCCCACGCACGTGGGGGTGGACCGGTCCGGGACCTTATCACCACCGCCGCCGGAGCATCGTCCCCACGCACGTGGGGGTGGACCGAGGCCTGCCGGCTCTACGCCAAGGCGCATCCCAGCGTCCCCACGCACGTGGGGGTGGACCGTGTGGCATCTGTTCTTCCTCGGCGCTCTCGGAAGCGTCCCCACGCACGTGGGGGTGGACCGGACAAGCCGTGGACTGTAGACGACACCATGGAAGCGTCCCCACGCACGTGGGGGTGGACCGGGATCCTACTTCAAGGTTGTGGGCCGTGCCTTATCGTCCCCACGCACGTGGGGGTGGACCGAGATGTTCGTCGGGTCCCACCACCAGGGGATGAATCGTCCCCACGCACGTGGGGGTGGACCGACCTGGCGAGGCACGACCCGACTCTGGCACAGATCGTCCCCACGCACGTGGGGGTGGACCGACCTGGCGAGGCACGACCCGACTCTGGCACAGATCGTCCCCACGCACGTGGGGGTGGACCGTTTGGGAGGATGGATCGAGGCCCGGCACCGCCATCGTCCCCACGCACGTGGGGGTGGACCGTCGGCTCCTATCGTTTTATCGGAACGGTAACCATCGTCCCCACGCACGTGGGGGTGGACCGGCACTTGCGCTAGTACTGGTACTTTGCTAGTCATCGTCCCCACGCACGTGGGGGTGGACCGGAGCGGGCTGTAGACACCCGCACGCTGCAGACATCGTCCCCGCGCACGTGGGGGTGGACCGAAGAACTCAACGGCTCGCTCGGGGCGCTTGCTATCGTCCCCATGCACGTGGGGGTGGACCGAAGGTCGAGAACATCCTGATACGGGCCGCCCCCTCGTTGCAGATTGAGGGGGCGGCTTTTCCTTTGCCTCGCCCCTCGATTAGACGCCGGTCCCGGCACCGACCAGAGATCCATGCCGGTCACCTGCAACGTGAACTACTTTATCAGGGACATTATCATCGTCATGCAGGTGAACCATCCCAGCAAGAATCCGAAGGCGAACCGCATGGTACCCCCTCCTTCTGTTTATCCGGAGTCTATTCCGGCTCGGCAGAGGTATGCCTCTGCTGTCATCAACTATCCCGGTCCCACGTAACTGCTGGCAGATGCATCTCTTACTTTAGGGCTAACCAGTCGCCATGCTTTGGCCTCCTGGAGTGGTCTATCCCCCACCGCGGTTACATAACCATGGACCAGGATGCGTTTCCCCACGCACGTGGGGGTGGACCGTAGGAGATGCAACTGCCAGCTCGTAGTCCCCACGCACGTGGGGGAGCCCTGGAGAGGTGAGGCCGAGAGCCTCACCTCCTTTTCCAAAATCCTCTTCGCCAGTGACACACTGATTTCGCTCCAGAATGCTACCCTCCAATCAACGTCTGACAAGAGGGAATAACACCATAATTGTTGAAACAATGCGCGGCCTGAACCACGAGCGAGGTGAGCCCATGAAGGATCTACGCATCCTCCCCAAGGTTCGGGACAGCTGGAGCTACCTCTACGTCGAGCGTGCCCGCATCGATCAGGAGGACAAGGGAATCTGCCTACACGATGAACGGGGCCGGGTTCACGTGCCGTGCGCCTCGCTCAGCCTCCTCACTGCTGGGGCCGGGCACCACCGTCACCCACGCCGCCGTCATGACCATGGCCGAGGCGGGCTGCCTGATCACCTGGTGCGGGGAGCAGGGCGTTCGCTTCTACGCCCAGGGGATGGGCGAGACCCGCAGCGCCACACGCTTTCTTAAGCAGGCCCGCCTCTGGGCCAGCGGCCAGGAGCGACTGCGCATCGTCCGGCGTATGTACGAGATGCGCTTTTCCGAGCCCCTGCCGCCAGACCTGACCCTGCGCCAGATTCGAGGCAAGGAGGGCGCCCGGGTCCGCATGGCCTACGCCCGCGAGGCCGAGCGGTGCTCCTACCCTGTGAACCGCGCCCTCTCTGCGGCGAACAGTTGCCTCTACGGCGTCTGCCACGCGGTAATGGTCGCAGCCGGCTACTCGCCTGCTCTGGGCTTCATTCACACCGGCAAAATGCTCTCCTTCGTCTACGACGTCGCCGACCTCTACAAGATGGAACTGACCGTCCCGGCCGCCTTCCTCGAGGTGGCCAGGGGCGGCGCGCGCCTTGAGTCCCGGGTGCGGCACCGGTCCCGTGATCTCTTTGCTGAGTATGACCTCCTCAAAAGTATCGTGGTCGACCTGGTCGGTGGCGAGAAGAACTTTGAGGAGGCGGAGAGCGATAGTCGTCCTGATCGTTGAGTCCGCGCCGCCCGGCTTGCGGGGGCAGCTTTCCAAGTAGATGCTGGAGCCGAAGGCCGGGGTCTTTGTTGGCACCGTCTCTGCCGCTGTCCGTGATCTCCTGTGGGAGAAAGCCTGCAAGGAGATTGAGGAGGGCGGGGTCTTGGCCAGTTCCAGCCGCTCATCTGCCACATGAGCAACGTTGCCATGGTGGCCAAGGCACAGATGGTCAGCGCTCAGCTGTGAGGAATCCGGAACCTTCCCAGCGACTGCTCACACAAGAGAGTGCACCACCCGAGGAGGCCCTAACCTATGACTGCAGAGGCGCCGCTGTTTCGCCTTTGGGCCAAGTCCAATCCATTCCATCCGCTTCCTTGCCATATGATAGATGCTGGCTCTGTCGCCCTGGAGTTGCTGCGGGCCGAAAGCTACCGCGGCCTGGCTGATCGGATCCTCCGCGCGACCTCATGCACACGTGAACAGCTATCTACCTGGATTCCCTACGTGGTCGCATTGCACGACATCGGTAAGTGCCACCACGCCTTTCAAGCGAAACAACCGGAGCTCACCGAGCCACTGGTGCGCGCCGGTTTACCATTTCCCTCTGGCATAAAGGGTTTCAGACATGAAGCGGTCAGTGCCGGCTGGATTCAGGAGCACCTCAAGCGAGCGGGCTGGAAACCCGAATCAGCCTTCACCACAGCGCTGGCCCTGCGTGGCCATCACGGAGACTTCAGGGCCGAGGCGCCGGTAGAGCACCAGACGGCAGAAGCGTGGGTACCTCTCCGGGAGGCGCTGGCCGGCACGGTCCGAACCGTTTTTTCCCCCACCCCATGGTCCGCCGGATTCCAGAACGAGAGTGCAGCCGGAGTCCTTCTCTCCGGCATCGTGGTCCTGAGTGACTGGATCGCCTCGAACCGTGACCTGTTCCGGATCAAATGGTCCGGGGAGGATCTTACAATATACGCCCAGCGGAGTCTTGATACGGCACGCAGAGCCCTCGATAAGCTCGGGTTCACCCGCACTGCCCCATGGCACACGGGCATGAGTTTCCGGCAGGTCTGGCCCAGAGTCGAGACCCCCCGTGGCGTCCAGGAGGCGTGTGAGGAGATCGTGAAGGCTTCGGAGCCCGCGGGTCTCACCATCATCGAGGCGCCTATGGGCGAAGGGAAGTCGGAGGCAGCGCTTTACCTGGCCACCCAGTGGCTGGCTACCCACGGCCTCGCAGGGCTTTACGTAGCGCTGCCGACAGCTGCCACCGCCAATCAGATGTTCACCCGCGTCCAGGAGCTGATGGCCCAGCATGACCCCGACGCAGCGGAAGGGGTGCGCCTGGTCCATGGCATGAGCTGGCTCATTGATGAACTGAGCCCGGAGGAGCCCCCGGAAGTGGATGAAGGCGCCGAATCCGAAGAGGCAGCCGAGCGCGCCCTGGACTGGTTCCGGCCAACCAAGCGCAGCCTGCTGGCCCCGGATGGGGTGGGCACTGTGGACCAGGCGCTCAAGGGGGCGCTCCACGTTCGCTTTGGTTTCCTTCGCCTCCTGGGGCTGACGGGCAAGGTCCTGATCATCGATGAGGTTCATGCTTACGACCCCTACATGTCGGAGATCCTCGTGCGCCTGCTGCAGTGGTGTCGCAGTCTGGAGATCCCTGTGATCCTGCTCTCTGCCACACTCCCTGCCGATCGACGCATTTCCCTCATACGGGCCTATGATCCGGAGGCCGCCTTACCCCAACACAGGCACGGGGGCTATCCGCTGATCACCCTGGTCTACCCCGGGACCCGGGTGGAGGAGGTCCCGGTTTCCAGGGTCCACCAGCACGCCAATGTGACCCTCCATCTGCACCGTGGGTTGCTCGGGGAATCTGAACGCGTCGCCCATCTGGCTGCCGACCAGGCTCTCGCTGGTGGTTGCGTGGCTGTGATCGCCAACACGGTCAATTCTGCCCAGGCTATCTACCGAGCCCTCAAGCGCCTCGACCTGCCTCCGGACCTGATCCTCCGGCTCTTCCATGCCCGCTTCCCCGCCGGGCGGCGGCAGGAGATTGAAGCGGAGGTCCTGACCTACTTTGACAAGCGCAGCCTGCTCCCGCTCGAGGATCCGAACTGGAAGGAGCGCCCGAAGCGGGCCATCTTGGTGGCAACCCAGGTGGTCGAGCAGAGCCTGGACCTTGACTTTGACACGATGATCACCGAACTGGCTCCGATCGACCTGCTGCTGCAGCGCACCGGCCGGCTGCATCGGCACAGGCGCCCCGGCAGGGATGGCCAGCCCGTTCTTCATGTACTGCTGCCCCACGAGGGGGCGGATGGCTTCGGTGCTACCGTGTACGAGCCGTACTTCCTCATGCGGACGCTGCAGGTCCTGGAGAAAGACCAGGTCTGGCAATTGCCCGCGCTAATCCGGCAGCTTGTCGAAGACGTTTACGCACCGCCTGCCGATGGGCCGTCCGATGTCACGTTAGGACAGGCCTACCAGGCTTACCTAGCCGGAAGAAAAACGGACGTTCAAATGGCCGATAGCTTCCTCCTGAAAGCGCCCTCCACCCGCGCCTTTGACGCCTGGTTGCGGACCCTTGCTCCTCAGGAAGATGATGAAGCCGTCTCCTCCTACCTCCACGCCAAGACCCGGAAGGGCGACGACTCGGTTCGGCTGCTGGTCGTGGGCGATGAGCCCTGGCAGACGGTGCTGGGTCAGCGCCGGTCACCGGGAAGGGATCTGCTGCGTGAGATCTACCTTCACACGCTCAACGCCCCGGATTGGTGGTTCAAGTGGGTGACCCCTGCAACCGGGTATGAACCGGTCGGCGATGCACCGCTCTGGCTGCCCGGCACCAAGGTGCTGCGCCTGAAGGCTGGGGAGTGGCATGGCTCCGACCGGAAGGGTCATCCGGTCGTGATCCGGCTGAGTGATGAATACGGACTCTATCGTCTGCAAGGGGAGGGAGAGCATGCCCACCTATAACCTGCTGACAGAACGCTGGATTCCCGTAGTTGACCTTAAAGGATCAGATTCGGAATTGGGCCTGCTGGAGGTGCTGGAGCGCGCCCATGAATTGAGGGAGGTGGTCGATTCTGCCCCGCCGATTCAGTTCGGTCTGTACCGTCTCCTGGTCGCCTTTGTAATGGACGCCTTCGCGATCGGAGAGATCCACGCCCTGGAGGATCAACTCGCTCAGGAGCGATTCGACCGGGCGGTGCTGGAGCGGTATGTCGAGGCGGTAGGGCCTGACCGTTTCGACCTCTTCCATCCCCAGTATCCATTCCTGCAGACCGCACCGCTGGAGGGCGATGACGACAAGCGCAAGTCGGTCGCAGAACTGTTTTTTCACCTGCCGACCGGCTCCTTTGCCACGCACTTTTTCCACCGGCGCGCCGATGAGCATGCCCTGTCGCCGGCGGTCTGCGCCCGCGGCCTTACCGCCCTGGCGCCATTCACAACCGCCGGTGGCGCCGGGTACTCCCCTTCGATCAATGGGGCTCCACCCTGGTATGTCCTGGTTCAGGGAAAGAGCCTGCGCGAGACCCTGTTGCTCAACTGCCTCGTCCTGAACGATGCCGGCCTCGTGGTACCCGGCACACCCTCATGGCGGACTGACGGCCAGATCACGCCCAAGCAGGGGACTGCCTGCGAGTCACTGCTGGAGGGGCTGACCTGGCGCCCACGCCACGTCCGTCTTCTCCCTGGTGACCCAGGCACCTGCACCTATTCGGGCCGTCCCTCCATGGCCCTGGTGCGCAGAATGGTGTTCGGGCCTGGCCTCAAGTTCGGCAGCTCACCCTGGCTGGACCCCAACGCCGCCTACATGTTGTCAGACAATGGCCTGAATCCACTGCGCCCACGGGAGGACCGGGAACCATGGCGTGACACCGGTCCCCTTCTTCTGCTCCGCCGGGGGGAGCACCGGAGTGAGAAGGGACAGGTGCAGTTCGCACGGCCTCCGGTAGTAGAGCAGTTCCATCTCCTGCGGGACCGGGGGACCATTGACCGGCGGCGACCCGTGCGGGTGGAGATCTACGGCATGCGCACCGACAAGATGAAGGTCTTCGAATGGGATCTGAACCGGCTGGCCCTGCCACCCGGGGTGAGTGACAACCCCTATGCCGGCCAGTTGGTCCAGGAGGCGCTGAACTTGGCTGACAGCGTGGCTTACGCTCTGCGGTCTGCGGTGAAGCGAGCCTATCCCCGCGATGGCGAGGGCAATGAGAAGTCCTTTGACCGTCTGGTTCAGATGACCCAGGCGGCCTATTGGTCCGATCTTCGGTGCACCTTTCAACAGAGGTTTGTCCACGAGTTGGCCGCCCAGGACCCTGCTGATGCAGAAGCTCCCGGCCGTCTCATGACCACATGGAAGGCGGAGCTGCGAAAAGTGGGCTGGAAGCGGCTCGATGATGCCCTCAGGGCCCTTGACAGCAATGCGGAGGCGCTCCGCCGCCGTGTGGCTGCGCTTCAGGGGTTTGCCGCTGCGCTGACCGCCCGGTTGGACCCTGATCCGGCTCGCAAGGAGAGGAGGAAAAAGGCGTGACCGCGACCCCTGGTGCTACCTTTCTGGCGAACCTGAAGGAACTTGACCGCGGTGCCCTGGCGGTGCTTCGCCGCAGTGCCGGCCTGCGGATAGCGGAGGCACGAAGTGCCATGGGGCTGTTCTACCGCATGCTGCCACCGGTGCGGCCTGGCGACGAGGAGATCTACTTCCTGGTGGCGACCCTGTTCCCGCTGAACGACCAGGAATTCACGGGTGACTTCGGCGCTACCATGCGAGCGGTGAAACGAGCGCTGGACCGCGACTCCATCGATCGGCGGATGGCGATTCTGCTGGACAGCGAGTTTGAACGGGGCAGTCGCAGCGGCGGGGAACTGCCCTATCGACTCCGGCAGGCGGTGCAGCTTGCTGCCGGTGCCCGAGTGGGCGTGGACTGGGCCAGGCTGCTGGAGGACTTGCTCCAATGGAACCGGGAGGGTCGACCGGTGCAGAAGCGGTGGGCTCGCAGCTATTTCCAGGAGCACCTGACCCCCGATGCTACTCAAGATCATGCTGAAGGAGGGCACCCGTGATGCTGATTGAGATCCACATGCTTCAGAACCATGCCCCGTCCAATCTGAACCGGGATGACACCGGCAGCCCGAAGGACTGCATCTTCGGCGGGGTTCGGCGCGCCCGCATCTCCAGCCAGGCTCTGAAGCGTTCGATCCGGCGTTCTGACCTCTTCCAGCGGGGGCTGCAGGGGGTGGAACTGGCCCTGCGGACCCGGCAGTTGCCTGATCAGGTGCATACCTTCCTGCTTGAGCGGGGCCTGTCCGAAGAGATGGCGGCGGTAGGGGCTGCCAAGGCGTCCGGGTTCGGCAACAAGGACGGGAAGGAGCACAGGAACCCCAAGACAAAGGAGCCGGAGACGGCCCAGATCATGTTCCTGACCCCGGAGGATATCCAGATGGTCGCAGACGTGATCTATGAGGCGGCGGTGGAGGCGGGGACGCCGAAGGCCTTTGAGAAGGTGGAAGCCAAGGACCTGCAGGACCGTGCGGCCAAGCGTGGCTGGCGACCGATGACCCCGGATATCGCCCTCTTTGGCCGCATGATCACATCGGACGCGTTCCGGGATGTAGAGGCCTCCGTGCAGGTGGCGCACGCTCTCTCCACCCACAAGATGGAGCACGAGTTCGACTACTTTACGGCGGTGGACGACCTGCTGTCCGGGGCCTCTGAGGATGAGAAGGGGGCCGGCATGATCGGCGACGTGGAGTTCAACTCGGCCTGCTACTACAAGTACTTCTCCCTGGATGTGGAGAACCTGGTGGAAAACCTGGTCGGGAAGCTGCCCGAGCGGGCCACCCCCGAGGAACGGACCCGTCAGGCTGAGGTGGCGGCAGGGGCGGCGGAGATTGCCCGCCACACCGTTCTCGCTTTCCTGGCCGCCGCTGCCTTCACCACCCCCAGCGGAAAGCAGAACTCCTTTGCGGCGCATCAGCTTCCGGATGCCATTTTGGTGGAAGCGCGAGCGGAGAAGGTTCCGGTCAGCTATGCCAACGCTTTTGTGAAGCCGGTCTCTACCCGGGAGAGCCAGGACCTGGTAGATGAATCCCTGGCCCGGTTCACGGGCCACGTCGAACTGCTGACTCGAAAGTTCTCGCTCAAGAGTGTTGAGCGGTTCTGGTTCACGACCCGGAACGCAGAGCTTAAGGGCGCTACAGTCTGCGAGACCTTTGACGATCTCCTGGGTCATCTGAGTAGCCTCCTGGAAGGTCGGTTGGCTCATGGGTAGGCTGCTCTTGCTCCTGCGGTTGGATGGTCCGATTCAGTCCTGGGGGCTCCGCTCCCGTTGGGATGTGCGGGACACGGGTGATGAGCCCTCCAAGTCGGCTGTCATCGGCCTGCTGGGAGGCGCCCTTGGCCTGCCCGTAGGCGATGGGAGACTGGTAGAGCTAGACCGGCAGCTTCAGATGGGCGTGCGGGTGGAGCACCCGGGCCTGCGGGCGATTGACTATCAGACGGTCACAGGGATGCTTCCCACGGCGGCAGGCGGCACCAAGGGGACCGATGACCATCCGAGCACGATCATCTCTCCCCGTGCCTACCTGTACGACGCCGCCTTTCTGGTGGGATTGGCTGGACCGGAGGACCTGCTGCGTGAATGCGCCCGCGCCCTGGAACACCCGAAGTGGCCTGTCTACCTGGGCCGGAAGGCCTGCATCCCGACCCGCCCCGTCCTGGAGGGACTGACAGAGGCGTATGCGGACCTGGAGGATGCCTTGAAGCACTATCGCTGGGACTGGGCGGGCCGGGCCACCCTGAAGGAGTTTCCGCAGTCGCTGACGGTGGTCCTGGAGAGCCCGGACGGCGAGGTGCTGCGCCCCGACCGGGTCCAGACCAATCCGGCCCGGATGTATGCGACCCGAGCGGTCAAGCTTCTCCCGCCGGTCCCATTCCCCGGCGCTGCGCCGGAACTTGAGTCGGTTCATGTGGGGGAGGGTGACTGATGTACCTCTCACGGTTGTTCCTGAATCCGCAGAGCGCTGCCGTTCGTCAGGACCTGGGCGATTGCCAGGCGCTGCACCGGACACTCATGCGGGCGTTCCCGGAGGAGGGTGGGGTCAGCGATGCCCGGGCCCGCTGGGGCGTGCTTCATCGGGTCGACGAAGATCCGGGGACGGGCAGGCTCTCCCTTCTGGCACAATCGCTGGTGGAGCCTGATTGGAGCAGGCTGCCCCCGGGGTATTACATGGGTCTGCCGGTCACCAAATCCATCGACCGGCAGTTGGCGGCGATTCAGTCGGGCTTGGTGCTGGCTTTCCGACTGCGGGCCAATCCGACGCGCAAGATTGATACCAAGACCGGCCCTGATGGCAAGAAGCGGAATGGGCAGAGGGTAGAACTGCGGCGAGATGAGGACCGGATTGCATGGTTAAAGGAGAAGGGCAGGGCGGGTGGCTTCGCTCTTCTCACTGTGGATCTGAACCCGGCGGTTCCGGATGTACGCATCCATATCGGTCGCTCCCGCGGCAGCCATCCCAGAGGCAGGCTCACCTTCGGCGCCGTCACCTTTGAGGGGCGCCTTCAGGTCACGGACGCAGAGCGGTTCCTGGAGACGCTCCGGCACGGGATCGGTTCTGCCAAGGCCTACGGGTTTGGCCTTCTATCCATCGCAAGGGGGTAGCGCTGTGGGGTGAAGGACCTCCATCTGCTGCCCAAGTTTCGTGATGGGTGGACCTATCTTTACGTCGATCACTGCAAGGTGGACCGGGACCAGAATGCGATCGTGATCCACGATGAGCGGGGGCGAGTCCCGGTCCCCGCCGCCTCGCTGGCGGTGCTGATGCTCGGCCCCGGGACCACCGTGACCCATGCCGCCATCCAGGTGCTGACCGATTCGGGCTGCCTCGTCTATTGGACGGGGGAGCAGGGTGTGCGCTTTTACGCATCGGGTATGGGCGAGACCCGCAGCAGCCTGAACCTGATGCGCCAGGCGATTCTCTGGGCAGACCCGGAGAGGCACATGACCGTGGTACGGCGCCTGTACGAGACCAGGTTCACCGAACCGCTGGATCCAGCGTTGACACTCCAGCAGATTCGAGGCAAGGAAGGAGCTAGGGTGCGGGATGGCTACGCTGCGGCCAGCCGGACGTACGGGGTGCCCTGGACAGGGCGGCAGTACAAGCGGACTGCATGGCAAGCGGCCGATCCGGTTAACCGGGCGCTGTCGGCTGCCAATGCCAGCCTGTACGGACTGTGCCATGCGGCGATCGTCTCGGCAGGCTACTCGCCGGCCCTGGGGTTCATCCACACCGGCAAGATGCTCTCCTTTGTCTACGACATCGCTGACCTGTACAAGATGGAGCTGACGGTGCCGATTGCCTTTCGCGCTGCCGCCGAGGGTTCCGTGAAGCTGGAGAGCAGGGTCCGCCATGCTTGCCGGGATCTGTTTGAGCAGGAGCGGCTGCTGGCGCGGATCATCCCGGATATCGAGCGAATCCTGGACGTACCGTTACCGCCCATGGTCGATCCCTATGATTTCGATGCGGACGATGCCGCACCGGGCGGGCTCTGGGACCCGTCTGGCGAAGCGGTGTCCGGCGGGGTCAACTTCGCTGAAGGCGAGGTGGTAGCGGATGACGGTGATCATTCTGGAGAAGGTTCCGGTGGGACTGAGAGGTGAGCTGACTCGCTGGATGCTGGAGCCGAAGGCTGGGGTGTTTGTAGGCAGTCTGTCTGCGGCTGTGCGGGACCGGCTGTGGGAGAAGGTCTGCCAGGGCGCCAGAGACGGTGGGTGCCTGCTGGTGTATACCGCTGCGAACGAACAGGAGTTCAAGATCCGGATGTGGGGAGATACCTCGCGGGTTCCCGAGGACTTTGAGGGACTCACTCTGATCCGGATTCCGAACTAGGATTCCCAGGGAATCCCTGGGTCCCATGATACTTCCGGGCCGTTTTTGGGAAAGGGGCCTTGCCCTGGGCGGTTTTCGGAAGTGTTGTCCCCACGCGCGTGGGGGTGGACCGGTCGGGCCGGATCCCGAGCAGGCGCAGCCGGCGTTGTCCCCACGCGCGTGGGGGTGGACCGCAGCGGCGGAGACGGGCGACCGACGCACAGGTGTTGTCCCCACGCGCGTGGGGGTGGACCGGCCAGGCCTTGCCACACGCCTTTCCCTCCCCCGTTGTCCCCACGCGCGTGGGGGTGGACCGGCAACAACTGGTGCGGCGCCATCAACGCCTGCGTTGTCCCCACGCGCGTGGGGGTGGACCGGAGCACGGCGTGGTGCACCCGATCGTCGTCTCGTTGTCCCCACGCGCGTGGGGGTGGACCGGTGGCGATGCCGGCACCCACCGCCGCGCGCGCGTTGTCCCCACGCGCGTGGGGGTGGACCGCGAGCTCCCCCCGTCTAAACGTGGCTTCACGTGTTGTCCCCACGCGCGTGGGGGTGGACCGAAGTTGGAGATTGGCGAGCCCAAGTCGGACACGTTGTCCCCACGCGCGTGGGGGTGGACCGGAGTTCCTGGAGGGCTACGTCGAGACTTCTGCCGTTGTCCCCACGCGCGTGGGGGTGGACCGGTCCGTCGGTGCTCCAACGCTCGCAGGGCGGTGTTGTCCCCACGCGCGTGGGGGTGGACCGACATGCGGATCCAGATGAACCGATCAGTACCCGTTGTCCCCACGCGCGTGGGGG
>JBMONB010000061.1:0-12926 GCA_049325315.1 Bacillota bacterium | reverse complement strand
TATATGCAGGATCGCACAGAACGCCGGCGGCTTCAGTGCGTTTGGTCACTCGTGTTACTGGCGGTCGAACCGTCACATGAGTAGGAATCCGTCGCTCTTGCTCCTGCGTCAGTTTTTCGCCCCCCAACTGGGGCGTGACCCACGAATTTTGGACGGAGAGCGAGGGAATCTGCCATCTCCCCTGGGTTTCAGCCCAGTTATCCCCACTTCATGCCAGCCTGCGTCAGTTTTTCGCCCCCCAATTGGGGCGTGACCCACGAATTTTGGACGGAGGGGGCAGGGGATGGGTCGGGCTTCCTCATCTTCTACTTCAGCAGGGCCCGCTTCGCCGAGCTTGGGCAGCCCAGGCAGAAGGGCTCCGCCGGCGGAACCACCGGCAGAACAGACCCGGCAGGAAAAGCGCTCCCTGCCGGGTCTGGCCGCTTCAGGCGTTGTTCTTCTCCACAAAGAGCGTCTGGGTCGGGTAGGCAAACGCAATGCCGGCCTCGTCGAACCTCCGGAAGATTTCCAGGCAAATCTCTTCCCGGATCTTCATGAAGCTGTACCACTCGTAGTCCTTCACGTAGTAGGCCACATCGAAGTCCAGGGAGAAGTCGCCGAAGCCCACGAAATTGGCCCATTCAAACGCCGTTCTCGTGCTCCTGAATCACCGCCCGGATCAGGCCGGGGATCTCCTTCAGCTTGGCGTACGGGGTCTGGTAGGTGACGCCCAGGTTGAAGTTGACGAGGCGGTCCTTCATGTGCCGGTAGTTGCGAATGCGGGTTCGGAGCAGGTCGTTATTGGCAACGACCAGCTCTTCGCCGGTGAGGCTCCAGATGCGTGGCGTCTTCAGGCCCACGAGGATGGAGAGGGAGGCAAACAGGTCGCCCAGGATATTCTGGACCGACAGGGCCACCGCAATGCCGCCAATCCCCAGGCCCGTGAGCAGGGCGTCGATCTCGAACCCCATTCTGTGCCAGTCGGTGCAGGCGCACCAGGGCCACTCGCCGCACACGCCAGAGGAGCAGATAGGCGACGGTGGCAATCAATACAGCGATCAACCAGGTTTACACAGACTTCTGGTAGTAGACCCAGGTGAGCACGGTATCACCTCGCTCTTGGTCATCCATCAGGAGTCACAGTTCGGCATACGTCCGGTCGCACCTCCCCGAGCCCGGCCCCGGCAGGGCAGAAGAGAGCCCCACCCGCACGCCATGTGCAGGTGGGGCTTCTCGTTGGCTAGACAATCGTCCGGGGAACAAAGGACATGAACCGCGTGTCGTGCTTGAACGGGCTTTCGCCCAGGCGGCGGACCTTCGCCTTGCCCAGCTTCCACGGGTAGCGCTCGGTAATCGCATCGGGCACCGCATGGGTCAGGGCGTTGGCCGGCTGGCCGGGCCAGAGGAAGTAGGTGAACATGACCCCCGGCCGGACGGCGTCGGTCACCATGGCGATGGCGTTCACCCTGCCGCTGGTGGTCCGAATGAAGCCCTTCTTCACCCGCGCCGTGAAGGTCCAGTCGTTGTCATCGGTCAGGACAAAGCCGTCGTCCTCCACCAGAATGTCGTCGCTGTACAGCTCCACCATGTCGCCCGACTCGATCCCCCGCGCCTTCGCATCGTCCGGGTGGATCTCCACGAAGTTGTCCGGCCAGCGCTGCAGCACGTACCCCTTTCGCAGGTCGTCGAAGACCGACTGCCAGACCTCGTTGATCCGGCCCAGGGTGAGCCAGAGCTCATCGCCCTTCGGGGTGATCCGCTCGTAGAAGTCGCTCCACAGGTCCCAGGGTGACTTGTGAATCAGCGCCTTGCCCGAGTGCGTGTTGAAGGCGGTCAACCACTTGGCATGAACCGTCGGGCCGTCGGGGGTGCCCAGCTTCATATCGGGGTCGTGGACCCGCCCGGTCCCCACCAGCTTGCCGTCCTCGAAGCGGATCGGCGCCTGAATGCCGATGGTGCCCAGCTCCCGCAGGAACTCGTGCCCCTTCTTGCCGCGCCGCTTGGCGTACCAGACCAGGCAGTAGTAGTCCAGCAGGCCGCCACGGGAGAAGCGGGCCGCCTCCTCAAAGACATCGTTCGAATCCTTCCAGTCGTAGCCCGCATAGCCCATCGCCTTGGCGAACTTGGCGACCGCCCACCAGTCGGGCTGCGCCTCGCCGGGGGGATCCATGAACTTGGAGTAGAGCCGAATCCGCCGCTCGCCGTTGGCCCGGGAGAAGTCGCACTCACCCCAGGTGGCGGCCGGGAGAATAATGTCGGCAAACTCGCTGCCCATGGGCTGAATGAGATAGATATCGGAGTCGACCACCATCATGCCGCCGCTGTCGACCCGCTCGATCAACTGCTTGATGGCGGTCTCCCGGTCGGCGGAGGTGACCTGCACCTTGTGCTCCCGGGTCATGGTCCGGAAGGTCCGCTCCAGGTCCTGGCTGGCGGCCATGGCGCCGGTCCAGGTGGTGCCCATCACCCAGGCGAACTTGACCTCGCCCTTGCGGACCCAGCGGTCCAGGTTGAGCCAGCTGCGGCGGCGGCCCGGCAGCTTCTCGGGGCTCTTGTTGGCGGGGTAGCCGGCGGCGCCCATCCAGCCGCGCTGGTGACCGCCCAGGCGGCTCACCACCCGGCCCTCCCGGTTGCCGGCGCCGCAGACCAGCGCCAGCGAGGCGAAGGAGAGGGTGTTGCCGTAGTTGTTGGACCAGTAGTTGCCCTTCTCGAAGACGAAGGAGGTCTTGGGGCGGCTCCCGTCGGCCTTGGGCTTCGCCATCATCTCGGCGGCCTGAATGATCTTCTCCCGGCTGACGCCGGTGATCTTCTCCGCCACGTCGAGCTTGGACTCCTTGGCCTCCAGCAGCCACTTCTTGTAGCCCGCCCAGTCGGCCTGGACCTTGCCCCAGGTGGTGCGCCACTGCCAGGGGGTCTCACGCCAGCCCCGGCCGAAGCCCGAGTCGGACTCCCAGAGGTTGCCGACCCACTTCTCAATGAACTCCTTGTCCTCCCAGCCGTTCTCGATGATCACCCGGGCGATCGCCATGTGCAGCACGGCGTCCGAACCGGGGATCACGTCGAGCCAGAGGCCGCCGTTGGCCTCGCCGTAAGCGATGCCGGTCGACTTGCGGGGGTTGGTGAAGATCAGCTTGGGGCCGTTCATCATCCACGAGGTGAAGAGGGAGGTCTTGGTCTCGTAGGGATCGGTGCCCGAGATGAAGATCACGTCCGCCTTCTTGAAGTCGTCGTAGGAGGCGGCGAAGGTAATGAAGCCCGCATCGTCCACGCCGGCGGTGTCGTTGCCTTCCGACGGCTTGTCGTGGACGCAGATCGCCGGGGTGTTGATCGACTCCCGGGTCAGCTTGGAGAGGGCGTAGGTGTTCTCCCAATACTGGTAGCTGTAGTGCTTCATTGCCCAGGCGGCCTCGCCGTACTTGGCGATCACGTGCTTGGAGACCGCCGCCATAATGGCGACAGCATCCTCCCAGGAGATCCGCTCCAGCTTGCCGTTCACCCGGAGCATCGGGTACTGGAGCCGGTCCTTGGTGGCGGCGTCCGGCGAGTAGCACTTCTTGGCCAGGGTGCCGCCGCGGATCGAGTGGTTGCCGCCGGGGTTGACCACATCGGTATCGGCATCCGGCAGCACGAGAATGTTGTGAGGCTTGCCGTCCACGGGCACCACGGCGTGCTGGTTGGGGCTGACCCAGAGGCCGCCCATGCCCCTGGGAACCGGGTAGTCGATGCCCAGGGCGTTGCTGCCCTTGCGGGGGCCGCCCTCCTTGCCCTCGGGCCAGACGTAGACCTTGTAGCCGCAGCCCACGGCGCAGTAGTCGCAGGCGGTGGTGTGCACCTTGGCGTCGGGGGGCGGCAGGGGGACGTGGCTGGTGCGTTCGTACTTGGGTAGATCAGACATTCCGCTCACCCCTTACTTCTTGGCAGGGTACTGCATCAGGTTGTTGTGGGTGCCGAACAGGAGGCCGATCACGCCGGTGGCGTAGATCTCGTCGCCCTCCACCTCCAGCACGATCTGGGGCAGCGACTCGGTGGCCTGGCCGGCGCCGACGATGCCGTGCCGGGTCAGGTCGAAGGTGGTCAGGTGGAGCGGGCAGGCGCCCAGAACTTTGTGTTCGGGCTTGTAGGTCTTGGCCATGTTGCCGCCCGCATGGGTGCAGAGGGTGGAGAAGGCGACGATATCGCCCGCCGGGCCCACACCGCCGCCGGCGGGGGCGCCCAGCTTGATCAGCATGGCGGCCGAGTAGTCGTCGTCGTGCGGGTACTTGATCAACTGGGGCTCATCGGTCTTCAGGCCGCTCACGGTGCCCACCTTCTTGCGGGGGTACTCGGAGAGCAGCACCGCCTGTTCCTCGGCGTAGGCCTTGGAGCCGAAGAGCCCACCGAGGGTGACCATGGAGACCGCCGCCGTGGTGGAGAGGAGGAATTCCCGGCGGTTCAGGCACCAACTCTTCTCGTGCTTGTCGCTCATGGGATCGCCTCCTTTACTTTCCCGGGATGCCCGGGGCATACGGCGGCAGTTCGGGCCGCTCGACGATGATCGGGTCGCCGGTCAGGGTCTTGAGGAACTCCACCAAGGCCTTCTGCTCCTTGCTGGTCAGGTTGAGCGGCTTGATCCGCGGGTCCTTATTGGGCACGTCGCCGCCGCCCTGGTTGTAGAAGGCGACCACCTCTTCGAGGGTCTTGAAGACGCCGTTGTGCATGTACGGCCCGGTAATCGAGACCTCGCGCAGGGTGGGGACCCGGAACTTGTGCTTGTCCTCTTCCCGCTTGGTCACGTAGAAGAGGCCCAGGTCGCGGTCGGCCTTGCGGTACTCGTCTTCATCCATGCCGCGGCCGTAGTGCTGGAAGCGCAGGGTGATCTGCCGCTGGGCGTCGGTGTCCAGCTCCGGGTTGCGGGGCGTGCCGATGGCGGCGAAGGACTGATTGGTGAAGAAGGCGCCGTTGTGGCACTGGATGCAGTTGGCCTTGCCGGTGAAGAGGGCCAGACCCTCCTTCGCCGTGGTGGAGATGGCGTTCTTGTCGCCCTGGGCGTACTTGTCGAAGGGGACGTTCTTGGAGACGATGGTCCGCTCAAAGGCGGCGATCGCCTTCATGGCGGTGTCCCAGGTGGGCTCGTGGCCGAAGACCTCCTGCCAGCGCTTCAGGTACTCGGGCACCTGGCGCAGCCGCTCCTCGGCCATCTGCTTGTCGGCGTTGCCGGCCACGTTGCCGGTGGCGGCCGAGTTGGCCTGGGCCTCCAGGCTGGTCACCTCGCCGGCCCAGAAGAGCTTCACGTAGTAGGCGGAGTTGAGCACGGTCTGGCTGTTCCGCCAGTGCTTGGTGCCCGGGTAGCCGCGGGACATGGAGTTGCCGTCGCCCCAGCCCTTCTCGGGCAGGTGGCAGACCGCACAGGGGGTGGAGAGGTCGCCCGAGAGGCGGCCGTCCCAGTAGAGCACCTTGCCCAGTTCCACCTTCTCGGGGGTGGTGGGGTTGTCGGGCGGGGCGCTCACGGGGGGCAGCGGGCCGAGCTTCATCTCCCCCTCGCCCAGGGAGGGCTCGGGCTTGGACGAGCAGGCGGTCAGGGTCAGCAGAGCGGCGGCTGCCAGGGTGGTGAGCCACAGGAAGCGCCGGTTCTTGAAGATGTTCATCTACGCTTCCTCCTCTCAGTTCTTGCCGAGCGGCCGCAGCCGGTACTCGAGCTCGGGGGGCGTGGACACCTGGGGCAGGTCGCCGCTGAGCGCCTTGAGGAACTCCACCAGATCCTTCTGCTCCTCGCTGGTCAGGCCCAGCGGCTTGAGCAGCTCGCTCTTGTTCTTCTTCTGGCCGCCGCCTCCGTTGTAGAAGGCGACCACATCCTCCAGGGTGGCAATGGAGCCGTTGTGCATGTAGGGGGCGGTCAGGGCGACCTCCCGCAGCGAGGGGGTGCGGAACTTGCCCCAGTCGACCGGATCCTTGGTGATGGCGTAAACGCCCGGGTCCTCGCCCATGTTGCGGTAGCCGGGGACGCCGTGGGTCCGGAGGAACTTGCGCATGGTGATGATCCGCAGCGGGTCGTTCAGGATCTCGGGGTTCTCGCCCACACCGGTGTTGTAGAAGTTGCCGTTGGTCAGGTTGGGGCCGGCGTGGCACTGGATACAGTTGGCCTTGCCATTGAAGAGCTCGGCGCCCCGGGCCGCTGCCGGGGAGAGGGCGCTCTTGTCGCCCTTCAGGTACTTGTCGTAGCCGTTCTCGCCCGTCTTCAGCGACTTGACGAAGGTGCTGATCGCCCCCAGGGTCCGCCCGAAGCTGGGCTCCCCCTTGTAGGCGGCCTGGAAGAGCGCCTCATACTCGGGCACCTGCTTCAGCCGCTGGATCATCAGCCGGCCGTCGAGCATGCCGAAGTGCGACTCGGTGATCCGGTCGCGAACCAGCGAGTCCATGTCGCTGGCGGTGAAGCGTCCGTCCCAGTCCAGGAACTTGTAGTTGGTGGCGGCGTTCAGGAGCGTGGGCGTGTTCCGGAAGTAGAGGGTGCCAAGGTAGCCGTCGGAGAGCGCTTTGCCGTCGGCCCAGGCCTTGTCCGGGGCGTGGCAGGTGGCGCACGAGACGCTGCGGTCGCCGCTGAGACGGGTGTCAAAGAAGAGCTGCTTGCCCAGCATCAACTTCGCCTCGTTGGCATCGCTCGGCGGCGTGACGGCGAGGGCGGCAGGCTGGGTGGATGGAGCCGCAGCCGGCGACGCATCTTTGGCCGGTCCCTTGGAGCAGCCCGTCAGAACGACAGCTGCCAGGACCGCCACGGAGAGCATCGCCTTCCAGTGGAGCTTTGGCACATGAATCCCCCCTCGGGAGAATGTAGAATGGAGCAATTCCACCCTACCACCCGGACTTGAACTCCCCATGCACGCCAGTTGAACGCCAGATTAACTCGCCCTTAAGCCTTGGCGACATTCCCCACAGGGGTATCGGCGGCGTGCTACAGTGGGGGCGAACCAGACCCGAAAACTCGACCGGAGGGATTCGCATGCATCTCCAAAGCACGCTCCTGACCGCTGCCTCCCTGGTCCTGGTCACCGCCCTCCTCGCCGGGTGCGGCGGCAAGTCGGCCGGCAAGCCCCCCGAGGCCCCCAGGCAGGAGGCCCCCCCGGCCGCCGCTCAGGCCGCTCCTGCCGCCAAGCCCGCCAGCGGGAAGGTGACCGTCGAGATGAACAAGATGAAGTTCTTCCCCGAGGTGATCGAGATCGCCGCCGGCACCACCGTCACCTTCGTCAACAAGGACCCGGAGGCCGATCACTCGGTCTGGGAGGGCGACCCGAAGAAGCAGGGCGAGGCGAAGTGGAAGAGCCCCGACCTGAAGGAGGGCGAGTCCTTCTCCTACACCTTCGACACGCCCGGCACCGTCGAGATCTACTGCCAGTACGACAGCCACTTCCTTCAGGGAATGAAGGCCAAGGTCGTCGTCAAGTAAGGGAGGGCATTCGATGTACAGGCGCTGGCTCGTCCCGCTGCTCTGCGGCCTGGTGCTCCTGGCCGGCCTGGCAGCAACCGCCTTCACCGGACGCGCCGCCGCCTCGGGCGAGGGTCAGGGGCGGGTGGTCGAGATCGAGATGGAGGCCCGGCAGTGGGAGTACGGCCCCGGCACCATTGAGGTCAACCAGGGCGACCGGGTCCGGATCACGCTCATGTCGATGGACGTGGCCCACGGCTTCTACCTGGACGGCTACGACATTAACCAGTACGCCGACCCCGGCAAGTCGGTGGTGATCGAGTTCACGGCCGATAAGGCCGGACGCTGGATGTACCGCTGCTCCACCACCTGCGGCTCCTTTCATCCCTACATGATCGGCTGGCTGCGGGTGAAGCCCAACTGGTACGCCGGCGCAGGCTGGGCGCTCTCCGCCATGGCGGGGCTCGGCTTCACCGGCTACCTGATCGCCCAGGGGGTGAGGAAGGAATGAGCGCACAGCCGAAGGACTACTCCGCCGAGAAGGCCGCCCGTGGCATGACCGGCATCGATGACGACGCCAGGTTTCTCGGCCTCATGCCGGTCACCTGGCGCTACGACCTGACCGCCAAGGTCCCGGGCCTCCGCAGGGTGCTCCGCAGCCGCTGGACCACCTTCCTGCTCCAGTTCGCCGGCATGCTGCTCTTCATTCCCGCCCTGGTGGCCGGCTGGATCGGCTCCCCGGTGGGCAACGCCAACCTGATCATCGTGCTGGTCTGGATCTTCTGGTGGTCGCTGCTCATGCTGGTCATGGTCCCCTTCGCCAGCCGGATCTGGTGCGCCATCTGTCCGCTGCCCTCCCTGGGCGAGTGGCTCCAGCGCAAGTCCTTTATCGTCAAGTGGCTGACCACCCCGCTGGGGCTGAACAAGAAGTGGCCGGCGAGGCTGCGGAACATGTGGCCGGTCAACATCATCTTCCTCTTCCTGGCGCTCTTCTCCGGGGTGCTGACCACCCGTCCCTGGGCGACGGCGCTCATGCTGACCGCCATTATGGTGGTGGCGCTGGTCACCTCGCTGATCTTTGAGAAGCGGACCTTCTGCCGCTACCTCTGCCCCGTGGGCGGCTTCCTCGGCCTCTACTCCAACTTCTCCACCATGGAGATTCGGCACAACCAGTACAGCGTCTGCCGCGGCCACAAGCAGAAGGAGTGCGTGGTCGGCACCCAAATGGCCTACGCCTGCCCCTGGATGGAGTCCCCGACCACCATGACCCGCAACACGTACTGCGGCATGTGCTTTGAGTGCTTCCGCACCTGCAGCCTGGACAACATGTCGCTCCGGCTGCGCCCCCCGGGCACCGACCTGCTGGTCGACAAGCACCGGGGCCTCGACGAGGCCTGGAAGGCGTTCATTATGCTGGGCGCTGCCGCCATCTACTCCTCCACGATGATGGGCCCCTGGGGGCTGCTGAAAGACTGGGCCAACGCCCGCTCGCTCCCCGGCTACCTGACCTATATCTCGCTCTTGCTGGTGATCGTGCTGGTGGTGGTCCCGGCCATCTTCGGCTCCTTCGTCTGGCTCGGCCAGAAGCTGGCCAAGACCGAGGTGCCCCTGAAGCGGCTCTTCACCAACCTCTCGTACAGCCTGGTGCCCATGGGCATGTGCGCCTGGATCGCCTTCTCCTTTGCGATCGTGCTGCCCAACGGCTCCTATGTGATCCGCATCATCTCCGACCCCTTCGGCTGGGGCTGGAACCTCTTCGGCACCGCCCACTTCCCCTGGACACCCATCGGCCTTTCCGTCATGCCCTGGCTCCAGCTGGCCGCCCTGCTGCTCGGCCTGCTCTACTCGCTGGATGTCGGCTTCAAGGTGGCCAGGCAGACGGTAGGCAACCGCCCGCAGGCCGCCCTGGCCATGGCGCCCGTGGCGCTCATGCTGACCGGCGTAGCAGCGGCATTCACCTGGCTCTTCGTCGGGTAAAGGAGGGGGGAGAGTTCATGCGCAAACAGGAGATCCTGGCAGGGCTGCTGGTGGCCCTGGTGCTGCTGGGCACCCCGGCCGCCGTCCTGGCCTATCAGTTCAGCCGGGTCGCCGATCGGATCATTATCCACGTCGATCAGGAGCGCGGCTTCGCACCCGGCGAGATCTACGTGAAGCCGGGCGAGAAGGTGAAGCTGGAGATCCACGCCGACGATGTGATCCACGGCTTTCAATCGAAGAAGCTGGGGGTCAAGGTGGCGTCGATCTACCCCGGCAAGCCGGTGATCATCGAGTTCACCGCCCCGACCGAGCCCGGTGAGTACAGCTTCATCTGTGCCAAGATGTGCGGACCCACCCACGTAGATATGGTCGGCAAGGTGATAGTACTTCCGTAGCATCTACCACCGGGCGAGGGCCGGATTGTGGGAGCGGAGAACAACCTCTACGCTTAAAACTGAACGGCCCCACCGGGGAGGTATCGCCATGACCGGACGCAAGATTGCCGTCATCGATGACGATCCCACAACGCTCGAGGTGGTGGCTCACTGCCTGGAGGGCGAGGGCTACCAGGTGCTGACCATGAGCCACGGCCGGGGCGCCTGTGAGTGGGTGGCCCGGGAGCGGCCCGACCTGCTGATTCTCGATGTGGTGCTCCCCTTTGTGGATGGCCTGGAGATCTGCCGGGAGGTCCGGGCCAAGAGCGCCGTCCCGATTCTGATGCTCTCCGCCCGGACCGAGGAGATCGACAAGGTCCTCGGCCTGGGCATGGGCGCCGATGACTACCTGGGCAAGCCCTTTGGCCGGCGGGAGCTGGTCGCCCGCGTCAAGGCGATCTTCCGCCGTCTCGAGGAGATGGAGCGGCGGTTCGCCGCCCAGCAGGTTCAGGACCCGGTGATCCGCATCGGTTCGCTGGAGATCGACGGCAACGCCCGCACCCTCCTGGTGGATGGGGCGCCGGTAGACCTGCCCGCCAAGGAGTTTGACCTGCTCGCCTTTCTTGCCAGCCACCCCCGCCAGGTCTTCGCCCACGCCCAGCTCTACGAGCGCATCTGGGGCGGCGGCTATGGCGATATCGGCACGGTGGCGGTACACGTAAAGCGACTGCGCGACAAGATCGAGCCCGACCCGTCGCACCCGGTCTATATCAAGACGGTGCGCGGCGTCGGCTACAAGCTGGAGGGATGATCCCCATGGGCGCCGCTGCGCTGCGATTGACCCGAGACCTGGCGCATGACTTGCGGGCCTCCCTCCACGGCCTCTCGCTCGCCCTGGAGGCGGCCAACGACGGCCTGCCCGACGGAACCCAGCCCACCACCATTCGCTACCTGACCCTGGCATCGGCCGAGGTGGCGCAGTTGGACCGGACCATTGAGCAGGTGGGGTTGTGGATCCGCCTGCTCAACAACGACTACCGGCCCAAGCCCCTCCCGATCGATCTCCGCTGGATGCTGAAGGAGAGCCTGGACCGGCCAAACCCCCTGCGCGTCGAGCAGAACTTCACCGTGGAGATGTCTGAGCGGGGTTGTGCCATTATGGGAGACCCCCACCTGGTGCGCCCGGCGATGGATGGGCTTGTCGACTTTGTCCGTGCGCTCTCTCCGGGGGTACAGCCGGAGCGCCCGACGATTCGGCTGGAGCGGGGACGGCTGATTCTGCGAGGACCCGCCTGCTGGCGCCCGACCTTTGAGTCCGCCCTGGCCAACCTTGCGCCCCCGCCCCAGGGGGCGGGAGCGGTTCGCTGGCTGATCGGTCCCGCCCTGGCCGTCTCGGTCTGCCGGGTCAGCGGGGGGACCGCCCAGGTGCAGGCCGAGAAGAATGGCTGCAGCCTGCGGCTTCACTGGTTTGAAGCATAATAGAGTGCCGGGGTTGGCTCTGCCGCCGCGTTCTTCCGCAAAGAGCAACGACAAAGGGGGCGGGCCACAACCGGCCCGCCCCCTGTACATTACAGCTCCAGTCCCACCAGTTCCGGCGCCTCCGCCACTACCGGGTGCAGAGCCCTTTCACTGCACTTCTACAAGCATGGGCTCCGTCACGGCGCCGATGCTCCCATCGTCCCAGATGGCCTGCACGCCGTAGAAGTAGGTTCCCGCATCAACCGACATATCGGTGTACCTCTCGGTGTTCAGTGGCGTAACGGTAACCCGATTGGCCCTGTCAAACAGCCCGTCCTGCATATCCGACCGGTACACGTGGTAGCCCAGCAACTTCCGGCCGGCAGGCGGCGTGGCTGCCTGCCACCGGAGATAGACGTTGCCGTCCCAGGCCTCGCCGTTCAGGGCGATGGTCGCCGGCGGCACGGTGGTCTCCGGTTCGCCGGTCGCGGTGTAGGTATAGCTGACGGGAACCGGCGATAAGTGGTAGGTCCAGGTGATGGTGCGGTAGGTGAAGCTCACCTCTTCCTGAGCGTCGCGTTGATCATTCTGCACGTCACGGATGTGGTCCAGCACCAGCCGCTGGCTGATGACCCTCGCATCCTCCAGGGTAATGGTCAGCAATTCAATCTCCTGACTGCTGGGGTGAATGGCATAGAACTTCAGCTTCACCACCAGGGACTGCTGCTCCAGCATGGCCTTCATCAGCAGCGGGGTCGCCTGGTCCAGAGGTTTGACACACGTAAGCGGCGCCAGGACAGGCCCGCCCGCCCCTGACTTGGGCATCAGAATGGTCTGGTCAACAGCGTGGCAGTCAATGCCCCCTGCCCGGCCCTTCTTGGATGCGCTGCCCTCAATGGGCGTGTCGCCCGCCGTCACCCACAGGTTCGCCATGAGACCAGCTTCTGCCGCCTGCGGCAGAAGGGCCAGGACCAAAAGGGCCACCAACACACCTGCCAGATGCCGGATATACGTGCGGAACATGGCTTTCCCTCCAGTCAGTCTAACTGACAACCAGTAAAGCAGAGAGAGCCTAAGAGAAACTCAAAGCCGGCTCAAAGGAAGGGCCCCCACCCTGCGGTGGGGGGCGCCCAGCGAGCCGCCGGAGTTGCAAAGCTAGAGCGGTACGCATTCGTTGCGTACCGCTCTTGTCATCGCCGGATTCAGGTTGCCAGCATGCCCTCTACCAGGCTCTTCAGTTCCTGCTTCTGAAAGGGCTTGCGGAGGTAGCCGTCCGCGCCGGCGCTCCGGCCGGCGATCTCGTCTTCGCTGGAGCCCAGGGCGGTGAGCAGCACCACCTTCACCCCGGCTGTGGCCGGGTCGCTCTTCAGCCGGCGGGTCACCTCGAAGCCATCCATCTCCGGCATCATCACATCCAGCAGAATCAGGTCAGGTCGGCGCAGCGCCACCCGCTGAAGGGCCGCCGGGCCGGTGGTGGCCAGATCGACCTCCAGCCCCATGGCCTCCAGGCGGGCCGAGAGCAGTTCGAGGGTCATCGGATGATCGTCAACGACCAGTACACGGCTCATGCGCTCTCCTCCTTCAGCGGCAGGGTGAACCAGAAGCAGGAGCCCTTCCCGGGCTGGCTCTGTACCCCGATCCGGCCGCCCATTAGCGCCACCAGCCGCCTGCTGAGCGGCAGGCCCAGACCCGTGCCCTCCCGCCGGCGTGTCAGGGAGCTGTCCACCTGCTCGAACTCCCGG
>JBMONB010000060.1:0-13056 GCA_049325315.1 Bacillota bacterium | reverse complement strand
ATGGCGTCGGCATCGATGTGCATGAGGGGCCGCGCGTCTCCATGCGGGGCGAGCAGGATCTGCTGGAGCCGGGCATGATCGTCACCATCGAGCCCGGTATCTACCTGCCGGGCTGGGGCGGGGTCCGCATCGAGGACATGGTGCTGGTGACCGAGACCGGCTGCGAGTCTTTCTCGAAGTCGCCGAAGGACCTGCTGATCCTCTAGGCTTTTTCTTATAAGTGTTCGCCCTATGTGGGCGGTGGGTTTGCCAAACGTACATTGCTGAGCGGAGGGGACAGTCCAGTGATTTCGGTTAACGACATTCGGAACGGTATGACCATCGAGATGGATGGCAACGTCTTCCAGGTGATCGAGTTCCTGCATGTGAAGCCCGGCAAGGGTGCTGCCTTCGTACGGACCAAGCTGAAGAACGTGATCACCGGCGGCGTGGTGGAGACCACCTTCCGCGCCGGTGAAAAGGTCGGGCGCGCCATTGTGGAGCGCCGCGAGTACCAGTTCCTTTATGCCAACCAGGGCGTCTGGACCTTTATGAACACCGAGACCTACGAGCAGCTTGAGCTGAATGCAGACCAGATCGGCGACGCCAAGAACTATCTGCTGGAGAACATGATGGTCCAGATCATCGACTGGAAGGGGACGATCATCGGCCTCGACCTGCCCAACACCGTCGAGCTGAAGGTCGTGGAGACCGAGCCCGGCTTCAAGGGCGATACCGCCACCGGCACCTACAAGGCGGCGACGCTGGAGACCGGTTATGTAGTGCAGGTGCCGCTCTTCATCAACAACGGCGATGTGCTGAAGATCGACACCCGCTCCGGCGCCTACCTGCAGCGTGCGTAGACCAGAAGGGGCGTCAGCCAACAGGCTGGCGCCCTTTTTTTGTTGCCCGCATCGAGTTACGGTCACCATGGGCAGACTAACGTGCGGAGGCCATGCACAGCGAAGGGGGATGTCACCATGAGCGATCTTCGTTCCAAGGTGGCGTATCTGCACGGCTTGGCCGAGGGGCTCGACCTTGAAGCCTCCAGCTCTGAGGGGCGGGTCCTCTCTGCCATGATCGATGTGATGGGCGACCTGGCCGACGCCGTCGAAGAGGTTTACGACGCCCAGGACGAACTGGCTGAGTATGTCGAGGAGATGGACGACGACCTGAATGCCATGGAGGAGTGCATCTTCGAGGAGGATGAGGAGGATTCTGAGATCACCTTTATCCCAGAACAGATGCTGACCGACGTGGAGGACGGGGTCGAGCTGTTCAACTGCCCGGACTGCGGCGAGACGCTCTCCGCCGGCGCCGGCGAGTTGGAAAATGACGAGTTCGAAGTCACCTGCCCTGTCTGCGGCTGCTCCCTGCAGGCGGTGGACGACGACCACGGGCACTAGCGGAGCGAAAGAGGCGAGCCGTCTGGCTCGCCTCTTCTTATGCGTGCGGGCGCTTTACCATCTCGTAGGTGCCCGACTCGGGCACGTAGCCGAGCCTCTGGTTGACCGCGAGCATGGGGCCGTTGCGGGAGTCGTTGCCGGTGGACATGCGGGTGGCGCCGTGGCGCAGGGCGGCCTCGATCGCCAGCAGCTTGAGCGCCAGGGCCAGGCCCCGGCCCCGGAACTCCCGGCGCACCAGGGTGTGGTTGGTGTAGACGTACGTCTCCCGGTCCACGGCGGTGGTCACGCCGGCCAGCCGGCTGCCCTCGGCGGCGATAAAGACCCAGTCGGGGCGGGTGCCGCTCAGTTCGGTGACCATCTTGTGCCAGGTCTCGTAGGCCATGAAGCGCTCGGCTTCGTAGCCGGGTATGTCCACCATGGTCTCGGCGTACAGTTCGTAGAGCTGCTGCTTCATGGCGTCAGACGGATCGTCGGCCAGGGTGAAGAAGCGGAACCCGCCCTCCCGCGCCGCAGCGAGAAGGCCGCTGTACCGGGCCAGCTCAAAGGAGCGCAGGTCGAGCCAGGAGGAGTAGCCGTGCCGCCGGGTCTGGTAGCCGCGCCGCTCGGCAAAGGCGACCGAGCCGAGGTCACGGTCCTCTACCTCGGTGCAGAGCAGCGCAGCGCCGTGTCCGGCGGTGAAGCGCTCGATCTCAGCCGCCAGCTCTCCGCCGATTCCCTGCCCCCGGTGTGCCGGGTCGACGGCGACGTTGACGTAGAACTTGCCTCGCAGGGTGGTGGCGTAGCGGAAGGCCTCGCCGTAGCCGAGGAAGCGCCCGGCTTCACTCTCCGCGATCACGAGGTGGAGGATCGAGCCCTCCGGCAGCAGGTCGTAGCGCTCCTGAACCTCCTCTGTGCTGACGGACTCTCCGGTGATCAGGCTGCGCAGCCGCGCCATCGCCTTATAGTCGGCGGGGGTGGTCTCCGTTCGCAGGGTCCATTTCATATGTTTATCTCCTTTATCTCTCATCTTCCACAACAATGGGACGACCATTGCAGGCGCGAGGTTCCCGATTTTCTGAACATCCGGGGGCTTCATAACGCGGGACGGGCTGGCATAGGTTTCTCCTGGGTGGGAGGTGTGGACAACGCTATGGTCCCTGACAGGTTCGCCGTTGAGATTCTGCCGATGCTGGCCCCGCGGCTGGGCGACTTGCTCCGCCGGGCGGTGGGCAGCCTGCCGGCCCCCCTGGAAGAGATTCGCATTCGGGAGGGGCGTCCGCTGCAGCTGGTCTACCCGGGAGGCGACGGGTTCATTACGCCAGAAGGCGGTCTGAGCCCCGACCCGGGCCGGGCTGCGCTGGCGACCCGCGATGACCTGGTTCGCACCTTTCAACTGATGGCCAAGGGCTCTGTCTACGCCTGGGAGGAGGAGGTCCGGTCGGGCTTTCTCACCCTGGAGGGCGGCCACCGGGTTGGCCTCTGCGGCCGGGCGGTGACCGAAGAGGGGCGGATCCGGTCCCTGAAGCAGATCAGCAGCCTCAACCTGCGCATCGCCCGGGAGGTGCCGGGGGCGGCAGACCCGCTCCTGCCGCAGGTGCTGGCGGGGGGGAGGCTGCTCTCGACCCTGATTATCTCGCCGCCGCAGGCGGGCAAGACCACCGTGCTGCGCGACCTGGTCCGCCAGCTCTCCGCCGGGGTTCCCCGGCTGGGGCTGCGGGGGCTGAAGGTCGGCCTGGTGGACGAGCGCTCCGAGGTGGCGGGCTGCCACCAGGGGGTGCCCCAGCGGGAGGTGGGGCCCCGCACCGACGTGCTGGACGGCTGCCCCAAGGCCGAGGGGATGATGCTTCTGATCCGGGCGCTCTCGCCCCAGGTGGTGGCGGTGGACGAGATCGGCCGCCCGGCGGACGCCGCCGCCGTCATGGAGGCGCTGCACGCCGGGGTGGCGGTGGTGGCCACCGCTCACGGCCACGACCTGGCCGATGTGGCCCGGCGCCCCGCCCTGGCCGACCTGCTGCGGGCCGGCGCCTTTCAGCGGGCGGCCGTTCTGGGCCGGAGCCGGGGGCCGGGCACCCTGGAGCAGATCATCGACCTGAGCCGGGAGGTGGCGGCGTGCTGATCTTCAAGCTGCTGGGGGCGGCCCTGACCGTGGGGGTGCCCACGGTGGTGGGCTTTCAGATCGCCGCCCGCTACCGCCGGCGCCCCGCCGAGCTGCGGGCGCTCCAGACCGGGCTGGCCGTGCTGGTGACCGAGGTGGAGTACGGGGCGACCCCGCTGCCCGAGGCGCTGCGCTCGGCCGCCCGGGCGGCGGGGACGGTGGTCGGGCCGCTCCTCTCGGACGCAGCGGCCCGGATCGAGCGGGGCGGCGGGATCACCGCCGGCGAGGCGCTGACCGCAGCGGTTCGGCGCGGGGCCGGGGAGAGCGCCCTGGCTCCGGCCGACCTGGAGATTCTGACCGCCCTGGCGGCGGTGTTGGGCGCCTCGGGGCGCTCCGACCAGGTCCGGCACCTGCGCCTGGCCCTGGACCGGCTGGCCGGGGCGGAGGCGGAGGCGACCGCCGAGCGCGCCCGCTACGAGCGCATGTATCGCTACGTGGGCGTGCTCTCGGGCCTGGCCCTGGTCCTCATCCTTTTGTAATGGTGGAGGGAGAGCCCTGTGGATGTCCAGCTCCTGTTCAAGATCGCGGGCGTCGGCATTATCGTCGCGGTGATGGCGACCATTTTGAAGCAGGCGGGCAAGGATGAACAGGGCCAGATGGTCACCCTGGTGGGCGTCCTGCTGGTCCTGATGATGGTCGTATCGCTGCTCGGCAAGTTCTTCAGCCTGGTTCGAACCACCTTTGGCATGCACTGAGGAGGGCCCCTGTTGGAAATCGTCAAGATCGTCGGCATTGGCCTGCTGGCGGGCATGCTGATCAACATTCTCCGGCAGCAGAAGCCCGAGCTGGCCATGCAGCTCTCCATTGCCGCCGGTGTGATGCTCTTCTTTCTCATGGTGGCCAAGGTGATGCGGGTGGTCGATGTGATGCAGACCCTCTCCGCCAAGGCGGCCATTGAGCAGGTTCACATGGAGACGGTGCTCAAGATCATCGGCATCGCCTATGTGGCCGACTTCGGCTCCCAGGTCCTGCAAGATGCGGGAGAGAAGGCGGTGGCCACCAAGGTGGAGATGGCCGGCAAGATCATCATCATGCTGCTGGCGGTTCCGATTGTCCTTGCGATCCTCGATTCGATTCTGAAACTGCTGGGGTAGGGGTGGAAGGATTGTCACAGTATTGTAGCCGCCTCTGGCTGTTCCTTGCGGCCATGCTCCTCGCCCTTGCCCTCGCCCCCCCGGTACAGGCGGAGACCGCCCCTACCCGGCTGCTCCAGGACCAGATGGAGCATCTGGACACCCGGCCGGTCGAGCACTTCCTGCGCGACGTAAACCGGACCTGGGAGGGGTACGGCCCCGAGATCAGCCTGAGCGACTTTCTGCAGCTCTACCAGGGCGGGGAGTCGGCCAAGTACTCGGTGCAGGCGATCATGGGCGGCCTGACCCGCTACCTGGTGCGGGAGATCCTGGCCAACGCCGGCCTCCTGATCAAGCTGGTGGTGCTGGCGATCGTGGCGGCGATTCTGCAGAACCTGCAGGCGGCTTTTGACGCCGAGGCGACCGGCAAGGTGGCCTACTGGGTGGTCTATATCGTGTTAATGGGGCTGGCGGTGACAGGCTTCGGGCTGGCGGTGGCCACAGCGAAACAGGTCATGGAGACGCTCAACTCCTTCATGCTGGCGATTCTGCCTACCCTTTTGACCGTCTTGATCTCCATGGGCGGGGTGGCCAGCGCTGCGATCTTTCAGCCGATCATGGTGACGCTGCTCTCGGTCGCCTCCACGGTGATGGTGACCATCGTCTTCCCGCTGGCCTTCCTGGCCGCCATGCTGGAGATCGTCAGCGGGCTGAACGAGAACTACAAGCTGACCAATCTGGCGGGGCTGCTCCGCCAGGGGGCGATGGTGACCATGGGGCTGACCACCACCATCTTCATGGGCACGGTGGCGGTCAAGGGCGCCGCCGGAGCGGTGGCCGATGGGGTGACGGTCAAGACCGCCAAGTTCTTCGTCGGCTCCTTTATTCCCGTGATCGGCAAGACGCTCTCCGACGCCGCGGATCTGATCATGGGCTCCTCGATTCTGCTCAAGAACGGCCTGGGGATGCTGGGGGCTGCGGCGGTCTTCTTTATCGTCATCTTCCCGCTGCTGAAGATTCTCTCGCTCACCTGGGTCTACCAGATCGCCGGCGCCCTGGTGCAGCCGGCAGGGGCGGGGGATATCGCCAAGATGCTGACCACCATGGCCAAGTCGCTGCAGCTGGTCTTTGCCGCCGTCGGCATGGCCGCCCTGATGTTCTTCGTCTCCATCGCCGTGATCGTGGGGGCGGCCAACATGACGGTGATGGTGAGGTGAGGTCATGGACGCACTGAAAGAATGGGTCCGCAGCCTGATCATGCTGGTGATCCTCGCCTCGGTGCTGGAGCTGCTCCTCCCCATGAACAGCATGAAGAAGTTCGTGCGCATGGCCATGGGGCTCCTGATTGTCCTCGGGGTGGTCCGCCCGGTGGTGGGGCTGCTGGGGCAGCCGGTGGAGGTGAAGACCGACCTGCTGGTCAGCGAGGGGACGACCCTTCCCTCCATGAACCAGATCATGGTGGAGGCGGGGAGGTTTCGGGAGCGGAACCAGGCGCTGCTGCTGCAGGAGGCGGAGCGGCGGCTGACCGACGAGGCCCGGGCCGCCGCCCGGGAGGTGGAGGGCGTGGCCGATGCCCGGGTCACCCTGCGCATCGCCCCGCAGGGGGCGGGCGGGGAGTCCCGGGTGGAGGGGGTGACGGTGGTGGTGACGCCTGGCTCCCGCTACGGGCAGGTCCGACCGGTGGAGCCGGTCCGGGTGGCCCCTTCTGGGTCAGAAGCACCCGGCACCGCCCCTGCCGCCGGGCAGGAGGAGGAGCCGATGGAGGCGGAGATCGCCCTGGCCGAGGACGTGCGCCGGGAGGTGGCGGCCCGGTTGGGGCTGAGCGATGGACGGCTGATCCAGGTCCTGGTCGACCGGCCAGGCCAGCCAAGGAGGTAGCGCGATGAGTGAGGAGAAGAAGCCCGAGGGCGGGGAGAAGAAGCCCGAGAGCGAGGAGAAGGGCCACTGGCTGATGACCTTCGGGCTGACCAAGAAGCAGGCCCAGATGGTACCCATGTTCGCGGTGGTGCTGGCTATTGGCATCCTCTTTCTGCAGGCGGGCACGCTCTTCGGGGTGGAGACCGGCTCCGACTCCAGCGAGCGGCCGCCCAACGCCACCCTGGTGACCGGCCCGGCCCGGGGCGAGGAAGACGAGCTGACCCGCCTGGAGCGGCGTATCGCCACCGACCTGGAGGAGCGGCTCTCGTGGATCCGGGGGGCGGGGCAGGTCCGGGTGCTGGTCACCTTGGAGTCCGGCCCGACCATCGATGTGGTGAAGAATACATCGGTCGACCAATCGACCACCACCGAGAAGGCGGCGGACAACTCCACCCGGGAGACCCAGACCACCAACACCAGCAACGACCACGTCTTCTACCGGGAGGGCTCCGCCGAGCGGCCGGTGGTCGCCCGGACCGGCCGGCCCGAGATCGCCGGGGTGCTGATCGTGGCCGAGGGCGCCCGCGATGCCCGGATCCGGGCCCGGCTGCTCGATGCCGCCACGATCGCCCTGAAGGTCCCGGCCAACCGGATCGAAGTGGTCCCTGCGGACAGGGGGGAGTAAGATGTTCATCGTGAAGAAGCGATCCGAACTGATCCGCTTCGGCCTCTTTCTGGCGCTCCTGGGGCTGCTGGTCTGGTTCGTGACCGGCCGGATCGACCTCTGGCGGGTCTCGGAGGAGCCGGCAGGGGAGCGGGCGGCCTCATCGAAGGGTCCGCTGGTGGAGGTGAAGCCCGGGCAGGCCGAGAAGCCGGCGCAGGCCGAGAAGCCGGCGCAGGCAGCGGCGGCACTCGACCTGACCGATGGCCGGGACTACTTCGCCGAGTACCGCATCGACCGGGAGCGGACCCGGGGCGCCCTGGGCGAACGGCTGAAGGAGCTGATGGAATCCCAGAGCGCCTCCGAGTCGGTGCGGGAGAAGGCCAGCCAGGACTACTACCAGCTGAGCCAGAACACCGCCCTGGAGAGCCGGGCGGAGGCGATGGTGAAGGCCCGGGGCTTCGAGGACGTGATCGTCCACCTGGCCGAGGGCTCGGCGCAGGTGGTGGTGAAGGCCAGCGGACTCACCCAGCAGGAGGTGGTCCAGGTGATCGACACCGTCAGCCGGATCACCGGGGTGAAGTCCTCGTCGATCACCGTTTTGGCCAAGTACCGGTAAAGCGGCACACATAGCGGAGGCGCCAGATCTCTGGCGCCTCAACCTATTGTGGCTGGTCGGAATACCGGTCCACAGTCAGGCTGCCGTCCGACTCCAGCCATGCGGCAAAGGCCTCCCCCGGATCGGTGATCCCCTGGCGCGCCAGTTCAGCCCGGAGCCAGTCCTCCGTCAGCCCGGCCCCACGCAAGCGCTCGGGCAGAGGCTGGCCCTCGTGCAGCACCTGGGTGGAGAGCCCCTCGTACCGGGTGCTGATCCCCATGTCCCGGGGCGTGAGGTTTCGGTGCTGCGACCGGGGCAGGATGCTGATCTCCCCATTGGGCTCCAGCAGCACGAACTCGATGTCGGCGAGGCTGAACCAGCCCTTCAGCCGCAGCATCGACTCCAGGTGGCGCACGGTCAGGCGGTTGCGCCGGAGGTTCTCCTCCAGGATCTTGCCGTTCTCAACCAGCACGACGGGCTCCGAGTCGAGGAGCGTCTGGAGGGTCAAGCCCCGTAAGTCGCCATAGCTGCCGAGCAGGGAGATGGCAGCTATGGTGGCCATTCCCAGGATCAGGGGGCCGGTGGGCTGGGTCGGGCTGATCGCCTGTGCCGTCAGCGAGCCGATGGAGACCGCCAGCACGAAGTCCAGCAGGGTCAACTGGGCGATCAGCTTCTTGCCGACTACCCGGGAGATGGCCCAGAGCACGATGTAGAGCAGAACCCCCTTGCCGAATGCCAACAGGTACAGTCTGAGCATGGAAGACCCTCCCCTTTTCCCTAGCCTGCCCATTCCATACGGTGGGTAGGCGTTGGGAACTCGACAGGGCCCCATCTATGGAGTACGCTGGATTTACTTATGCACAGTGGGGAGTGGTTCTCATGTCCGGTCACGCTATCATGCCGTTTCTGATGTTCTCCGGCAAGGCGGAGGAGGCGATGAACCTCTACATCTCGGTCTTTGACCGGTCCGAGATCGTTCAGATTCAGCGCTACGGGCCGAATGAGGCCGGGGCTGAGGGAAGCGTCTTTCACGCGGTCTTCTCCCTGAACGGCCAGCGCTTCGCCTGCATCGACAGTTACATACAGCACGCCTTCACCTTTACGCCCGCCATCTCGTTCGACGTGGCCTGTGAGACCGCCGAAGAGGTGGATCGCGTCTTCTCAAAGCTCTCCGAGGGTGGACAGGTCTTGATGGAGTTGGGCACCTACCCCTTCAGTGAGCGGTTCGGGTGGGTGCAGGACCGGTTCGGCATCTCCTGGCAGATCCGGCTGGGAATCAGTTGAGCGCGTGGAGTCGGTCTTCCGGGGGAGGCAGCCCATGAGCACCAGTGGCAGCGAGTTTTTGCAGAACCTGATCCGCCTGCTCTACGCCACGCCGGAGGTGAGCGCCGCCTGGGTGGATGGCGATCTGACCCGGCCCGGTGCGACGGCGATCGAGCGCATTGACCTCTACCTGGCTGTGGCGCCCGGTTTTCCGGCGCGCATCGGCCCCTGGCTGGCCGCCGCCGGTACCGTGGCCTACAGCGGGCCCGACGACGAGGGGTGGCGGCTGGTCACCCTCGACGGCGTGGAGTGGTTGATCCACCTGCGCCCTCCGGCCCGGACCGATCGGCTGCAGCCTGTTTTCGACCGGCGGGAGGCGGCGGAGTCTCCTACGGCAGAGAGCTCTGAGACGCCCGGGATCGACCTGACCGCCATGGCCGGCCGCTTCTGGAGCGACCTGCTCCGGGCCGCCCGGGCCCTGGGGCAGGGGGAGGTCTACACCACCCACGGCCACCTGGAGTTGTGCCGCCGGGCTCTGATCGACCTGTACCGCCTGGCGCTGGCGCCCGGCGAGCGGGGCCGGGGCTGGGAAGGGGCCGGGGCGATCGCAGCGCTGGAGCCGGTGCGGGAGTGGCTGGTCGCCCCCCTCGACCTGCGGGCCCAGTGGCGCTCTGCCCACCGCCTGGCCGCCGCCTACGAGTCGCTCATGCTCCCGCTCTGCCAGCGGCTGGGCCTCGCCTACCCGATGGCGATCCGCAACCTCGCCTTCGGGCGGCTCGACCAGGTCCGGCCCGACAGGGCCCGGGAGGTGGCGCCGCCGAAGGAGCGGGCGGAGGGGGCGCCGGTGCCCGCACCCGCCGGCCCGCCGCAGGGCCGTTTGCGGGTGGCCAAGGGGCGAATCCGGCGGGAGTAGGCCTTGGGGAGCCCCCAGGATTCTCCTTCTAGCCCATGACAACCCGCCGTAAACTGTGCTAGAATGGGGTCGCCGCCCCGTTTCACCGTTGGCTGAGAGATTCTCTGGCGAGCGGTGCCAACTGCGTGTATTCCGGTGACTTGTTCCTGGTATACTACATAAAGCGCGGCGGCGAGGCCCGCTGGGAGGCGGTAGGTTTTGCCAAAGGAGAACGAGACGGTTCGCGGCCTGGAAGCGCAGGTCGAGCAGACGGTTCGCATCGCTGACGACGTGGTCGGTGTCATCGCCGGCATCGCCGCCATGGAGATCGACGGCGTGGCCGGCATGTCCGGCGGCTTTGCCGCCGAGGTCGGCGAGCGCATGACCGGCAAGAAGAACCTGTCCAAGGGCGTCAAGGTGCAGGTGGGGGAGAAGGAGGTCGCCATTGACCTCTACATCGTGGTCGACTTCGGGGTCCGGATTCCCGAGGTGGCCACCAAGGTGCAGGAGAATGTGAAGCGCGCCGTCGAGTCCATGACGGGGCTGGAGTGTATGGAGATCAACATCCATGTGCAGGGTGTTTCGTTTATTGATCGGGAGGACGAACACCGAATCCGCTAAGGGGTGCTTGTCGTGGGAATCATTGACCGGATTGTGCTTTCAATTTATACGTTCTCCCTGGCGGTCATCTCTGGCTTAATGATTCTTGTGGCCATCGCGCCGGATGTGCTGAGGCCCCATCTCTGGGTGGAGCAGGCGCTGGTGTCGCCGCGCGGCCAGCTCTTGATCGGGCTGGTAGGCACGGCCTTCTTTGCCGTTTCCGTCCGGCTGATCGTCTTCGCCTTCACGCGGCGGGGCGGTGGACAACCCGTCATCTACGAGTCGCCCATCGGTGAGGTGCGGGTCTCGCTCGATGCCGTGGAGTCGCTGGTGAAGAAGACCGCCCGTTCCATTAAGGGCGTCCGCGATATGAAGGCGGTCATCTCCCACGGGAAGGATGGCCTGCACGCCGACCTGCGCGGCACGGTCTCCCCCGATATCTCCATTCCCGAGGTGACCGAAGAGATCCAGTCGTCGGTTCGCCAGTATGTGAAGCGGGTCGTCGGGGTGGAGATGGCCGAGATCAAGATTGAGATCGAAAACATCGCAGCCGACGGCCGGGGCCGCCGGCTCGAATGATAGGGGGGCCTTCCTGTGGACTGGGAGTGGCTCCGTGAGATGGCCGAAGCGCACCGCTACAAAGTGCTGGGCGGCCTGGGCGGGCTTGTCTTCGCCCTGCTGTTCATTCGGTTCGGCTGGTGGGCGCTGTTTATTCTCGTCTGCAGCGGGTTAGGTTACTGGGTAGGCAAGCGCCTCGACGAGGGACCGGAGTCGCTGTTCCAATTGCTGGAGCGTTTTCTTCCGCCGGGCGGGCGGTAACGACATAGGAGGAATCTTGACGTGAGAGGTAGGAGTAGGGCTCGGGAACTTGCCCTCCAGGCGCTCTTTCAGATCGATGTGGGCAGGAGCGATCCCGAGACCGCTATCTTTCAGGCCTTTACCCGCGAGGTAGAGGGGGACTGGTCGCCGGCGCAGCTCGCCGAGAAGGATGCGGCCTACGCCCGCCTGCTGGTGCAGGGGGCATGGGAGTTCCGGGAGGAGAGCGACGGCCTGATCAGCAAGTACGCCAGGGACTGGGCGGTGGAGCGCATGGCCTCGGTGGACCGTGCGATCCTGCGCCTTGCGATTTACGAGATCCTTCACCAGGACGATGTCCCCGACGGCGTCGTAGCCGACGAGGCGGTCGAACTGGCGAAGGGGTACTCCACAGCGGAGTCCGGCAAGTTCATCAACGGGATCCTGGGTTCCGTCATTCGTGGCCTGAAACAGGGTGCTGAAGGTGCCAACCCGACTCTATCTGGGCATTGATACGAGCTACTATACGACGTCCCTGGCACTGGTGGACGAGGCCGGGCGGCTGCTGGCGGACCAGCGCCGCCCTCTGGCCGTGAAAGCGGGTGAGAGGGGGGTCTCGCCGCCGCAGGCGGTCTGGTCTCATCTCAAGGCGCTGCCAGAGGTGGCAGAGCCGCTCTTGCGCGCTCATGGCGCGGCCGTGGCGGCGGTGGCCGCCTCGGTGAAGCCCCGCCCGATTGAGGGGGCCTACCTGCCCCCGTTCAAGGTGAGCGAAGGGTTCGGACGGACGGTGGCCGCCTCGCTGGGCGTCCCCTTCTACCCGTCGACCCATCAGGAGATGCACATCATGGCCGGCCTCTGGTCGGCCGACCGGCCGCCCGCCGGTGAGCGCTTCCTGGCGGTGCACCTCTCGGGCGGCACCACCGAACTGATCCGGGTTACCCGGCGCTCCGGCGGCTTCGATGAGGAGCTGCTGGGCGGAACCCGCGACCTGCACGCCGGCCAGTTCGTGGACCGGGTGGGGGTCGCCCTGGGCCTCCCGTTCCCCGCCGGACCGCTCCTGGAGCGGCTGGCGGCGGGCGGTACCCCCGGCAGGGTGACGCTGCCCTCGTCGGTGCAGGGGTGGGCGATCTCCTTCTCCGGGCCCGAGACCGCCGCACAGCGGCTGGTGGGGCAGGTGGAGGGGGCCGACCTGGCGCAGGCTGTCTTCGCCTGCGTGGCCAAGACCCTGGAGAAGTGGCTCCGCATGGCGGTGGAGCAGACCGGGCTGAAGGAGATTCTAATCGTCGGGGGCGTTGCGGCCAACCAGTTCCTGCGGGAGCGGCTGCGGGCGCGCCTGGAGCACCCTGCCGTGGGCGCCCGGCTCTCCTTTGCCCAGCCCCAGTTCAGCACCGATAACGCCGTGGGTACGGCGCTCCTGGCCCGGGAGAACCACCTGGCCTCGGGAGCGACTCTATAAGTCGGAAGGTAGGCGGTCCACATGGCAGCACAGGTTATCGACGGCAAGGCGATCGCGCAGCAGGTCAGGGACGAGGTCGCCCAGAGCGTGGCGCAGCTGAAGGAGCAGGGACTCACCCCGGGCCTTGCGGTGGTCCTTGTCGGCGAAGATCCCGCCAGCCAGGTTTACACCACCAACAAGGAGAAGACGGCGAAGGAGCTCGGCATGCACTCGGTGCTCCACCGCCTTCCCGCCACCACCTCCCAGGCGGACCTGGAGAAGCTGGTGGATGAGCTGAACGCCGATCCGGCGATTCACGGGATCCTCGTGCAGTCGCCGCTGCCCAAGGGGTTGAACATGGAT
>JBMONB010000059.1:0-13135 GCA_049325315.1 Bacillota bacterium | reverse complement strand
GCACCGGTAAGGGCGGCGGCCAGGGCGGTGCCCCCCAGGTAGCGGCCCGGCCCGACATGGGTGGTCCGCAGGCGCAGGAGCACGCCGCTGCGCCGCTCGTCGATCAGGCTGCCGGCGGTGAGCAGGGTGTTGAACAGGACCAGGGAGGCGACTAGGCCGTAGAGCGTCAGTGGGACAGCCGGGGAGGCCTGATCGCTCACCGGGCGTCCGGCCTGCATCTCCTGGTAGTCGATCCGCATGAGCGGCTCGGGCTCCCAGAAGGAGTCGGCGTAGGTCCAGGCCTCCTGCCAGAGGCCGTCTCGGCCCAGGCCCCGGGCCTCATAGGCCGCCACCACCCGACCGGCGGCCAGGGTGTTGGCCTGAAGCCGTACCACCTCGCTGGCCAGGTACTCGGCCGCCATCTCTGCCACCATGGAGGCGGGCGATTTCACCACCCGGATCCGGCCCTCGCTCTGCCCGGCCAGAATGGCCTCCTGCAGGCCTGGCTCAATGACCAGGGCCGCCTCGAGCCGCCGGGTCTGGACCAACCGAACCGCCTCAGCCTCATCAAGCAGGGTTACGCGCAGGATCGACCGGCCCTGGAGCCGCTGCACCAGCAGCCGGGAATACTCGGTTCGGTCCTGGTCGACCACGGCTACGGGGATCGCCGCCTGCCGGGGACTCGCCACGGCGCTGATCGCCAGGAGAACCATGGCGGGTGCCAGGAGCATCAGCAGGAGGGTGAGCGGGCTGGCGGCCAGCATCTTCAGGCGATAGAAGGCAACGTACAGCAATGCGCTCACCTCCCTGTCCGGCGCAGCCAGGCCCAGGCCAGCGCCAGGGGCACGACGGCCAGGCCGGCCAGCATGGCCAGACTGCGGCCCAGCACGGCCGGGTCAGGTGCCGGAGCGAAGAGGGCGCTGAGTAATCCCTCAATGGCCCAGCGGCTGACGGTCAGGTCGCCCAGGGCCCGCAGTGCAGGCGGCAGGTAGGGGGCGGGCAAGATCGCCCCGCCCGCCAGCGCCCCGAGGGCGAGTGCGCCCAGGGCGACCAGGTTGGCGGCGGCAGCACTGGGGGTAGCAACAGAGATCAGGAGCAGCAGGCCGGCGTTGGCGGCGATGACCGCCAGCAGCAGCAACGCCACCCACCCCCAGGCAGCCCCGTCTAGCTGCCAGGCGCCAAACGCCCCCACCACACCGGCGGTGAGCGCCAGTTGAAGCGCCTGAAGGGTGACGAGCACGAGCAGCCGGGCCAGAAGCGCTCCCCCGGGCGAGATTCCCGCCGCCCGGAGCCTGAGGTAGAGCCCTCGCCCCTCTCCCCGCCGGTCCCATAGCCCGGCCATGCCCGCAAAGAGGGCACCGGTCACGCCCAGCGCCACGCCGTAGTAGGCTACCGGGCTGGCGGGCCCGGTGGCCGACACCGTCTGATACCGAAAGACCTGATTCCGCCCGAGCGACTGAAGCCCGAAATCAACCATCGCCTGCCCGAAAAGCCGCTGCCACTCAGCGTTGGAGACCCCCGCTTCATCGGCATAGAAGAGCACGGTGTTGATACCGCCCTGCGCCGCCGTCACCAGGGCCGCGCTGCTCTCCATCAGGTTGCGAATGAGGGCGGTCTCCAGCGGCCGGGCCGGGTTGCCCAGAACGGTGACCGGCAGGTTCTCCCCCCGGGCCATCTTGCTGACAAACCCCTCGGGGATGATCAGCACAGCCGCCGCCCGGTTCCCGGCCAACAGCGCCATCGCCTGAGCCTCATCTACCTTTTCCACCGTCGCCAATCGCCGAATGGCCGGCGTCGTGGTCAGGTGCTGGACCAGGGTCCGCGTCTCCGGGGAGTTGTCGCGATCGACCACGACCACCACAAAGGGCTCGAGGTAGTGTCCGCTGCCGAGGCGTGGGGCCACCCCGTAGGCAACGAGGGCGATCAGGAGTGGCGGGAGCAACAAGAGCAGGGCGAGACTACGCCTGTCGCGCAGGTGGGCCTTCAGGTCGTACCAGGCTACCAGCAGGATCGACATCCCACCACCCCGGCTAGTTCATGAACAGCGTTGCGTTCTTCATCACAAAGCGCTCGGCGGCCCGCTGGAGTTCGAGCATCAGCCCGTTGAACTCCCCGCGGCTCATCCGGTTCAGGTTCAGGGAGTTGGTGGCTGAGAAGGTCGGGAAGGCGGGACTCACGCCGAACTCGACCGCCGAGTCGGTATTGAAGGTCAGCGTCACCTTTGGCTCATATGTATTGCGCGGATCGATGGTCAGGTTGAGCGTGGAGAGCGATTCGAATCGGTTGCCGCTGGCCTGGCTACTATGCACGGTGGAGAGTGACCCGCTCACGGCCGGCTCCTTCGGTGTGGACTCGAACGCGAAATCGGCGGTTCGCTTGTCCTTGCCGCTCTCGACACCCTTCGTCAGCGTGGTGGTCACGTTTGCCTGGAGTACGGCTTCCTGCCGGTTGCCCTTGGTCTCCCAGGCCTTCACGCTGGTGCGGGTGGTCTGCCCATCGGCGCCGCTGGGTGTCGTGTGGCTCTTCCACTCCAATGCCACCTCGTCGCCCTTGCTCTCCCGGACGGTGACGAGCAGGCTCCGGTCCTTGGCATCCTTGCCGTCCCAGCGGGTGAGAGTAATGGCCACATCCGCCTCGGCATCTCCTTCGCCCACCACCGTCATCCGAATCTCCTCTTGCACCAGACGGTTCCGTCCATCAAGCACCAGGGCGATGGTGAGGCCCTGGGGTAGCCGCAGGCGCCCCCACTCCGCCTCCCACTCCTCTACTCCCTCCTGGATTGACTGGCGCACGTACTCCTTGTCCCGGAGCCGCTCCAACTGCTTGCGGTCGGGCCCGGAGACCGACCCGCTCTCGAGCATGAGGGTAGCGATTCCGCTGGTGTTTGCGACCACCAGGTCCAGCGCCTGTTCGTCATCTTTGAACTTGCGACCCAGCCCGACAAAGAACTCCTTCACCCGCTCCTCCGTCAGGGTGAGCGTCACCCGCTTCGCCTTGACCTCGCCATCTGGCGATGCGTAGCGGTAGTTCTTTTCCAGGGTGACTTCATCATCGTGGATGAACTCGGTGACGTAGCCGGCGTATTCCTTGACCACAGGCAGGTACTTCGCCGGGTCGAGGGTCAGGTGCGTCTGATAATCCTTCCTGGTCAGAATCCGGTTCGGACCGGTCCAGGGAATCCCCTTGGATTGGAAGGCACTCCGCAGGTCACGGTTCTCCAGGTGCAGGTACTTATCGTGAAGAATGGGCACCTTCAGGGCCAGTTCCTCGGGCGACTGATAGAACTCGGCGGATAAGAGTTCTCCACCCCTGACATTCAGCTTCAGTTCGGTGAGCTGCCGGTCAGCAGCAGGGTCCCGCTGAGCGTTTACCACCAGGCTCGACTGCTTCAGCAGGCTCCGGACCTGTTCGGCCTGCGGCACCGTCTCGTTCAGGTTAAAGTCGGCAGAAAGCTTCACGGTGGATTGGAAGGGCTCCTTCTCCATCCGCTGTTGCATCGGAAGCAGGGGGCCCAGTGCGCCCTCTACCTCTTTCAGGGAGTCCACCACATAGCGGGCCTGCGCTGCGAGGAAGAGTTGCTTCGGGGTCGGGCCGAAAAAGAGCAGGTATGCGGCTACACTGGCGCCGGCCACCACCGCCAGGCCTAGAGCCGCGGCCAGCCAGACAAGCCACCCTCTCCTGGGGGGAGGGGGCTGGTACGGCTGCCATGGCGCCTGGAACTTGTCAGGCAGCGGGGACTGTGCCAATGCCTTCCCACAGTGCGTGCAGAACTGGATCCCCTCGGCCACCTGGTGCCCGCAGTGCGGACAGAACGGCATGACGAACCCTCCTCTTGCGGATGACTACCAGCCTCCAAGACAAGCAAAAACCTCTTCCAGCGAATGGCCAGCGCCAACCATGGGCGTGGCAGCCAGCCGAGCCTGGGCCAACGATCCGACAAAGCGGCACCTGCCCTGGTGAAGCAGCGCTACACGATCACACAGGCGTTCCATCTCATCGTAACTGTGGGTGGTATACACCACCGTCTTTCCCGCCTGCGCCTGAGCGCGAATGAAGGCGGTAATCTCCCGGACGCTCTGAATGTCTATCCCCGCGGTGGGCTCATCCAAAATCAGCACCGGCGGGTCAGCAAGCAGGGCCACGGCAAGGTTGAGCTTCCGCTTCATGCCTCCGGAAAGCGTCTCCACCCTGGTGGCGAGCACAGCTGAGAGACCCGTAAGGCGGGCGATCTCGGCCATGCGGTCAGCCAGGTGGCGACCGCTCACACGGCCCAACCGGCCCCAGAAGCGAAGGTTGTCACCAACGCTCAGCGAAGGGTAGAGAGCGATCTCCTGGGGCACATAGCCGACCATACCAGCCAGGCCTCCAGGCTTTCGCAGCAGGCTCTTGCCGGCGATGCGCACATGGCCGGAATCTGGCTCAATAATGCCGGCTATGGCAGCGAGCAGCGTTGACTTGCCTGCTCCGTTCGGCCCGACAAGGCCCAGCACCTCGCCCTGTGCAGCGGCGAGAGTGACCTGGTCAAGCACAGTCTGACCCCCATACCGCTTGCTCAGATCGACGACCTCAATCATCCAGTCCACCTCAGTACAGACTAGTGAATTTAATTGTTAGACACTATAAATATTAGGGAACATGCGTACGAATGCCTTCTATTTTAACGAGGGAAGTGTAGAAACCCTTTGTACTTTTTGACAACAGTGAGGGCGAAAAAGGGGGAAAACACGGTCGCCCGCAGGAAAGCCGTGTATTTGCGCGGAATTTCAGTGCGATTGCAGGCTGTCGAGGGGGTGCTGTTCGTGACACTGGCAGACCGGGCGGCAGAGCTGTTTCTGGTCGGATTCCCCGGGACCGAACCGGATCCGGTCATTGCCTCGCTGATCAGCGAAGGCGGGCTGGCGGGGGTGATCCTGTTCGGGCGGAACATGACCGGCCCCGAACAGGTCCGCACCCTGACCGGACGGCTCCAGTCGCTCTCCCCCGACCTCCCGCTCCTGATTGCCACCGACCAGGAAGGCGGTGTTGTGACAAGGGTCAGCACCCCCTGGCCCGGGGCGATGACCCTGGGCGCCTCCGGCGACACAGACCTGGCTCAGCAGGTGGCTCTTGCTGCGGGACTCGAGCTTCGGGCCCAGGGGATCAACCTCAACTTGGCGCCGGTGGTCGATGTCAACAGTAACCCGGCTAACCCGGTGATCGGCGTGCGCTCCTTCGGCGAAAACCCGGAGTCCGTCGCCCGTTTCGGGGCCGCCACCATTGCCGGGCTGCATGGTGCAGGGGTGCTGGCGGCGTCGAAGCACTTTCCCGGGCTGGGCGACACCGCGACCAACTCCTTCTCCTCCCTGGCGGAGGTGCGACACGACCGGGGCCGCCTCGATTCGGTGGAACTGGTGCCCTTCCGGGCGGCCATTGCCGCCGGGGTCGACGCGGTCATGGCCACCCATGTGGCCCTGCCTGCTGTTGAGCCAGATGGTCTGCCCGCCTCCATCTCCCATCGGATCCTCACCGGTCTCCTGCGCAGGGATCTGGGCTTCCAAGGGCTGATCCTGACCGACTGCCTGGAGGTCCGCTCCATCACCGAGTGGGTCGGGACCTCTGAGGCGGCCGTTAGAGCCCTGGAGGCTGGTGCTGACCTTCTTCTCGTCTCCCATACCCCAAGGGTTCAGTTGGCCGCGATCGATGCGGTTCAGGAGGCCATCGCCTCCGGCCGGATCCCGGCTGAACGCGTGGTCGAGGCACTGGAGCGGGTGCGGGCCGCCCGCCTGCGTCTGGCCGGCGGTCCCGCTGCCCCGGACCTGTCGGTGGTGGGCTGCAAGGAGCATCTTGACCTGACGCAGCGTGCCGCCAGGCAGGCGGTGACGGCGGTGGGCGACCTGGAACAACTATGCCCGGTGAAGGCGGGGCAGACCGTTCTGATCGCCGTGGACCCCGACCCACTAGTCGGGGTGGAGGAACGGGAGCCCGTGGGTTCACCCGTGATGACCGCCATGGGGGAACTGGCCCCGACCATGCGGCGGATGGGCATCCGGCGGCAGCCGACGGCGGCGGAGTTGCTCCGGGCAATTGAGTACACCGCCGGGTCCGACCTGGTTCTGGTCGCAACCTACTGTGCACAACTCTTTCCGGCCCAGGCGGACCTGGTCCGGCTCCTGCGCCGGTCCGGGCGGCGGGTGGTGGTGATCGCCCAGCGCGGACCCTATGATCTGCTGGTCACTCCCGGCATCACCGGCGCTGTGGTGATGTATGAGGACCGCCTGCTCACGGCACGGGCTGCGGTGCGATTCCTGCTGGGCCTAAGCCCAGCCCCGGGCGTAATGCCCGCCACCCTCTCCATCATGCCATCGCACTCTTAAAGAGCAAAGCCCCGCCAGTCCGGCGGGGCTTGCGCTTTATGTCTCCTCTTCTACTCGCTCCACCCCCGGCAGCCGGTCCAGCGTGATTAACAGGCCGAGGGGAGCGCCAGCCACCAGGAGAGTCCAGGGCATGTCGTTGCCCGCCCCCATCTCGTAGACGACGGCCAGGAGCAGGAGCACGGCGGCGGTGCCCGGGCTGGCGTACGCCCACGCAGCGAGAGGGCTCAGCACCCGAACGCCCCACCGGTACAGAGGCGACCCGCCCGAGGCCTGGTAGTGGATCACTGTGAGCGGGCGGTGGAGCAGGGGGCCTGCTGATTCGCCGGGGCGAATGTCCAGCGGGGTGCGCCTGAGGCGCAGGCGTAAGGCGATCCACTGCATGAAGACAGCGATGCCGTTCCAGAGGATGTCGCGGATGGCCAGAGCGTACGTCGCCGAGCGGAGATTGCCAAACTCCAGTTCCAGCTGGGTGAAAGCGCGGCGGAGGCTGTGGGCCTCTGGTGCAAGAGCGGCCCCCTGGCTACGCAGATAGCGCAGTCGTGCCAGCGCCAGCTCCCGCCAGTGGGGACGGCGGGGCTTGTCCAGGATTAAGGCGGCTTGCAGGTAGAGATCGACCAGGGAGGGGAAGCTGCCCGGCACGGTCCGGCCCTCCATGCTCCGGTGGAGCAGCTCGAACACCCGGGGCCACTGACGCCGCTGGGCATGCTCCAGGGCGACGTGGCTCAGGGCTCCTGGCTGGTCAGGGTTGTCTTGCAAGGCCAGTTCGAACATTCGCTGTGCCTCGGGGAGCCTCCCATGCTCCAGGTAGACTTCCCCCCACTCGGTCTGCAGGTCGGCCCGGGGCCGGGCGGGGAGATGTCGGGCCTGGTCGGCAAGCATCTGCCAGCCCTGATCTGACCAGAGTTCGAAGAGCGAGCGTCTCGCGGGGGGCCAGTCCGGCTCCAGGGCCAGGGCCACACGATAGGCCTCTGTGGCAGCCCCTGTCTGCCCCATGGCGTGGTGAACCCGGCCCCGGACCCAGGCGACGGAAACATCCCTCGGAAAGCGGGCCGAGGCTGCGGTGGCGGCAGCGAGCGCCGCCTCGTACTGCTCCTGTTCCAGCAGAGCGACCACCCGGCGGTAGTGCGGCCAGGCCAGGGAGCGGTCCAACTGCTGGGCTCGGTCGTAGAGCGCCAGCGCATCAGCGAGACGCCCCTGTCGCTCGCGGGCGTAGCCAACGTAGGTAATGCGCCACCCCTCGGGAACCCGCCCCTCGATCTCCACCAGTAACCGCTCCAGTTCGGCCCACTCTCCCCGGTGTTCCAGGACATCGCCCAGCCGGTCGGCGTAGCGCCGGGCCATCTCCGGGTCGGCAGCGGCCTGAATCGCCCGGCGCATCCAGCTAGAGTAGGCCTCCGGGTCCTGGTCCCGCTCGACCAGCAGGGCCATCCCGTAGCAGGCTCTGGCCTGGTTCGGCTCCAGCCGGAGCGCCTCCTGAAAGGCTTGGTGCGCCTCCGGCGCACGGTTGGCATCCACCGCAATGCGGCCATACTCGGTCAGCGCCTCGGCGGACCCATCCAACGCCTGGCCCGCCAGGGCCATGGCCCGCTCCGGGTCCACGTTCAGCCAGGCCCGGGCGATACGCCAGCGCTGGTCTTCTTCGCTCCCGCTCACCGACTCCAGGAACTCCAGCAGTGCTCGGCCCCCTGCCCCCTCCTCCGCCGCATCCATCGTCCACTGAATTGGAACGGTCCAGCCCGGCGCCATCTGCAGCGCCTTTCTGATCGCATCCAGACCCGCCTCGGTGTCACCAGCTTGCAGCAGGAAATGGCCCAGACGACCGGTAAGATAGGCGCTATCACTGAGCCGTTCCGCCGCCGCCTCCAGCATGGTTCGCCCTTCCGGACCCCGACCCATGCGCAGCAGCGCCTCCGCCGCGATGGGGGCGAAACGACCATCTGCCGGGAACTGCTCCATCGCTGCGCAGGCTTGGGTGTGAGCCTCCTCGTTCCAGCCCTGGTTCAGCGCCAGGACCGCCAGGCTGTTTTGCAGGTCAGCGGAGCGCCCCAGATGAGGGCTCTGCCGGAGTAGGGCGGCGGCCCGCTCGGCCTGCCCCATCTCGTCGAGAGCTTGGGAGAGACGGAGCACGTAGTGCGGGTCCTCCGGGGCCTGCTCCACAGCGATGCGCAAACAGCGGATGCTCCGGCGCATCTCGCCCAGCGCCCAGTGAATCTCGCCCCGCCGCCACCAGGCCCAGGGGTAGCGGCGGGACTCCCGCAGCACCTCCCGCAGGCCTTTCAGCGCTTCATGAGGCTGTCCCTGGTCGGCCTTCAGGGCAGCCAGGTCAGCGGCGAAGGCGGGCTGGGGGTCCATCTCATAGGCGGCGGCAAAGAGCTGCTCCGCCCCGGCCCAGTTTCCCGCACGCTGCTCCTCCCGCCCCCACTCTGCCAGCGGATGCGGGCTGAGCGGGTCGGCCATAACCGCCCGGCGGCAAAACCGAATCACCTCGGCCGGCGCCCTGCCCGAGCGGGCCGCCTCATCGGCCAAGATCAGCCAGGCCTGCGCCGGGCGGCTCCCCACCATCGCCCGCACCACGTCGGCGGCCCGAGCAAGTTCGCCCAGGCGCGCCAGATGCTGGGCCACCTCGGCTCGAATCTGGACATGGTCGGGGAAAGCGGTCAGCAGCGCATCCACCGAGGCCATGGCTGCCTCCCGGGTGACGAGGCGGGGCCAGGCTCGCAGCCGGGTGAGGTGAAGCCCGGGAGTCTCGTCCATCTTCTCCAGATCAACCAGTGCCTGCGCCGCGGTGGTCAACTCGTCGGCCCGCAGCGCTTCCCAGAGTCGCTGTGCCTGCCGGATCATCCGGTCATCCTCCGACGGAAGCCCCGCCAACGCCTCTGCCTGGCTGGCGGGGGCGAAGGCCATGGCCCAGTAGTCCGACTGGGCGTAAAGCTCGGCGAAGTCCTGGTAGCGCAGGCGTGACGGGTAGGGATGAGCCGGGTCCTGGAGGATCAACTCCTGGTGCTCCTCATCGTACCCAACACAGACGTGGACGTGTGCCCCGCCCGAGTACTCCAGCCCCAGAATGGGCGGGACGCCCCGGTCTATCAGCGCCTTGGTTCGGTCCACGGTCGCCCGAAAGGCACGGCAGGTCCAGCCCTGCTCCTCCAGGTACTGAAGGGCACGGTAGAGGGGCGTCCCGCGGCCGCCGTCCATCACGGCGGCACCGATGGCGCGTTGGTCGTCTGTCTGGCCCCAGTAGCTCCGCACCATCGCCAGACAGGCAGGAAAGCAGTGGTTCCGGCCCTGCCGGACCACCGGCACCGCCAGCCGCTTCACCTCACGGGCAAGAATTGACCTCAGCCGCTCCACGTGCCGCTGGTGACGGCGATACGGGAGCAGTGCGCCGAACCGCCCCAGAGCACTGAGCGCTTCATCCGGCTGGTTGAGGCTCCAGCACAAGCCGCCCTGGATCGACCAGAGCAGGGGATGCTCCGGAAAGCGCAGGCTCCCAGCTTGCAGCGCCTCCAGCGCCTCCTCTGGGCGGCCCAGATGTTCACAACAGCGGGCCAGCAGCTGGTACACGCTCGGTGTGGCGTCGCCCCGGTCGATCAACTCCCGCAGCCCCTGCGACACCTCTTCCCAGCGGCCGGCAAAATAGGGGACGGCCAACCGATCATATCGCAGGTCCGCCGGCTCGTCTTCCCTCGCCTCCGCCACCAGTCGCGTTGTACGGTCCAGGTGGGTTTCTGCCGTATTGTACCGGTGCCGAGCGGCCATCGCCACGGCCATCAGGCCGTGAGCCTGAGCCCGCTCAATCGCCGGCCACTCCTCACTCTCCAGGTAGGGCGTCAGCAATTCGTCCAGCAGCAGGAACGAGCCGTGTGCGAGGTAATGGCCAGCCAATCGCCGTACCGCCCCGGGCCGGCAGGATTGGTCCTGCGCTGCCTGGCGCAGCAGCCGGCGCTCAAGTCCAGTGAAGAGCGCCAGGCCGGCCACACGGGCCGCGACGACACACTCCTCCGCTGATTGAGCCCGCCGCACCAACTCGGGTAGGAGAGGCAAGAGGTCACGGTACCGGTGCTCGTCCAGCTGCCGAACGCAGTCTGCGAAGATCGACTCCATGAGCCACCTCCAGGGGTCGTTCCAGGAGCCGGTACCTGCAAAGAGCCCCGGACCAGTCGCTGGTCACGGGGCTGTACGCTATCACGGTGCGGCCAACTGTCCGGCGAGTCGGCTGATCAGTGCCCGCTGCAGGTCTGTCGGGGTCCGGTGGCGGGGCCAACAGGCACAGATCGGGCGTTTCAGCACCAAGCCCTCCAGCCGGACCGTCGCCAACTCACCCGGAATGAGGGAGGCCGAGGAAAGAAAGGCGCAGCCAGCCCCGGCCCGAACCGCTGTCTTGACCGCCTCAGGGCTCCCTACCTCTGCCACCACAAGGAGTGCAGAGGGCTCAAGCCCCCGCTGGCGCAGGCCCTCCATAACCGTGGCCCGAGTCGCCGAACCCGGCTCCCGCAGAACCAGGGGAAGCTGGGCCAGGCGAGGAAGCGGCAGGGGGTCCGGTACTGATTCACCGGGCCGCAGGGCAAGGAGAATCTCATCTTCCCCCACCTGCTCACAGACGAGCCACGGATCGACCACCTGCTGCCCCACGAGCCCCAGATCGACCTGCCCGTCTCTAACTAACTGCAAGACGGCCTCGGTGTTGGCCACCCGAATGTGCACCTCGGCTCCGGGCTGCTCCTTCTGAAACGCTGCCAGTGCACGGGGCAGCAGGCTCTCGCCTGGAAGGGTGCTCGCCGCCACCGTGATAACGGCACGTTGGCCCTTGCGCATGGCCGTCATGGCTGCATCCATGGCCTCCGCCGCCTGGAGAACCCGCTCCGCGTGCAGCAGGAGCGCCTCGCCCGCCGGTGTGAGCGCCACATGCCGCGTGTTGCGGGTGAAGAGATCCACGCCAAAGTGCTGCTCCAGTTGCTTGATCTGCTGGCTTACGGCCGGTCGGGTCAACCCGGCGAACTCGGCTGCCCGCGTAAAGCTGGCATGCAGAGCGACTAGCCGGAATACCTTGAGCGAGTCAATCATCTGCCCGTTCCCCCCGGCATCTTCTGCTCGGTCTTTCGACTGCGGCGGCTGTTTCTCCTCCCCTCCCAGGAGGCAGGAAACCGGCATGCCCAGGACGAAGAAATTTAAACATTTTGAACGAAAAGGGGATGGCCTATGCGCCTGGCGGACTTGCTCTTATTGGCGATTCCTTTGGCCTTGTGGGCTGAATATGTAGCCCACAACCCGATGATCGCCTTTGTGGCGTCGAGCATCGCGGTCCTGCGGCTGGCCGCCTGGATGGGCCACGCCACCGAGCAGGTGGCAATCCACGCGGGCCCTCGGATTGGCGGCTTCCTGAACGGCACCTTCGGCAACGCCGCCGAGATGATCATCGTTGTGCTCGCGGTAAGGGAAGGGCTGTACGATGTGGTCAAGGCCTCGATTACCGGCTCGATTCTGGGCAACGTCCTGTTGGTGATGGGCGCGGCCATGTTCATGGGGGGCCTTCGGTACCGGGAGCAACAGTTCAACCGAAACCTGGCCCGCTTCAACACCAGCCTGATGTTTATCGCGGTCACCGCCCTTGTGATTCCGGCGATTGTCCACATCGGTCCGCATCCCGTCACCATGGCCGGCCTCTCCAACCTGAGCCTGCTAGCCTCCATTGTGCTGATTGGCGCTTACGGGGCCAGCCTGCTCTTCAGCTTTAAGACCCATGCCCACCTCTTCGTCGCTGCTGGCGGCCACAGCGAGAAGGCTGAGTGGTCGAAGGCGAGGTCGATCGGCATCCTTCTCGCGGCCACCGCCCTGGTGGTGGTGATGTCCGAGGTGCTGGTCGTCTCCATTGAGCCCGTGCTGCCGGCGCTGGGCTGGTCTCAGCTCTTCGTGGGCGTCGTGATCGTCGCCCTGGTAGGAAACGCCGCTGAGCACTCCTCCGCCATCGTCATGGCCATGCAGAACCGCATGGATATCGCCGTTGAAATCGCCATTGGCTCCACCACCCAGATCGCCATGCTGGTGGCGCCTGTGGCCGTCTTCTCCTCCTGGATTGTCGGCAACCCGATGTCGCTGGAGTTCATCGGCCCCGAACTGGTGGCGATTCTGGTCTCGGTGCTCCTGGTTAACCAGGTCGCCCGGGATGGTGAGACCAACTGGCTGGAGGGGCTCCTGCTCCTCGGCGCCTATGTAATTATGGCCGCCGCCTTCTATTTTATCCCGGCATAGCCGGCCCGGCTGAAGCGACAAGTGCCGGCAGCCCGATGGTGGATTGGCCAGCCGACTACAATGCAGAGAGACCACCGCTCCTTGCGGTGGTCTCTCTGTGTAAGGAAGTTTGGGCAGCGACCTACTCTCCCCCTTGCGGAGTACCATCGGCCCTGAGGGGCTTAACGGCCGTGTTCGGAATGGGAACGGGTGATCCCCCTCGGCATAGCCGCCCTAAACTTATGGTGGGTGAACCGTCGTAAAAGGGCGGCTAAGCCTCGGCCGAGGCGGCCACACTTGGCCTTCCCTTTTTGAACGGTGGCCGCCCCGTAAACATGCCGTATGGCATGTTTACGCAGCATAGCTACCCTAAACCTATTGAGATGTCAGTGTGACACCCTCAAAACTGTACAGTGGTGTTGTGAAGCTCACGTGAAGGTCTCTTGAAGAAATCAAGCCCTCGGCCGATTAGTACCGGTCCGCTCCACGACTTACGCCGCTTCCACTCCCGGCCTATCTACCTGGTAGTCTTCCAGGGGCCTTACTCCGTTAACCGGATGGGAGATCTCATCTTC
>JBMONB010000058.1:0-13368 GCA_049325315.1 Bacillota bacterium | reverse complement strand
CCGCCGTCTCCAGGGTGACGGTGCGGCGCCCCTCGCCATCGGCCGGGGTCAGGGTGACCGCCAGTTCCAGGGCGTTCAGCGCCGTGCGGGCGTCGCCGCCGGCGGTGCGGATCAGATGCTCCATCGCTGCGGGCTCCACGGTGGCGCCCCAGTTGCCCAGCCCCCGGCCTGGCAGCGTGAGCGCCCGCTCCAGGAGCTTGCGGATATCACCATCGGTCAGCGCCTTCAGCTCGAAGATCCGGGTCCGGCTGACCAGCGGGGCGTTCACGCTGACCAGCGGATTCTGCGTGGTGGCGCCCACCAGCGTGATCAGCCCCTCCTCCACGTGGGGGAGCAGGGCGTCTTGCTGGTCCTTGCGCCAGCGGTGGATCTCATCGATGAAGACGATCGTCCGCCGGGCGTACTGCCCCATGCGGGCGCGCGCCTCCTCCACGATGCGCCGGATATCCGGCACGCCCGAGGTGACGGCGTTCAGCTGCTCAAAGTGGGCGCTGACCTGCGAGGCCGCCAGCCGGGCCAGGGTGGTCTTGCCGGTGCCGGGCGGCCCGAAGAGGATGCACGAGGGAAGCTGCCCCGCCTCCAGCGCCCGGCGCAGAAAGCGTCCGGGGCCGATCAGGTGCTCCTGGCCGACGTACTCGTCCAACGACTGAGCCCGCATGCGGGCCGCCAGCGGAGCGTTCTGGGCCATCTGCTGCTTCGCTGCGTAGTCAAAGAGGTCCACAGGGACACCTCCGTTTCAGCCTCACAGACTTCTCGACGGGCGGGGCGAAATCCTCGTGTTGGCAATGATAGGAGGTGAGGTTCTCCACCTCGAATTCATAACAGAGGGGATCACGAGAGGAGGATGAGGCGAGTGGCGGAGTTTCTGACCCGGGCCTTCTTCGAGGAGGAACTCGACCGGCTGAGCGATGCCTATGGCAAGGAGACCGGCGACAGGGGAATCGCCGTGATGGTCATGCTGCGGGACGGCCAGGCGCTGAAGCTGGAGGGGAAGCCGACCTGCACCGACACCTACCTGCTCTGCGACTACAAGAGCCGGGGCGTCACGGCCAGGGCCGCCGTCCCTTACGGCTCGATCGTGGCGGTCAGCCTGACCAGCGAGGTCAGCGGGACCATGGGCTTCAACCGGTAAAGAGTAGGCCCCGGCAGCGCTGGCTGCCGGGGTCTGGCTTACCCCTCCGGCATGGGCACCGGACGGGCGTGGTAGGTTCCCTGGTACTGGTACAGGTCGCACTCGATCCGGCCGTTGTACAGCTTCCGCTTCTTGTCGGACCGCCGGCCGTAGAGCTTCTCGAAGCCCTTGTGGGCGGTGATCACGAAGACCGACCAGTCGTCCAGCCGCTTCTCCAGCTTGCCCAGTTCCCGGTAGAGCTCCTCCACTACCTCCCGCTCCCCCAGCCGCTCGCCGTAGGGCGGGTTGGTGATCAGGTAGCCGTAGGGCGAGTCCAGCCGCACCTGCTGCACCGCCCGGCGCTCCAGCCGGACCGACTTGGAGAGCCCCGCCGCCCGCAGGTGGTGCTGGGCCAGCTCCAGCACCTCGGCGTTAATGTCCGAAGCGTAGATCTCCAGCGGCTGGTCGTAGTCAGCCAGATCGAACGCCTCCTCCCGGGCCTGCTCCCAGAGCGAGGTGGGCAGGCGGCCCCAGGCCTCGGCGTCAAAGGTCCGGTGCAGACCGGGCGCCAGGTTGTGGCCGATCATGGCCGCCTCAATGGGAATCGTCCCCGAGCCGCAGCACGGGTCAAGAAAGGGCCGCTCGGGGTGCCAGCGGGCCAGCATGATCATCGCCGCCGCCAACGTCTCCTTGATCGGCGCCTCTGCCGCCAGTTTCCGGTAGCCGCGCTTATGTAGGCTGGGGCCGGTGGTGTCGAGGGTGATCGTCGCCATGTCCTTCATAAGCGAGACCTCAATCGTATAGCGGTCCCCGGTCTTTTCGAACCAGTCCACCGGGTAGCGCTGCTTCAGCCGCTCCACCACCGCCTTCTCGGTGATCTTCTGGCAGGCCGGCACGCTGGAGAGCTGCGAGTCCCGGGAGCGCCCCTCAATAATGAACCGCCCGTCCTCGGGGATCCACTCCTCCCAGGGCAGCGCCTTTACGCCCTCGAAGAGCTCCTCGAAGGTGGTCGCGGGAAACTCGCCCATCTCAATCAGCACCCGGTCGGCGGTGCGCAGCCACAGGTTGGTGCGGGGAATCGCCGCCTCGTCGCCCAGGAACCAGATCCGGCCGTTCTCCACCATCTGCTCGGTGTAGCCCAGCCCCTTCAGTTCCCGGCTGACCAGCGCCTCCAGCCCCATGGGAACGGTGGCGATTAAGCGAAGCCTGGAGTCAATCTCTGTCATGGGAGGCCCCTTCCGTCTCGTGAATCTTGTCCGGCTTATTATAGCAGACCTAACGCAGTCCTACGAACAGCGAAGGGGAGGAAGCCACAGCCCCCTCCCCCGTCAGTTCCGCTACCCGTAAACCGTACCGGAAGCACCGGCGTCGGGCCCGGCCTTGAGGACCGCCGCAATCCGCTCCACCGCTTCGGGAATGTCGGCTGCCGCCACATCGTTGTGGGTGACCAGCCGGATCCGGCGAGGCCCAGTGGCGCCGCAGAGCACCCCCGCCCGGGAGATGGCCCCGGCCAGCGAGGCGCCGTCCCAGCGCTGGTCGAGTGTGTCGAACATCACCATGTTGGTCTGCACCGTCTCCAGTTCCACCGCCAGCCCCTCGATCCCGGCCAGACCCTCTGCCAGGGCGCGGGCATTGGCGTGGTCCTCCGCCAGCCGGGCCACCATACTGCGCAGGGAGACCAGGCCGGCGGCCGCCAGAATGCCCGCCTGCCGCATGCCGCCACCCAGCAGCTTCCGGTTCTTGCGCGCCCGGTGAATGAACTCCGCCGAGCCGGCCAGAATGGAGCCCACCGGGGCGGCCAGCCCCTTGGAGAGGCAGAACATGACCGAGTCGACCGGCGCCACCACCTCGGCCACCGGGAGGCCCAGGGCGGCGGCGGCGTTGAAGACGCGGGCGCCGTCCATGTGCACCGGCACGCCAGCTTCGTGGGCCACCGCGGCCACGGCCTTCAAGTTCTCCATGGGGAGCACGCAGCCGCCGGAGCGGTTGTGGGTGTTCTCCACGCAGACCAGGGCGGTCTTCGGGAAGTGCACGTTCTCCGAGCGCATGGCCGCCTGAACCGCCGCCGGGTCCATAGCGCCCCGGACGCCGGGCACGGGTCGGGCCTGGCAGCCAGCCAAAGCAGCGATGCCCGCCACCTCATAGTAGTAGATGTGGCTCTCCGCCTCGACGATGATCTCATCGCCCCGACCGGCGTGGGTCAGCACCGCAATCTGATTGCCCTGGGTCCCGGTGGGCACGAAGAGCGCTGCCTCCTTGCCCAGCATGGCAGCGGCCTCCCGCTCCAGTTGATTGACGGTCGGGTCCTCGCCATAGACGTCGTCGCCCACCTCGGCCTCGAACATCGCCCGACGCATCTCAGGCGTCGGGCGGGTTACCGTGTCGCTGCGCAGATCAATGACCTTCACTTCTCTCGGCTCCTCCCCAAAAACAATTCATCTGATGAAGATTCGTCTCCCATGACCCTTTAGCCTGCTACCAAAATGTAAAAGGACGGCCCCCTCTGCAGGAGCCGCCCGGTATGTGCTACAGCTTAGCCGAGGACCCGATCAATCTTGGCGGCCAGCTCCTTCTTGGGCTGGAAGCCAACGATCCGCTCAGCCGGCTGACCATTCTTGAAGATCATGAGCGTCGGAATCGACATGACGCCGTACTTGGCAGCCACGGCACTATTCTCGTCAACGTTGAGCTTGCCGACCTTCAGCTTGCCGGTGTACTCGTTGGCGAGCTCGTCGACGATGGGGGCGATCATGCGACAGGGGCCGCACCAAACCGCCCAGAAGTCAACCAGAACTGGGGTGGCGGAGGCCTCCACCTCGGTCTCCCAGTTGCCGGATGAGAGCGTCAGAACCTTATCGCTGGCCACTTGGCATCCTCCTTTGTATGTAGCGAGCCCACTACGCCTCCTATTGTACCCAATGGCACAAGGCCCTGTAAAGCCAACCGCTTCCATCCCACATAGCCGATCTGACTCCATTGTCAGCGGCTGGGCGAAAAAAGACGGCGCCCCCGTATGGGAACGCCGTCTTTCCTTAACACTGCCCCACCATGCCGTGTGTCCGGTAGAGAATGAACCTGCGCCTACGCAGGTGGGTGCCGCTCCTGTGCTTTCTGAGTCCCCTGACCACGGTCAAACCGGGGGGGCGTTCAGTCCACGCCAGGGTAAAAGCTCCCGTACATTTCGCTGTTAGGTCATTTCGTACCGGTGATCACGCACATGGTCGGGAGTGCTCTTAGCATGTGCGCTTCGTTCGGTTTTCATGATAGCAATGGAGCCAATCAAACGCAAGCCTTGACATCATTCCTGTTTTGCGCGAAGGTCCCGGGAGCAGGAGATCGGCGATCTGGTATAGAATGGAAACAAGAAGGGGGTGGGTTGTATGAACGGCAAGATGTATGCGGCCGATCTCATGACACGCCACGTTCGGAGCGTTATGGCCGACAGCGGCCTCAGCGAAGCGATCCAGATCATGGACGAGGGCGGGTACGGCCAGGTCCCCGTGCTTCAGGGCGACCGCCCCGTAAAGCTCCTTACGGAGCGGGACGCCCGCCGTGCGATCCTCAGCGGGAAGAGCGCTCTCCCGGTAGGGGAGTTCGCCTCAGCGCTACCCTGCCTGCTGGCGCCGGAGGCGCCGCTCTCGGAGGTGGTGGAGGCGCTCCAGCGAGACGACTCGCTTCTGGTCATCGGGCCCGACGGCCGGCTGGAAGGGATCATTACCTACTGGGACGTGCTGAAGGTCGCCCGGCCCCACCTGGTGGTGGCGGAGGCCGAACTGCTCCTGCGCCGGGTGGTGGCCGAGGCCTACGCCGAGCAGTACGGCCCGGACTGGTGGTCCCATGTGCGGGAAGACCTGCGCCGGCGGGCTGAGGAGGAGCACGAGCGCGACGCCGCCGAATCGGAGCCCACCAGCGAGCACATGCTGGGCCACACCTCGTTCTGGTCCCTGATCGAGATCTACCGGGAGATCCACCCCGAGGTAAGCGAGGAGCGCATCGGCTCCTTCCACAGGGTCCGCCAGTGGCGCAACCAGGTGGCTCACCTGTACATGCTGAGCGAAGCCGATGTCGCCCAACTGGTCCGCGACGCCCTGGCCATGCGGGACTTCCTGGAGGCCCCGCCTGCGCCAATCTGTTAAGTGGGAAGGGGGCCGAGCGCCGCCCCCTTCCCACCTCCTTCCCCGCCTCAGGCTGACCCGTCGTTGGTTGTGACGCCATGTCGTCACAACCAACTCAGTCATGAGCAAGCAGGGCTGGTAGCTTCCGGCTGAGTCAGAAGCGGGCCGAGCGCGATGAACCCCGGGCCTGGCCCGGGGTTCATGCTTTGCGCAGGCGAATCTCCAGCACCTCACCGGCCAGCCAGGTGGCCTTGGACTCCCGGGGGAGCACCCGGCCGGGGAGCGGGAGGGTGCGGGCGAAGGCGCCGTAAGAGGCGCTGGCCCGGTAGAAACCCTCTCCCTCCACCTGCTCCTCCTGGGTTCGGTGGCCGGCCAGGATGAGGCTGGTCTCGGTCAGCTGCACCTGAACCGAGCGGGGGTCGATTCCCTTCAGCGGCAGTCGCAGCACCAGGTCGGCGCCCTCCTCGGCCCACTGGGCCTGCGGGGGGACCGGCAGGGCGGCTCGTTCGGGGAGGGGCCAGCCGTGCTGGTGGCGCATCAGATCTAGCAGGGAGAGGAACATGGTGGTCATCCCTCCTGCTGCCATTCTATGCAGCGGAGGCGATTGCTACCCGCCCTGGGGCTCCATGTCGGGGCGAATGCGGGCCATGACCAGGGCGTCGACGTACTGGCCGTCGCGGAAGGCGATCATGCGCTTGCGCCCCTCGGTTACGAAGCCGAAGGACTCGTACAGCTTGACCGCCCGCTCGTTATCGGGCCAGACCTCGAGCTCAATCCGCACGATGTTCAGCCACTTGTCGGCGGCCTCTACCAGGGCGGCCATGAGCGCCCGGCCGATCCCCTGGCCATGGTAGGCCTCGTGGACCGCCATGCCCAGCCCAGCCACGTGCAGGGTGCGGGGGTGGCGCTTCCGGTGGATGCTGGCGCTGCCGACTACCTTGCCATCGACCTCTGCCACCAGGGCGTAGTCGAACTGGCCGTCGTTCCCCTCCAGCCGCTTCCGCCAGGCCTCGGGGGTCTGGTGGGGCAGCTGGAGCGTGCCCCAGACCACCGTCGGCCCGCTGAGGATTTCGTAGAAGGCCTCGGCGTCAGAGGGGCGGGCCATACGGATCCTGACCGCTGTCATTGCCTGCATCCTCCCTCGGAGGCGATTAGACGGTAGACTTGATATGCAGCTCCTTGAGCTGCCGCTCGGCCACCTCGCCGGGGGCGTCGGTCATCAGGTCGGTCGCCTTGGCGGTCTTGGGGAAGGCGATCACATCACGGATCGACTGCCGGCCGGCCAGGAGCATCACGAACCGGTCCAGGCCGAAAGCGATGCCGCCATGGGGCGGGGCGCCGTACTCGAAGGCGTCCAGCAAGAAGCCGAACTTGGCCTGCGCCTCCTCCGGCGAGAAGCCCAGCAGCTCGAACATGCGGTTCTGCAGGGGCCGCTGGTAGATTCGAATCGAACCGCCGCCCAGCTCGGTGCCATTGAGCACCAGGTCGTAGGCGTTCGCCCGGATCGCCGACAGCTCGTCTCGGGTGGCACCGGCCTTGTAGACGGTCGCCAGGTCCTCGGGGTGAGGGCTGGTGAACGGGTGATGGACCGCCACGAAGCGGGACTCCTCGTCGTCCCACTCCAGCAGCGGGAAGTCGACCACCCAGAGCAGGTTGAAGTCGTCGGCCTTGCGCAGGCCGAGGCGGTTGCCCATCTCCAGGCGCAGGGCGCCCAGGGCGGCCGCCACCACGGCGGGCTGGTCGGCCACGAAGCAGAGCAGGTCGCCGGGCTGGCCATCCATCCGGCGGATCAGTTCGGCGGTCTGCTCCTCGGTCAGGAACTTGGTGAAGGTCGACTTGACCTCGCCCGTCTCGCTGAGGGCGATGTAGGCCAGCCCCTTCGCCTTGTAGGTCTTGACCAGCTCGGCCAGCTCGTCGATCTGCTTGCGGGAGTAGCCGCCGCAGCCCTTGGCGTTGATGCCCTTCACCTCGCCGCCCGCCTCTACTGCGCCCTTGAAGACGCCAAAGCCCGAAGCGGCGGCGATGTCGCCGATGTTCACAAACTCCATGCCGAAGCGGAGGTCGGGCTTGTCGGAGCCGTACTTATCCATCGCCTCGGCGTAGGACATCCGCCGGAAGGGGGTCTCCACCTCCACATTCAGGGCATCCCGGAAAACCCGGGCCACCAGCTGCTCCATCATCGAGAGGACGTCATCCCGCTCGACGAACGACATCTCCACGTCGATCTGGGTGAACTCGGGCTGCCGGTCGGCCCGCAGGTCCTCGTCACGGAAGCAGCGGACGATCTGGAAGTAGCGCTCCAGGCCCGCCACCATCGAGAGCTGCTTGAAGAGCTGGGGCGACTGGGGCAGGGCGTAGAACTTGCCGGGGTTGACCCGGGAGGGGACCAGGTAGTCGCGGGCGCCCTCGGGGGTCGACTTGGTCAGCATGGGGGTCTCGATCTCAATGAACTTGTGGCCGTCGAAGAAGTCCCGCACCGTCTTGGTCACCCGGTGGCGCAGAATCAGCCCTCGCTGCATCTCGGGGCGGCGCAGGTCGAGGTAGCGGTACTTCAGGCGTACGAGCTCATCGACATCGACGTCATCCTGAATGTAGAAGGGCGGGGTCTTGGCGGCGTTCAGGATCGCCAATTCCGTGGCCCGAAGCTCATACCGACCGGTCGGGATGTTCGGGTTGACCGCCTCGGGCGCCCGGTGAACCAGCTTGCCGCGCACGGCGATCACGTACTCGCCGCGCACCTGCTCCGCCTTCTTGAAGATGGCGGCGGCCTCCTCGGAGTCGAAGACCACCTGCACCAGACCGGTCCGGTCCCGCAGGTCGATGAAGATCAGGGCGCCGTGGTCGCGCCGGCGCTGTACCCAGCCGTTAACCGTCACCACCTGCCCAACGAGGGACTCGGTCACCTCGCCGCAGAAGACGGTCCGTTTCATGCCATGAATCGATTCGCTCATGCCTCTGCCCTCCGAATGTAGGAGATGATTTCGTTCAGCGGCACGCTCTCCTGCGTGCCCGTCGCCATGTTCTTGACCCCGGCCACGCCCGCATTCACCTCGTTCTCGCCGAGGATCACCACGAAGCGGGCGTTCTGCTTGCCGGCGTACTTCATCTGCGCCTTGAGGGAGCGCCCCAGGTAGTCGAGGTCGGCGGAGAGCCCGGCCGCCCGCAGCTCGTAGAGGAGCTTCAGGCCCACGGGGCGGGCAACCTCGCCCATGGTAGCGATGAAGAGATCCATGCGGGGACGGTCCTGGAAGGCCTCCAGCAGCCCCTCGGCCTCGAGCACCAGCAGCACCCGCTCCATGCCCATGCCGAAACCGACGCCGGGGGTGGGCTTGCCGCCCACGATCTCGACCAGCCCGTCGTAGCGGCCGCCGCCCCAGAGGGTGGACTGGGCGCCCAGCTTCGGGTGGATGACCTCAAAGACCGTCTTGGTGTAGTAGTCGAGGCCGCGGACGATGCGCGGATCGATCCGGTAGGGGACCCCCAGGGCGGTCAGGTGGCCCTGAAGCCCTTCCCAGTGCGCCTGGCACTCCTCGCAGAGGAAGTCGAGCCCGATGGGCGCACCCGATTGGGCGGAGTGTCTGGCGTCCTTCTTGCAGTCCAGCACACGCAGCGGGTTCTTCTCGATGCGAACATTGCAGTCCTCACACAGCTCCGCCAGGTGCGGCCGGAAGTGGTTCTGGAGCGCCTCGCGGTACTTCGGGCGGCAGTTGGGGCAGCCGATCGAGTTGACGCTGACCTCGAGCCCGGTGAGGCCGAGGCGGCCAACCATGTCGATGCCCAGCTTGATCACCTCGGCGTCCACCGCCGGGTCCTGGGCGCCGAAGACCTCCACGTCGATCTGGTTGAACTCGCGGAAGCGGCCCTTCTGCACGTTCTCATAGCGGAAGGCCGGGCCGTAAGCGTAGATCTTGGTCGGCTGGGGGGTGTTGGGCAGGCCGTTCTCCAGGTAGGCCCGGACCAGGCCGGCGGTGAACTCGGGGCGCATCGCCATCCGCCTGGGGTCGGTATCATCGCCCCGGGGGACGATGTTGAACATCTCCTTGGAGACAATGTCGGTGGTGGCGCCCACGCCGTGAATGAACAGGTCGACGTACTCCACCATGGGCGGGCGCAGCTCCTGGTAGCCGTAGAGGTGGGCCACCTCACGGAAGACCTCCTCCAGCTTCTGCCACCGATAGGCGTCGCGCCAGCCGAACTGCTCGCCCGTCAGGATGTCGTTAAAACCCTTGGGAGCCTGAATGCTCACGAAAAATCTCTCCTTATCTGGTAGGTGGATGACCAGGAAGCCCATTGCTCACCGCATACCCCTGCGGCGCCACGTGATGATGATCGTCTTCGGAGTTCACGGTCTGCATCGACCCCCTTTCGGTTCATCCACTGCCCCAGCCCGCTCTTCAACGGCCGAAGGGCAAAATAAATAGCGCTCATCCCATCATGGGACGAGCGCATAGCTCGCGGTGCCACCCACGTTGACGCCCACCGCCCGGGCAGACGTCCACTTCTCAGGGCCGGCCAGACGGCGCAGCCCCCTCCCTCTGATAACGGCGGGAGTCTCCGTCGCAGCCTACACAGCCCTTGCGGGCCTTCGACTGCGCAGCTCCGGGTCGTGTCTTTCCCCGCCGCCTTCCCGCCGGCCTTTCACCAGGTGGCCGGCTCTCTGAAGGGGGGCTCTGCGGGTACTTTTCCCTTCATTGCCTTTGAGACGGAATTGTACTGCGTTCACTCACACCTGTCAAGCGGCTGGTGACAGAATGAGCCATCGGGGATCATAACGGACTCAAACCAGCAGCCGGAGCGCCGCCGGAATCGCCTGGAGCGTCACCGGCAGGGTGCCCACCACCTCGCCATCCAGCTGAACCGGGGCGTCTTGCTGGGCAGCGCTGGTGATTCGGACGGACCTCACCTTGCGGTAGACCACCCCGGGCATCTCCCGGTGCAGCCCGAGCACCGCCGCCAGAGCGTAGCGGAAGTAGTCGGCGCGGGCATCTGATGTAAAGATACAGAGGTCCAGGTAGGGGTCGGTCAGCTCCGCCCGGGGGGTGAGCTGCAGCCCCCCGCCGTAGGAGTGGGCGTTGCCCGCCACCACGAACCGGCCGATGATGGCGTTGTCCTCGGGCAGGTGAACCCGGAAGGGGGCCAGCTCCCAGCGCCAGAGAAAGCGCAGCGCCGCCACCCCGAAGGCGCCCTTGCCGAAGCGCCGCTTCAGCCAGGGGTCGACGGAGCCGGCCACGGCGGCATCGAGCCCGACCCCGGCCATGAGCAGAAAGTAGCGCTCGTTCGCTTTGCCCACGGTGACATCGACCGTCTTGCCGGCCAGAATCCGCCGGACGACCTCCTCCAGCCGGGAGGGGAAGCGAATCTCCGCCGCCAGCACGTTGGCGGTGCCGCCGGGCCAGAAGCCCAGGGCGGCCCGGCTGCCCACCACCCCCTGGAGCACCTCGTTCATGGTGCCGTCGCCGCCGTGCGCGACGATCAGGTCGTAGCCCTCGGCCACCTTCTGACGGGCCAACTCCGAGGCATGGTTCGGCCGCTCGGTGGGGTAGACCGCCACGGTGCGGCCCGCCTCTTTCAGCAGGGTGCAGAAGCGCAGAAGCGCCGACGCCCGCTCCCGCGGCCGGCCGGAGTTTGGATTGTAGATCACGGCAATCCGGTCAAAGGACACAGTGACTGCCTCCCGGTGGTCTCTCGTTTGAGAGCAATCATATCACACTTTCGCCACCGCCGGTTCGCCATAAATCAGCTTCAGTTCCGCCGCCTTCCGGCGGGCCAGCGCCTCCGCCCGCTCGGTGTAAGCCACCGGCTCGTTGGGGTTGTCGGGCGCCTTCAGGAGCCAGCCCCGGTTCCCGCCCAGCGGCTTGTACCACTTGGAGGTCGCCCCGCCGCCGAGGCCCACCACCGTCTGGCGCTCCTCCATCATCTGAATGTTGTAGATCGACTCCTTGCCCGGGAGCGAGTAGCCCACGTTCTCCAGGGCGCCCACCATGAACTTCTGCCGATAGAGGTAGTACGGGTGCTGCCCCATGGCGCGGGCGGTCTGAGCCGCCTCACGGATCAGCGCTTCCGCCTCGTCGGCGGTCAGCGCCCGCAGCGCCTGGGCGGCGGCCTCCTCCTGCTGGTGCAGCCTGGAGCCCCGCTTGATCGCCAGGGTGTGCACGGTCAGGTTGTCGGGGGCGAGGCGGCGCATGTCGTTCAGGGTATAGGCCACCTCGTCGGGCCCCTCCCCCGGCAGCCCGATGATGATATCGGAGTTGACGATAAACGGGTGCGGATGCGACCGGACGAGGTCGTAGGCCCGGTAGAACTTCTCGGTGGTGTGGATCCGCCCCAGGTGCATCAAGGTCGCCTGCACCGTGGTCTGCGGGTTGACGCTCACCCGGTTGACCCCCGCCGCCGCCATCGCATCGAGCTTGGCGCGGGTGAAGGTCTCGGGCCGGCCCGCCTCCATGGTGTACTCCTCGGGCGCCTGGCCCTTCAGGAGCGTCTCCCCGGCCTTGCGCAGCATCCAGGCGAAATCTTCATCGCGCGGGCTGGTGGGGGTGCCGCCGCCGAAGTAGATGGCCTGGACCCGGAGGCCCAGCGACTGAATCGCCTCGCCCACGATCTCCATCTCCCGGCCCAGCGCCTCGAGGAAGGGCGAGACCTGGCTCCGGTGCTCGTTGATCGGGTAGATCGAGAAGGAGCAGAAGGAGCAGATCGAGGGGCAGAAGGGGATTCCCACATAGAGCGAGATCGCCCGGGGGTCCTGGTTCAGGTAGGGGCGCTGCAGCCGGGCGACACCGGTCACGAGCGCCGCCTTCTCGGGCGATAGCCGGTACTCGGTGGTCAGTACACCATAAGGGTCGGCCACCCCTTCGTCGAGCATCTGGTGGACCAGTTTGGTGGGGCGGACGCCGGTCAGTATGCCCCAGCCCGGCCGGAAGCCCACCAACTCGCCCAGCACATCGACCAGCAGCCCCTTGGCCAGCCGGCGGAGCCGGTGCTCGAAGGCGCGGGGGCTCACCGCCGCCCCCTGGGTCAGGCTCGCCTCCTGCCCGGCGGAGCCGCCCGGACCCCAGGCGCGCGCCGAGACCCGCCAGGTCAGCCCATCCGCCAGGGCGGAGAGATCGACCCGCCAGGCGGGGTCGGCCACATAGGGAATCTGCCGGTCGTCAACGGCGGGAACGGCCACAGCGATCTCCTCGCCGGGAAAGAAGACATGGCCAAGCTGCTTCAGGTCGGCTGCAAAGATGGGGCTGTTGCCCCGCAGAAGGATCGTGCTCACCCAAGACCCACCTCTATGGGCTAAGATGCCCGTCTGTCGCGCAAAAGATCAGGGCCGAAGCATTCGCCCCGGCCCTGCTGCTGTGCGTTGCGTGGTTGCTTACCGCTTGCCCGTCTGGCCCGGGGTGTAGCCGTCCCAGCCCCAGAAGCCCCAGAGCAGGTTGAGCAGACCGGCGCCCATAATGGCGTAGCCGGCGATACCGCTCACGGCGAGACCGAGAATCACGGTGACGCCGAAGATCAGCGGGCTGAGCGCCTTCCACAGGTAGCCCCTCCGGGCCAGCTGCGGCGAGGCCCGCTTCACCCGCCGCCGAGCGGGAGCGATCGCCTTCGCACCAGAAGAGATAGCGGGCGCCTCGTCTGCCCCGGCCAGGGCCAGACGGACCGCCAGCACATTGGGGACCAACAGCGCAATCCCAAGAACGGTCAGCCAGATCACCGTATGAATCATGAGCCTTCGGACCCTCCCCCACCATCCTGGACATCAACACAGGGCAACGAGATTCGCCTCTTTTAGACGAACCCCTGCCCGTGCTGATACGGGTTTTCAGCCCAGTCGCTCCAGGATGTCACAGAGCCGGGCCAGCTCCTCTTCGGGGAGGTTCTGGACCATGTCTTTGAAGGCGGCCCGACGGCGGCTTTCGGCGGCCTGCACCGCCTGCTCCCCCTCCGGGGTGATCTTGACCCAGACGACTCGACGATCCTCCTGGTCCCGCTCGCGTGTCACCAACTTGGCCTTCACCAAGCGGTCGACCAACCCGGTGGCCGCACTCAGCGTAACCCCCAGCTGGTTGGCTACCTCAGAGACCTGATACGGGCCGTTGTTGGCCAGGGCGCGCAGCACAATGCGCTGGCTCCCCGACAACATGGGTCCAGGCGCCA
>JBMONB010000057.1:0-13630 GCA_049325315.1 Bacillota bacterium | reverse complement strand
GATCGCCCGGGCCAGGAAGGGCGCCTGAATCTGGCGCAGGGCAGGGTCGGCGGAGTTGAGGAAGACCAGGCCGGTGGAGCGGAACATCCAGGCCATCAGCTTGCCGAACCAGTCGGCCAGCGACGGCCTGCCGCCGGTGGCGCCCGGCTCCAGGGCCGGCTCACCGCCCGCCGCCTCACGGATCTTTGCCATCACCTCGGCCTTGAACTCGGTCTCGGGCATCAGCTGCTCGAACTCATCGATCAGCTCGGTCAGCGAGGCAGGAGCGGGCGCCAGCCCCACCGAGCGGCGCTCCTGGTCGAAGTGCTCCCGCAGCGCCAGCCGCTTGGTCGACTCCCCTGCAGGGACCATCACCCAGGAGACTTCGTGCCAGTCGTGGTCCTCGCCGGCGATCCAGAAGACCGGCACCACCGGGACCCCCAGCCGCTGGCTCTGCTGGCGGGCCAGCCGAATGGTGGTCATCGCCTTGTAGATGGAGTACGCCGGACCGGTGAAGATGCCGGCCTGCTGGCCGGTCACCGCCACCAGGGTCCCCTCCTGCCCCAGCAGGCGGGCGTTTTCCAGGGCGGCCTCGTCGGCCCCCAGCGCCCGGTTATACCGCTCCAGGGCTGCGGCCAGGGCGGCCCGGTCCCCGGTGAAGCCGCCCCCGTTCAGGTAGGCGGCCCGCCGGGCGTACGACTCCTGCCGGCCCGGATCATACTCATAGGCCGGCGCCACCTTGGCAAAGTCGCACAGGTAGGCGCGGGCCGAAGGGCTGGGGCTCAGGCTCACCCCCGGTACCTTCTCGATACGCATTAAGGCATCACCATAATCTTTCCGGGATGCTCGGCCACCGCCTCACCGATGACGGCAGCGGCCAGCGTCCCTTTCGCTTGAAGGGCCTGGACCAATTCCTCCGTACGCTCCCCGCTCACGGCGATCAACAGCCCGCCGGAGGTGACGGCGTCGCAGAGGATGAACTGCTGCAGATCCGGCACGGCGGCGTCGAAGGTGACATGGCCCTGGCTGGTCAGGAAGCGGTAGTTCGACTTGGAGCCGCCGGGGAAGGCGCCCTGCTCCGCATAGCCGTAAGCAGAGGCCAGCACCGGCACCCGGCTGGTGTCGATGCGCAGCCCCACGTTCGAGCCACGGGCCATCTCCGATGCATGCCCCAGCAGGCCAAAGCCGGTTACGTCGGTCAGGCCCCGAATGTCGAAGGGCTCCAGCACATCGACCACGTTGTTCAACCTCGCCATGACCCGAATCGCCTCCTCGGCGTGCTCGGGCGTGCAGATCCCCCGCTTGATGGCGGTGGTGATCACACCGATGCCGATGGGCTTGGTCAGCACCAGCCTGTCGCCGACCTTCACCCCACCCTTGGCGCCCACCTTCTGCGGGTGAACCACCCCGGTAACCGCCAGGCCGTACTTGGGTTCGGGGTCGTCGATCGAATGGCCGCCCAGCAGCACGGCGCCTGCCTCGGCCACCTTCTCACAGCCGCCCCGCAGAATCTCGGCCAGGACCTTCTTGTCGAGCTTGGAGACGGGAAAGCCCACCAGGTTGAGCGCCGTGATCGGCTTGCCGCCCATGGCGTAGACATCGGAAAGGGCGTTGGCGGCGGCGATGGCGCCGAACCAGTAGGGGTCATCCACGATCGGGGTAAAGAAATCCACCGTCTGAACGATGGCCACATCACTGCTGACCTGGTAGACGCCGGCATCATCAGGCGTGTCCAGCCCGACGATCACGTTGGCATTGGCCAGTGCCGGCGGCAGGAACTGAAGTACCTCCATTAGGTCCCCCGGACCTATCTTACAGCCTCAGCCCGCCTTGGACGAATACTGGGTCAGGCGGATGGGCTGGTCGTCACGCAAGAGATTCACCCGGCTCACCTCCTCCCGGAATCCGACACAAGTTAGACGATGGCCCCCCGCAGTGCGGATACGACCAGCGGAAGCTCCTCTTCCCACAGGGTGCGGGGGTCGAGGAGAATCTGCCCCGCCTGAATGCGGACCATCACCGGCGGATCGGTCTCCCGCAGGCGGCGCTCCACGGCGTGCGGCGCCTCGTGGGGGATCGCCACCAGCCGGGTGGGCAGGTCGACGCCGGGCAGGGAGCCCCCGCCGGCCTGGGAGAGTCCGTCGATCACCTCTGCGGCAATGCCCGTCTCGGCCAGCAGGGCGGCGAGCCGGCCGGCCACCGGCCCGATCTGCTCGGGGGTCAGCGAGAGCATCCGCAGGGTGGGGATGCGGGCGATCGCCTTCTCGGGCTCCAGGTAGAGCTTCAGCGTCGCCTCAATGCCCGCCAGGGTCAGCTTGTCTACCCGCAGGGCGCGGGTAAGCGGGTGCTGCTTGCACCGGGCGACTAACTCCTTCTTCCCCACGATAAAGCCGCCCTGGGGGGCGCCCAGCAGCTTGTCGCCCGAGAAGGTGACCAGGTCGGCGCCCTGGCCGATCAGTTCATCCATAGTCGACTCGTGGCGAATCGAGAACCGCTCCAGGTCGACCATCACCCCCGAGCCCCAATCCACCAGGCAGGGCAGGTTGTGCTTGTGGGCGATGGCCGCCAGCTCCCCGGTCTCCACCTCCTGGGTGAAGCCGATGATCTTGAAGTTCGAGGTATGAACTTTGAGCAGCGCCCCGGTCTCCGGCCCGATGGCCCGCTCGTAGTCGCGGGCGTGGGTCTTGTTGGTGGTGCCCACCTCCACCAGCCGGGCGCCGCCGGCGGCCATCACGTCGGGAACGCGAAAAGCGCCGCCGATCTCCACCAGTTCACCCCGGGAGACGACGACCTCCTTGCCGCGGCAGAGGGCGGAGAGCATCAGGAGCACCGCTCCGGCGTTGTTGTTGACCACCAGGGCCGCCTCGGCGCCGGTCAGCCGGCAGAGCAGCTCCTCCACATGGGCGTAGCGGGAGCCCCGCTCGCCCGTAGTCAGGTCCAACTCCAGGTTGTTGTAGCGGCTGGCGATGGCGGTGATCGCATCGACCGCCTCCTCCGCCAGCGGGGAACGGCCCATGTTGGTGTGCAGCACCACGCCGGTGGCGTTGATCACCCGGCGCAGGCGGGGCTTCAGCCGCCCCTGCAGCAGGCGGGCGGCCAGGGCGGCCAGCCCCTCGGGGGAGTGGTCGAGCGCTGCCAGAGCGGCCTCGCCGGTCGTTGCCATTACCTGGCGGCGGAACTGATCGAGGGCGGCGGCCACCGCCTCGGTGACCAGCGCCCGGTCGTGCGCCTCCAGGAGCGCCTGGGCGGTGGGGGCGTCGAGGATCGTGTTAACGGGCGGGATCTCACGGAGTGCCTTCTGCTGCCAGGGCTTCACGTCTCCTGCCTCCGCTCGTACAGAATTGGGGGGCGATCTCTTTCACCATTATACGCCATGGGCTTCCAGCAGCAAACCCAAGCCCAATCTCCCCCTGCCTCTGGCCTGTTCGAACAAGCACCATGATAAGATCGGATCAACTTATCTCAAACTAAAAGGAATGCGCAGGGAAAGGATGAACTTATGGGGGTGAAAGATGGTGCTCTGATCACGAGGAGGTTTCCGGATGTCCGTGGATCGTCCCCTTCCCCCCACCACTCCCCTCTGGACCAGCCTTGTCCAGTACTACCGGTCCTGCCTCAGTCGGGAGCAGGACTGGGGAGTCCGGGTGCCGGCTGATCGGAACGCCTACGTTCTCCTCCACCAGATCGAGGAGCACCTGATCACCCGCAGGGCGGTCACCACCATTTTGGCCGACCCGCAGCAGACCCAACCGGTATTGGGCTACCTCAACCGGCGGGGCCGCGGCATCGGCGGCTCCTTTATCTACGGCTACCCGCTGGTGCGCCACGCCGAGGGCCTGATTCCCCTCTGCTTTACCGAGGTCCGCCTGGAGCCGGGCACGGCGCCCCAGACGGTGGTTTTGACGCGGGGTAACGCCGAACTGCTGGTCAACCGGCCCTTCCTGCTGGAGGTGGCCGGGCTGACCGACGCCGAGGTGAGCGACCTGCTCCGGGCGCTGCGCAGCCCCAAGTCGAAGGGGCCCGTGGAGACCTTTGAGCAATACCTGCTGGAGATTGAGGTCCTGCCCGACGGGGTCCTCTTCGGTGCCGATGCGGCCCCGGGGGGGCACGGGGGGCCGGGGCGGGAGCTCCAGCTCATGGAGCAGCTTCGCAAGGAGCGGCTGCCCGACACGATCCGCCACTTCATTGGGGAGCAGGGGATCGGACTGACCCGGCCCGCCGCCGACACGGTGACGATCCTCCCCGCTGATCCTTCTCAGGAGGCGGCGCTGCAGAGGCGGCACTCCCCGTTCCTGGTGGTGACCGGCCCGGCCGGCAGCGGCAAGAGCCGGACCGCCATCAACCTGATCGCCGGGGCGGCGACCGCCGGCCAGCGGGTGCTCTATCTCAGCCGCGACGAGGCGGCTGCGGAGGAAGCCTTCGCCACCCTGACGACCGATGCGACCTTTCCCGGCGTCCTGCGGATTGGCGGGCGCGACCTGCGGGCCGCCTCCCTCGCCTACGCCCGCCAGGTGATCTCCTTGGCGCGGGAGTTCGGGGTCCCGGCAGAGCGGAGCGCCCACCTGACCGCCGAGAGCCGGCGGCTGGGCGAGGAGCTGACGCGGCTAGATGCCGAAGCCGAGGAGCTTCTCCGGCTGGATGCGCTCACGGCGGAGCTGACGGTGCTGACCCGCCAGGTGGAGGAGTCGCTGGCGCACCACCCTCACCGGTCCTCTATGGAAGCGCTGGCGGGCCGGCTCACCCCCGAGAGCGCGGTCCAGTTCCGGCCCGAACAGCTGGTGGAGCTGCGGCAGCTGGTGGCCCGGGCGGTGACCTGGGAGACGGAGGCCGGATCGCTGGGGGCGCGGTTGCGGGAGATGAAGCGGGTCGGGCAGATCAAGAGCGGCCTCCGTCAGATGGGGCTGCCGGAGTTCTGCCAGCCCGAGGGCGACCTGGAGGCGCTAGTCGCCCACCTGGTGCGCCTGGAGCAGGCGTTTCCGCTCCTGCTGGCCCGGGCCCGGTCGCTGCACGCCCAGGCCGAGCGGGCCCGCTTTCGCCCGCTGGACGAGATCCGGGCGGAGCTGGGGGAGCGATGGCAGGCCAAGGTCGCCATCGACCGGAAGCGGCTGCGTAACGCCTGGCTGGCAGCGGCTGACAAGCTGCGCCCCCGGTGCGACGAGCTGGAGGCGATCATCGACCAGGAGGAGGCGGCGCTGGGCGCCGCTCCGGGCCAGCGGGGCGCCACCCGCCGGTCCCGCTTCCCTGAGCTGGTGGCTGCCTTCCCGGTGGTGATCAGCCAGACCCTGGCGGTGGCCGGGTCGATCCCCAACGAGCCGGAACTCTTCGATCTGCTGATCGTCGACGACGCCTCACAGATCGATATCCCCTCCTTCCTCCCCCTGCTCTACCGGGCCAAGCGGCTCTGCGTGCTGGGCGACGAGCACGGCCTCCGGCACCGGTCCACCCTGGGCGAGGAGGAGGATTCCCGCCTGCTGGACCGGGTGGAGGGGCGGAACCTGGCCGCCTTCGCCTACACCGAGGTCTCGGTCCTCGACCGGGCGATGCAGGTGGTGGGGCCCGATCAGGTGATCCGCCTGACCCGGCAGCACCGAAAGCCCGCCCTGCGCTTCGAGGAGGCGCCTCAGGGGCAGACGATCTACCCGGTAACCGATGCGCTGAGCCAGGCGCAGAACCCGCTGGAAGCCCGGGAGGTGCTCCGGCTCCTCACCCAGCAGATCGCCGTGGGGAACACCGACCTGGCGGTCCTTACCCCGTTTCGCGGGCAGGCGCTGCTGCTCCGGACGCTGCTGAACCGGCTCAGCGAGATGGAGCGGGACGGAGCACGGGCGGCGGCGCTCCGCCAGGTGGCGGTGGCGACGCCCCGGGAGCTCTCCTTCGTGCGGTACCGGTCGGTCCTGCTCTCGCTGGTGGCGGCCCGGGGGGCGACCCCCGAGACGCTGACCTGGCTGGAGAAACGGCGAACGCAGCTCGACCAACTGCTCGCCCGGGCCACCGAAGGGGCGATCCTGGTGGGCCACCGGGAGACGCTGACCTCCAGCGCCCCCCTGGCGGCGCTGCTGGCGGAGGCCGAGCAGGGCGGGCCTCCAGGCGGGGAGGCGACGGTGTCACGGCCCGGCCTTCAGCCAGAGCGCCTGGGCCTGCTGCAGGCTGAGCGGCCGCTGCTGCGGGAGGCGCTCACCCTCGCCGGGGCGGTGGCTGAGCTGCTGAGCGAGCCGGAGCGGGAGCTGTACGCCCGGCTGAGCGAGCTGGCCAAGGGCCGGCAGGGGCTGCTGGCGCCCCGGCTCCCCCTGGCTCGGGTGCTGGAGCCGGCGGCGCTGGCCGACCTGGAGCCCGCCGAGCGGGAGGCGGCCGCCGGGAGCCATCCGCTCCTGACGCTGGTTCACGCACCCACCCTGCGCCCGGTCGCCGTGATTGAGCTGGAGGCGAGCGGGGCGCCGGTCGAGGCCATCTGCCGCAAGGTCCGGCTTCCCCTGGTCCGGGTCCAGCCCGGCCAGTGGGAGGTGCTCCCGTCGCTCATCTCCCTGCTCCGCTGATAGACGAAGGGACCACCCTCTTCCGGGAGGGTGGTCCTTTCTGTTTTCGGAGATGCTAGGCCTGAATCCGGCGGTGGAGAAAGCGAGGCGACGTCGCGTTGGCGATGTACATGCTCAACCTTACGCTCGAACTTGTCCTCGGGCTGGGGGCCCTCTCTCTGGTCACCCAACTCCTGGGACCTACACAGATCGGCAAGCTGACGCCCTTCCATTTTATATCATCGCTGGTTCTGGGCGAGTTGCTCGGCAACGCCATCTATGAACAGGAGATCGGCTTCCTCTACGTGATCTACGCCCTGACCCTCTGGACCTCTATGATGCTGCTCATGGAGTGGGTCAGCCGCAGGTACCCCACCACCCGCTCGGTGCTCCAGGGCAACCCGGAGCTGCTGATCCGGCGGGGCCTGATTCAGTATGAGGCCCTGCGGCGCAAGCGGCTGAATATCCGGGAGCTGCAGATCCTGCTGCGCGGCAAGGGGGCGTTTACGATCCGCGAGGTGGAGTATGCGATTCTGGAGCCCGACGGCTCCATGTCGATCCTCCGAAAGCCGGTCTACGAACAGCCCACCCGGCACGACCTGGGGTTGCCACGCAACCCGGGAGAGCTCCCCGTCACCTTCATCTCCGACGGGGTGGTCCTGGGGGACAACCTGAAGGACAGCGGGTATGACATGGGCTGGCTTCTCGGCCAGCTGCGCGCCCAGGGGGTCGAGGACCCGGAGGATGTCATGTTCGCCGAGTGGCAGGAGGGCGAGGGCTTGCTGGTGCAGCGGTACAACCAGAGCTTCCTGCCCCCGTTTCAGAGCTAGATGGGGGTTAGCTTTTCCCTGCGAAGAAGCAGGGCAGCGCCCACCCGCCCACCACAAAGGCCACCAGGAGCGCCGGGTAGTAGAGAATCAGTGTCGTGATCAGCGAGGCCGGCCCCGGGCTGAACTGGTAGAGCGGGGAGAGCGCCACCGCCAGCACCGGCACCGCCCAGCGCGCCAGCGCCAGGTAGGGCTGCCAGGCGGGGCGGACGAGCCGGCCGGCCAGGCCGGTGGCAAGCGACAGGGCAAAGGTGAGACCCAGTACCAGCCAGGGCCGGTAGGCCCGCTGCCACCACCGGGAGGTCAGCGTGCCCGAGCCGCTGCCCGGGGCGATGAAGACGGAGAGGTTGACCTCGGGCAGGCGGTCGAAGCTGCCGGTGTACCGGCTGGGGCCCGCCCGGGTGAGCGGCAGGTTGGCCACCAGACTGCGCTTTGCCGGCGCCAGTACCTCCACCTCCAGCCGCCCGGTTTTTGGGTGTCCATTGAGAGGGTTTCAGTTCATCCTCTCGGGAAGAGAATTCCAGCATCCGCCCTGATCCCCTGCCGAAACTGCGCAGTTACGTGCAACCCTGCCCATGCCGGGCATACCATTTTGCGGACCCTGCCGGCGATGCTGGCAGGGTCCTTGCTCATGGTGTTACCGGTTCTCCTCCGGGGGCGCCAACTCCTCGCCGGCCTCCAGCTGCGGGTCAGCGCTGGCATCGTGCATGGGGTGCATGAAGAGCCCCCCCAACTGCCGGTGAAGCTGCAGGGCGTTATGTGGCTCCTGCACCGGCCCCTCATCGCTTACCCGGTCATCCGTCGCCCCATCGCCCGAGAGGTTGGTCACGTTCTGACCCCCGGCGCCCTCGCGCAGCTGCTTCTGATTCAGAAAGGCCCGCCGCTCCGGCTGCTTTCCGTCTGCCATGGAAACACCTCCTCCTTCCAGTAGTCTGCACCGCCACCGCATGATGAACACGGTTTACGCCAGGGCGAAGTGTGGAAGCCTAGCGCCAGGTGGCTGTGTAATCGCGCGATCCAACCCTTGGAGTAAGAGGTGAGCCCATGGAACAGCTGACCTGGAAGGTGGGCGGCGCTCAGGGCGAGGGCATCGACTCCACCGGCGAGGTCTTAGCCAGCACGCTCAACCGGCTCGGCCATTTCCTCTTTGCCTACCGGTCGTTCATGTCGCTGATCAAGGGAGGCCACACCAGCTACAAGATCCGGGTGGCCGACCACCCTGTGCGCTATCAGGGCGATTCGCTGGATGTGCTGATCGCCTTCGATCAGCTTGCCATTCAGGAGAACGAGCATGAGCTGGTCGACGGCGCCATTGTGATTCACGACGCGAAGTTCGAACCATCCTTCACGGTCAACCGGCGACTGCAGGTGATCACCGTGCCCATGAGCGAGACCGCCAAGCGGATGGGCAACGTCATCATGAAGAACATGGTGGCGCTCGGGGTGAGTGCAGCGGTGCTTGGGCTGGAGCCCGGGCCATTCTTTGACTACATTGAGGGCCGCTTTGGGAAGAAGGGCCGTGAGATCGCCGACAAGAACAAGGAGGCGATTCACGAGGGCTACCAGTTCTGTCAACAGCACTATGCCAACATTGCCAAGCGGCTGCCTGAACCGGCCAAGCAACAGCACTACCTCATGTCGGGCAACGAGGCGGCCGCCTTCGGCGCCCTGATGGGCGGCTGCCGCTTCGAGGTCGCCTACCCGATCACCCCCGCCACCGAGATTCTCTACTGGGCGGCGGCCCACTGGCCCCGCTACGGGGCGAAGGTGATGCAGGCGGAGGATGAGATCGCTGCCTGCATCGCAGCCATAGCCGCCAACTACGCCGGGGTGCGGGCGATGACCACCACCTCCGGCCCCGGTCTCTCCCTCATGATGGAGGCGCTCGGCCTGGCCGGCATCTCGGAGACGCCCCTGGTGGTCATCGATGTACAGCGGGGCGGCCCATCCACCGGGCTGCCCACCAAGCCGGAGCAGTCCGACCTGAACACCGCCATCTACGGGAGCCATGGGGAGATCCCGCGGATCGTGCTGGCGCCATCGACCATTGAGGAGTGCATCTACTACGGCGCCGAGGCCTTCAACCTGGCGGAGCGGTTCCAGTGCCCGGTGCTGGTGCTGAGCGATCTCTACCTGGGCATGTCGAAGATGGCGATTCCGAACCACCATCTGGAGTTCGTCGGGCGGTGGCAGATCGACCGGGGCAAACTGGTGGATCAGGCGTACCTGGACAGCCTCGGGGAGCGCCCCTTCCTGCGCCATGAGGTGACGGAAGACGGAATCTCACCCCGCTCGATCCCCGGGCTGCATGGCGGCTCGTACACCCTGCTCTCCAACGAGTCCAGCGAGGAGTCGCGCGAAGAGGTGGAAGACCCGCACAACCGGCAGCAGCAAATGGACAAGCGGAACCGGAAGATGACGCACCTGCCGGTTGACCAGATTGGCCTGGAGTATCATCCCGCCTTCGATGATGCGGATCCGGACCTGCTGCTGGTGGGATGGGGCTCCACCCGGGCCCAGCTCGAGGAGGCGCACTACCGGCTCCTGGAGGAAGGCCACCGGGTGGGCCATCTGCACCTGAAGATCCTGGAGCCGTTCCCCAAGCGGGCGGTCACCCAGCTCGTGGAGCGGGCGAAGCGGGTGCTGGTGGTGGAACAGAACAGCCACGGGCAGCTGACCGAGCTGCTGAAGCGACATGTTCCCCACCATGACCGGGTCCAGGTCCACCTGCGGTACGATGGCGTGATCCTGACGGTGGGTGAGGTCTACCAGCGGTGCAGGGATATCATCCAGCAACTCCATCTGGTTGGGGGGGTGCGTTAGCAGATGAGCACAGCGCAGGAGTTTCGCGGGGCGAAGCCGACCTGGTGTCCTGGCTGCGGCGACTTTGCCGTGCTCCAGGCGATTCAGACCGCACTGGCTGCCACCGGCAACAGCCCCCACGAGACGGTGGTGGCCTCCGGGATTGGCTGTTCGGGCAAGACCAGCCAGTATCTGCGGTCTTACGGCTTCCATGGCCTGCATGGGCGCTCCATTCCGGCTGCCACCGCCATCAAACTGGTCAACCATCAGCTGACGGTGATCGCCACCGGCGGCGACGGCGACGGGTATGGCATCGGCCTCTCCCACTCGCTCCATGCAATGAGACGAAACATTGACATTACGTACATTGTCATGGACAATAACATCTACGGGCTGACCACGGGCCAGATGTCGCCCACCTCACGCAAGGGCTTCAAGTCGAAGACCTCGCCCCAGGGCTCGGCCGAAGATCCGGTCCGCCCGCTGGAGATGGCGCTGGCCGCCGGCGCCTCCTTCGTGGCCCAGGGATTCTCCGGGGACCCCAAGGGTTTGGTCCGCCTCTTCGAGGAGGGAATCCGGCACCGGGGCTTCTCCCTGATCAACGTCTTCAGCCCCTGTGTCACCTTCAACAAGGTGAACACGTACGAGTGGTTCAAGGAGCACCTGGTCAGGCTTGACGAGATCGAGGGGTATGACCCCACCGACAAGTACGGTGCGGCCCGGGTGGTCGGCGAGCACGACGGCCTGGTGCTCGGGGTGGTCTACCGGGAGGAGCGGCCCGTCTACCACGAAGCGCTGCCGGCGGTCTCGGAAACACCCATCGCCCACATGAAGATCGACCTGGATGTGGCCGAGCGCTATCAGATTCTCGAATCCTTCCGTTGAGAGGTGGTATCTCATGGCTGAGAAGTACCGGATCCTGGAGGGTCCCGCCTTTGCCCGCCGGCTCTTTGAGAGCACCCAGTTCGCCTGGCTCTGGGCGATCCTGCGGGTCTACCTGGGCTACCAGTGGCTGACGGCGGGCTGGGGCAAGCTGGGCAAGCCTGCCTGGATGCAGGGCGGAGCCGCCCTGAAGGGCTACTGGACCAACGCTGTCAAGATCCCGGAAACGGGGAAGCCGGCCATTACCTACGACTGGTACCGGGCCTTTCTCCAGTCGCTGTTGGAGGCGGAGGCCTACACCTGGTTTGCGCCGCTGATCGTCTATGCCGAGATCATCGTTGGCATCGCGCTGATCGTCGGTCTGCTGACCGGCTTCGCCGCCTTTGGCGGGGGGCTGATGAACTTCAGCTTCATGCTGGCGGGAACGGCCAGTTCGAACCCGGTCCTCTTCCTGATCGCCGTTCTGCTGATCCTGGCCTGGAAGGTGGCAGGGTACTGGGGGCTGGATCGCTGGGTGCTGCACCGGGTGGGGACGCCGTGGCGCCAGGCGGGCTCTGGCTAGACGCGAGAAGGCCCGCTGTTTGCAGCCTGGTCTGCAAGCAGCGGGCCTTTGGTCACCTTTTCTCGCCATTCCGCACGATTCCGGACGTTTTCTCGCCGTTCCGCACGATTCCGCACGTTTTCTCGCCGATTCCCACCGACTCCCGTCGGTTCCCACCGATCCTCACCCGGCCCCGCAGAAGGGTTCCAGGGATCGGCGGGTTCGAGGGAGTCTTTTTCGATCCCCTAGAACTCCCGCCGCCGCCCCCCGAAGCCGGGGGAGGGTCAGGTCCCCCAGCCCGGTCAGGACAAGGCTTAAGAGACGCGCACGCGGGGCATGAGGCGGACCTTCTTTTGAACCGGCGTACGTGGCTGGGCGCAATCTGATCCATCCGAATGGATCCGAATCAATCCGCACCGTCTCTCGCCGTTCCTCGCCAATCCGCACTTCGGGCTGGGGCGGGCTTCATCGACCTGACCCACGCGACAAGGCCCCCGGGTTCAAACCCCAAGGGCCTTGTCGCTCTAGTTGGCGGGAGTATGTGGGAATCGAACCCACCCGCCGCAGGATCACTACGGCACATCGGTTTTGAAGACCGTGCCGGCCACCAGGACCAGATCTACTCCCATGTTCGTGCACGGTTGACTATAGCATATCGCAACTGGCCTGCGCAAGCCGCATTTCCTGCCACAACCGCATGTACCGGGCTCCGTCCTCATACCCTCTAGCATCTCGTCCTGTGGTGAGGAGGGTCCGCATGTACGTGATCCATGTCACCAGCCGGATGCGCTGGACGGTCGCCTTCCTTCTGACCGTCGCTGTCCTGTTGGTCGGGGCCCGGTTTGTCGAGCCGGGTGTGGTCGAGCGAAATGACATCGCCCCAGTCAACGCGGCGCTGCAGCCGAACCTGCGCCCCATCTACTCCGCAAAGACCGAAGAGAAGGTGGTCGCCCTCACCTTCGACATCTCCTGGGGCACGAAGATGGCACCGAAAGTTCTCGATGTGCTGAAGCAGGAGAACGTGAAGGCCACCTTCTTCCTGTCGGGGCCCTGGTCGAAGAACCATGTGGAGCTGGTCAAGCGGATTCACGGGGACGGGCACCAGATCGAGTCCCACGGGCAGGCGCACGTCAACTTCAGCGGCCTGGGGCGTGACGGCACCGCCAAGAACATCGCCGCCGCCCACGCCATTCTCCAGGAGCTGACGGGCCGGGGGCCGACCTACATTCGCCCGCCCAACGGCGACTTCAACAAGGTCTCTGTGCAGGCGGCCAAGGATATGGGCTACGCCACCGTGATCTGGTCGGTGGATTCGCTGGACTGGAAGAACCCAGGCGTTGACGTGATCGTCAACCGCACGGTGAAGCTGATCCACCCCGGGGCGATCATTCTGATGCACGCCAGCGACTCGTGCAAGCAGACCGACCAGGCGCTGCCGACGGTGCTGAAGACGCTGCGGCAGCAGGGCTATAAGTTCGTCTCCCTCGATGAGCTGATCCGCACCTACGGGGTCGACATGAACGGGCATATCCGGGTGATTCGCTGAGACACGGGCTGCCGACCACGATGCAATCGTCGCCCCTGTCCACCGCTCCGAAGGCGAACCTGATGCACCTGCCCACCAGTTCCGTCCAGTTTCTCATGCCAGCAAGGCCGCTGCCGTAAGATAGTGGACAGAGTCTCAGACTGGCACAGCATCCTGGGAGACTCAGGATCAGGCGGGAGCCGGAAACCCTTGCGGGGAGCCTGTCTCGCAGGAGCCACAGAGAGACCGAGGGAATGCGGGCGACTTCAGACTTGGTTCTGTCCGGTTTTTCATGACCCTTGGGTCCTCGGCGTTAAATAATAGACAGAACGGGGGGACAGGATGGCCCCCCGGGAGTCGCCCCCCACACCACTCGCGGCGTATACACGTGAAACCAGCACCGTCGTGTCGTCAACATCCTGAGGGCTGCCGTCTTGCCACGGCAGCCCTTCTGCTTTCCCGGTTACAGCGTGCGGGGCGTCACCGTCAGCACCACCGGCCCGTCGGGGGTGACCACCACCTCTTCCTCGATCCGGGCGCCGCCCACCCCCTCCACCTTCAG
>JBMONB010000056.1:0-13798 GCA_049325315.1 Bacillota bacterium | reverse complement strand
TCAGGCCCACTGGGCGGTTCCACACCCCCAAGTTGAAAAACAGTCGCCTGCACCCACCAAGCCGATCGTACCCCGAAGATCCAACACAGGTAAATATTCAACCGACTGCTCGAATCCATCTTACGTGATGACAAACTCCATGAGCAGAGAATCATGGTGAATACTCATGCGCCGCTGTTTTTATGTCACCGCATCAACGGGCGGGATTCTTGCGTAGACGTGTGGTTATGCCCTCTGCCACATGAATGGGCGCCCGATTCTTTCACGCCGGCGGAGGAACAGATTGCCGCCTACTGAAAGGTTCCGCTGGAAATTCCCATCACACTTCGGGCCGTGTGGGGAGATTCTCGCTGAATCGCTGAAAATCGAGGGCAATCAGGCCGATGAGCCGCCGCTTTTCGCTTGATTTTCCCAAACTGACGCCTCTGAAACCAAGATCATTGAGCTCAGGCGGCGATCAGCCCCTTCATCCACGTGATTCCACGACAAACTCCCTCCCGCATCGAACGGGACCCGGGAATAGATAGCGGAACCCAGGATTTGCTATTGTCCGGGCAGTCTGCGAATGTGAGGGCGAAGCCTACTGGCCTGAGCGGCCATCAGTGCTGCCTGCGGTTGAGGCTCGGTAGACGGAACGAGTCTCTGGTAGCCGTTTGCTGTACATCATCGGGCCGATGATTCCACGGAAACCAGGGCTTATAAACTCCCTGGTCTTGCAAAGTCAAGCGGTCCGATGCAGTCCGGGTGCGTTTGTAACCCGCCTGAGGCGCCAGAGCCCCCCTCTGGCGCCTTCGCCATCCTCCGACCGTACCTTCCTACCGCCGCCGTCTGAGGACCAGTCCGGCGGCCAGGGCGACGGCGCCCAGGGCGGCCAGGGGCCATACCGTCTCTGGTGCGGACAGGGAGACGACAATCTCCGGGGTATCCGGGCGCTACGCCCCCATCTTCGCAACGGCCCGGGTCAGAGGGCTGGCACTGATCGGCTCGCCCACTGAGATGAGCGCCGCGACGATCAGGCAGGCCGCCCCGGCGAACTGAAGGAGAATCCCCAGCCTCGCGCGCAGCCGCCCTTGCCGGGACACCCGGCTCATGACATACCCTCGAATATCCATCGATGGCTTTGTATCGTCCGCCCCCTGCTTGAGGGCGCGGCTCAGCTCCGCTTCGAACCGTTCGTTCGACTCCATCGCGAACCCACGCCCCTTTCTCGGCGATCCATCTCCCGTCGCAAAATGGCAAGCGCCTTGCTCAGCCGTGACTTCACGGTCCCCAACGGAATCCCGAGCGCCTAGGCCACCTCTTCCTGCGACAGATCGGCCAGGTAGCGGAGGAGAACCACCCGGCGCTGGTATTCCTCCAGCCGGTTGACCCGCTGCCACAGGCAGGTTGCGTCCTGTGACTGCAGCGCCATCTCCTCCGGGTCGATGTGGGCCTCCCAATCCGCTCTTCCGATCCGCTCATCCAGCGGCAGGTGGCGGGGGCGCTGCTGCTGCATCTGCAGGCAGACGCGGATCAGGATCCGCCGCATCCAGCGCCCATAGGCCGCCTCTGCGCCCTGCAGTTTGTGGAAGGACCGGTAGCCGTGGCAGTAACGGAAAGTGTTCGCACACACGTGGGGAAGCCAGGTCACGTGACCGAGCCTTCAGGTCAAGCCAAAGGTGGTCAGCTGCCCCGGCGGTCGGGTGGTTCTCCGCTTCTACTACCACGCACCCCACAAGACTGAGCTGCAAGTCTGGGCACCCACCGAAGCGCACAATTTGAAGGTCACCCGCAAGGATCCGATTGATACCAAGACAGAGGAGTTGCGCGCAGGCACCAACCAGATGATCTGGGACTGCGACAAGGCGATGTTCGACGGCACCTACGAGCTCAAGATCGTGCCGCTGGACGCTCCCGAGTACGCCTTCTCCAACACGGTGGAGGTCAAGATGGCCAAGCTCGAACCCACCCTCAGTTGGCCGGTGAAGGGGACGATCACCTCCTTCTTCGGTCCCCGGTGGCTCGAGGTGCGCAGGTTCGCCTTTGCGAGGAAGTACGACACCGGTCGCGATGGCTGGGGCAAGCACTTCCACGAAGGGCTCGACCTGGCTGCGCCCGCCGGGACGGAGATCAGAGCCGCGGCGGCCGGCACAGTGATCCGCACTGGTTACGAGTCAGGCGGTGGCTACGTGGTCGGGATCGATCACGGCGGCGGGGTAACGAACTACCTGCCCTACCCCCGGTAGCAGAAAGGCCGCCAGGGAAACCCCCTGGCGGCCTCTTCATTGGCGCCGGACGCGTCATGTAGGTGCACGTGCGCCGGCAGGGTGTAGAGGGAACCGGGCCATTCCAGTCGAAATGATCCGCAGCGATACGGAATCTCCAAGGAGGCGGCCTGCTTGTCACACCTCCCCACCCACCTGCCCCAGGTTGACGCCCTCTTCGCCGACTGGGATAAGCCCGATTCCCCCGGCGCCGCACTGGTGATCATCCATGAGGGGCAGATCGTCTACCGGCGCGGCTACGGCAGCGCCAACCTCGAATACGGGATCCCCATCAGCCCCGCCACCGTCTTTCACGTGGCATCGGTCTCCAAGCAGTTCACCGCGGCGGCCATCGCCCTGCTGGCCGAACGGGGCAGCCTCTCCCTGGACGACACGGTGCAGACTCACCTGCCCGAGGTGCCCGATTTTGGCCACCCCATTACGATTCGGCACCTGATCCACCACACCAGCGGGCTGCGGGACCAGTGGGAGATCCTCCGGCTGGCCGGCTGGCGGATGGACGACGTGATCACCCAGAAGCAGATCATGCAGATAGCCTGCCGCCAGCGGGATCTCAACTTCCCGCCTGGCTCCGAGTACCTCTACTGCAACACCGGCTATACCTTCCTCGCAGAGATTGTCGCCCGGGTGAGCGGGCGCTCCTTCCGCCAGTTCACCCAGGAGCAGATCTTCCAACCGCTCGGCATGCGGTCCACCCACTTCCACGACGATCACGAGGAGATCGTCCCGCACCGGGCTTACTCCTACAAGCCCGATGGCAAGGGGGGCTTCAAGCACAGCGTCCTGAACTACGCCAACGTGGGCGCCACCAGCCTCTTCACCACGGCGGATGACCTGGCCCGGTGGCTGCTCAACTTCGAGTTGCCGGTGGTCGGTACACCCGCTCTGATCCAGCAGTTGCACCAGCGCTTCACCCTGACCAGCGGCGAGACGATCCCCTATGCCTTCGGCCTGAACCACACCCAGTACCGGGGCGTGCCCTGCGTCGGCCATTCCGGCTGGGACGCCGGCTTCAAGAGCTTCGCCGGCCGTTTCCCCGAACAGCGGCTGGGCGTGGTGCTGCTGACCAACCTGGTCACCTTCAACCCCTATGACCTGGCAGGCAAGGTAGCGGTGGCCTACCTGGGCGACCAGGTGGCATGGGGCCCTGAGGAGCCACCGGCCCCTCCCGCCGCAACCCCGCCCACGGCCTGGCTGGAGCTGAGCGCCGACCAACTGCGCCCGTTTGCCGGGAGTTACTACAGCGAGGAGTTGGATATCAGCTACCAGATCACCCCCGAGGCCGGGGCGCTGCTGGTGACAGGCCGGCGGCGTGAGGACCTCCGGTTTGTGCCGGTGGAGGGCGAGACCTTCCGGGAGAAGGAGAACGGCATGCTATCGCTCACCTTCGTGCGGGAGGGTGGCCAGGTGACCGGCATGCAGGTCGATGGGGGCCGGGTTCGCCACCTCCGCTTCGCGAGGGTCCAATAGTACGCAGCAAGGCCGCCAGGAACGCCCTGGCGGCCTCGTTATTGTCGCTTCAGGAGACCTGGCGCCCCGCCCCGCTCTGCCGGGCCAAGCGCTCCGCCCGCTCCTTAATCCCCAGCAGCATCTTCCGCTGCATGATCACGCTGCCGTGAGCGGTAAAGCCCTTCCACATCAGCCAGTTGAAGAAGGAGGGCGGGGCGTAGTCGACCCGGAACCGGGTGACCAGCCGGGTCTGCCCGGGCCCCACCGGCTCAAGGGCGAAGAGCCAGGTCTGGTCGATATAGGCAGCGGGCCGGGGGCCGCTCCGGTCATAGGATTGAAGCTTGGGGTCCACGAAGGAGGAGAGCAGAAGCAGTCGCCCCGGCTCCATTCGCTCCACGCTGGGCCCCCCGGCGGGCATGATTTTGACCATGTCGCCCACCTTCAGGTCCTGCCACTCGGGAACGATCCGATCGACGCTGTGCATGTTGCAGCCGACCAGGTTCTCCAGCCAGTCGTAGCTGTAGAGCCCGCCCCGCCCGTCGCCCATCTGCAGGAGCCAGGGCCAGACCAACTCCGGCGGGGCCTCCACCGCCACCACCTCCTTGCAGATGAAAAAACGCGCCTCCCGTCCCCGTAGGGACGAGAGGCGCGGCTCTCGTGGTACCACCCTGCTGGGCCGCCACAAGGTGACGACCCGCTCTGCCGGGCACATCCGGACCGGTCCTTCACCGCCCCGGGCAATGCCCGCCTCCCCGTAACGGCGGAGACCCGGCCAGGACTACTCCCCCTTTCTCGGCGGGGTTTCGGCTGGCGACTGGAAGGGGATTTTCACCGGGGGATTCGGGCGGGACTCACACCAGGTGTCCCGCTCTCTGGGCCGCCTCTGGCCCGGCTACTCTTCCTTCTGAAGCGTCTTTGTGGGTATTCAACTATGAATAGAAGGATAATCCGAATAGATCGCCCCTGTCAAGGGGTGACCTTTCTTCTGAGGGCGATGAACCTTCACCTGGCCGCCGCCCAGCGGGCCGCTCGCCTGGTGCCAGACCGCGCCGCTCTGGTCCCGAATCAAAATGGAGAGGGAGTCGCCGGCCCACGCAAACGTCATGGTGTAGCCCTCATAGACGACCACCGCCTCGCCCAGTTCCTCCACCACCGCCTGACCGCTGAAGTCAGCAGTGGCAGCCTCGGGGTCGGTGTTCAGGGCGAGCCAACCGGTGACCCGGACCCGGTACTTCTGGCCCTCAGCGCCGGTGAATCCGTACCCGGCGTTCCCACGCAGTTGGCCATCCTTGTGGGAGGCAACGGTGAAGGCGAAGTGGCCCTTCCCCTCCCCGTCGTGCAGCCAGCCACCGCCGGTCACCTTCCCGCCGTTGCCAGGGCCGGGAGCCGGGGCCGTCTCCTCCGGCGCCGTGCTGACCGGATGAATCGTCAGCGCCACGGTGACCGGTTCGCTGTAGTGGCTGCCATCGTAAGCCTTATAGGTAAAGCTGTCCGAGCCGCTGAAGTGAGCATCCGGCTGATAGGTAAAGGCGCCGTCCGCCTGCAGGCTGAGGGTCCCGTAGGCGGGCAGGTGGACCACCGCAGCGGTCAGGCTCTGGCCCTCTGCATCGGTGTCGTTGGCCAGCACGCCCGGCGCCGCAACGGTGAGCAGCGCCCCCTGGTCGACCTCATAGGCGTCACCATGAGCGACCGGCGCAGCGTTGGCCTCGCTCACATAGGTCCGGAAGGTGTAGTCGCCCGACTCGGTCCACCAGCTGTCGGCGCCGGTCCAGGCCTGCCCGCCGGTGTAGGGGGCTGTGGTGGCCCGGGACCAGGCGAAGGTGTTGTCGGGCCGGAGCACGATCGCATAAGCACGCCCCGTCACAACGGCGGGCGGCTGTGGGAAGGAGATGTCGACCCACCGTGCGCCGGACGGGCTGCTGAGGGAGAGGGCTGTGCTGGCCAGCACGGCCCCGTCGGGCTCGCCGGCGGCAGTAACCCCCTGCAACTCCGCCACCAGGTTGACGGCGGAAAGCGAGTTGGCCACGTGAACCGAGAGGCGGCTCAGCACACCGTCTGCGCCGGCGGTAAAGGTCTGGGACTGCCGGAAGCCACCGGGCACCGAGACGGAGCCGTTGATCAGCTCCTGCTGCTGGTCCAGGTTCTCGGCGGAAAGGGCAGAGGGCGCAAGCACCACAGAGAGAAGCGCCACGAGCAAAGCCCCCAGCAGGCGACTGGGGCGGCGACGGAACCCGAAACGATTTCGATTCATCCCGCATCCTCCTACAGACATGGGGTGTCAGGCCCGACTGCCAACCCTGGGCTGCCGGACGCTGCGCGGGGTCCGCCTCCCCCGCGGCACCACCGCTATACTGTGCGGACGGTCTGTCCCGGTTTTTGTCGGTATGGGCGTAATTCAGCGGGAATCTTGGCGATACTAACCGGAAACCCTGATCATGGGGAACACGCAACGGGTATGGCTTTGGCCATCCGGTAGCGCAACGGAGGTAACAGGCATGAACATCATACAGGGCCTGGTGCAAAGTGCCCAGAAACCGACGACCAACCCCCACGTCGGGGAAGCCTTTCACATCTGGACCCTCTCCGTGGAGGTGGGCGAGACCAGGGCGCTCTTGAAGGTGATGCTCAACCACACCAACGACGCGGACCTGAAAGAATGGATCGAGCACTTCATTGACGATCTCCTGGAGCCGATGGGCAAGCGGATCCGAGAATTCATGCAAAATGAGGGCATCAATGCGCCGGAGGTCTCGGCCGAAGTGGCCAAGGCCGACGAGCGGCTGATTCCTCCGGGGGCGAAGGTGTCAGACGTCCTGTTGGCACAGATGCTTGTCGTAAAGGTGGTCGGCCTGCTGGAGTGGACCCATCGATCTACTGTGCACAGCCTGCGTCCGGATATCGGCCCCATGTGCAACGGCTTCTACAACCATCTCCTGACGCAGGGCTACACCTTAAGGACGCTCATGAGGAAAAGGGGCTGGCTCCACATTCCACCGTACTACGATGGTGGCGCTCCAGACCAGGAGCCACAGTAACATCCCATCACAATAACGAAAGCCCGGACCTGCGAAAGGCCCGGGCTCATCTCATGATTGGCTAGCGCGGCTTGGCCGGCTCGATGTTGATCTGATGCCCCCGGATCGTCGAATCCTGCATCGCCTGCATCACCTGGCCGGCGACATCCTTCGGCACCTCGACAAAGGTGAACCGATCGTAGATGTTGATCAGCCCGATGGAGGAGCCGGGAATCCCGGCCTGCTGGGCGATGGAGCGGACGATGTCGGCGGGCTGAATCAGCTGGGCCCGGCCCACGTTCAGGAAGAACCGGACCATGCCCGTCTCGGCGCCGGTGTCGCCGAAATCGACCTGCTGCTGGTTACTCGGCTTGGCCTCGCCGGTCACCATCTTCAGGGCGGCGGCTACCAGGTCGGCGGGGTCATACTCGTCGAGCAGCTCCACCGCCATCTCCTTGTAGTAGGCCAGCTGGCCCTCTTCCAGGACCTTGACCACCCGCTCCTTCAACTGCTCCCGCTGCTTCTCGGCCACGTCCATCAGCGACGGGACCGGACGCCGCTGGATGCGGGTCTTGGTCACCCGCTCAATCAGCCGGAGCTGGCTGAACTCCCGGGCAGTGATGAAGGTGATCGCAGTGCCCGTCCGACCCGCCCGGCCGGTGCGGCCAATGCGGTGGACGTACGACTCGGGGTCCTGCGGGATGTCGTAGTTGAAGACGTGGGTCACATCGGAGATGTCGAGGCCGCGCGCCGCCACATCGGTGGCCACCAGCAGCTCGATATTCCCCTCCTTGAACCGGCTCATCACCCGGTTGCGCTGCGCCTGGTTCATGTCGCCGTGGATGCCCTCGGCCAGGTAGCCCCGGGCCTGCAGCGCCTCCACCAGCTCGTCGACGCCCTTCTTGGTGCGGCAGAAACAGATCCCGCGCTCCACGTTCTCAATGTCCAGCACCCGGGAGAGCGCCTCGGTCTTGAACGAGGCCCGCACCTCAAAGAAGTACTGGTCGATCTGCGGCACGGTCAGCTGCTGCGGCGAGACGGCGATATGGGTCGGATCCTTCATGTAGCGGTTGGCGAGCCGCCGGATCTCGGGGGGCATCGTGGCCGAGAAGAGCAGCGTCTGGCGCTCGGCGGGAGTCGCCTGCAGGATCTTCTCGATATCCTCGATAAAGCCCATGTCCAGCATCTCGTCGGCCTCGTCGAGGATCGCCATGTTGACCTTGGAGAGGTCCAGGGTGCCACGCCCCAGATGGTCGATAATCCGGCCGGGGGTGCCGATCACCACGTCGACGCCGAACCGGAGCGATCGGATCTGCCGGTCGATGGACTGGCCGCCATAGATGGCGATGGTCTTGATCCGCGCGTACTTGCCGACCTTTGTGATCTCCTCAGCCACCTGAATCGCCAGCTCACGGGTGGGGGTCAGGACCAGCGCCTGCACCGCCCGCAGTTTGGGATCCAACCGCTCAACAATCGGGACGCCGAAGGCGGCCGTCTTGCCGGTACCGGTCTGAGCCTGGCCGATCACATCTTTGCCCTGGAGCAGGGACGGGATTGCCTGCTCCTGGATCGGCGACGGCTCTTCAAAACCCATGTCATCCAGTGCCTTGAGTACCTTATCCGAAAGCCCTAGGTCGCGAAACGTCAACTTGGTCTCAGACATCTCATCTCTCCTCAATTCCCGAAGCCCCTGCACCCACGTTCCATCTATATTACCGCAGATTCCCCTCGCCGTGAAGGGCGATTCCCACTGGCAACGTCAGGGAGACTTGGCTTCGACTAAAAACAGCATGGACTGCATACGACCACGACCCCGACGCACCGCGCCAGGGCCGTAGTTAAAGACGACAGAAAGCGGCGCTCAGATACGGTCCGAGGAGCCAAAGAGGCGCATCTTCTCCCGGGTGACCTCCTTCACCTTCTTCCGGGCGGGCCCGATCAGGTGGCGGGGGTCATCAATGTTGGGTTTGGCGGCCAGCGTCTCCCTGACGCCCTCCACGAAGGCCAGCTTCAGTTCGGTGCCGATGTTGATCTTGGAGACGCCGGCGGCGATCGCATCGCGGATCATGTGATCCGGGGTGCCGGAGCCGCCGTGCAGCACCAGGTAGCACTCGGGGGCGGCCGCCTTGACGGCTTCGTAGATCCGCCGCAGCCGTGGGATATCGAGCTTCGGCTCGCCCTTGTAGAGGCCGTGGGCGTTGCCGATGGCCACGGCGATGGCGTCAATGCCGGTCTCCCGGGCGAAGCGGGCCGCCTCCTCCGGCTCGGTCATGGTCGCCTCCGCCTCGTCGACGACGATCTCCTCCTCCACCCCGCCGATCTTGCCGATCTCGCCCTCCACGGTGGCGCCCACGGCGTGGGCCATGGTGACCACCTGCCGGGTGATCGCCACATTCTGCTCGTACTCGTGGTGCGAGGCGTCCACCATGACCGACTTGAAGCCGGCCACGACGCACTGGGTGGCCATCTCGAAGGAGGGGCCGTGGTCCAGGTGGGCCACAATCGGTACCGGAGCCGCCTCCGCCAGGGTTCGGACCATGTTGGTCATGGTCTGGAGCCCAGCGTACTTGATCGCGCCCTCCGAGATGATCAGGATCGCCGGCGAGCGCTCCTCCACCGCCGCCTCGATAACCGCCTGGACCGTCTCCAGATTCTGAACGCCGAAGGCGCCCACGGCATACTTCCCCTTCTCAGCCGGGCCGCAGACTTCGTGCAGGGTGACCAGCGGCAAGGTGAAACCCTCCTAGAAATTCTTCAGGCGCATCAGGTCGTCGGCAAACATCCGCGCCGAGCCCAGGTTGGTGGCTACGGGGATATCCCGCACGTCACAGAGCCGGAGCAGGGCGGAGACATCGGGCTCATGGGGCATGGAGGTGAGCGGATCGCGCAGGAAGATCACCATGTCCATCTCGCCCGACGCCACCCGGGAACCGATCTGCTGGTCCCCGCCCAGCGGCCCGGAGAGGAAGCAGTGGATCGAGAGCCCGGTATGCTCCATGAGCAACTGGCCCGTGGTCCCGGTGGCAAACAGCTCGTGCCCCTCGAAGGCCGACTTGTGGTCGGCGACAAACTTGATCATCGCCTGTTTCCGGTTATCGTGCGCAATCAAGGCGATCCGCATCGCGATCCTCCCCTCCTTCGACCTGTCCCAATCGCAGCGGCGCTCCTAGAACCCCTTGGCGGCCAGGAAGGCGACCAGGTCGGCCAGGCGGCAGGAGTAGCCCCACTCGTTGTCGTACCAGGCGACCACCTTGACGAAGTTGCCGTCCAGCAGCAGGGTCGACGGGGCGTCGACGATGGAGGAGTGCGCATTGCCCTTGAAGTCGGTGGAGACCAACTCCGCCTCCTCGTAGCCCAGAATCCCCTTCATCTCGCCCTCGGCGGCGGCCTTCAGGGCGGCGTTGATCTCTTCCTTCGTGGTCTTCGTCGCCAATTCGGCGGTGAAGTCGACCACGGAGACCACCGGGGTCGGCACCCGCAGGGCAAAACCGGTCAGCTTGCCCTTCAGCTCGGGCAGGACCAGGGCGACCGCCTTGGCAGCGCCGGTGGTGGTAGGAATGATCGACATGGCGCCGGCCCGGGCCCGCCGGAGGTCCTTGTGGGGGAAGTCCAGGATCACCTGGTCATTGGTGTAGGCGTGAACGGTGTTCATCATGCCCTTGACCACGCCGAACTTCTCGTGCAGCACCTTGGCCACGGGGGCCAGGCAGTTGGTGGTGCAGGAGGCGTTGGAGATGATGTGGTGGCTGGCCGGGTCGTATTTCTCATGGTTGACGCCCATGACGATGGTGATGTCCTCGTTCTTGGCCGGGGCGGAGATGATCACCTTCTTGGCCCCGCCGGAGGTGATATGGACCTGGGCGGCCTCCTTGTCGGTGAAGCGGCCGGTGGACTCGATCACCACGTCCACGTTGTGCTCCCGCCAGGGAATCTGGGCGGGATCCTTGATCGCATAAACCCGGACCGGCTTGCCATTGACCACGATCGAATCATCGGTGGCGGTGACGGAGGCTTCCAGGGTGCCGAAGTTGGAGTCGTACTTGAGCAGGTGAGCGGACGTGCTGGGCGGGGTCAGGTCGTTGATGGCAACGATCTCGATATCGGGACGGTTCATCACGATACGGAAGAAGCGCCGACCGATGGAGCCAAAGCCGTTAATACCTACGCGGATCGTCATGACAGGTTCCTCCTTCTCACGTACAGGGGCGTTCGTCTATTTGACTGCAGGGGACCGAAAGAGCTCTTCGATGACAAGGGCCGCTCCGCCGAGGGGACCAGAATCCTCCCCAAGGGCGGTCTGCACAATGGGAATCTTCTCCCGCACCGTAGGCAGCGCCCGGCTGGTGGCCGCCGCCCGCAGCGGCGCCAACAACCATTCGCCGGCCCGGCTGGTGCCGCCCCCGACCACCACCATAGCGGGGTTGAGCAGGTTGACCAGGGAGCCGATGCCGAGCCCGAGGTAGCGCCCCGCTTCGGCTAGTGTTTCCCGGGCAAGCGGATCTCCTGCCTCTGCGGCCTCAATGACGGTGGTGGCGATCACGCTCTCGATCTCGCCCCCCGCCAGTTGAAGCACCAGCGAGGACTCGCCCGCCCGCAGCCGCTCCCGGGCCCGCCGGGCGATCGCCACGGCGCTGGCCAGGGTCTCCAGGCAGCCGTCGCTGCCGCACCGGCAGCGGGGCCCGTTCTCCAGCACGATCGTGTGACCGATCTCCCCGGCGCCCTCATGCGCTCCGCCGTAAAGCTCCCCGCCGATGATGATCCCGGCGCCCAGCCCGACGCCCACCCGAATGAAGCAGAGGTTGTCCACGCCGCGGGCGGCGCCGAAAGAGCGCTCGCCCCAGGCCATGGCTCGGGCATCGTTCTCGATCCAGACCGGCAGTACCAGCCGGCGCTCCAGAAGCTCCACCACCGGCAGGTCGGTAACATCGAAGTGGGGCGAGTAGCGCCAGAGGCCGACCTTCTTGTCCACCAGCCCTGTGATCCCCAGCCCCACCCCCGCCACGGGGATGGGCAGCCGGGTCTGGGGCATGGTCTCGATCAGCTCGCGCACCGCCGCCTCCACCCGGTCGATCTCCACCATGGGGTCGGTGGACTCGACCCGGTACTTGACACGGCGCACCACGTTGCCCGACAGGTCCGACATAATCGCCCGGACATGCCCGGCCCCCAGTTCGGCCCCGATCACCCAGCGCGCCTGCGGGTTGAACCGGAGCAGAATCGGCGGCCGCCCCCCCGAGGACTCACCGGTCCCCAGTTCCTCGACCCAGCCCTCCTCCAGCAACTCCGCCACCACAGCCGAGACCGTAGGCCGCGTCAGCCCCGTCTGCTCAGCCAGGTCCGCCCGGGAGATCGCCCCCGCAGAGCGAATGAGGCGCAGGACGCGCTGCTTGTTGATCGCCCGGATCAGCTCCGGTCCCACGAGCATACGGTCGTCACCTCCCGCCATCTTACGTAAAGCAACTTAACGAAGTGAAGATTAAAATTGCAGAGGCTGGCGTGTGCAGAACCCCTGCTTGGTTGTACCCTTGGTTGCTTCTCCCACCCTTATCATGAAGCATTCAACCAACCATTGTCAAGGGTCTTCGTAAACCACCTTAACAAAGGGGTACCCCCCGACTGCGCCGGATGCCGAACCTTAGACTGGAGTCTAACATTAGACTCCAGTCTAAGAATGTTCCGCCAGACACTACACCGTCTGGCCTAGCAGGTACCGGCGCACCATGGCCAGGGCGTGTACGGAGGCGCGCTCCCTTACATCGGCGCGGCTGCCCCAGAGCTGGAAGGTGCGTGACCAGACGCCCTCGCGGGCGGCCAGGGCGATGCAGACCGTGCCCACCGGCTTTTCGGGGGTGCCTCCGCCCGGGCCGGCAATGCCGGAGATGCCTACCGCCACATCGGCCGTGGCCCGCTCCAGGGCGCCCCGGGCCATGGCTTGGGCCACCTCCTCGCTCACGGCGCCGTGCTGTGCGATCAGCGCCTCGGGAACCCCCAGGAACTTTACCTTTGCCTCGTTGGCGTAGGTGGTGAAGCCTGCGGTGAAGTAGGCCGACGAGCCGGCGATGTCGGTGATCCGCTTGGCCACCAGGCCGCCGGTGCAGGACTCGGCCAGGGAGAGGGTGAGCTTCCGCTCCTTCAGCAGCTCCCCCACCGCCTCCTCCAGGCTGACGCCGTTGATGCCGTAGAGGTGCTTGCCCAGCCTGGCCCGGATCTCAGCCTCCACGGGTGCGATTCTTGCCAGGCCGGTCTCCTGGTCGGGCGCCTTGGTCGCCAGGCGCAGGTGGACCTCGCCCGTCTTCGCGTAGGGTGCGATGGTCGGGTCGCTCTGATTCGTCATCAGGTCCTTGATCGCATCCTCCAGCGTCGACTCGCCGATGTCGATGAAGCGGAGCGTCCGGCTGACCAGCGCCAGGGGCACGCCGCCCAGGCGGCTGGTCAGATACGGAATCACCTGGCGCTCGAACATCGGCTGAAGCTCAATGGGCGGGCCGGGCAGCAGAATGATCGCCTTGGCGCCATCCACCGGAATGATCAGGCCCGGGGCGGTGCCCCGGTCGTTCTTCAACACCGTGGCGCCATCAGGCACCTGGCACTGCCGCTTGTTGTTCTCCGCCATGGTCCGACCCCGGCTGGTAAACCAGGTCTCCAGCTCGGCCACCAGGGCGGGGTCGAGTTGGAGCGGGCGGCCAGCCACCTCGGCAGCGATGTCCCGGGTGATATCATCCATCGTCGGGCCGAGGCCGCCCGAAGCGATCACCACATCGGCGCGGGAGAGCGCCTGGCGGAAGACGCCTCGCATCCGTTCGGCGTTGTCGCCCACGGTGGTCTGGTAGTAGACGTCGATGCCCAGCAGCGCCAGCCGCTCGCTCAGGTACCGGGCGTTGGTGTTCAGAATCTCCCCCAGCAGAAGTTCGGTGCCCACGAAAAGTAGCTCTGCGATCACGTTGTTGCCTCCCGTTTGCTGCCGTTGCTCGATAATCGTTTCGCCATTCGCCCCCCGCCTCTCCTGCGGTCGCATGGGAAGTGGAACCCGGCTTCATACTACGCCCAAAGGACCAGACCAGCGAATGGCAG
>JBMONB010000055.1:0-13846 GCA_049325315.1 Bacillota bacterium | reverse complement strand
AAAACTCAACTCTATAGTTGCTACGCTCCTGTTAGCAGCGCCAGCAGGGGCTTATTGGGCTTGTGCTCGTAAAGAGGTGGCGGTACAGGTTCTCTGAATTGGAAGTCGATAACGGAGTACTACTAGAAGCATGAGAGCATCTCGCCTGATTGCGCTGCTCCTCCTGCTGGCGGCGCTGGCCGGCTGCGCCCGGCCGCCGGTGGAGCCCGCTGCCACTGCGCCCGCCCCGGTGGAGCCCGCTCCGGCCCCCGTGGAGCCGGCCCCGGTTAAGCCGGCCCCGCCCGCGCCTGCTCCCGCTGAGCCCGAGCCGGCACAACCTGCCGCGCCACCTAATGGCTGTGTTCCCGCCAGCCTTGCCCAGAAGAGCCCGCCCTCCGGCTACCTGTCGCCCGAGTTCAATGTGATGCAGGGGCTCTGTGAGGCGGTGGTGGCTGCGGAGTCCTTTCACCTGAGCTTCACCCTCCCCGCTCACGTCACCGAGGAGATGGCCCGTGCCGCCCTGCGGGTGGAGGGTCCCTCGCAGCCACAGCGGGTCGGTTTTTCCGCCTCCGAGGCAAGGAGCCACCTGTCGCTCACCTTCGGCCCCGGCGCCGTGGGCCAGGTGGTAACGGTGCGGTTGGCAGGGCCCGTTGGCCGGGAGGCAGCCGAAGCCGACCTGGGCTTCCGGCTGATGCGGCAGCCCACCCCCACGGTCCGCACCGAGCTGAAGGTGAAGGACGGGATGTGGCACGAGCGGTCCAGCGGCGGCACGGTGCCGCGCGAGCCGCTCCTGTTCCGCTTTCACTTCACCGGACGGCCCAACCGGGAGTGGATCGAGACACGGGTGAAGGGGGCCTTCGAGCCCCATAAAGATGCCACCACCCGGACCCACTACCGGATGGAGTGGGAGAGCGAGGAGACGCTCCTGCTCGTCCTGGAGGAACCCCCGCCCCGCATCTGGATCGACTTCAGCTCGGTGGCCAACGATCAGGGGCTCCGCATTCGTGAGGGCGCCTTCCTTCTCTACACCGGGATGCCCCCTCTCCTCTTCGCCCTCGACCCCAACACCGGGGCCGAGGAGCTCCTGCTGGAGGGGGCGCCGGAGGATTTGCTTTACCGCTACGCCTCTCCAGATGGCCGCTGGATCGCCCTGACCGCCCTGCGGGGCGACTCGGCCTACGCCGAGGAGCTCTGGCTGCTGGAGACGGCCACCGGCGAACTGCGGCTCACCGGCCTGAACCCATCGTACCCCGACCGGCTCTTCTGGCTGCCCGATGCGCTGGTAGTTCCCACCTTCCGGGAGGTCCAGGTCTGGAACCTGTCCACCCACGGGCTGGAGAAGCACCCCAGCAAGGCGGAGCACCTGACCAGCCTCTCCCCCGACGGGCGCTACCTGGCCGGCTTCACCCTCGACTACAAGCGGCAGGACCCCAAGACCTACCTGGCGCCGGCCACCATTGTGATCCACGACCTGCAGAGCCACACCGAGCAAATCTTCCCCGACGTGGCCCGGGTGGCCGTGCCCCGTAAGGCGGCCCCGCCCAGCATGCGGATGGCCTGGCCGGCCGGCGGCGGCCTCCTCTTTGAGGAGCGGGTGGCGAGCGGCCGCCGCTGGATGCGGCTCGACACAGCCACGGGCAAGACTGCCGAGGCCACGGAGCCACCGGGGGTCGAGCCCATCGGACACGTGCCCGGTCCGGTGTCGGGCCCGACCGGCTGGCAGTTCCGGCCCGCCGACCCCTGGGGACCGGTCACCCTGATCGGACCCGACGGCAGGGAGCAGACCTTCGGCGAGGGGCTGGCGCTCGGCTGGCGGCCCGACGGCAAGCTCCTGGTGGTGCGCTGGCATAACTGGCCCTACCGCCGTCACCCGGGCCTCTAGCGATTCGTCAGGGAGGAACACCCATCACCATGACCAACCTGCCCATCGAACCGGTTCTGGGTCACCTGCGCGCCACCCTGAGCGCCCACAGCGGCGCCGTGCTGGTGGCGCCGCCTGGCGCCGGCAAGACCACCCGGGTCCCGCTGGCTCTGCTCGATGAGGAGTGGCTGGCGGGCCGCCGCATTCTGATGCTCGAGCCCCGCCGCCTTGCCGCCCGGGCCGCCGCCCGCTACATGGCCGCCTCCCTCGGGGAGCAGGTGGGCGAGCGGGTCGGCTACCGCATCCGGCTGGAGAGCCGGGTCGGGCCGCGGACCCGCATTGAGGTGATCACCGAGGGGGTGCTGACCCGGCTGCTCCAGGCCGACCCCGCCCTCGAGGATGTGGGGCTGATCATCTTCGACGAGTTTCACGAGCGCTCGCTGCACGCCGACCTGGGCCTGGCGCTGGCGCTCCAGTCGCAGTCGCTCCTGCGGGAGGACCTGCGGCTTCTTGTCATGTCGGCCACCCTGGAGGCGGAGCCGGTGGCGGCGCTGCTGGGGGGCGCCCCGGTGCTGGTGAGCGAGGGGCGCTCCTACCCCGTGGAGACCCGCTACCTGAGCCGCCCTCCGGAGGGGCGGATTGAGGTCCTGGTGGTGCGCGCCGTGCTCGATGCGCTGGCGGAGACCGAGGGCGACCTGCTGGTCTTCCTGCCGGGGGCCGGCGAGATCCGCCGGGTGGCGGAGCGGCTGGGCGAGGCGGGCGTGGGCCGCCCGGTGCACATCGCCCCGCTCTATGGCCTGCTGCCGCAGGAGGCGCAGGACCGGGCGCTGGCCCCCTCGCCGCCCGGGGAGCGCAAGGTGGTCCTGGCCACCGCCATCGCCGAGACCAGCCTGACCGTCGAGGGGGTCCGGGTGGTGATCGACAGCGGCCTCATGCGGGCTCCCCGCTTCTCGCCGCGCACCGGCATGACCCGGCTGGAGACGCTCCCGGTCTCCCGCGCCTCTGCCGACCAGCGCCGGGGACGGGCGGGCCGGGTGGCGCCCGGCATCTGCTACCGCCTCTGGACCGAGCAAGATGACCGCCGCCTCACCCCCCGCTCCACCCCCGAGATCCTGGATGCCGACCTCGCCCCCCTGGCGCTGGACCTGGCCGCCTGGGGCGTGGCCGACCCCGCCGAGCTGGCCTGGCTCGACCCGCCCCCCGCCGCCGCCCTGGCCCAGGCCCGGGAACTGCTGACCCAGCTGGGCGCCCTCGATTCTGGCGGGGCGATCACGCCCCACGGCCGGCAGATGGCGGCGGTCGGGCTCCACCCGCGGCTGGCCCACATGGTGCTCCGGGCCATCCCCCTGGGCCTGGGCACCCTCGCCTGCGACCTGGCGGCGCTGCTGAGCGAGCGGGACATCCTGCGCGCCGAGGGCGGCCCTCCGGACGCCGACCTGCGGCTGCGGGTCGAGGCGCTGCACGCGGCAGCGGCGGGCCACCTGGTTGACCAGGGAGCCCGCCGCCGGATTCTGACCGAAAGGAGCCACTGGCAGCGCGCCTTCGGGCTCGCCGGCGCCCCCGCCGCAGCGGTGGATTCCGACGCCACCGGCCTCCTGCTCGCCTTCGCCTACCCCGACCGCATCGCCCAGCGCCGCTCGCCGGGCCGCTTCCTGCTGCGCAACGGCCGGGGCGCCGCCCTGGGCGAGAACCAACCCCTGGCCCACGCCCCCTACCTGGTCGCCGCCGAGCTGGACGACCAGGGCGCCGACAGCCGGATCTACCTGGCCGCCCCGGTGGATGAGGCCGATCTGAGAACCCACTTCGACGACCAGGTGACCGAGGAGCGGCTGGTCGGCTGGGACCGCACGGCCCAGGCGGTGCGAGCCCGCCGGCGGGAGCGGCTGGGGGCGCTGGTGTTAAAGGAGTCCCACGGATCCCCGACCCCGGCGGAGGGAGCCGCCGCCCTGCTGGAGGGGATTGCGGCAGAGGGGCCGGAGATCCTGCCCTGGACCCGCCAGGCCCGGCAGCTCCAAAAGCGGCTCTGCTTCATGCACCACCACGACCCCACCTGGCCCGACCTCTCCGAGGGGGCGCTCATCGCCTCCCTGGCCGAGTGGCTCGGCCCGTTCCTGCACGGCCTGAAGAGCCGCGACGACCTCCAGCGGCTCGACCTGGCCGAGATCCTGCTCACCTCGCTGCCCTGGGAGCAGCGCCGGGAGCTCGACGAGGCCGCCCCCACCCACCTGACCGTCCCCAGCGGCTCCCGCATCGCCATCGACTACAGCGATCCGGCGGCGCCGGTGCTGGCGGTCCGGCTCCAGGAGATGTTCGGCCTGCACGAAACCCCCCGCATCGGGCGGGGGCGGGTCCCGCTGACGCTCCACCTGCTCTCGCCGGCGCACCGCCCGGTCCAGGTGACCCAAGACCTGGCCTCCTTCTGGCGCAGCGCCTACTTCGAGGTGCGCAAGGACCTGCGGGGCCGTTACCCCAAGCACTACTGGCCCGAGGACCCAACCCAGGCGATCCCCACCAACCGGACCCGCCCCCGGCAGTAGTCCGGCCTAGTGCGGGAGCCCCTTGTAGATGTAGCCCCAGGCCACCTCGGGCACCCCCAGCCTGGCGGCCGCATAGCGAATGATCTCCGGCGTGAAGAAGTAGCCGTCGATCGCCGTGATCTGCTCATCGACCGTGGTCAGCCGGATCATCCAGCTCAGCGCCCGCTCGTGCTCCGCCGTCCGGAGGTAGATAAAGACCACCGGCTCGCCGTCCAGCTCGCCGTACTCGGCCCACTGGATGTTCTCCTCCTTGGCCCAGTCGGTGAGCGAGTACTTGCGAATAACCTCCTTGCCGTACTCCACCCCGCACTCGACAATGTCGCAGGTGGCCCCGTCGGTCAGGAGGGCGGCGATCCCATCCGGGTCGCGCCGGTTGAACGCCTCGAGGTATTTGGCCACCACGGCGCTGGGCGGGGCGATGGAGGCCCGGGTCGGCCGCGCCGGTTCCGGCGCAGCCCCCTTTAGCCCCGTGCGGGCCCGGTGCAGCGCCGCCTTGACCGCCCCCTCGGTCATGTTCAGCATCGCTGCCGCCTCGGCGGCGGTGAACCGGAAGACCTCGGTCAAGAGGAAGACCACCCGCTGGCGGGGCGGCAGGGCGCCCACCAGGTGCTCCATGGCGGCCCAGGTCTCCGCCGGGTCCGACTCGTCGGTGAGGGTTGTCCGCGCCTCGTCGAGCTCCACCGTCTCGGCCCGCCGCCTGCGCAGCGAATCGATCCAGGCGTTGGAGGCCATGCGGAAGAGGTAGGGCCGGGCGTCGATCGGCTCCCACCGGGTGAGGCGGGCGTAGGCCTTCATCAGCGTCTCCTGCACCAGGTCTTCGGCGTCCCAGGCCGAGCCGGTCAGGCGCAGACAGTAGCGGAACAGGTCGGGCCGGACCGGTTCGATCAGCTGCAGGAAGGCCTTGCGGGCCTGCTCCACGGGGCGCCCCAGCTCCTGTAGGGACTGCACAGCGTCCATCGCATGAATACCTCCTGAATGATGCGCTCACCCTCTACCACGCAGCGGCTCTTCATAAGGATACGACGCCGTACAAAATATTTCTTTCTGCTCGGTGAAAAAGAGGCAGGGCCAGCGCCCTGCCTCTGCTGCTGCCGCTTTACCGGCTCCGCTCCAGGAAGGCCAAGATCTGTGAGGCGATCTCCTCCCCCTGATCCTCCTGCAGGAAGTGGCCGGCGCCCTCAATCGTGACCACCGGCTGCTCCTTCGCCGAGGGGATCAGCTCCCGGAAGAAGGGCGCCGCCCGCCCGGTAACCGGGTCGGAGTCCGAGAACATCACCAGCGCCGGCTTTTCCCACCGGGCCAGGAGCGCCCGCGCCGCCCGCATCTCCGCCGCCCCGGGGTCATCGGGCTGGAGCGGCACCAGCACCGGAAAGACCGCCGGGCCGGCCTTGTAGCTGGCGTCGGGAAAGGGCGCCTCGTAGGCGGCGATCACCTCATCTGGAATCGCCGCGCCGGAAACCGTGCCCATCCGCACCACCTGGCCCACCGGCAGGTCGTCGGTGGACTGCGAGAACTCCCGCCAGCGCAGGAAGCCCCGGCCGGGGGGCTCCTCGCCCGTGGGCAGGAAGGTGTTCATGATCACCAGGCGGGCGAATCGCTCCGGCATTTGACTGGCCAGGGTCAGGCCGATCAGGCCGCCCCAGTCCTGGCAGACCAGGGTGATCTGGTCCAGGCCCACCTGCTCGACGAATCCCCGCATCGTCTCCAGGTGCAGCCCGAAGGAGTACTCCCCCCGCTCGGTCAGCTTGTCCGACCGGCCAAAGCCGATGAAGTCCGGCGCCACCACCCGGTGGCGGGCCGAAAGCGCCGGGATCAGCTTGCGGTAGAGGTAGGCCCAGGTGGGCTCCCCGTGGAGGCAGAGGATTACCTCCCCCTCTCCCTCATCGACGTAGTGGACCCGGAGCCCATTTACCTCCACATAGTGCGGCGGGTACGGGAAGCCGGGCAGATTGTCGAACCGCTCATCGGGCGTGCGAACCACGGGCATGGCGTTCAACCCCCTTCGTGCTCCTGCTGTGGCAATCATTTCGGGAGTGTTCCGTCATTTCCTGCAGAGAAAGGGGCGCCGGGTGTTGTTCCCGGCGCCCTGCTGGTCAGTTTACCGGGCCGCGCCCTCGCGCTCCCCGATCAACTCCAGGATTCGCGCCAGCGTCTTCTGCCGCCGCTCCTCCACCCCGGCGAAGTCCATGTGCGGAATGTAGAAGCGCTCCAGCTCGTCGTGGCTCTGCTTCGCCCGGCCCAGTTGGTAAATCTCCCGGGCGATGGCCGACTCGTAGCCCGCCCGGGCCGCCGCAATGTCGCCGGCGAACTCCTGCAGCCGGTTCTGGTCCACAAAATCGGCGGTATCGATCACCACATCCCCCGGCTGCGCCTGGTACTCGTGGGGCCAGAAGGAGGTGATCACCCCGACGTTGCTGTCCCGAATCCGCACATGGTCGACCCGGTCCGGGTACATGGGGCAGTGGAAGACGTCGAGGTCGCAGCCCCGGGCCAGCGCCGTCTCCGCCAGCCGCCCCAGAATCACCGACTTGCCGGTGCCGGGGGGCCCCTGCACGATCACCCGGTGGGCGGCGCCGTCGAAGAGCGAGGGGAGCAGCGTCTGCGCCCCATCGTAGGTGATGGCGGAGGCGAAGAGGCGCCGGGCGCTGCCCGCCTTCGGCAGGGCGGTGGGCACCAGGTTGGCGATCAGTTCCTCGCCGGCGGCGTAGACCTTCGCCATGTCGAGGCACTCGGCGTAGTAGGCGGCCCATTCATTCAGGTAGGCCTTCGCCGCCCGCAGGGCGTCGTTGGCCCGCTTGAAGCGGAAGCTGCAGGCCCGGTTGGTCCGCAGGATCCCCGCCCGGTTCTCGGGGGCCCGAATGGTCGCCTCGTTCCAGTAGTCGCCCAGGTGGATGATCTCATCGACGGCCCCGGGGTTCTTGGGGTCCACCACATGGGGCGCCGTGCCGTCCAGCAGGGCCACATCGCCCGCCGGTATGTAGATGGCATCGATCGAGTTATTGTCCGCCGAGCAGTGGTGGTACTCCACGTCGTAGCCCCGCTCCACCAGGTCCTTGGCCAGCGCCTTCATGAAGGTGGACTTGCCGACACCGGGCCCGCCCTTGATCACGAAAATCTTGTTGGCGTCGAACCGGGCGATATGGTCGTAGAGCGAGAAGAAGCCCTGCGGCGTGTTGGCTCCGGGAAAGTAGTGGGTAATGTTCCCCCGCGTGCTCATCGCTTTGGCCCTCCTTAACCTGTGACCAACTTCGAACACAGCCCAGGATATGCGTCGAGGGGCGTAAGCGGAACCGGAGCGGTCTTCCACCCTGGTGCCCGGCTCACCTGAGGGTGTAGAATGGAGTCAGACAACTCGACCGGGTTTGGAGGTGGCTCATGCCGAGGGACTCACTGCGCACCTACAAGCGGATTCACAAGTTCAAGCACGCCCCCGATGTGGAGCGGGGAAAGATTCGGCGGGAGATTGGCACATACCGGGCTGAGAGCAGGGCCTCGGAGCGGCTGGTGGAGCGCCTGCTGCAAGACCCGGAGGATGAGGCGCTGCTGGAGCAGATCGGGGCGTCGGAGCGAAGGGCGTCGAAGGAGCACCGGAACGCCCGGGTACATAAGCGCCGGCTCAAGGCGCTGGAACAGCAGGGACTGGAGTGATCTCCTTAGCACATGGCTGCTGGTTTCCCCGATGACGAGCGTGGCCGCGAGGAGTACTTCCGGCGGGTTGTTTTCCGATCTCTAGGATTAGGGGTATTAGGCCTGGAGGTTCTTCTGTTACTCCTCGTCCTGGTGGCGGGTGAATGATTAGCATAGACACCTACAAGTCGACAGGGGCAAGGAGACTCTCACCGAGTTCCTTGCCCCTGTTCCTTCTGTATGGTCGCCGCCGTCACCGCCGGCGACAGGAAAACCCGTCGAATGTAGTCGATCAGTTCGGGCTGTACGTGGCGTACACATGTTTGGTAATCTTTGGGTGAGCGAGGGGGGACTCTTCAGAGATCATCCGGCTCGCCATCCAGCTTCTACGTAGCTAGAGCACCCCATGCGCCCCAGGAGAAGACCCTGGTCGCAGCGGCTCCCCTCGCTCCCCTTTTTAGGGTGACCTGCGAGGAAGCCCTTTAACACCCAATGCCCGAAGTTCGCCAATTCGCTAAGCCCGCTCCACCTCCACCCGGGTATCGTACTGGGCGCAGGCGTTGGTCAGCGCATCCACCAGGGAAGAGCCCAGCCCCAGCCGGTCGTCCTGTCGCATCAGGTCGTTGACCCGGAACCCCGTGCCCCGGCCCGGCGCCAGGCCCGTGGGCTCGGTCCCTGTCTGCCGGAAGTTGTAGCTGGTGTGGCCGTAAGCCTGCACCGGCGGAATCACCGTGCCGTCGATCTCGATCGCCTTCGCCCCGTAGGTCTCGTGACCGTAGGAGAAGTCGGCGCCCACCACGCCGGGGCGGATCCCCTCGGTCACATAGAGCGTCGCCTCCACCGTGTTGCTGGCGGAGCGCAGCCTCACCCGGTCGCCGTTCTTCAGGCCCCGGGCGGCGGCATCGCTGGGGTGCATCCAGACCGGGTTCTCCTCCCGGATCTCCCGCAGCCAGGCGTTGCCGATCGTCCGGTGGTTGGAGAGGTGGCTCGACTTCCAGTTGGTGAACTGGAGCGGCAGGTCGTCGGCGACCTCCTTGCCGGTGTAGTCCACCACGTTCCAGAGCATGGGGGTGCCGTCGAAGAACTTGCCGCTGAAGGAGGAGCGCTGCCGCGCCGCCACCTCGTCGTACAGGTTAACCTGCCCGGCGTGGCGCATCTTGACCCACTCGCCCTCATAGGCGGTCTCCGGCGGGGCGAAGCGTCCGCCCCGGTTCAGCACATAGACCACCTTGGGCCACTCCTCGGGCTTGACCGCCGCCCTCCAGGCCTCCTCGTCGTAGGCCTCGCCCAGGGCGGTCCGGCGGGCCGCCGCAAAGAGCGCAAGCTCCTCGGCGGAGGCATCGGGCACCGGGGTCTCATCGTAGGCGATGTTGGCCACCATCTTCAGGTAGAAGTCCTCGGCCCGGTCCAGGCGGTAGCCCCCGGGGAGCGCGTTCTCGCCCACGCCTTTCAGGCCCAGGCTCTTGCCCAGATCGATCATGACATCTTCCACCGGGCGGGGCCCTTCCATCACCCGGACCGCCGGCTGCTCGATATGGCTCTCCTTCAGGTTCTGGTTGGGGTAGATCGTGGCCAGGTTCCAGCGCTCCAGGTAGCTCACATCCGGCAGAATGTAGTCGGCGTACTGCGACGTCCCGCCCACCACCACGTCGAAGGCGACGATCAGCGGGAACTTCTGCTCATCTTTCAGCATTTCGGCCTGGAAGTTGCCGCCGGCAGCGGACTCCGCCACCGAGATCCGGTTGATGAAGAGCGCCTTCAGGCCGTACGGGTACTCATCGTAGGCCGAGGGCACCACCTCGTGCACGGCGTTGCCGCCCAGGAAGGTCCAGCGCCGCTTCGCCGGGTAGCCGTCCCGCTTGAAGAGGGTCGACTGCTCGTAGACCGACTTCTCCCTCGTGACCGGTACGCCCCACGGCGCCCGTCCGCCGGGCACGGTGTCCAGGTCATAGCGTCCCTTTGATTCCTTGTACCGGACCGCCGAGGAGTTCTCGCCGCCCTTCCAGTCGTGGTTGCCGATCAGGTAGTTCAGAATGCCGATGGCGTAGACGGCGTAGAAGCCGTTGGTGTGCATCGCCGGACCCCGGTAGGATACCGCCACCGCCCGCTTGCCGTGGGAGGTGAAGTCCCGGGCCATCTCCATGATCGTCTTCTCGGAGACCCCGGCCATCTCGGCGTACTCGGCGATGGACCGCTCCATCACCCGCTCCTTCAGCAGGGTGAAGGCCGACTTGACCCGGACGCCGTTGAGCGTCGTATCCACCTCAAGCTCACCGCCGGCGGCGGTCCCGGCAGGCTGCGGCTTGCCCTCGTGCAGCACCACAAAGCCGGCGCCGTCGCTGAGCCCTACATCTTTCCCCCGCAGCTTGGGTCGGGCCGGGTTGGAGAGGTTGACCAGGTGGGTGGCATCCGACCAGGTGGGCTCCCCATCGGCCAGAGCGGCCCCCTTGTTGGGGTTGCGCAGGTAGCGCTCGTCGTAGCGCTTGTTCTCGATGATCCAGCGGATCATGCCGAAAGCGAGGGCGGTGTCCATGCCCGGCTTGACCGGCACCCAGAGATGCGCCTTCTCGGCGGTCTTCGACAGCCGCGGGTCCACCACCACCAGCTTCATGCCCCGCTCGATGGCGTTGGTCAGGCGGGGGGCCAGCCAGGTCGGCCCCTTGTTGGCCACCATCAGGTTGGTGCCCCAGGCGATCAGGTACTCACAGTGGTCGATATCGGCGTACTGCCGCTTCTTCAGCTGGCTGCCGTTGCGCCCCCGCACGTTGGCGGCGACCCCGGGCACCCCGCAGATGCCGCCATGGTTGAAGATGTTGATTGAGCCGAAGGACTGGTTGGCCATTCGTGCCATAAAACTGTCCCGGTTGCCGTTCATGAAGGCGATTTGGTTCGACCTGGGGCCCAGGTCCGGGTGCTTCGTGTCGATCAAGACATCCTTGTACTTGGCGTCAAAGGCGCTCTGGGTCATCTCGCCCTTCTGCACCTTCTGCCAGTCGGCCATGACCGGACCCTTGGCCACATAGGCCAGGTGCGGCTTCACCCGGGCGCCGATCTCTGCGATCGCCTCCTCCCAGGAGATGGTCTGCCATCGCCCGCCGCCCCGCGGCCCCACCCGCTTCAGCGGCTGGGCGATCCGATAGGCATCGTAGGCGGTCTGAATCCCCGCCTGCCCCTTCAGGCAGGTCCGTCCGCCCCGGAAGGAGCGGCCATCGGCGGCCAGGTCGCCGTGCCCCTTCGCCGCCTCGACCGGAGAGGTGGCGTAGGCGATCTGCCCGAAGGGCACGGTGTTCAGGGGCGAGTACGGGTTGCCCGCAATCTTGCGCACGTACGCCCGACCCCCGGTCTTGGCCGGATCGGTCAGGAGCACCTTGATCGTGCAGTGGGTCTGGCACTGCTCACAAGTGGTGTAGATAATCCGCTCCGCCGGGGTCTCCTCGCCGAACCCGCCCGTCCCGTGGTCATCCCCGTGGGCGAAGGGGTTGGCAAAGGCCTGCTCCAGACCGCCGCCCAGCAGCGGCATGGCGGCGACGGATCCGCCGATTACAGCGGCGCCCGCCACGAACTGGCGGCGGGTCACGCCGTTCTGCTGATTAGACATGCTCGGTCCCTCCTTCGCTGTCCAGCGGCAGCCGCTCGGCTGCCAGGCTGAAGATCAGAAGCCCCATGGCGATCACCCCGGCGCTGGAAAGCCATTCGATCGCCGAGGGGAAGTACTGGCCCGCCGGAAGCCCCGGCAGCACAGGCGGAATCAGCGCCGGCACCACAATATTGAACCGGACGCCCACGATCCCCACCACCACCAGCGCCGCCGCCAGCGCCGTCATCACCCACGATTGGCGCAGCTTCGACAGTAAGATGATCGCCGGGGCGATCATGCCCAGCCCCAGCTGCAGGATCCAGAAGGACCAGGCGTAGGGGCCGGCGGTCATGGTGTGGATCACCTCGCCCTCATGGGGGCTCATGGCCAGTGCCGGAACCAGGAACTCGTAGAAGATCAGGCCCAGATCGACCAGCAGGAAGGCGGCCAGCAGCCGGCCCAGGTCGGAGACCAGCCCGCTGTCCACGGGGAGGTTCCTCGCCCGCTGCCGCACGGCGTAGAAGAGGGTCAGCAGCGCCGTTCCCGAGACCAGGGCGGAGACGATGAAGAGCACCGGGGCCAGCGGCCCGAACCAGAGCCCCCGGGCCTTGACCACCGCAAAGATGGCGCCCGTGCCGCCGTGTACCCCGAAGATGGCGATGGGGATGCCGATGGTGCCGAGAATCGCCAGCCACTTCTGGTTCCCCTTCACGGCGAAGACAAGCTCCGCCGCCAGCAGGAGGATATAGATCACGTAGAAGCGGACCTCCCAGGCCAGGGGCGAGAGCCAGTTGAAGCGAAGCACCGGGATCAGCGCCCGATCCATGCGGCCCAGGTCCAGGGCGATGAAGGTGAGCGCCACGATCATCGAGACCAGGGCGGTCAGCAGCGCCATGCGCCCCACCTTCTCAAAGCGGGTCATGCCGAAGACGTAGACCATGCTGGAGAGCAGAAACGCCCCGGCCGAGAGGCCGACGAAATAGATGTAGAAGGCGACCCAGGCCCCCCACGGGGTGATGGATGTCAGGTTGGTGGTGGTCAGGCCGTTCATCATGCGCAGGATGATGGCGTACCCACCGGCCAGCAGGAGAACGAACAGGATCGCATACCAGGCAAAGCGCAGGGCGGGGTGTGCCCCGGCCGGGGCCGGCTGCGCCGTCGGTTCCGGCTCCACGTAGGCGGGCTGCCGTAGTGCGTTCATGGGATACTCCCTCCTTTATCGCAGGTAGATGACCCGGGGCTGGGTGCCCAGCTCTTCCTTCAGGCGGAAGGCCCGGGGGCTCGCAGCCAGCCTGGCCACGGTCGAGTTGGGGTCGTTCAGGTCGCCGAACCAGCGGGCGTCGCCGACACAGGTCTCCACGCAGGCCGGCTCCTCGCCCCGGTTGAGCCGGTGGAAGCAGAAGGTGCACTTGCGCACCGTGCCGACAGGGGCGGCGCCCTTGGTGCGGGGCCCCCGCTCCACGCCGTACTCGGGCGCCTGGACCTGCTCGGAATCGCTCATCTCAGCGTAGTTCTCGCCGAAGTCGAAGGAGCGGGCGCCGTAGGGACAGGCAGCGATGCAGTAGCGGCAGCCGATGCAGCGGTCCTGGTCGATGTGGACGATCCCGCTCTCCCCCTTGTAGGTCGCCCCCACGGGGCAGACCCCGGCACAGGCCGGCTTGTCGCACTGCATGCAGGGCCGGGGAAGATTCACCTTGCGGGTGTTGGGAAAGGCGCCAAGCTCCATCTCCATCACCACGTTGTAGCTGACGCCGGGCGGGGTCCGGTTCTCGGCCTTGCAGGCGACGGTACAGGTGTCGCAGCCGATGCACTTCTGCAGGTCGATCACCATCACCCAGTGGGGCTCCTTTCTCGTCGGGGCCGTCGTGGGTACTGCGGACATCTTCGTCACTCCCTCTTTTCCGGAAGTTGTTGCTCGCCCGTAAGAAGGAGCAAGGGGCGTGCCAACGAAAACCGGGCAAAATGGAGAGCCGGAGGTGACAATCTGTCACCCCCGGCCCCGGTTGGGGAGGAAAACCGACCTGCCATTTTGTCACCCCCGCCCCACCCTGCCATTTTGTCACACGGGGTGGAACGAGGCCCTTGCTTACCGTCGCCCGCCCGGCTCCCCCGCCCCGGGCACGGTCAGGTTCCGCTTGACCCGGCCCACGGTGCCGTCGCGCAGCTCGACCTTCATGCCGTGCGGGTGGGGGCCGCGGGTCAGGACCCGGAAGACGGTCCCCTCCACCCCGTCGGACTGGCCGCTGCCGAAGCGGCGGGAGATCT
>JBMONB010000054.1:0-13922 GCA_049325315.1 Bacillota bacterium | reverse complement strand
AGGGGCCGGAACTGCTGCTCTCGCTTCGCCCGATGCGCCCGGCTCGCGGGGAGCCGGAGCGGTGGGATGACCGGTTCCGTCTTCCCTTTCGCCTGGAGCCCCGGGGGGTGAGCGCCCTGCGGGCGGTTTCGGCGCGCCTGTCGCTGGCGTGCCGCGCCCGACCGGGCGCCATGCTGCTGCGCGGCAGGCTGCGGTTGGTGCTCGAGACCCCGGACGGACCTCTCGCTCTGGCGATCCCCTTCTGCCGCCTGGTGGCGGTCACCGCCAGCGAAGCGCTCTCCTGGCGGGCCCGGGGCGGGCTAGTGGCCCTGGCGTGCCGGATGGAGCCGGGCGGTGCGGTGGTGGGGGAGGCAACGCTCGCCGTCTCCTGCCACGGGCAGCTCCCCGGGGCGCCCGTTCCCGCCAGGGCGCCTGAGGTGGCGGCGGTGCGGGAGTTGACCGGCCAGGTGGTCAGCGTGAGCGCCGAGCATGGAGGCGAGGGCCGGGTCCTGGTCCGGGGGGTCCTCTCGCTGGAGCTGTCGTGGGCCGACGGGGGCGGGCGCAGCCGCTGGACAGGCCGCGAGGCCACCTTCGGCGCCCTGCTGGCCATCCCCGGCCTGCAGGAGGGCGACCGGCTGGTCCCCGTGGCCGAGATCGACCGGCTGAGCCGGGTGGGGCGGGGGGCCGGGAGCCGGGCTGCCGCCCTGGTGGCGGTGGGCGTGACCGCCCTGCGCACGGCGCACCTTCCCCTGGAGGGGCAGTGGTACCGGCTGGAGCAGGTGATGGGCCAGGCGGTCGCCACCGTCGAGCTGGAGCAGGTGCTTTTCGACCCCCCCGGTCCTGCGAGGCCAGCGGCACCCTGCCCGGCAGCCACAGCGGAACTGCCCGCAGCCCTGGCGCCGGAGGGCTGGCAGCAGATCAGGCTGGAGCTGAAGCCGGCGGTGGCGGCGGGAGACGGCTGGCGTTCCACTCTCCTTATGACGGGGGTGGATACCGGGGGGAAGCGGCACCGGACGCAAGTTCTACTGGGCACTTCCCTCCCGGCCGGTGCAGAGGCGGTCGTAGCGAGGCTCGACTCCGTCGGCCCGGGCCACCGCGGGGTCCGGGTGAGGGCCTGTGCCCTGCCAGCCACCCGTGGCGTGCGCCTTGGGCTTGAGGCGACCGCAGAGGGCGCCCGCACCCATGCGGCGCTTACGCTTCCCGGCCCCCTGCGCTGGATTCCCGGGTTGAGCGTGAGCCGGGGGGCGACCTGGGAGGCCCGGGTGCTTGCCCGGCTGCCTGGTGGACACCGGCTGCTGGCTACCGACCTGGAGCCGCCGCCGGGAGGTGCGGCAGGCCGGTGGCAGCCGCTGGCGGCCACGGTCTACAGCCTCTCGCTCCCCGACGAACCGGCTGAGCGAGTCGACCTCGAAATCGACTGGCAGCGCACTGTGCCATAAAGTGGATCGATTCTGGCGCAGCTTCATCGCTGGACAGCGAGCATCGACCATGTTACAATTCATTTTGCTCGCTTTGCGGGCGCTTAGCTCAGTTGGTAGAGCACGTGCTTTACACGCATGGGGTCGGGGGTTCGAGTCCCTCAGCGCCCACCAATCAAACAAGAAACAGACCTGCCGTCGAACCGGCAGGTCTGTTTCATTATGGAGCGCTTCACCAGACAGGCGTCGGGTAGAAGGCCCGAACCGAATGCGTAAAGGTGACATTCTCCAGCGGGTAGTCGCGCTGGAAGACCCGGGGCTGCGGCGCCCCCACCGGGCCGAGCATGAGAATCTCCGGCAGGCGGGGCTCGCCGGTGCACCGGTTGTCCAGGCGGTAGTCGAAGTAGTAGAGATAGGGCAGCAGCCAGGTGCGGTACTGGTCGAACAGGTCGGGCGACATCCCCGCATAGTTCACGCCGGGCCGCTCTTCCGAGAGGGCTTCCTGCAGCTCGACGGCGTTGAGCGGCTGTCCGTCTAACAGGGCCACCGCGTTGAACTGACCGTCCACAAAGACCCAGCGGCCCTGGTCACGCAGATAGGCTTCCGCCACCACGTGCCCCGCCCCGGATTCCCGGGTCTCCACATCGCTGGTCTTCAGCGCGAGGGGCCGGGTAGGGATTCCCAGGCTGTTCAGGGCGCCGAAAATCACCATGCCATATTCCACGCAGCGGTAGCGATGGCCGGCCCTGACCGCCTCCAGGATTGAGATGGGGTCGTAGGGCCGCTCCGGGACGTTCAGGCCGTCATGGACCCAAAGGTTGTGCACCCAGTTGACCACCCGGCAGACCCGCTCCAAATCATCTGCAGCCCCGTAGACCAGCCTCTCCAGCTCATACTCGGTTCGCAGCCGCCGCATGTAGGGCAACTCGGGATCGGTCCACTGGAAGGGGCAGGGCAGCAATTGCGGTTCGTCCGTGAAGCGCAGTCTGTTCATGACGGCCCTCCGGTCAGCAGGGTACTTTCTAATTTCGCTCCTGCAGCAGAAGATACCTGCTGAACCAGCAGGTATCTTGCTTAATTATGGGAGGGTCAGGATCTCCGGCCCGTTGTCGGTGATGGCGATGGTGTGCTCATACTGGACGCAGATGGAGGCATCGACCGTGCGGGCGGTCCAGCCGTCTGCATCGACCCGGACATGGTAGTCGCCCAGGGTGATCATCGGCTCGATGGCGATGGTCATGCCAGGCCGCAGGGCGAAGCCGGTCCCGGGCGTGCCGTAGTGGGGCACCTCGGGCGCCTCGTGCAGGTCCTGGCCCAGGCCGTGGCCGATAAAGTCCCGCACCACGCCGTAACCGTGGGACTCGGCGAGGCTCTGAATGGCGTGGCCGATGTCGCCGATGCGGTTGCCGGGCTTCGCCGCCGCGATGCCGGCGAAGAGCGCCTCCTTGGTCACATCCATCAGATGCTGAATCTCGGGGGAGACATCGCCCACGGCGTAGGTCCAGGCCGAGTCGCCATGGTAGCCCTTGTAGTAGGCGCCAATATCGATGGTGATCACCTGCCCGACCTTCAGCCGGTCGCGGCCGGGGATACCGTGGCAGATCACGTCGTCGACTGAGACGCAGATGGAGCCCGGGAAGCCCCGATACCCCTTGAAGCTAGGGGTGGCGCCCCGCTCCTTTAAAAACTCTTCCACGAAGCGATCCAGTTCCCGGGTAGATACGCCGGGCTTCACCCGCTCAGCCAGAGCGGCGTGACATTGGGCCACCAGGCGGCCTGCCTCCCGCATGATGGCAATCTCCCGGGCGGACTTCAGCTTGATCAAGAGACGGCCCCCTAGACATAGCTACTTCTTATTCATCCTACCTTATCCGTCCCGTTTCATCCACCGGGCGATCGGGATTTCCCGGCGGAAGCCGATGCGCCGAATGAGGGAGACGCCGGTCTGGTTGTCCAGGGGCAGCATAATCCCCACTTTGGAGGGAGACTCCTTCCAGAAGGCGTCAATCGCATCACAGACCAGCTGGGCGCCCACGCCGTGACGCCGGGCCCCCGGTTCCACACAGAGATGGCGGATCATGGCGGTGGGCTGGTCCAGGTGCAGCAGCCCTTCGACCCGTCCCTCCTCTTCGATCACCCAGGTAGATGCAAGCCAGGCGGCCCAGTCGGAACGGGTGGCGGTGTCGGCCTGGTAGCAGGTGCGGTAAAGCTCCTCCACCCTGTCCAGGTCCTCCGGGCGGGCGCGCCGGACGGTCCCGCCCTCCTGCCGCTGCTCCCGCTTCAGTTCGCCGGGGTAGACCCAGGCCAGAAGCGTCTCGGGGTACTCGGTGTCAAGCTGATAGCCCCGCCATTCGGCCCAGGCGGCGCCCGAGCGGTTCTTGAGCCCGATCAGCATCGAGTAGTACCGGGCCCCGTGGTGGCGGGCCATCGATTCCACACGGGTGGCGAGCCAGGCGCCGATCCCGTGCCCGCCGGTGGTCACGAGGGGGCCGTAGAGGAGGGCGCCTGAGTCCTCGGTGAGCCTATAGCCTGCAAAGCCGACAATGCGGCCGTTTTCTTCTTCTGCTACCACAAATTCCGCCTGCCGCAGGCTGGCTGCGGTCGCGGCTACCTCGGTGGCCGTCTCCCAGGAGGGCTGTCCAACCAGCGCCTGGTTGGCGGCCTCGTTGGAGATCTGCGCGACGACCGGGTAGTCACCGGGCACCATCGGCCGGATAATCGCCATATGGCTCCACCTCGATCACGTGAAGTGTAGGGAACATGGGTATTCCCCGTCCCCTTCCAAATTCCTGCTTTTTCAGATTGCAACCCGCCACTATTTCGTTAAGATTTTCACACACGCAGGCAGAAGGAACCAGGTATCGGGGGGGCGAACCTTGCGCCCGGGAGGCGAGCCACTGATGAAGCAGATTGTGGATTACCATACCCATACGGTTCGCTGCGGCCATGCGGTGGGCTCTATGGAGGAGTACGTGGAGGTGGCCATTGCCGCCGGTCTGGGCGAAATTGGCTTCTCGGACCACATTCCGATGTACTGGCTCCCCGAGGAGCGGCGTGATCCGACCATCGCCATGCGCCAAGAAGAGCTGGAGGAGTACGTGGCCGATGTCTGCCGCCTCCGGGAGCGCTACCGGGAGATCCCGATCCGGCTGGGGATTGAGGCCGACTTCATCCCCGGGCGCGAGGAGGACCTGGTCCGTATTCTGGAGCAATATCCGTGGGACTATGTGATCGGCTCGGTTCACTTCATTGGCGACTGGGGCTTCGACAACCCGGCGGAGGTGAACCGCTACGCCGACTGGGATATCTCCGAACTCTACGCCAAGTTCTTCACCCTGGAGCGCATGGCGGCGGAGAGTGGCCTCTTCGACATTCTGGCGCATATCGACCTGATTAAAAAGTTCGGGCACCGGCCATCCAACGACCTGGGGCGCCTCTATGCCGATGTGGCGGAGGCCATTGCCCGGGCGGATGTGGCGATTGAGCTCTCCACCGCCGGGCTGCGCAAGCCGGTGGGGGAGGTCTACCCAAACCCCACGCTCCTGGCGGAGTGCGCCAGGCGGGGCGTGCCGCTGGTGATCTCCTCGGACGCCCACAGCCCGCAGGAGGTGGCCTGGTCCTTCAGCGAGGCCCGGGAACTGGCGATCCGGAGCGGCTATACGAAAGTGGCCCGGTTTGAGCGGCGGCGGCGGTTCCTGGAGCCGCTGGGCTGATGCAGGGCCGCAAAGGGCGAGCGGGACCCCCGGGAGGGAGACCCGCTCGTCTGGTCATGCGGCACCCGGGTGCCCGCCTAGATGCCGAATCCCTTGCCGAAGCCCTTGCCCGCCGGATAAGCGGCGATGCCAGGGATACCGGCGGTCGTTGGGTAAGCGGACGGAACGGTGGCTACCGTGGTTACGGGAACAGCGTACTCGTATACGCGGTAGACCGTGGCGTTGGCCGCCGGATAGGCCGCGGCACCGGGAGCGATGAACAGATCGTCAGCGCCTGCCTGGGCGCCGATAAACGGCGAGAACGCGGGAGTCTTGCCGAAACCACCGAAGTTCAAAGTGGATGCACCTCCTCTCCTGTACAGTCTATGGAGCGGGCATGCGGCTTGTGAAAGCGGCGCTGCTGGGCAGACTAAATCTGGGGGTGATGTCTGAGTGACCGAGCAGCAACCGGAGCCCCGCCAGGGCACGAAGTTTAAGCCGGTCCACCCGGAGCGGGCGACGCGCAAGGAGGAGGTCGACCGCATTCGGGGGATGCAGGAGTTCAAGGATCACCGGGTGGGGCCTACCCATCATACGTCCAATCCCAGCGGCTAGTGACAAAAGGAGGCGGGCGCTCTTCTCAAAGAGCCCCCGCCTCCGGTGCATTCCGAGCAGACGTTGGAGCCGGGCGTTACGTCGGCGGGTCGTAGGTGCGGTAGGTATCCAGCAGGGCATCGGTCATGAGATCTTCCTGCGCCTCACCCTGGGTCAGGCCCTGGGTCGCTGCGTCTCGGAGGGCGTCGCACTGGGGCTCATAGGCCACCAGGGTGACACCGATCTCGTTCTCCAGGGACTCGATCATGGTCATCTGCTCGTCGGAGAGCCGCGCCAGCTTATAGGGCGGCATTTTCACCACCACCTCCTCCCCAAGCAGGATGCCCCGGGGGCCGAGATAGAATAACGGGACACAGACGGGAGAGGAGGGCTCATCTCATGCTTCAGACGCGACTCTGCGATCTGCTCTCGATCCGCTACCCCATTGTTCAGGGTGGTCTGGCTCATCTGGCCTTGGCTGACCTCTGCGCCGCCGTCTCCGAGGCGGGCGGGCTCGGGCAGATCACCGCCGCCACCTTCCCCGACGAGTCGGCACTGCGGGCCGAACTCCGGGCTGTGAAGGCGAAGACGAACAAGCCCTTTGGCGTCAACTTCGCCATGGGCTATCGGTCGCTGGAGTCCTATATCGATGTCGCCCTGGAAGAGGGGGTCCGCATCGTCTCGATCACCGGCGGCAACCCCGAGCCGTACATGAAGTACATCGACGCCCGGATGGGCGGGGTGAAGAAGATCATATTGGTGGCGGGCGTGCGGGCGGCGCAGAAGGCGGAGTCGCTGGGCGCCGACGCTGTGATCGCCGTCGGCTACGACGGCGGCGGCCACCTCGGGCGTGACGATATCGGCACCATGGCGCTGATCCCCCGGGTGGTCGATGCGGTCAAGATCCCGGTGGTGGCCAGCGGCGGCATTATGGATGGCCGGGGGCTGATGGCCGGCCTCGCCCTGGGCGCCGAGGGCATCGAGATGGGCACCCGCTTTGTCGCCGTGCAGGAGTGCATCGCCCACGAGCGCTACAAGCAGCTGCTCGTGGAAGGCAAGGAGACCGACACGGTGATCATGGAGCGCTCCATTGGGCGGCCGGCCCGGGTCTTGAAGACCGGCGGCGCCGACCGGGTGCTGGAGGCGGAGTCCAAGGGGGCCACGCTGGAGGAACTGCTGCCGCTGATCTCCGGCAAGGTCAACGCCCAGGCGGCGGTCGAGGGGGACCTGGAGGAGGGCTTCGTCTACGCCGGGCAGGGGATCGGCCTGATCCACGACGTGCCCACCGTGGCAGAGCTGTTCCAGCGAATCCTGACCGAAGCGAGGTCGGTGGGCGCCCGCCTGGGCGCCATGGCTTGATCGCCAGTCGATAGGGGAAGGGGCCGCCCTGCGCAGTTGCGGGGCGGCCCTTGCCTGTTTTACCGCAGAAAGCGAATGTGCGCGATCTTGTCCCCCTTCAGCCGGTAGATGGCCACGGCGTGCAGCTCGTCAGGCCCCCGCCCGGTGATGCGTTCCTCATCGACCACGTACTCGCCGATCCGAATCCGGTGGACGATGCGGCAGTGCAGCTCGGGGTGGGCGGCGAACATGGGGCCGTAACGCTCTCGCATGGCGTCGTGTCCCTGCATCAAGCGGTGGCCGGCGCCATCTTCCACCACCACATCGGGGGTATAGCAGGCGATGAAGCGCTCCAGATCGCGGGCGTTGTAAGCCTCCAGTTGTTCCTGTACCGGGTCGGTCAAGGCGATTCCTCCCAGAATGCAAGGCTCCTCTCATTCTACCACGTCACTTGATCTCGCGAGCGGGGGCCGATCAAGGGTCAATATCGGCGGATATCCGCCACTGGCTTGCATAAATCAGGATTATGGCATGCGCCGGCGGCCTGGCCCGTTCTCGCGCCGCCGTTTGAACTGGCACAGCACTTGAAGGGGCTTCGGCCCCTTCGCTATCATTTTGAGAAATATCCATGACACAGCGAGGTGAGGTTCCATGCAACTGGCTGACCGGGAGTGGCTGCTCTTCTGTGAGCAGTGTGGGGAGTGGACGGGCCTTCACCGCTTTCTCGATCAGCGGGGCCACTTCCAGGGGGAGCGTTCCCTCACCCTGAATGCCTACCTCAACAGCGACCTGCTCCTGGGCAAGTTCCTGATCCACCACGCCAATCATCCGGTCGTCCCCGTGCCCGACCTGACCGACGAGTACCTACAGGTGAAACTCTACAAAGATCGCTTCCTGGAGGGGCTGATCGATCAGGTGGTCGGGGACCGGATCCAGCGCGACCTGAATCAGCAGGCGGATCGGGATTCGCTCCGACGGGAGGGCTACCACACCCTGCTGGCGCTGCGCAAGCTCTACGGCGAGAAGCTGAAGGAGCTGGAAAGCCAGCACCCCGACGAACCGGCTCAGGCCAAGGTCCACCTGGGCAGGACCCTCGGAATCGAGTGGTGCCTCGCCCAGATCGACCGGCTGCTGGAGATCGGCAGGGCGCTCTGATCCGAACAGGGGGCGCCCTTTGTCATAATTCTTAGCGTTCTCTCAGCTTGATTTCAGGCCTGTCTCAGCCATCTCATTACCATGGTCGGTGGGAAGCCCCAACCCGGGTACGGGCGCTCCCCCCGATCATCCAGGAAAGGTGAGGTGCTGATGACGACTCGATCTCGACGTGTGGCGGTTGCGGTCGCGACAATCGCCATCTGCTTCCTTCCCTTTGTCCCCCTGGTCTCTGCGCAGTCCCATGGACTGACCCTTTCCACCCGGTTCCCCGGCCTTACGGTAAAGCCGGGTGAGCAGGTAACCCTGTCACTGAACGTGGCCAACGACGGCCCCTCGGGCCTGGTCCACCTGGCGGTGGCACAAATGCCCGAGGGCTGGGAGGAGCCCTCGATAAGGGGCGGCGGCTTTGAGGTGGACCAGGTCTACGTGGCCGACGGTCAGAGCGAGACGGTCACCCTGGACCTGAAGGTGCCGGAGGAGGCGGCTGAAGGGAGTTACGAGGTTCTCCTGACCGCGAGCCACGGTGCGCGCTCATCCGACCTGCCGCTCCGGCTGACGGTGGCCCGCACGGCTGCCTCCCGGGCCAGCCTGACCACCGAGTACCCCTCGATCCGCGCCCAGGCAGGGACCTCGTACACCTTCCAGGTCACCCTGCGCAACGAGAGCGACAGCAAGCGAATCTTCGCCCTCTCCGCCAACTCGCCCAAGGGGTGGGGCGTCACCTTCAAGCCGGCCTATGAGTCGAAGCAGGTGGGCAGCGTCCCGGTGGACGCCGGCGCCAGCCTGCGGGTCGACGTGACCGTGGAGGTCCCCGATGAGGTGGAGACCGGTCTCTACAAGGTGCCGGTGCTGGCCTCGGCGGGTGCGCTGGAGGCCGGCCTCGACCTGGAGCTTGAGGTGATGGGCAAGTACGAGCTGAGCCTCAACACCCCCACCGGCCGCCTGAGCGCCGATGTCACCTCGGGCCGGGAGAACCCACTCGAACTGGAGGTCAGGAACACCGGCACCGTGGCGCTGGAGGGGATCAGCTTCTCCACCTCGGCCCCCCCGGGATGGAGCGTCACCTTCTCACCTGAGCGGATCGACCGGATCAACCCGGGCGAGCAAATCCAGGTGACGGCGAAGGTACGGCCCGATGACAAGGCGATCGCCGGCGACTACCTGCTGACCATCTGGGGGCGGGCGGAGGATAGCGCCGCCAGCGACAACGCCGAGTTCCGGGTGGCGGTGCGCACCTCCACGCTGTGGGGCATGGCCGGCCTCTCGGTGCTGGCTGCGGTGGGCGGAGGGCTGTGGTGGGTCTTCCATGCCTACGGCCGGAGGTGATCCGGGTTGGTCGACAAGGCGATTGAGGCCCACGGTCTGGTGAAGCGCTACTCCACCTTCACCGCCGTGGACAACCTGGACCTGGAGATTGCGGCCGGGGAGGTCTTCGGGCTGCTGGGGCCCAACGGCGCCGGCAAGACCACCACCATCCTGATGCTTCTCGGTCTGACCGAACCCACAGCGGGGCGGGTCCGGGTGCTGGGGCTGGACCCCGTGCGTGATCCCATCGGCGTGAAGCGGGTAACCGGCTACCTGCCGGACAACGTCGGCTTTTACGATGAGATGACCGGTCGGCAGAACCTGCGCTACACCGCCGATCTGAACGGGATTGGGCTGCGGGAGGCGGACGCCCGGATCGACGAGCTGATGGCCCGGGTAGGGCTGTCGGGGGTGGCCGACAAGCGGGTGGCCACCTATTCCCGGGGGATGCGGCAGCGCCTGGGCGTGGCCGATGTGCTCCTGAAGCGGCCGCGCATCGTGATTATGGACGAACCCACCCTGGGCCTCGACCCGGAAGGGGCCCGGGAGTTCCTGGAGCTGATCCGCTCCCTCGCCCGGGAGGGAATGACGGTGCTGCTCTCGTCCCACCTGCTCCACCAGGTGCAGCAGGTCTGTGACCGGGTGGGCATCTTCGTGCAGGGCCGCATGCTGGCCTGCGGCCCGGTGGACCAGCTGGCGGAGCAGGCGCTGGCCGGAGACCCCCTGCTCCTCAGCCTCGAGGTCGACCCCTGTTCGCCCGCCCTGCTCGAAGCGCTGGGGCGCATCGACGGGGTGACAGGGGTGGAGGAGGGCGCCGGCAGGCGTCTGCTGCTCCGGTGCCGCCACGATGTCCGGCCCGCCGTCAACCGGCTGGTGGCGGAGAGCGGCGCCGCGATTTTGCACCTGAGCCTGGCGGGCCGCACCCTCGATGACATCTACCGCCGGTTCTTCCAGGCAGGGGGTGATCTGCATGGCCACGCTGCCCAAGGCGTTGCCTGAGGCGGTCTGGCAGGTCCTTCAGCGGGCGGTGAAGGCGGCCTCCCGACGAGTGCCTGCCGCCGCCCCCGGCGGGCTTGGGGCGGTGGTGCGCAAGGAGTTCGCCGACCAGATCCGCAGCTGGCGGATGGGGATTCTCGTCGCTCTGCTGGTGGTCACCGCCGTCGCCTCGCTCTACACGGCGGGGATGACGATCCGGGAGACTGCCGGAATCGCCGCCACCAAGGACTTCGTCTTCCTGCGGCTCTTCACCGGAGGCAGCGAGCAACTGCCGCCGCTCACCTCGTTCCTGGTCTTCCTGGCCCCGCTGGTCGGCCTCGCACTGGGCTTTGATGCGATCTGCGGGGAGCTCGGGCGGCGGACCCTGAGCCGGGTGCTCTCGCAGCCGATCCATCGCGATGCGCTGATCAACGGGAAGTTCCTGGCCGGCCTGATGGCCATCGCCGTCATGCTGCTCTCGCTCTTCGGGCTGGTGGGGGCGGTCGGCCTGCTGGTGATCGGCGTGCCGCCCACCGGCGACGAACTCCTGCGCCTGACAGCCTTTGCCGGCATCACCCTGGTCTACGTCGCCTTCTGGCTCGCCCTCTCCATCTTGCTGTCGATCCTGTTCCGCCAGGCGGCCACCTCGGCGCTGGCGGGCATGGCCATCTGGCTCTTCTTCAGCCTCTTCTGGGAGATGATCGTCGGGCTGGTGGCCGGGAGCGGGAGCGCCGCCCTGTGGCTGAGCCGGCTCTCGCCGGGCACGCTCTACTCCGAGGCGGTTCTGACCGTGCTCACCCCTACCGTCCGGACGTTGGGGCCGGTTACCATCGAGCAGCTGATCGGGGCGCTCCAGGGGGTGCTGCCCTTCGGCCAGAGCCTGCTGCTGGTCTGGCCGCAGGTGGTGGGGCTGATCGCCCTGACAGCGGTGGAGTTCGCCGCAGCCTACATTCTCTTCATGCGCCGGGAGATCCGGGCGTAACCCTCGGGAGGGTCGTCACTTCGACGGCCCTCTCGCTTTATTCGATGCATGAGATGCATGGTTCTCGATCAAAGTTGCATTTCTCGAATGGTACATTTGTGTGATAGATTTAGAATAAGTCAACAGGATGGAGCGTGATGAGATGATCTTCCGGCAGTTCCTGCATACCGACCCGGTGGGCGCCTCCTACTTCTTTGGCTGAGGGGGAAAGGCCACGGCCGCTGTGGTGGATCCACAGCTCGACATCACCCCCTACCTGGAGGCCTCTCAGGCCACCGGCATGCAGATTCGCTACGTGATCGATACCCATCTGCACGCCGATCACATCTCCGGGGGCCGGAAGCTGGCGGAGGCGACGGGCGCCAGGTATGTGCTTTACGCTGGCGCTGAGGCGCAGTACCCGTTCCTGGGGGTGAACGATGGCGATTTGCTTGACCTGGGAAACGTGGTGGTCCAGGCGCTTCACACCCCGGGGCACACCCCTGAGCATATCTCGCTCCTGGTGACCGACCGCTCCCGGGGGCCGGAGCCCTGGTTCCTCCTGAGCGGCCATACGCTCATGGTCGGCGACCTGGGGCGCACCGAACTGGCGTCCGACGCCGAGAGCGGGGCGCGGGCGCTCTGGCGGAGCGCCAGGCGGCTGTTGGAGCTGCCCGACTATATCGAGGTCTTCCCGGGCGCCTTCGCCGGCTCGGTCTGCGGGCGGGCGCTGAGCGGCAAGCCCAGCTCCTCCATCGGGTTTGAGCGCATCTTCAACCGGGCGCTTCAGATCGGCTCGGAGGCGGAGTTTGTCGCCCACATGACCGCGAACATCCCCGAGCCGCCCCCCAACGCTGCGCAGAATCGGGCGGTCAACATGGGACTGCGTCAAGAGGTGGGATCTTAGGTGTCTGTATCGGTAACGGAGCGTCCGGCGCTGGGGCTGCGGGCCAACTGGCAGCAGTTCTGGCTCCTGGTGCTGGTCAACGGGTTCGTGGGGGCGATGGTGGGGCTGGAGCGGACCGTGCTGCCCCTGATCGCGGAGCAGGAGTTCGGCCTGGCCTCCCGCAGCGCCGTGCTCTCCTTCATTGTCACCTTTGGCCTGGTCAAGGCGGTGACCAACTTCTTTGCCGGGCGCCTCTCCGACGCCATCGGCCGGAAGCGGATTCTGATGCTGGGCTGGCTCTTGGGCCTCCCGGTCCCGCTGCTGGTGATCTGGGCGCCCTCGTGGGGCTGGATCGTCTTTGCCAACGTGCTGCTGGGCCTGAACCAGGGGCTGGCCTGGTCCACCACGGTGATCATGAAGATCGACCTGGTGGGCCCCCGGCAGCGGGGGCTGGCCATGGGGCTGAACGAGTTCGCCGGCTACCTGGCGGTGGCGCTCTCCACCCTGGCCTCTGGCTACCTGGCCAGTCAGTTCGGGCTGCGGCCCGAGCCCTTCTACCTGGGCATCGCCTACGGGGCGGCGGGGCTGGCGCTCTCCGGCCTCTTCGTGCGGGAGACGCTGGGCCACGCCCGGGCCGAGGCGGGGGGCGGCCCTGCCAGCGGCGGGACGGCCAGTCCGGGGCTGTCGGCGGGGGAGGTCTTCGCCCGCACCACCTGGCGGGACCCGGCGCTCTCCAGCGCCAGCCAGGCGGGCCTGGTCAACAACCTGAACGACGGCCTGGCCTGGGGACTCTTTCCGCTCTTCTTCGCCGGGGCGGGGCTGCCCATTGAGGCGGTAGGCGTGATCGCCGCCGTCTACCCCGGGGCCTGGGGCCTCTTTCAGCTCTGGACCGGCGCCCTGAGCGACCGCTGGGGCCGCCGCTGGATGATCGCCGCCGGCATGTGGGTGCAGGCGGCAGCCCTGGGGGCGATGCTCCTCTTCGAGGGATTCGCCGCCTGGGTTGGGGTCTCGGTTGCGCTGGGCCTGGGCACAGCAATGGTCTACCCCACCCTGCTGGCCGCCATCGGCGATGTGGCCCACCCATCATGGCGGGCGTCGGCGGTGGGCGTCTACCGGCTCTGGCGGGACAGCGGCTATGCTGTGGGCGCGATCCTGGCTGGTATCATGGCCGACCTGTTCGGAATTCCGGCGGCGATCCTGCTGGTGGCCGTGCTGACACTGCTCTCCGGAGTGGTGGTGGCGGTGCGCATGCCGGAGACGCTGAAGGCCGGGCGATAGGGATGCGACGGGAGGAGCGGTTGCTCCTCCCGTCGCCCTGATCGGCATGGGTTATGATCCCGTGGGGCAGCCTTGGCTCAGGGAGAAGCTCCGGGAGCGGGTACAGCCAGGCGGAGAGATAAAAAGGCCGGCTTCGAAAAGGATCGGGCGGGGCGGCGTCCGCCGGAGGGCATCTCTGACTAAGCTTCAGTGGGCCCCTTCAGGGCCGCCAGCGCATCCACCGCCACCTGGGCGAAGAGTGCCGCCCCCTGGTGGATCACATCCTCATCGACCGTGAACCTCGGGTGGTGCCAGTTCTCCGGCCGGCCGGTCCCCAGCCAGACAAAGCAGCCCGGCGCCAG
>JBMONB010000053.1:0-14466 GCA_049325315.1 Bacillota bacterium | reverse complement strand
ACGCGGATTACGCGGATTTCCGGACAAAACGCGGATTACTGAGCCGTAGCTGGTGAGGGCCAACACCATTTTCATTTTTCATATGCGTCTCTGGCGCCCTCGTCATGGTGGTTACGCAGATTACCGGGATGGACCTGTCGCAAGTGACAACTCTTATATTATTTTATTTTTTAATCTGCGTAATCAATGTCTTCATCTGCGTAATCTGCGGTTCATAAGGACAAGCGCCAGAAGCCTGCGGCTTTCTGGCGCTTACTCGTGGCGTGGGCTACTGAGCCAGGTACTGTGCGAAGGCCAGGTAGAGCGGAATGCCGATCACCACGTTGAAGGGGAAGGTGATTCCCAGCGCCGAGGTGATATAGATTGATGGGTTCGCCTCCGGCACCATCGACCGGACGGCTGCCGGGGCGGCGATGTAGGAGGCGGAGGCCGAGAGCACGCCCATCAGCGTGGCGCCACCCACCGAGAGGCCGATCAGGTCGCCCAGCGCCACACCCAGCGCCCCCTGCGCCAGCGGGAGCAGCAGCCCGAAGGCCAGCAGGAAGGGTCCGGTCCGGCGGAGCGCCCCCAGCCGGGCGCCCGCCTCCAGGCCCATCTCCAGCAGGAAGAGGGTGAGCAGGCCCTGGAAGGGGTCGACGAAGAACCCCTTGGTCAGCGCCATCCCCGGCGGCCCGGCCAGGAAGCCGGCGCCCAGGGAGGCCACCAGCACGAAGACCGACTTGGAGCGAAGCACCTCGGTGACCGCCCCCATCAGCACCCCCAGCGAACTGGTCCCGGCGCCCTGTATCGCGGCCGGGGCGGCTGCGGCGGCACTGCGGGCGGTCATCCACTGGTGCAGGCCGAGGGCGACGATCACCCCGGGCACCTCCATGACCGCCATCAGGGCCGGGGCCGAGCCCTCGAACGGGATGCCCGCCACCGTCAACTGGCTCATGGCCGAGGCGAAGGTAACAGCCGAGACCGAGGCGTAGGTGGCCGACAGGGCGATGGCGTCCACGTGGGCCATCCGCCCGGCGTAGCGGGCGAGCGGGTAGAGCCAGACCGGCTGCACCGCTCCCAACAAGGCAACCACCAGGGCCGGCAGCCAGATGGCCGCCAGCCCTGTCTCACTAACCGCCACCCCGCCCTTGAACCCGATCGCCGCCATAAGGTAGACCGTCAGCACGGTCCGGAAGCCCCCGGGCAGCGGAAGCTCCACCTTCAGAAGGGAGGCCGCAAGACCGATGAGAAAAAAGAGCACCGCCGGGTTGGCCGCATTGGCCGCCAGCGAGGCGAGTATCTCGTTCAACGAAGTTCCTCCCCCCACAATAATCAGCAGATGATAGTACCAGGTTCTAACCCAGTATATCACGATCCGCCCCCAAACGGTAGCCTAATCTCGGGCCTGAATCACCAGCAGAAGGCCTTCGCCCACCGCCACGTGGGCCTCCGGGCCCGTCATCTGGTTGGAGACCCCCAGCGACTCCCCCCAGCGGAGCGTGGCGTTCTCCAGCGGCCACTTCACCTGGCGCGCCACCACCCCGGTCACCTCCGGGGTCAGGGGCAGCAGGGAGAGGAAGTCGCCCGCCTCCCCCGCCACCGTCAGCGACTGCCCCGGGCGGAGCAGTCTGGCGGTGTTCTTGCCGTCGACCAGCGTCACGGGAACCGGTACCCCCGGCAGCAGGAGCAGGTTGGCCACCGTGTGGTCCAGCCGTCCCCCCGATGCGCCCACCAGCCAGATCTCGGTCGCCCCCCGCCGGACCGCCTCCTCCAGCGCCAGGTGGGTGTCGGTCTGGTCCTTCTCCACCGGCACGCGGAGCACCGGGGTCCCCCGCTGCTCCAGGTCGGCGATCATGGCGGGATCGGCCGAGTCGAAATCGCCCAGCAGCAGGTCCGGCGTCAGCCCCATGGCCAGGGCGTGGCGCACGCCCCCATCGGCGCACATGACCAGGTCGGGCTGGCCGAGCAGCCTGCCCGCGCTGTCGTGATCGTACACCTGTCCGGCCGCAAAGATCGCAACCTTCACAGGCTCACCACCCGGCGGGCCACCTCGGTCTGGCTCTGGTCATAGGCAACGACTGTTACCGGCCCCTTTCCGAGGCCGGCCCGGGCCACCCGGGCCACCGCGTGGGGATGGGTAAAGGCCTGGGTGACGAACATGCCAGGGCCGGGCCGCTGCACATGCAGCGACAGCTCGATCCGGTCGGGGCCGGTCACCCGTGCGCTCTGCACCGAGACGGCGTACCCGCCGGTTCGCTGCTCGCCCATATCGACAACCACCGCCACCTCATGGTCCCAGTCCACCCCGGCGAGGCTTACCGCGGGGCTGACCATCGAACCGGGCAGCTGCAGCTGCTGCTGTGGCCCTTTCACCAGGATCAGGTTCACAGAGGACACCTCCTACCGCAGGGGACGCCTGCGCCGCCGCGGGAGCCTGAAGCGGAACTTCAGCGGCGGCCGCTCCCCGGGCTCATCGGAATCGTCGGCGCCGCGATGGCCCTTGTAGTACCCCCAACCATAGTCGATGCCCGACCAGACCGTGAGCGCTACCGTGATCCAGAGCAGGGGGGTCTCCAGGATCTCTGCCAGACCCTGGAGGAAGAAGCCGTTGGCCCCGGTGAGGATCGCGGTGACGATGAAGATGATCTGGAAGACCGTTTTGGCCTTCCCCCACGGCCCCGCGGCGATCACCACGCCCTCGGCGGCAGCAATGGCGCGCAGGCCCGTGACCGCCATCTCCCGTCCGATCAGGACCATGGCGACCCAGGTTGAGAGTTCGCCCAGCTCCACCAGGGCGACCAGCGCCGCAGAGACCAGCAGTTTGTCGGCCAGCGGGTCCAGGAACTTGCCAAGCCGCGTCACTTCCTTGTTCTTTCGCGCCAGGTAGCCATCTACCCCGTCGGTGATGGCCGCCACAATAAAGATGGCAGTTGCTACCAACTCGCCAAAGGGGAGGCGCGTCAGAATGGCCAGCAGGAAGAACGGGACCAGAAAGATGCGTGCAAGTGTCAGCAGGTTCGGTAGGTTCATGGTGCGTCTCCTTCGGAGCCATCTCACCCCATTATAACAAAGGGTTTTCCCCTGTGTAGGGCTATTGGCTATAAGGTTCCTCTCCAACGCAAAAAGGGGATGTGACGGCCTGTCACATCCCCTGAAGCAGCACTTATGGATCAAGCAGGTCCGGGCTGATCCCTCGTTCTGTCAGGACCCTGGTCAGCCCCTTGAGCGCGTAATTCAGACGACTTTTCACTGTTCCTAGCGGAATTTTAAGGGTTTCGGCAATCTCTTGGTAGCACATATCTTGGAAGAAGCGCATCTCGATCACTTCTCGGTACTGCTCCGGAAGCGCATCGAGGGCGGCAAAGATGGCATCTGTCAGCCAGGATTTCTCCGCCTCCCGCTCGGGCTGTTGTTCGCTTGAGGCCTGGTCATGGGCTGCCTGGAACTCCTCGGTAGGCAACCGCTTTCGCCGGATGTAGTCGATCGCGTTGTTTCGCGCCACCCGGAACAGCCAGGCCTTCAAGTGGCCATCCATCCGGAAGGAACCCGCCTGCTGCCATGCCTTCAGCATGGTGTCCTGACAGATCTCCTCCGCCATCTGCATGTCCCCCACCAACCGGTGCGCAAAGTGAAGCAGAGCACCGCCGTAGCGGTCCATCAACACACCCAGCGCTTCTTCGTCGCCGGCCGAGAGCCGTCGGATAATCCGGCTCTCCTGGTTTGGAGGTGCATGCGGATCTGCCACAGGTTTGAGATTAAACTCTCCCGTCGTCGGCATTGTCTCGGCCCCCCCTTCGTATGGGCCAGGCCAGTCCCCAGACGAGCCCAAGCCCAAGCCCAAGCCCAACCGCGACGCCGGCCGCTCAGCCGAACGCCGCACCAATGGACCCTTCACATCAGTAGATGGAGAAATCTTGTAACCCTGTGTCTGATAGGATTCGTCACCGGCCACAGGTTTCCCTCCTCACTGATGAGAATTTTCCGCAAATTTTAGCACCTATAAACCATTCGCCACCCGCACCCTTATTCTACATTGGTGTTATGCAACATGCCGCATAAACCTCAAAATATTTAGTTTTTAGTGGTGCGTGAATGTTACAGCGTCAATAGTCCTTTGGTGTCAAAATAGTCTCAACTGATGAGTCGCCCCAGGGCGAGGCGCAGATACGGGTACACCTCGCTCATCGCGCTCAGGGGTGGGGAGTCCCAGCAGTTCCATGAGGTCCAGGGCGTTGCGGACGGCGTAGTTCGACCGGTTATTGTTCATGAGCAGGTGGACCTCTTCGGCGGCGGGCTCCAGCTCTGCCCGAACGGGACCGACCCAGCCGGCCAGCTCCTCTTTGTTATAGAGGTAGTCGAAGCGCTGGGCGGTCTTCTCCGCCTTTATGTACCAGGTTTTGGCGTTGCGCCCGTGAAAGCGCACAATCGCCAGGCGGGGGTCGGTTACGGCCACCACTGGCGGAACGGTGCCGGAGCCCACCTGGGGCTCATCGCAGATCACATTGACCGCCCGAATGCGCCGGAGCAGGTTGAGTGTCTCCTCCCGGTTGGAGCCCAGGAACCAGGAGTTGTGGCGGAACTCGACCGCCACGATCTCGCCGGCGAAGTACTCCCGGCAGAACTGGACCCACTCCTTCGACTCGGTGGTGCAGGTGAACCAGGGCGGGAACTGAAAATGGAGCGCCCGCAGCTTCCCGGCCGCCCGCAGCGGCTCGACCGAGGCGGCAAAGCGCTTGAAGACCTCGCCGATCTCCTCCTCCCCCGGGCGGGGCTCCCGGTGGTGCCGGGTCATCGCCCCATAGGCCTTCACGTTGAAAACAAACGACTTGGGCGTCTTCTCCGCCCACGAGGCATACCACTTGGGGGGCTGCAGGTGGTAGAAGGAGCTGTCCACCTCGACGATGTTAAAGTGCTGGGCATAGTAGGCGAGCCGCTCGCCGGGCGGCAGCCCCTTGGGGAAGTACTCCTCGTGATCAGACCAGGCGCAGGTGCCGACGCGTATCACCGCCACGTTCCCACTCCTCCCTCCCCCCAATGATAACACAAGCGCCCGCCCCCGATAGAGGGGCGGGCTTCTTTCGCTCTGGGGTGGGCGCTAGTGGCCCTCGTGAAAGTGCTTCGGATTCTGCATCTCAGCCGGGTGCATGCGCGGGTCGGCGGTCTGGTACCGGCGGAACGACGGGTTGTCGGTCAGCCCCATCTGGTCGTGAATCTGCCGGTACCGCTCCCGCACCTCGCGGATGCGCTCCTGCGGCGCCATCCGGGTCGGATAGAAGCCGCGGGTGTGAAGGAAGCTGAACAGAATCTCCTGGTTGTGCGTCTCCTCGCCGTGCATCGCCAGGAAGAACTCCCGCACCCCGTTGTTGGTGGACTCCAGCGCAGCGCTGGCGTAGAGCTTGGCCCGCTCCTTGGCGCTGCAGAGGCAGTCCATCAGCCGGTCAGCGTCGGACATGTGGCCCCGGGTGGTGTGGCTCAGGTCGTGGGTGTTACGCATGCCGGTATCCCCCCCGATCAGGTCCTGCATTCTGCAAGAGCATCTTGGCCTGCTTGGTGATATCGCCCGGGGAGTCCAGCAGGGCCAGCATCATGTCGATGCGCCGGTGGTGGATATCCGCATGCTCCCGGAAGAGGTTGCGGGCATCCTCATCGCCCACCTCCTGGGCGTAGTGCAGACACTTCTTCAGGCCGAGGACCTCGGCGTCGAGGGCGTGGTGGACACAGAGCAGCTCCTGCTCGGTGAGCCGGTGCTCGCCGCCAAGGTTGGCCAACTCGCGTGGGTTGTGCTCCATCGGTCTCCGCCTCCTTCGCGCTTAGTATGGCGCTGCCGGAGGTCAGCGATACCCTCCGCGACCCGCAAGCTAGTCGCCGAGAATGATCGCCAGGGTCCACTCGGCCAGCGCCTCGAGCTGGTCCAGCGGCATTTGCTCCTTGGTGGAGTGAATCTCCTCGTAGCCGACGCCGAGGACCGCCGTCTGGATCCCCTTGGCGTTGAAGATGTTGGCATCGGAGCCGCCGCCGGAGGAGGCCAGCGAGGGCGCCACGCCGATCAACTCGGCCGCCCGCATCGCCCGGGCCACCGCCGGCGAGTCGGGGCCCAGGTCGAGTCCCATGTAGGCCCGGGTCACATCCACCTCGACGGATCCGCCGAACTCCCGGGCCGCCGACTCCAGCGCCTCGGTCATGTGGGCGATCTGGGCGTCGAGCTTCTCCCGGTTGAGTGAGCGGGTCTCGCCCATCAGCTTGCAGGTCTCGGGCACAATGTTGGTCGGGCCTTCTGCCACCAGCGAGCCGATGTTGGCGGTGGTCTCGGCGTCGATGCGGAGCAGCTTCATGCGGGAGACGGCGACCGAGGCCATCTGAACCGCCGAGATCCCCTTTTCGGGGGCGACGCCGGCGTGGGCCGCCTTACCCTTGAAGGTGGCGCTGATCTTGGCGGAGTGAGGCGACTTGACCGTGATCTCGCCCACCGGGCCGCTGGAGTCGAGCACGAAGCCGAGCTTCGACTGGAACCAGGTCTCGTCGACATGCTTGGCCCCGAGCAGGCCGACCTCCTCGCAGATGGTGAAGGCGATCTCGATCGTCGGGTGCGGCAGCTTCCGCTCCCGCAGCACCTGCACCGCCTCGAGAATGGCGGCGAGTCCCGCGGCGTCGTCTGCCCCGAGAATCGTGGCGCCGTCGCTCTTGAGGTAGTTGCCCTCAATGCGGGGCTTGACGCCAAAGCCGGGGGTGACCCGGTCCATGTGGCTGGAGAAGAGCAGCGGCTGGCCCTCCCCGGTGCCCTGCAGGCGGCCGTAGAGGTTGCCCGCATCGCCGCCGCCTACCTTCTCGCCGGCGCTGTCCTCGGTGACCAGGAAGCCCAGATCAGCCAGCATCGCCTTGAGCTTGTCGGCCATCAGCCGCTCTTTCCGGCTGCCCGAATCGGTGGCGCAGAGGTCGATCAGAAGGTTGGTCAGGCGCTGCCGGTTCACCATGCCCTTGGAATAAGCCATTGGATTGGTTCTCTCCCTTCAGGTTGTACACCACCAGCATTTCGCCTGGTGGGATCTTGATTCCTTCGGGAACAGGAAGATCTTACCCATTACGGGCAATGCAAAAGGGACCGCCCGGCAAGGGGCGGCCCCGTGTTGGACCTTACTTCGCAGCGGCGTACTTCTCGGCGACCTTATCCCAGTTGATCACGTTGAAGAAGGCGCCAATGTAGTCGGGCCGGCGGTTCTGGTACTTCAGGTAGTAGGCGTGCTCCCAGACGTCCATGCCCAGGATCGGGGTGTCGCCCTGCATGAGCGGGCTGTCCTGGTTGGCGGTGGAGTACACGGCCAGCTTCTTGTCCTTGGTGACCACCAGCCAGGCCCAGCCGGAGCCGAACCGGGTGGCGCCGGCCTTGGAGAACTCGGCCTTGAAGTTGTCGAAGGAGCCGAAGGTGGTGTTGATGGCGTTGGCCAGCTCACCAGAGGGGGCGCTGGCGCCGCCGGGGGTCATGATCTCCCAGAAGAGCGTGTGGTTGGCGTGGCCGCCGCCGTTGTTCCGGACAGCGGTGCGGATGTTTTCGGGCACCGAGTCGATCTTGGCCAACAGCGCCTCGATCGAGAGCGCAGCCAGTTCGGCCTGGCCCTCGAGCGCGGCGTTCACGTTGTTTACGTAGGCAGCATGGTGCTTGCCGTGGTGAATCTGCATGGTGGTCTCATCGATGTGCGGCTCCAGAGCGTTGTGCGCATACGGGAGCGGCGGAAGCTGGTATGCCATTGAAACCCCTCCTGAATCCAAATTTGTGCGAATGTACGGCGATCTTCACTTCTTGTGACGATAACCGTCTGCCATTGGAAATGGCCCTCCATATAAGAGTACCGGAACCTGGCTAGATTTTCAACTATCTCGCATAAAAAGTACCACGAAAAGTGGAAGACAGCTGGCTGACCACTCACCTAGCATGGGTGGAATCGGGCCTCCTCATACATGAAGACCGGGGGATCTCGCGTGCAGAAAGCGCCGCAGGTTCGCCTTGCGCGGCTCGTCCTGTTCGGCGATAATCGTAGGCGGGATTGATGGCTCCAAGGAGGTAGATTCCATGCCAGTCCCGAAGGCGGTCATCGCCATTGCAGGCGGAACCGGCTCAGGCAAGACCACCATCGCCAGACGTATTGTCGAGGAACTCCCGCACCACGTGACCCTCCTGGCCCATGACGCCTACTATAAGGACAACCGGCACCTCTCCTTCGAGGAGCGCTGCAAATTGAACTATGACCACCCCGAGGCCTTCGACAATGACCTGTTCATCCAGCATGTCAGGCGGTTGAAGGCAGGCGAGCCCATCGACCGGCCCGTCTACAACTTCGCCACCCACCTGCGGGAGGACTACACCGTCCGGCTGGAGCCGTTGGAGGTGGTGGTGGCCGAGGGGTTCATGGTCCTGGAGCACCCCGAGCTGCGGAAACTCTATGATCTGAAGGTCTTCGTCGACACCGATGCCGATGTCCGGATTCTACGCCGGATTATCCGCGATATGCGCGAGCGTGGGCGGACGCTGGACTCGGTGATCAACCAGTACCTGGACACGGTCAAGCCGATGCACGAAGCCTTTGTGGAGCCCACCAAGCGCTATGCCGATGTGATCATCCCCGAGGGCGCCTTCAACCTGGCGGGTCTCGAGGTACTAATGGCCCAGGTGCGCCACCTGATTACCCGCAACTCCTGAGCCGCACCTTCCGTTAGAGCTTGACACACCACCGTTCCACCTTTTCACCGGTTGCGCCCCTATGGTACACTGGTTCTAGAAGGGTGACCGAAGCCATGCGCCGGCGTGGCGATTGACCGGAATCCCGTCCCGACGGGCAGACTATTCATGTGCGGGCCGTAACCGAACTTCTGGGGGTGAACTTACATGGCTGAGGAGACGCTGTTTCAGCGTGTCGACCGGGCGCTGGATATGATTCGACCGGCGATCCGGATGGACGGCGGCGAAGTAGAACTGATCGAAGTCGAGGACGGCATCGCTCGTGTTCGGATGATGGGTGCCTGTGGTGGCTGTCCCATGTCGACCATGACCCTCAAGATGGGTATCGAGCGGGCGATTCGCCAGCAGGTGCCGGAGGTCCGGACCGTCGAGGCGGTCTAGGCAGGCAGGCTCGAGGGGGCGCTTGGCCCCCTCTTTCTGTGTCCAAGGGGAGGATTGCGCAGATGACCGATGAGCCGAAGCAACGGACAGCAGAAGAGGAGCGGCGGCTGCAGGAGGAGCAGGAGGAGCGGGAGTTCAACGAGCGGGTGCGGGAGTTGAACAACCGGGTTCACAGGCACATGGGCATGACCGCCGCCGTACTGGGTATCATCGCCGCCATCGTCGGGTTCTGGCTGCTCTCCAGCCGGTTGGGGATCTCGCCCTGGACGGCGCTTAAGGAGGCGGGCCCGCTCTTTCTGATCGTGCTGGTGATCCTGGGGCTGGGCGTGGTCTTCAGCCTGGGCACCTCGCGGCTCGCCTATGGGATTGAGCTTCTGGTAAAGCGCTATAAGAAGAAGTAGTCGCAGCGATGGGAAACCCCCGAAGGGCTCAGTTCAGAGCGCCTCGGGGGTTTTTGTGCGTTACTTGGCAAGCTCGTGCATCAGCATGCAGAAGGCCTTCTGCGCCCGCTCAAAACTGGTGAGCCGGTAGAACTCGTCGGGCGCATGGGCCCGCTCATCGTTCTGGCTTCCACCCAGGGTGATCGTCTCGACCCCCAGGATCCGCTTGAACATGCCCATGACGGGCACGGTGCCGCCGCCCCGGGTGGTCTTGGGCGCCTTGCCGGTCAGGGCGGTGATAACCCGGATCAGCGCCTGGCGGGCCGGGTGGTCGGCCGGGATCAGGTAGGGGTCGGCCTCGCCGGGCAGGTCCTCCACCGTGGCCTCGGCGTAGGCAGGGGTGTGCCTGGCGATGTGCGCCTTCAGCTTCTCCCGGATCTCCCCGGGGGTCTGGTTGGGCACCAGGCGGCAGGTGATCTTGGCGTGCGCCTCGCACGGGATCACCGTCTTGACCCCCTCGCCGGAGAAGCCGCCCCAGATGCCGTTTACCTCAAGGGTCGGGCGAGAGGCGACCCGCTCCGCCGGGGTGTACTCCGGCTCCCCGAAGAAGGCCCGGGTGCCGGTGCGGGCCAAGAACTGCTCCACGTCCATGGAGCCGGCGGCGATCTCCGCACGGTCCTGCTCGGTGATGGGCTGCACCTTCTCGTAGAAACCGTCGACGGTGATCCGGCCCTCGCTGTCGCGCATGGAGTCCAGCAGCCGGACCAGGGCATGAATCGGGTTGACCGCCGCCCCGCCCCCGCCCGAGTGCAGGTCGGTGTTGGCGGTGCGCAGGTTGATCTGAAGCCCGACCAGGCCCCGGGGGCCCAGGCCGACCACGGGCTCCTCCTCGGAGCCGTTGCCGCCGTCGGCGCTGACCATCAGGTCGCAGGCCAGCAGTTCCTTGTTCGCCTCGATCACCGGGGCGAGGTTCGGGCTGCCGATCTCCTCCTCTCCCTCGAGCAGGAACTTGACGTTGACCGGCAGGCTGCCCTCGGTCTGAAGCAGCGCCTCGCAGGCGATGATCGGCAGGAGGATATTCCCCTTCATGTCGGTGGCGCCGCGGGCGTAGACCTTGCCGTCCTTGACCACCGGCTCAAACGGGGGATCGGTCCAGAGGTGGAGCGGGTCGACGGGTTGCACATCGAAGTGGCCGTAAAAGAGAATCGTGGGCCGGCCCGGCGCCCCCAGCCACTCGCCGTATACAGCCGGATGACCGGCGGTCTCCAGGATGCCCACACCCTCAATGCCCGCCCGGCGCAGCCGGTCGGCGGTCCACTCGGCAGCCCGGCGCACCTCCCCCCTGGCCGCCGGGTCGGTAGAGATGCTGGGAATCCGCAGCAGGTCCAGGTATTCATCCACAAACCGGTTCCGGTGCTCGTGCAGGTACTCCATCCAGCTCGCAGGCATGACCGGTCCCCCTTGCCATGGGAATGGTCCTGATTTATTCGCTGTGTTAACCATCAAACCCTGCGAAGGATGTGTGCTATCGCCCGCAGCCGGGGGCCCCGGGGCTGGGGGCGGAGAAGAGGGTCCAGTCGAGGTAGGAGCTGGTGTCCTGGCCGGCGGGGTTGCGGCAGAGGGTCCGACGGCCCGAGAGGGTCCAGCCGTCCATCGCCCCGCCCCAGGCCAGCCTGTCCACCAGGTCGGGCCCGCTGCGCAGCTCCACCCGGTCCCGCTGGGGCGAGAGGGTAAGGCTGGGCAGCTCCACCAGGTTGGGGTAGTCGCCGAACTCCCTGGTGAAGGCGGCAGCGTTTCGGGTGAGGATCAGGGGCTGGGCCGGCGCCAGCAGGCTCCCCTCCGGCAGAAGGGAGGCCCCGGCAGTGGTGGTGATGGTCCAGCCGGTCAGGTCGGCCGCCGTTGGGGTGAAGAGGCTGAGCTCAATGTAGCCTTTGGTGGCATCGACCTCGGTGATCAATGGGTAGTCCGCCGGCCAGCCGTTGTACCAGTCGTAGGTGAAGATGTAATTGACTGGAAGTACACGCGGTGGTAAGGTGGATTTAAGAGGTTAGATGCAGGCGATGGCGAGGACGAGTAGGGCAAAGTTGAGCAGGCCCATGGCACCCAGCGCAGCATAGACCACGCTCAGCACCCAGTGCCGGCGCCCCTGAAGCATCCGTCGGATCATGACGACGAAGAGCGCCAGGAGCACGAGGTTGCCGAGGTACATCCACTACTCCGCATCTGCCAGGCTTTTGAGCACGTCCTTCCCCCTCCATTCGCTTTCGCCCAAGAACTGGGAGGCTATACCAAATGGGTTCGGCAGCGCGCGCGATTGATCCTGCCAAGGTGGCCCTCTACATCCGCTGGTCGACGGAGGACCAGGGGGAAGGGACCACCCTGGAGGTGCAGCTGGAGGGCTGCAGCCACTTCGTGAAGAGCCAGGGCTGGGTGGTAGACGAGAATCTCATCTTTGTGGATGACGGATACTCCGGCGGCACCCTAGACCGCCCGGCGCTGACCCGCCTCCGCCGGCTGGTGAAGGAGGGCAAGGTCGACTGTGTGGTGGTCTTCAAGCTGGACCGCCTCTCCCGCAACGTGGTGGACACGGTCAACCTGGTGCTGCGGGAGTGGGAGAACCGCTGCTACCTGAAGAGCGCCCGGGAGTCGATCGACACATACGACCACGCCGGGAAGATGTTCTTCTACACCCTGGTCTCCTTCGCCGAGTGGGAGCGGAACACGATCCGGGACCGGACCTTCTCCGGCCGGGTGCGCCGGGCCCAGGAGGGGCGGAACCCGGGGCGCAAGCTGCCCTTCGGCTACGCCACCGGGGAGAAGCGGGGCGAGGTGCGGGTCGTGCCGGCGGAGGCGTCGGTCGTGCAGCGGATCTTCCGGGAGTACATCGCCGGCGCCTCGGTGCGGGCCATTGCCTTCAAGCTGAACGAGGAGGGGATTCCCGGGCCTCGTCAGGGTGGGTGGGCGGGTCCGACCGTGGCCAGGATGCTCTCTAACGAGACCTACACCGGCAAGCTGATCTTCGGGGCGGTGACCCGGATGCCGAAGGAGCGGCCGGAGGGGACGCCGGCGGTGGTGGCCAACGAGCAGCCCCTGGTGATTCGGGAGGGGGCGCTGCCGGCGATCATCTCGCCGGAGGAGTTTGCCCTGGCCCAGGCGGTGAAGCGGGAGCGCCCGAATCCGGGCCGGGGCGATGGGAGCGGGCGGGCCATGGCCTCCTCGTACCTGCTGAGCGGGCTGCTGGTCTGCGGGCTCTGCGGCGGGACGATGCGGGTCCGTCCGCCCTACGACCGGAAGCATGCCCTCTACTTCTGCATCACTCGCTTTCACCTGGGGCCATCGGCCTGCGACTCCTCGTACATTCGGCAGCCGGACCTGGATGCGGAGGTTGTGCGCCACCTGAAGGCCCGGTATGGGTCGGCTGAGCATCGCCTGCAGCATATCCGGGAGTATTTGGCTCAGGTGGACGGTGAGGTCGTGGCCGTCGAGGGCGCCCTGCGGAAGGTGCAGGAGCAGCTGGCCGGCCTCGCCGAAGAGGAGGCCCACGTCCGCAAGCACTTCCGGCAGCAGGCGATCACCCTGGAGGAGTACCGGCAGATGGTGGATGACCTCCGGGGCGAGGAGGCCGAGCTGAAGGGTAAGGAAAAGGCCCTCTCGACCCGTCTGAGCGATCTGCGGGCGACGGCAGGGGGACAGGCCTATCTGCTGGATGCAGCCCGCAGGATCGACCAGTGGGAGCAGCTGGACCCGATGGAGCAGAAGAACGTGCTCCGGTTCTTCGTGCAGGAGGTCCGGACCTTCAAGCGGCCCCGGTCTAGCGAGGTCAGCTGTAAGATGGTGTGGAAGATCAAGGAGTGCTAGGACCTCTCCCAGGTATGTTAGCTGTGAGAGTCAAGGCTCAGGCGGGCTGGCCGGCGAATCCCTCTAGCAGAAGTCGTAAACAAAGAGGGTGAGTCGCATGGCCACAGGACCGAGGCCGTACGTGTTCCGGGTCACGCATGAGCATGTGGTTGACCCTGAGTCTGTGGAGCGGGGGCATCGAGTCTGGGCCATGTACCTGGCCGAGCGGCTCCGTCGGAATGTGGGGCAGAAGCTGAGGGAGACGAAGCCGGAGTCGTCTGCATAAAGCGGTTCAGCCGAGAGGCTGGACCGCTTCCGTTTGGTCCGCCGAGCTTCGGTAGGGTCTTAATTGTCAAGGATGGTGAAAATCGCTGGTGTGTATCACATCAACTCAACTGCCAGGTGCACACGTGCACAGCAACTTGGGGACCCGCGAACCAAATCGCGAGTCCCCTCGTATTACCTGGTGGCGGCCCCTTGTTGAGCGGAAAGGGGGTGGAAGCATGAGCAAGTTGGATGATCGCCTCTTCTGGGTGGTTGTTCTCGTGCTCCTGCTGAAGCTCCTATCCCTTAACCACTAAGGGGTAGGGTGCAAAATCCCTGCCCTCGGTGTAATGGACAACGGTGGCCGCCAGGCCCGGTGTGTAAGCACCGGGCTTTCTCATTCTCGACTATGGGGCCAGCCTTTATACTTGCAGTCAGGAGATTACCTCGGGGCGGATTCCCGGCTGGAGTATCCTCTATCAGTGCGAAGGGAACCCGCGAACCAAATCGCGGGTCCCCTCGTATTACCAGGTGGCGGCCCCTTGTTGAACGGAAGGGGGTGGAAGCATGAGCAAGCTGGATGATCGTCTCTTTTGGCTGATTGTCCTAGCGCTCCTGCTGAAGCTCCTATCCCTTAACCTCTAAGGGGTAGGGCACAGTCCCTACCCTCGTTGCTGCAAGACAACGGCGGCCGCCAGGCACGGTGTACACGCACCGTGCCTTTTTCATTCTCCCCAACTCCTGGCAGTTCCATCCCGCATCGCCCTGTGTATTTCTCGTCGCTGTCATCAAGATGTCCGTGTAGTACTGACCGATGGCGGGGTGGTCGAGAATCAGCCCCACCTCCCGGTTGTTCAGCGGGGAGTTGAGCGACCAGTTGATCGACGAGACCAG
>JBMONB010000052.1:0-109227 GCA_049325315.1 Bacillota bacterium | reverse complement strand
CCTTATCGCCAACCCGGATGCCATCGCCGCGCCCATCGGTGCAGTGGTTCCCCCGCAACGTACCCCGGGCCGATTTGCCAACGTTGATCCCCACGTCGGCGAACCGCTCGCACCGGTTCTCCTCCAGATCCACCGTACCCGTGGTGTTGACCTGGATCCCCCCGTTGGTCGTGTCGCGGCAGATGTTCCTCCGGGCAGCACCCGAGGCCTGGTCGTGAAAGAGGATGCTCCATGCACACTGCTCGATCGTGTTCTCCTCCAGCACAGCCCGGGCGTTTTCCCGCACGCGAATGCCGTGTAAGAAGTTGCTCAGCGTGTTCCGCCGGCACTCTGCTGTGGCCCGTCCCTCGATCAGAATGGTGCGCACGCTCCGGTTCCCCTCCAGGAGAGCCCGACCATTGCCGGCCACATGGATGCCAGCTGGCCTGTGGTCATGGTTGATCTGGCAGTCCCGAACCGTCGCCTCCCCTTTCTCCTTCACGTGGACGGCGGCCAAACTGCCGTCCGAGGCCCCCTCGAAGAGGCATCGCTCCAAGGTCAACTGCCCCTCCCCGTCTACGACCGCCCCTGCGTGCTCATACCCTCGGAACTCGCAGTCCTGGACGAACGCCTCTCCCTTGACCCGCAAGCCGACCCCCTGGGCCCTGAACGGCCCGATCTGGGCGCCTTTGCCACCCTCAATGTGGCATCCGATCATCTCCAGCCGCCCTTTGAAGACCTGAACGCTCTCGCCCTCCTCACACCGGATGGTGAGGCCACTGGCCCGGATCAGACCGTCCAGACTGCACTGAAAAGGCAGACCTTCCTTCACGTAAATCACCGTCTGCCCCGCACCGGCGCCGATCAGGGTGCGCGGTTTCGACAGCGTCAGCTGATGTTTGATATGGTGGGTGCCCGGCGCAAGCCGCAGAGTGGAGCCGTCGGGCACCTCCGAAACGGCGTCCTGCAGGCGTGTGAAGTGGCCGGAGCCGTCGGGCGCCACGGTGTAGGTTCCTTCCCCCACCTGGGCCAGCACGCTCCTGATCACAATTGAGACCGCCTCAAGAGCCTCTTCCGCGGAGAATCCCTGCCGGGTCAGCAGGTCCACCGCTGCCGCCCGAACCGGCTCACCGGGGGACTTGCGGACCGAACTGAGGACAGGGGTCCACCGTTTCAGAGCGGTCAGGGATTCAGGCGACTCGTCACTGGACAGCGCCCTGATCAGTAACGGCTCACCGACCTCCTGCCCGGCACCGATCAGTTCAGCCAGACGTTTGAGCATCTGCTGCTGCGGATCATGCTGTGCCTCCACTCTTAGAACCCCCTCACTCACTACGCCTGTATCCGTTTAGACACTTATGTAATATTATTTTTGATCGGAACTGTCTGCGTATATAGCTAATTCAACCCCTCTCATCGTAACCCTTCTTGCGTCTCGCCCATTTCCGGTCTTGTGTAAGTCGAAAAGTCTGTTCGGATTGATACTTCCCTCTCACATAACTTCATTATTCTATCTAGCATTGACATTGAACTATAGCGCGACCTAAAATTTTAATGTGTTCAGACCAGTTCGATAAAGGTCCGCCTGGCATAACCCTCTCCGGTTCAATCCGCCTTCGCTCCAACGATCGACGATAAGGAGTGATTCTCATGGGCCAGGGATGGATTTTCACCCAAAACCCGCCGGGAAAGGTTCCGCACTTCAAGATTGAACAGGCCCAGATTGATGGAGCCAGGTTGGCTAACATGCTCCAGGATCGGTTCGGCTCTCAGGCCGGCGACAACAACCGGATCAACGTGCGTGGCCACGTCGGATGGGTCGGCACCAAGGCAGCCCTCTACGTGGATGCCTGTGCGTGGGATCACAGTGAGGGGTTAGTGGTTCGCTATTTCGCTGATAACAGCCGGCAGCTGTTTCGGCTGGGTACAGACATTGGCTCGGTGGTCATTCATCAGAAGCTGGAATCAAACAACAACCAGGTTGTCTTCTTCTGTCCCGTACGCGTCTCGAACATCGACCTCGTTTTCTATTTCTCAGACCTGGACGTGGGCGAGGAGAAGGAGATTTTCTCGGCCAAGTGGGAGCAGGCGGTCAACATGCTCTGGCAGACGGCTCGGGCTCAGCCCCAATAGAGCGGGTTCACACGAATCCGTAATCGATGGATCAGCAATTGGAGGTATGGCTGTTGTTCAAGAACCTGATGAAAGGCGTTCTCTCTGCAATCACGGGTCCCCGGGTGGTCGACGTCGAAACAGCCGCCCAGACCTTCTCCGAGGGGGGGCCGATCACTGCGGTCTGCTTCAGCCCCAATTCCGCCCGGTTAGCCTCAGGCTGCGTGGACGGTACGGTTCGAATCCGGGATCTGGAGGCCAAAACGGAGGAGACCCTGTCACTCCCCGGCCCCATCCGGGCCGTTTCGTTCTCCCCAGACGGCGGCTCTCTGCTGGTGGGCTGTGAGACGGGCGAAATCAAGGTCTGGAGTTTTGCCAAGGGCGAGTTCACCAACTGGACCGTCAGCGTAGGAAAAGAACTGAAGACCATCCCCGTGCGCGCGGCAGCCTGTCATCCCGACGGCACCCTGTTCGCCTCGGCCTCCCCGGAAAATGTCAGCCTGAGCACCTTTCCCGAGGGAAGACCTGTGGGAAATCTCGTTGGGCAGTCAGGCATTCCCCTGGCGCTCTCCTTCTCTCGCACGGGCGAATTCCTGGCGGTTGGCGCCCTGGAGGAGGTGTCGGTCTGGGAGACCGGCACTCGGACCCGCCTGTGGTGCTCTGAGTTCTCGGAACAGCTCTTCGGGGCTGTGGCCTTCCATCCTGATGGCTCCGTTCTGGCGGCGGGAACCAACGTCGGACTGATCGTCTTGTTCGACCGTGAGGGCGAAGACCAGGCCAGAATGAGGGTGGACCGGTTCCAGCGGGGTAAGATCTGGTGGGAGAATGCCTGCAACAGTCTGGTCTTTACCCCGGATGGCCGGTTCCTCATCTCCGGCCAATCCGATGGTCAGGTCCGCGTCTGGGACCTGAAATCGCACAAGAACATTCAGACGCTAAAGGAGCACAGCGGCAGCGTTCTCGCGGTCGATGTCTCTCCCGACGGTCGGCTCCTGGCGGGCGGAGGCCGTGCGGGCGAGCTGGTCGTCTGGTCCCTGTCCCGACCAGCGGAGTAAGGAGGGAATCGACGTGTCCGGAATGCTGCACGAGATCCCTGTGGGCTGGGTTTCGCGGTTCTCCAGGGAGGACGTTCTCTCCTCGGCCAGTGAGTTTCGGAGCTCTGAACTCCTGAAGCAGATGGCGAAGGCGGGGTTATATGAGTTGGGCTTCCGCTACAGCCCCGATGTGAATAACATCACCTTCGATGGAGATGAGATCAAGTTCGACGTAATCGCTGTGGTGAAGGATTGGCGGAGAGCGGACTACTGATTCCTGCAAAAAACAAACCCAGGCCACCGGAGTCCGGTGGCCTGTTCAAATCGTGTGATCGATCTATTTCGACGAAAAGGTGTAGGACAGGAGGTTTCCCTCGGAGTGGCCACATAGGAGCACGGGGCTATGGGGAGCCATGGCCACCTGGGTTATGCCTGTATCGATGCCCCTCGGAGCGGGGATGGAGCGACCGTCCATCATTCGCCAGAAAGCGGTCGGTCCATTTTCGGCCCCAACGACCAGCAACCCGCCATCGGGAGAGAAAGCCAGACTCACCCTTCCCTGTGGATGGCTCTCTCTCAGCGTCCAAAGCAGCAGTCCGCAGCTGCTTAGCCATACCTGTACGGTACCGTCCTGGCTTGCTGTGGCCAATAACGTTCCGTCGGGTGAGAATGCCAGAGTCTCGGTCTGCTTGACCTTCAGCAGGAACATCCTTTCACCGGTCTCGAAAGCGACGACACTGATATTGCCGGCCGAACCTGCGAGTGCCAGCAGTTTGCCGTCTGGGGAGAGGGCCATCTCGCAGGCCGAGTACAGGTCGCCCACTTCTATCTCACGTATCCTGGTTCTCGTGGCAAGATCCCAGACCCACACGCTCTTTCCAAACAGTCGTAGTGTGAGAATCTGGGTGCCATCGGCGGAAAAGGCGAGTCGGTGGCCGTTGTATATGTCCAGCGCTCTGGCGAACTTTGCAAAGAAGCCTCCTTGTTTCGGCTGTTCCACTTCAAGCGTTGCCGCAACCTTCCACTCACTGGTTCGGTGTATGGTCGTGTTATACTCGGACGCTTGCCAGGCCGCCAGTTGGCCATCCGGCGACCAGACGGGATGCGCGTCGCGAAACTGGACGGCCCACTTCTGGAGCACGCGGTTCTCCTCTGCGTCCCAGAGCTGCATCTCTTTGCCCGAATGGCACAAAAAACGTGTACCGCCGGGTTCGAACCCAAGGCGCCTGATGTAGCTCGTTGTCCCAGTGTCAGCATCACGCCTTCGTCCTTCTCCCAGGGACCCGGCCGCCAGCGAGGTTTGAAAGGCAAAGTACCGGTAACGGGGATGCTCCGGAGCCATGGCCAGGGCCTGCTTACTAGTCTGGACCGCATCGGAGAACGCCCCCACAGCTAGTAAGACCGTACCCAGACCATAAAGGTATTCAGGAGCCAACGGCTCCAGGCTAACAGCTTGCCGGTAATGCTGGACCGCATCAACATGTCTTCCTAGTCGGAAGCAGGCCTCACCCATTGCTGCCCTTGCCATGGCAGAACCCTTGTCGCCGTCGACTGCAGCTTGTGCTGCCTCGAGTGCTCTCTCAGGTTCGCCAACAATCAGTAAGTTCCATGCGGTTCGGGTACAGTCCGCAGGCGTATCCATTGCCGGCTGTTGCAGTTGTTTCATGATCTCGACATGGTGCTCGTATTCGCGCTGATTCTGGCTCTTCTCTTGGCCTGTAAGACGGAACTGCAGGTCATGGAGCCAGGCAACCTTCAGATGTGCCTCCCGCTGAAGCGGTTCGAAGGGAGCGTCCAAGTGCTGACGCCAGTGTAAAAGCAGCGGTATGGTTGCGGCACCGATCTCGCTCATGCCGGCCTGAGGATCAAGGCCAAAGAGGCTGCAGTAAAGCTCAACCTCCGGCCCTGCTTTCTCTCCGGAACCCGGGAAGGTTGCCCGCCAAGAACTCGCCCAGGCGGCTTGCCACCTTGCTCTCTTCGCCTTGTAAGAATCCTGTTCAGACGCCGAAATCCGATCAACATCAAACGTGCCGATCTTCAAGGACGCCTCAACCATGTCCATGGAGGCGTTATACATCCTCAGGACCTGCTGCCGACTGCACTCTCCGAACGAGAGGTATCGTGCATTCTGAGAGCCGGAGACTTCGCCAGGGTGGCAGAAGAACAGTGCATAGTCAAGATCCCCGTCTTGATTCTTGGACAGGCCGAGGACAAGGCGGCCCGGGCGTGGTCCCAGTTCCAGTTCCCTATCCATGGTCTGTACGACGTACCCCCGGAAGGCGCTCCATATCACCCGTTTCACCCGAAGCTCGGGTACGTATTCTACCCGGGCCGTCAAGGTCGGTTTCCCTTTCAGCATGGAGTTTAGCAGGTCGGTCAGTTCCTTTTCGGTCTTCTCCAGCAACTCAAGGGAGGCTTCAACCCTACCCGAGCTACCGTTGAACTCGGTGTAACGGAATACGTAAGGCATAGAATGCTCCTTTCAAAAACAAGGCCTGGAGTGGAGTCAAGTCTATGTGGGCCTATTGCAAGGCCGCCAGCGGCGACTACGCCGCAAAACGCCGGTTAATTGCAAATGTTTCTTTGTGTAGATAATATGCTCTTGGAAGGGTGTTCCCTGCACAGGGCGTATGATTTCATTGATTATTTTCGCGGAGGACGAAACGAGTAACATTGACGATCCTATCAGGAACACACTTGAGGCGGCCACCCATCATTCCGAGTCGCAGTACCGATATCTCGTCAATGGGGAGCTGAATACGAGTCGTGAAGATTGGGAGGTTTATGGTCCGCGGGATTAAGACTGCTGTCTCGGCTACGCTTCTTTGGTTCTGAAGGCCGAAGGCTAGTAGCTAGACATAGACGGGTCTCTTGAGGAGCGGAACCTACGTGGGTGGTTACGTCACAAGAGCAGTAGAGGGCATCACCCACCATTTGATTTGGGGTTGAAATACATCAGGACTTCAGGAGGGGAATACTATGTCGAGAATCTGGATGAACGGCACCTATGCAATTGAGATCACTTCGGACGGGCGCATTTGGAACGACCGAGGGCAACGAATCGGCGAGATTACCTCCAGCGGCCGCATCTATGACAGTAGCGGCGAGTTCATTGGGGAGGTCTCGGGTGGAAAGCTCTGGGATACTAGCGGCAGCTGGGTCGCTGAGATATCGGGGCGGGTGATCTACGACCGTAGTGGTAACAGAATCGGCGAGATCGACGACTAGGTTCGGCGCAGTCGAGCCGGACACCGCTTTATGCAAGGTGGATCAAGGACATCGGCCCCCGGCCTTGATCTGCTGACGGGAATACAGCCAGTCACCCGCTCCACATATCGATGGGCGTGACCATCGTGGCGGGACAGATACCTGACATCACCCGCATAGCTCCACTTCCAAAGATATAGAAGAGGGGAGCCCCACTCTGATGGCGGCTCCCCCTTGGCGTATGGCCCTTACACCTCGATTCGCTGCACCCCGTCCGCCTGGCAGGTCATGATTACCGTCTTCTCCCCCTGCCGGGTCTCCAGGTGGACCAGCCGGCCCCACAGCTGGTAGACGTACTGCAGGGTCCGCTCGGCGTAGGGGGCATCCAGGTCCCGGCCGTCGTGGTAGTGCTGCAGATACAGCTCCCGCCGGCCGTTGAAGTCGCCGTCCTCCACGACGATATAGGGAACAGAGACAGGAGACCGGAGCCACCCAGACATTTCGCCTTCGAAGGGCCGTCGCTACGCTCCGGCGACTCGCTACCTCGTCCTGTTCATGATCATGGCCCACATCAGCCATATGACTGTCTCTGTATGTACTCCAGGAGGAGAAGGTCATAGTTTCCCTCCCCCTGTGAAGGAGGAAGGGACTGGTAGTACTCCAGGAAGGAGCCTGGCCAGTGACTTAACATCTGCAATCTACGTCGGCACGTAAACCGGCCAGGTGCAGCTTTACCAGCGTAGCGGTCCTGCTACTTGCAGGCGCCCTCCAGCAGCTTACGCTGCTCTGCTTTACTCCCGGCGGCCTGCAGACACGGAGCAATGTCAAGCTGTGGATCCCCCACAGCGGCCATGGCCCTGCCCCCGGGAACGGCCAGGTCATCGCTGACCGGACCGTTCCCGTTTGTTAAGGACTAGGCCTTCTCGATATCGACTCGTGTATCGTAGAACGAAACGCTGCCACCGATCGGCTCACTGAGCGGCGTGCCCCGCAGGTTGTCGTCGAGGCGGAAGAGCGGCTGCGGATGGATGCCTCCAGCCCGCCGCTGGTCGCCCGGCACCACGATGCCATCCACCTCCACGTTGGAGGCGCCGTAGGCCCAGTGCCCGAAGTGGGTCGAAATGGCCACCACGCCCGGCCGGACGCCCTCAATCGCACGCAGCTTGCCGACCACCGGCTTAACCCGGCCGTTACCCAAGTCCATCACACCGGCTGGGTTGGAGCGGGAGGTGACCTTCACCAGATCGCCATCGTATAGTCCCATCCGGCGCACGTCGGCAGCGTTCATGACCACGTAGTTCTCAGGCGCCACCGCCAGCTGTGACCAGTAGTTGGAGATGGTGCGGGACTGCGTGCCGAAGACCTCCTTGTAGGTGATCAACTGGAACTCACCCTCATCAGCAGGGATCTCCTTGCCCATGCTGTCAGCGATCGGGTGGATGCCCGGTCCGCCGCTGAAGAACTCACCGGTCATGGAATGGCGCGACATGGCGATCTCCTCGAAGTAGAAGCGGTTGACGCCACCGAGCTTCGCCTTGATGAAGTCGCCATCGTAGGCGGTCTCCGAGGAGTCATAGCGGCCGCCCCGGTTGAGCAGGTAGACCAGCTTGGGCCAGTCCTCCGGCCGCACCGCCTTGCGCCAGCGCTCCTCCGAGTAGACGGAGGGCTGCAGATGACGGTGAGACTGCCGGAAGAGTTCCATCTCCTCCGCAGAGGCATCGGGGGTGACCTTGCCATCCCAGGCCAGGTTGGCGTGCAGCTTCAGATACCAGTCCTCCGGACGGGTCAGGGGCTTGCCGGCGCCGAAGGCATCGGGCCCGAAGCCGGGGAGGCCCATCCGCTCGGCGATTGCCATCATGAGGGTCTCCAGGCTCAGATGTAGCTCTTCGCCATAGACCTTGGCGGTCTCGGTCAGCGGCGTGATCACCGGCTGGCGGATGGCGCTGGACTTGACCCGGGTATGATGGGAGCCCTGGGTGATGCCGAACCGCTCCAGGTAGGTCAGGTCTGGGAAGATATAGTCAGCGTACATGCTGCTGTCACCGATGATGATGTCGCAGGCGATGTACAGGGGCATCTTGGCGGGATCGAGCAGGGTCCGGAGCTGGGCGAAGCCGTTCGGAATCGAGTACATGGGGGAGTGGATCGCCAGCAGCGCCGCCTTCATGGTGTACGGGTAACCGTCGGCCATGGACGGGAAGATCTCCTGGGAGACGTTGCCGCTGAACGGATACCAGGGCCGCTTGGCCGGGTAGCCGGCGAAGAGGGTAGACTCCTCGTACTGCCAGCCCTCACGGGTCAGCGGCACACCGAAGTGGGCGAGCTTACCCGGGTGGGTCTTCAGGATATTATGCTGACCGTCCTTGCCGCCCTTCCAGTTGTGCTGCCCGCCGGGCTTGCTGATGCCGCCCGCCGCATCGAAGTTGCCGACCAGGATGTTCAGGGCGATCAGCGCCAGGGCGTTATACCAGCCGTTGGTGTGCTTGATCACGCCCCGGTAGAACTCAACCGCGGCCTTCTTGCCATGGGCGGTGAACTCCCGGGCCACAGCCACGATGTCGCTCTCCGGAATCCCGGTGATCTCGGCGTACTCCGCCAGGGTATGGGTCTGGGCCTCTTCGAGCAGGATCTGCAGGGGGCTCTTCACCCGAATGCCGTTTACCTCGGCATCGACGAACAGGTCGGCCTCGATTACCGACTTGGCATCGTTCGGATCAAAGGCGACCGGCTTGCCGCCCTGGAAGACGACCATATCGGTCTTGCTGCCCAGGCCTGCCTCGTTACCTCGCAGGTGCATGGCGGGGCGGCCATCGACGATCTTCACCAGCCAGGTGGCGTTGGAGAAGGCGACCTCGCCGTCAGCCTTCGCGGCGCCCAGGTTGGCATTGCCCAGATAGCGGGCATCGTAGCGCTTATTCTCCAGAATCCAGCGAATCATGGCCAGGGCGAGGGCGGCGTCGGTGCCGACCTTGGCGGGCAGCCACTTCCACGCCTTGGAGGCGATCTTGGTCAGGCGGGGGTCGACCACCGCCACCTTGAGACGCCCGCTGCGCAGGCCTTCGGTGATCGGCTCAGACTCCTGCACGGGCCCGTAGTTGGCCTCGAAGATGACGGTGCCGAAGGCCAGGAGGAACTCGGTGTTCCGATGGTCCGGGCGGGGGCTCTTGGTGCCGCCGGTCCACTTGCCGCCCGAGTAGGCCGATGTCGCCTTGACCCAGGCCTTGTTGCTGGTCTGCCCGCAGAGGGTGGTCTTCTCGATCCAGTTGACCGAGCCGAGGGCCCCCTGGACAAACCGCTTGGTAAAATCGACGCGCCCGTTGTGAATGCGCCCGCACTGGAAGAGGAACTGGTTGTTCTTCGGTCCCAGATCCGGGTGGTCCGGGTCGATCAGCTTATCGAGGTGGGCGGCGTGCTTGGCCTTGAACTCGGCCACCGTCATCTGCTTCGCCCGGATCTTCGCCACATCGGCGGCCATGGCGCCGGCAGCGGCGGCATCCGTCAGGGCCGCGATCTCCCGGAGGCCCTCCACATGGCGGTCTTCCCCCAGATGGGCGAAGAGCTTGCCGCCGTTCACGATCTCGTCGACCGCCTTGTCGAAGGGGATCGTCTCCCACTTGCCCGAGCCCCGGGGGCCCGCCCGCTTCAGCACCTTGCGGAGCCGGTACGGGTCGTAGACGGTCTGAATGCCGGCCTGTCCCTTGGGGCAGAGCTTGCCGTCATACGGCGCAGCATCCCCGGGGGAGACCTCCATGGGCAGGTTGGGCAGCATGGTCATGGCGCTGTAAGGGCTGCCGTCGATCTTGGCGATCACGCCATCCTGGATCTTGGTCTTGATCGAACAGGCAACGGTGCAGTTCAGGCACGCTGTATAGAGTACGTTCTCAGCCCGGGCCAGATCGTAGGTATGGCCCTCGCCTCCGGGCTGGGCACTGGTGCGCAGGGCGTTGAAGGCCACATCGGCCCCGCCGGCCACCAGAGCGGCCCCGCCCAGAAAGGCTGAGGTCTTAATCAGATCGCGCCTGCTGAGGCGCACCTCACCGGTCGGCTCACTCATCGACCTGCCACCTCCTGCTGCTTTGCGGCGATCAGCCGCTCATAGATCAGGCTGAACATGAGGATCGTAAAGGCAACCACCCCGAGGCTGACCAGCCACTCGATTCCGTTCGGGGTGTAGCTGTACTGGAGCCGGGGATCCACATAGGCATGCCGGAGCCCCTCGAACTGGGGGATCACGTAGGCCGGAATCACCAGGTTCATGCGGACCGCCAGGATCCCGACCACCGCCGAGAGTCCGGCAAGGCCCATCCAGCCCGTGGAGCGGCGGGTGGCGGGAAGGGCCACCAACAGAATCGGAATCAGGAAGCCAAAGCCCATCTGCCCGACCCAGAAGACGAACCAGAACCGCTCTGTGAGGGCGATCAGGGCGCCCGCCTCATCGGGAATGCCGCTGTAGATGCCAACCAGGAACTCCGAGGCGACCAGGAGGCCGTCGATCGCCAGGAAGAGGGTCATCAACTGGGCCAGGGTCCTCACCATGGCCGGCTTTTCGGCATCCTTCGGACCGAGGATCGCCCAGAGGAAGGTGATCAGGGCGGCCCCGGAGGCCAGGGCGGAGACGATGAAGATCACCGGCAGCAGGCCCGAGTTCCAGTAGGGCCGGCCCACCGCCAGAGCGAAGATGGAGCCGGTGCCGCCGTGGACCCCGATCGCCACGGGGATGCCGATGATGCCCAGGAGCTTCACCCAGGCCTTGGCCTTGGGGCTCTTCGAGAGGGTGAGCAGCCAGAGTTCCGCCAGGATAATCGCCGCGTAGATCACGTAGAAGAAGATCTCCCACTCCAGCACGGAGCTGAAGTTTCGATAGACCAGGGTGTGCCAGAACCGGGAGGGCTGGCCCAGATCGACCAGAATAAAGGCCATGCCGGCGCCCAGCGAGCAGAGGGCGGAGAGCAGCGCCATTTTGCCCACCCGCTCGAGCCGTTCCATGCCAAAGACGTAGACCAGCGTGGAGAGCAGGAAGGAGCCGGCCGAGAGGCCGATGAAGAAGATGTAGAAGGCCACCCAGAGACCCCAACTGATATAGCTGGTGAGGGCGGTCACCTTCAGCCCTTCCGTAAAACGGATCCAGATGCCCCAGAGGCCAATCCCTGAGAGCAGGAGCAGCGCCAGATAGTAAAACCGCTTCATGCGAATCACCCCTTGCTAAGTCAGGTAGTAGACGCTCGGATGGGTCCCGATCTCTTCCTTCAGGCGGGTCACCCGGGGGCTCTTGATCAGCTCGCTGACCAGGCTGTTCGGGTCATTCGCATCGCCGAAGAAGGTGGCCCGTCCGATGCAGGTGGTGACGCAGGCAGGGAGCATTCCCTCGTTGAGGCGGTGGAGGCAGAAGTGGCACTTGCGGGCGTTGCCCACCGGCGAGGCATCATCCTTGCGGGAGCGCGCCACACCATACTCGAAGGAGGCCAGCTCCTCGTAGGGCTGGAAGGCAGGCGTATCGTCGGTGTAGTTCTCGCCCCAGTCAAAGGTCCGGGCGCCATAGGGGCAGGCGGCGATGCAGTACCGGCAGCCGATGCAGGTCTCATAGTCGATGGAGACGATACCGTCGGGCCGCTTGTAGGAAGCGCCTACGGGGCAGACCTTGGCGCAGGGGGGAGACTCGCACTGCATGCAGGGGCGGGGCAGGAAGGAGCGGGAGACGTTGGGGAAGGTGCCGGACTCCTGCTCCATAACCGGGCGGTAGACAACGCCCGGCGGGAGCTTGTTCTCGGCCTTGCAGGCCACCGTACAGGCCGTACAGCCCGTGCACTTGGTCAGGTCGATGACCATCACCCAGCGCCGCTGCTCCACAGGCTTCTGCATGGCCCCGGCCAGTTCGCGGTGCATCCGGAAGATGAGTTCGTCTTTCGGAAGCTCGACCATGGGGTTCACCTCCATATGTCCTTGTCCTGATTCTCGCAGATGCGCCTCTTTCTCCCCATCGGGGAATCACCGCTCCTTTTGTCGGGTTTTCCCTGACACGCACCAGACCCCCCACCTTTCGGCGGGGGGTCTGTGGACTAGACGCTTATCCCTTCGTGCCTGTCTACCCTTCATCTGGGGCGACCAGCCCCAGGGAGCGCGCATAGCGGACCAGGTCGGACCGACGGCGCAGTCCGGTCTTCTCGGTGATGCGGGCCTTATAGGTCTCTGCCGTCTTGACGCTGACCCCCAGCCGGTCAGCCACCTCGCGGTTGGTATAGCCCAGCGCCAGCAACCGGAGGGTCTCCCTCTCTCGCTCGGAGAGCTGCTCTGCCCTTCCCTCTTCGGCAGCCGGGGAGGGGCGGGTCACCACCTCTTCGACAAGCAGGCGGGTCATGCTGGGATGCAGATAGAGTTCGCCTCTGGCCACGGTGCGGATCGCACCGAACAGCTCCGTGTCGGCCGCCTTCTTGACCAGGTAGCCGCTCGCCCCCGATTTGAGCATCTGCCGGAGATAGCCGTCATCATCGTGCTGGGTGAGGGCGAGAATGCGCACCCCCGGGCACTGTCTGCGCAGCTCCCGGGAGGCCTCAACCCCGCCGAGCCCCGGCATGCCAACATCCATGAGGACCACATCAGGCTGAAGGGCTACGGCCTGCCGGACTGCCTCAAAGCCGTCGGCGGCCTCCCCTACCACCCGGAACTCATCGTGCCCAGCCAGGAGGGCAGCCAGGCCTGAGCGGAAAAGGGCATGATCATCGGCCAGGAGTATCCGGGTGACCATCGGAATCCTTCCTTTCCTTGGCCCCGCAGGGAATGCGGAGATAGACAGTGGTGCCGGTGCCCGGGCTCGATTCAACGGTCAGGGTGCCACCGACCAGATGGGCCCGCTCTCGCATGCCATAGATGCCCAGACGGGTGGTGCGCGCCATCGATTGGGGATCGAAACCCGTGCCGTCGTCTTCCACCATGGCGATTACGACGCCGTCCTGCTGTTCGACCACCACACTCACCTGATTCGGCCTACCATGCCGGATGGCGTTCGAGACCGCTTCCTGCACGATGCGATAGACCGCCGTCTCCACCTCAGACGGCAGGCGCCCTTCGCCCAGACCGGCGACCTCCAGATCGATATCTAGGCCGGTCTGCAGAATCAGTTCCTGCACAAAGCGCTTGAGCGCAGCGGGGAGCCCCAGGTCATCGAGCGCCAGAGGTCGGAGGCGACGGGCCATCTGGTGGACGGAATCAAGGGCGGTCACAAGCCGCTCACGCAGTACCGCGCTGTGCTGGTGCAGCTCCGCCGGTGTGGCGGCTGTCTCTACAGAGCGCAGGCCCAACATGAGTGATGTGAGCGACTGGCTGGTCTCATCGTGCAGTTCACGCGAAATTCGCCGCCGCTCTTCCTCCTGGGCGGAGACCGCCCGGTCGAAGAGGTGGGTCAGGACCTGCTGCTGCTCGGTCAGTTCGGAGATAAGCCTGGCGTTTTCCAGGGCCACCGTCAGATGGTTTCCAATCGAGCCCAGGAAGTTCTGGCCTCGTTCAGTGGCCAGCCGGGCGGGGTCATCATGAACGATCAACACGCCAATCCGCCGGTCACCGGCCAAGAGGGGAATGACCGCCCGGTCCCGTTCAACCGTAACCTGCCGTTGGGTAAGGGCTGCCTGCAACTCCTCCCCAAGGGCATCCGGGAGAGCAGGAATCCAGTTCTCCTGCTCCCGGTTCCAGAGGAAGACCGCCGCGTGCGCCATGCCAAGTTCGTGTTCGATCAGCCGGGCAGCAAGCCGGGGCAGCGTCTCAATGTGCTTCAGGCGGTTGAGTCCATTGGTGATCCTGTGAAGGGCAACCAGTTCGGCGTTGTCCCGGAGCACCTGCTGACTGAAGCGCCGAATCTCTTCGTATTGATGGGCCAACTGGGCAGTCATGTTGTTAAAGGCGCCGGCCAGATGGCCCAGGTCGTCGCCGGCAAAAGCCGGCACCTGGACAGTCAGATCACCCCTCGCCACCTGCCGGGTGCCATCTACCAGCGCCCGGATCGGGCGGGCCAGAATGTGGCTCAGGCGATAGGTGGCCCAGATGCCCAGCAGCGATGTCAGGAGCGTAGCCAGCAGGAGCTGGATCGTCTGCTTGTTCAGCTCGGCCTCGAGCGCCCGCTCGGACATGCCGATACGAACCCATCCGCCACGCCCCCCGAACAGGGGGAAGGCGATGTCCCGGACCATTCCTTCATCGGTGCGAATCGGGGCGATGCGGGATTCCCCCCGGGAACCCACGGCATTGGCATCGATCAGGCCAATCGGAATACGGCGCCGGAAGGTATCGCCGAGGACCTCACCGCGCGCGGAGATGACAAGCACATAGCGCACGTCCCGGTTCAGCTCCATGGTCTCCTGCAGCAGCCCGTGAAGGGCAAACTCGTTCCCCATAAGCACAGGCTCGATGGTCCGGGTAGCCACACCTTCGGCAATGGTCAGCCCGCGGGACTGGAGCTGGTCAACCAGGAGCAGCCGGGTGCTCGTCCGGAGGTAGATCGTAAAACCAAGTCCCAGGAAGATGGCGAGACCCAGAGCCAGACCCATCACCTTGCCTGTGATGGTCGTGGCGTCAGCGAGTCGCAGAAAGGTCTGGCGGATTCGGCTGATCATGGCCCGTCATCCTCCTTCGGCGGAGGAACGAACCGTTCGACCATGAGCCCGGCCAGCACCTTCCGGCCGGCCTGCGAGTCAGACATGGCAAGAAGGACCCGCCGATATTGGGCCGCCTTCTCTGCAGGCAGGTCGGCCCTCGCCGCGAAGAGCATGGAGCCCGGCGTCTTCAGCCGCATCAGCACCCTGAGTTTGCCGTCCAAGTTGGGATGCTGACCGAGGTAGGACCGGTATTGGTAGGCATCTACAACGGCTCCATCCACAACCCGCCCGATCACCGCATCGACAGCACCATCTTGGCTGTAGGTAAAGAGCACCTTGCCAAAAAACGCTTCAGGAATCAGCTCCTGTTCCGCCATCCAGCCCCGAAGTGCCAGATGGCCGGAGATGGAGAGCGGGTCGGTGAAGGCGACGGCAGCTCCCCGCAGGTCACGAAACTGCACTGCCGTGCTGTCGGTGCGGACGAGGAGCAGGGCGTCACTCTCCGTGGCGCCGTCAAGCTGCCCCATCGCCAGCGCCTGCATCCCAAACTGCTGCCGCCCGGCCTCATAGCCACCGTATCCCACCAGTGCCAGGTCTACGGCAGCCGTCCGGACCAGTTCGTTCAGTTCGGCATAGGACTTCCGCAGCACCATGTCGGCTGGGAGACCCAACTGCTCGCCCAGGTGATCGGCGAGGTCTCGGTAGGCCGCGAAGCTCTCACGTGGCGACAGCATGGTCACCACCCCGATGCGAAGCGTGTCATGCAAGCGCCGGGTATGAGGGTATTCCTCCACCTGGTCGAAGCGAATCTGGGTGGGGGCTGCCCGCCCACACGCCGTTAGCGAGATCAGGATTAGGAGCAACCACCACATGGGCCGTCTCATCAAGGGTGACCCCCCCTCTCTTTCGATAGTTCGAGAGGTTCCCGCCAAGTCCTGGGCGGAGCAGGGCAAGCCGAAAGGGCCAATTGAGGCGTAGTCTGAGCACCCTAGAGGTGGATTCCCCCATCCTCCTGCCGATGAAGATCACCAACTTCCCGCGGCCCGCTCTCCGGGTAACGGTCAGCCCTCGGTCTGGTCAATGGAGGTGATGCATAGTGATTCGGCCCGCACCCATTCCGGCACAGGCGAAGGGGAGCCCCACTCCCGAGTGGCGGCTCCCCCTTTGGGCTACACCTCGATCCGCTGCACCCCGTCTGCCTGGCAGGTTAGGATGACGGTCTTCTCCCCCTGCCTCGTCTCCAGGTGGACCGGCCGGCCCCAGAGCTGGTAGACGTACTGCAGGGTCCGCTCGGCGTAGGGGACATCCAGGTCACGGCCGTCGTGGTAGTGCTGCAGGTAGAGCTCACGCCGGCCGTTGAAGTCGCCATCCTCCACGACAATATAGGGCTGGCCGAAGTTGGTCATGGAGACTGGGGCAGATAAAACCGGTCGGTATCATCGAACTGACGCAGCCGGTAGTACTGATAGCTACCCGCCCATCAAAGGCTGGCGCCATCTTTGCTCTTCCATTCCCGTTGCTGGAGCCGATTGGTTACGGGACCAGGTTCCCCGGGCCTCGTGAGATGCCCGGCCTTACTGGGTAGCTTCACTGTCCGCTAGGATTCGATAAACTCTGTCCAACAAGTCGGGATTTGATGCGGGTGAGCACATTACAATGACCTTGATCCCACCGGTGCCGTCCCTGGTCCCCTGGGTTGCACCTGACACCGCTATCCCCCTATACAGCGGGTTGTAGTGGAGCATATGCAAGAAACTCAAGGCAGGAACTCCTTTCGGCCATGCAGTTTTCACTCCGCTTGATGGGAGGGCAAGGCCTATAGAAGCAACTGGCTCCTCCGCGAGCACTGCACGCAATAACGCGAAAGTCCCGAACCGCGCCGACTGCACGGTCCGGGACTTTTCTTCTGGTGTGAAACCCGGCGTCAGATCTGAAACCGGATCCGATCGCCCCTCATCAGCGTCTTCACGTACTCGATAGGGTCCGAATCACCCAGTACAGTCGCCCGGAGGAGGAAGAGCGGCGAGCCCGAGGTGATATCCAGCGCGACGGCCTCCTCGGGTCGGGCCAGGGCCAGCTCCAACGTCTTCCGGGAATGGGTCGGCCGCAGGCCATAGCGGTCCTCGAGCGTCCGGTAGAGGGACTGCGTATTCAGGTCGACCTCGTCCAGCCCGGGGCAACGATCAAGACTCAAGTGCGAGAACTCAAGGGCCAGCGGCTCCCCGTTGGAGTAGCGCAACCGTGTGAAAACCACCACAGGTGCCTCCGGCTCGATCCGCAGTTCCTTGGCCAGCCGCTCCGGTGCAGGGATCACCTCGCAGCGAAGCATTTTGGCGCTGGGCTGGAGCCCAGCTGCCTGCAGCCGAGCCGAAAAGCTTGAGACGTTGACCAGAGCCCGCTCGATCTTGGGCGCCGCGACAAATGTGCCCTTGCCCTGGCGCCGCATGAGCAGTCCTTCACTCACCAGATCCGCTATGGCATGCCGGACGGTGATGCGAGCCACGCCGTAGCGCTGAACCAGATCGAGTTCGGCCGGGAACTGATCACCTGGCTTCAACTCGCCCGTCTCAATCATGCCGCGGAAATGCTCCGCAAGCTGGGTATATAGGGGCTTGGGGCTTTTCTGGTCTAACATGGTGGATGGCTCACTCCTCAGGGCGCCTCTTGTTCTGCATTGTATCATAGTTCGGCGCTCCTGGGGCAAGTGCATCCCCCTCCTCTTCACAATTAGGAACGAGAAAGTCTAAGCTGTTCAGTGGCAGCCTGGTCCACTTGCTCGCCATTGGCGGTCAGCACCACCCCGTACCCCTCAAGCACTGCTCTCTCCGAAATCTTCCCCTCCTGGAGGTCCCGCAGGACCAGCTGGGGATCCCGCTCCAGGGGGGAGCCGTAGCCGCCGGCGCCCGGCGTGCAGACCCGGATGAGATCCTCGGGGCCCAGGAGCACGCCCGACTCGCGGGAGCCGAGCTCCCGTACCTCGCCGCTGGCCCGCTCCAGGTAGAAGCGGCCGGGGGCGCCATCGTGGCCGCCCACCAGGCCCCAGGGGGCAATGCGCTGCCGGTCGCCCAGGCCCGAAAAGGTGACGCCCTCGTGCAACGCTCGGATCTCTCGGACGATCCCGAGACCGCCCCGGTAGCGACCGGCGCCGCCCGAGTCCTGGCGCAGGCCGTAGCGCTGCACCAGCAGCGGGTATTCACGCTCGAGGGCCTCGACAGGCAGGTTCGAGGTGTTCGTCATGTGGACCTGGACAGCACTCAGGCCATCGCCCGAAGAGAAGCTGCCCGAACCCCCGGCAATGGTCTCCAGATAGACGTAGAAGCTTTTGTTGCCGGGATGTGTGCCCGAGAAGGTCGCCGTCGTCACGCTGCTATTGCTTCCGGCGATGACCCGGTCTGGCGCTGCGGCGAACATGGCGCCGAAGATCACGTCGGCGACCCGCTGACATGCGTCGATACGGGCGCCTACAGGGGCCGGCGTCGAGCAGTTGACGATGGTGCCCTCGGGGGCGACCACCTTCAGCGCCCGGTAGATTCCGGTGTTGGAGGGGATGCTGGGCCCAACCAGCGCCTTGAAGCAGTAGAAAACGGTGGCCAGGGTGCCGCCCAGAGGCACGTTGACCGGGCCCGCCACCTGTTTGCTCGAGCCGGTGAAATCCACGGTGGCGGTATCGCCCGCGATCGTGACGGTCGCCTTAATCGCCACCGGTACGCCCAGGTTCACGCCATCATCATCCATATAGTCCGTGAAGCTATAGACACCATCCGGCAAGGTGGCGATGCCGGCACGCATCATCGCCTCAGCGTAGTCGAGCAGCGCATCGACAGCGGCGTTGTACCTGTCCAGGCCATAGCGGGCCACAACCTCGCTCAGGCGGCGGGCGCCCACCCGGTTGGCCGCAATCTGGGCTGCCAGGTCGCCTTCCCGATCCAGGGGAATCCGGCTGTTCAGGGTGATAAAGTCGACGATGTCCTGGATCAGTTCTCCCGCCCGGCAGACCTGTACCAGCGGAATCCGCACACCCTCCTGGAAAATGCTGTTGGCATCGCCCGAGGTGGAGCCTGGCACCTTGCCACCCACATCGGCATGATGGGCAATGTTGGCCACGAAGCCGACCAACTGGCCCTCCACAAAGACGGGTGCAGCCAGGGTGATATCCGGCAAGTGGGAACCGCCACCGGAGTAGGGGTCGTTACCAATGAACATGTCGCCCGGCTGCAGCCGCTCTACCGGATACTTCTGCAGAACCGCCTCCACGATGCCCAGCATGGAGCCCAGGTGCATGGGAATCATCTCGGCCTGGGCAATCATATTGCCCTCCGCATCGAAGACAGCCGTGGAGCAGTCCTTGCGCTCCTTGATATTGGTCGAGTACGCCGTCTTAATCAGGGTGGCGCCCATCTCCTCTGCGACCGAGAGCAGCCGGTTGCCCAGAATCTCAAGGGTCACTGCATCGACGGCGCTCCCCAAACCAGTCTGCCGCGCGTTATTCGCCACGATGGTCACCGCCCTTCACGTCAATGAGAAGGTTGCCGAAGGTGTCCGCATGGAAGCGCATGCCTGGCGGAACGACCACGGTGGTGTCCATCTGCTCGACGATGGCCGGACCCACCAGTTCGTCGCCCGGCTGAATGGCATCCCGTTGGTAGACGGGGCAGTTCACGTAGGCATTTGCCTCTTTGAAGTAGACCTTGCGCTCGCCCAGAGGCAGCGGCTTGCCGCCGGTACGGGGGCTGTACTCAGCGATAGGCGCCTTTGGCAGCTCGCCCACGGCGGTAAGGCGGAAGTTGACGAACTCCACCGGCGCCTGCGGGCGGGCGTAGCCATACGCCCGCGCGTGCTCGGCGTGGAAGCGGCTCAGCAGGTCGGCCAGTCCTGCGGGGGTCAGTTCACCCTCCTCCACGTTGATCGGAAGCTCGTAATTCTGACGCTGGTACCGGGCGTCCACCGTCAGGATGTATCGGCGGCGCTCCGCCGGTACCTGCTCCTTCTCCAGCAGCGCCCGGCCTTCGGCGGAGAGCTTGGCAAAGATCTGCTGGATGGTGGGCAGGGACTCCTGCGACGGCACCAGGACCTTCGAGACGACATGGTCCGCGCGAATATCCGTCACAAGTAACCCCAGGGAGCAGAGGGTGCCCGGCGAGGGCGGCACCAGCACCTGCGGAATGTCCAGCTCCTGGGCCAGGGCGACGGCGTGCAGCGGACCCGCTCCGCCGAAGGCGACCAGGGTGAACTCGCGGGGATCGTAGCCGCGCTCCACGGAAACCAAGCGGATCGCCCGCACCATGTTGGCGTTGACGACATCGATAATGCCGCTGGCCGCCGTCAGGGTGTCGAGCCCCGAGCGTTCTGCCACCCGGCTGTTCACGGCCTGCCGGGCGGCCTCGGCGTTAAGCTCCATCCGCCCGCCCAGGATCTTGCCCGGATTCATGCGGCCGAGCACCACGTTGGCATCGGTTACGGTAGGCTCCGAGCCGCCCCCGGGGTAGCAGGCAGGACCGGGCTGCGCACCGGCGCTCTCGGGGCCCACCTTGAGGGCGCCGCCGGCGTCGATGTGGGCAATGGAACCGCCACCCGCGCCGATCGTAATGATGTCGAGCATCGGAATGCGGGCGGGCCAGCCCTCCACCTCACGCTCGTTAGAGAGCAGGGGCTCGCCCTGATAAATCACGCTGATGTCGGCACTGGTGCCGCCCATATCAAAGGTGATCATATTCCGAATTCCCGCCAGCCTGCCCAGGTGGGCCGCCGCCACCACGCCGGCGCTGGGGCCGGAGACCGCCGTACGAACAGGGTTGCGGACGGTTTCTTCAATCGAAAGGATCCCGCCGTTGGACTGCGTAATATAGGGGTCGACTTTGATGCCCACCTCGCGCACCGAGTTCTGGAAGTTGCGTAGGTAGCGCTGCATGACAGGGCCTACATAGGCGTTGAGCACCGTGGTGCTGAGGCGTGAAAACTCCCGGAACTCGGGCACGACCTGGTGAGAGACCGAAACATAGGCTTCCGGGAAGAGCTCCTGCACCAGTTCAGCCGTGGCCGTTTCGTGCTCGGGGTTCACGTAGGAGAACAGGAAGCAGATGGCGACCGCCTTTACGCCCGCGGCCTTCAACTGCTCGACTGCCGCCTGCACCGCCCCTGGGTCAAGAGGCTGGCGGACCTCGCCACTGGCGTAGATGCGCTCGGGCACCTCCAGGCGCAGGTGCGCGGGCACCAGCGGTTCGGGTTTTTGGAGCTGCGGGTTATAAAGGGCAGGGCGGGTCTGCCGGCCAATCTCCAGCAGGTCCCGGAAGCCCTCCGTGGTAAGCAGACCGGTAGCCACGCCCTTCTTCTCAATAAGGGCGTTGGTGGCTACGGTGGTGCCATGAGCTAGGTAATCCACGGCGTCGTAGGGAATCTGGGTCATCTCCACCAACTCGACGATACCGGTCATGATCGCCCGGGAGGGATCCGCCGGCGTGGACCGCACCTTGTGGGTGTGCACGACCTGCGCGGCCACATCGACCAGCGTCAGGTCCGTGAATGTACCACCCACGTCAACACCGATCATAAAGCGCATGCTTCCGTCTCCCTGTCTGTCTTATTTCTGCGGCGTGCGGGCCACCAGGTCGGTCGGTGTGGGACGGCCCTGTCCGAACCCGCCATAGTTACTGATTGCCCTCACGGCGGTGGCAGCTCCTGCTGCCAGCGCCGCCTGAATGGACTCCGTCTGTAAGTAGGCCACGACAAAGCCTGCCTGGAAGGAGTCGCCAGCGCCAAGGGTGTCCACCACCGACGCCGGCAGCGCCGGCTGGTAATAGAGGCGATGGCCGTCGTAGGCCAGGCTGCCCTCTTCGCCGAAGGTCATCACCGCCAGGGTCGCCCCCCGTCCGTGATGCTCCTTGAGCAGCGCCGGACCGTCCTCTGCGCGGACCTTCTGGCCCGAAAAGAACGCACATTCTATATGGGGCAGCAGGGCCAGCTGCTCGGGCCTGGCCCGGTGGCTGAAGTCATAGGAGATCCGCTTCCCCGCCTGGTGCCAAGCGGGGATGTGCTCGTCCACGCGGCCGTCGAGGGTCGTGTGAATCAAATCGAAGCCACTGAGATACCTTTCGGTCTCGGGCGTCACAGCCAGCTGTCCGCGCACCCCCGGCTGGCTGCCGATAAAGGTCCGCTCCGCACCTTCCAGGCGCACGTAGGCTACCGCTGTATCACCCTCTACTACGGTCAGGTGGGTAGTCTCCACCCCCTCCGCCGCCAGGGCGTCGGCGAGCCAGCGGCCGTGCTCATCACCGCCGACGACGCCGATATAAGCGGTTTCCGCCCCGAGGCGGCGCGCCTGTACGGCGAAGTTGACCGGCCCGCCGCCGGGGTAGGCCATCCCTTTATTGGTGTACACGTCGATGCAATTGTCCCCGATGGCTGCCAGGCGCATGGGTTCTCCCTCCTGCAAACCGCTTAGTACGGCACCACGCCCATGTAACGGCGGGTCGAGGTCGGGTGATTCCGCTCCTCACCCAGGCACCAGTTGAACCACTGCAGCGGCAGGTGTACGCCAAAAGCCGCCAGCCAGGGGTGGATATTCCCCGGCAACTCCTTCAGGTCCACCACAATCGTGTCGGCGCCATGACGTTGTGCAAACGCAAGGGCGCGCTCGGCGACCGGGCGGGACTCGTCATTGCCCAGCAGGAAGATCATCGGCAGATCCTTGTCCACGATTTCGAACGGGCCGTGGCGGAACTCGGCCGCGTTGAGCGGCGCCGCGTGGATCCAGTGCATCTCCAGCAGGTTGCAGGTCACGAACTGGTAGCTCAGGCCGGCCAGCAGACCGGTGCCCACAACGTAGAACTGGTTGGCCCCCTTGTACTTACGGGCCATCTCCTTGCCCCATTCCTCTGTCGCAGCCCGGACGCTCTCCATGCCCGCCGGCAACGCAGCTAGCGCCTGGCGCAGCTCAGCTGCGGCGCCCTTGTCGCCGAGGCGCCCGATCAGCTCCGTCGCCACCTGGTAGCCCATCAGTAGCTTGCTCAGGTTCGTGGCAGGCGAGTTGTAAGTCATCGCTTCCTTTGCCCCCTGGGTGAGGGGCGTGCCGGGCTTGGAGAACGAGAGCGTATGGGCTCCCCGAGACTTGGCAAGATCAAGGCCCACCAGGATCTCCTCGGTGGTGCCCGAATGCGAGGCCAGGATGGCGGCGGAACGGGCATTCAGCCGGGCCGGCTGGCGATGGACGAACTCCCAGCCGGAGTTCACGTCCACAGGCAGCGGTGAGAAGCGGTCAAGCAGCCACTTTGGCGGGATGAAGGTGGCCAGGGAGCCGCCACAGCCTACGAGGTGCAGGTGGTCCAGTCCCTGGCTCAGCCAAGTGTCCACAATCTGGGCCACATGCCCGGTTTCCCGATCAAGGATGTCCTGCATTGAATCCCGTACAATACTACCCACCATGTAATTACCGCCAGGCTGAAACGTAAGGGCTGCATCCGGCACGAATAATTCCTCCCCGATAGATGTAGGTCGATCGCGTATAGGGCCGACGCTAGTTGTCCTATATTGTCCGGTTGATCTATGTTGTATTCTAGTGATCATACCCGGAAAGGTCAACCCTCAGTCTCCACCCTCCGGTCTTTACACAATCGAGCGTCAATTATTGGCTATCCCTAAAATCATGTCACCTGTATTGTTCTATATTGTCCGATTGACCTATAATGTGCTCGGAAGGGTGCGGAGTCTGCTCCGTGCCATGCAGGTTGTGATAAGCGAGGGGGCGGGAACACTTGGCTCAGCTTTTGGTCCGACGGGTCTCCCTGGCCGTACTACAGGTCTTCCTGGTTCTGACCCTGATCTTCGCACTGATCCATCTGCTCCCGGGTGACCCGGTGCTGATGATCCTCGGTGCTGAACAGTCGCCCGACCCTGCGGTGGTGGCAGCCGTGCGGGAGAAGCTCGGCCTCAACAGGCCGCTGCTGACGCAGTACGTGACCTGGATCAAGGGGATCGCGCAGCTGGACCTGGGCTCCTCTCTGATGGATGGCTCGCCGGTGTGGCAGACAGCCATTGAGCGCCTGCCCCGCACACTGGAACTGGTGCTGGCGGCGGTAGCCGTGGCCACGATCCTGGGCATTCCGCTCGGCGTGCTTGCCGCCCTCCATCGCAACCGCCTGGCGGACTGGGTGGTCTCCACACTGGCGGCGATGGGTATCTCGACTCCGGTCTATGTAATGGGATCCCTGGCAGTCCTGATCTTCGCTGTCAAGCTGCGCTGGCTGCCCACTGCAGGCTACGTTGCCTTTGCCGAGGATCCCGGAGCACACGTGCTGAGGATGGTCCTGCCAACCGCGGTCCTGGCCCTCGGGCTGATCGCTACCATTACCCGTACGACGCGCTCCTCGGTGCTCGAGGTGCTGCATCAGGATTACGTACGTACGGCAAGAGCGAAGGGAGTCCGGCCGCAGGGAGTGATTATGCGCCACGTCCTGCGAACCGCCCTGATCCCCATCGTCACCGTTATTGGCCTGCAGCTGGGTACTCTGATCGGCAGTTCGGTGCTGGTGGAGTTCATCTTCAACTGGCCCGGCATCTCCACCCTGCTCGTCACCGCCATCGGCCGGCGGGATTATCCGATGGTGCAAGGCGTGATCCTGCTAACCTCGTCCCTCTTTATTCTGATCAACATGGTGGTGGACGTGATCTATGGCTACCTCGACCCCCGCATCCATTACTCCTGAGGAAACGGCCGGAGAGGTCCGTGGGCAGAACCGCCTGCCTCGTGCGCTAAAGAGCCCCCGCCTGGTTGCAAGCGCGTTGGTCATTATCGTCGTCGTAGGCGTAGGGCTGCTGGCCCCGGTCATTGCTCCGGGCGATCCCCTGGCCATCAACCCCACTCACGTGCTGCAACCGGCCTCCCCTGGCCACCTGCTGGGCACGGATGAATTCGGTCGCGATATCTTCACCCGGCTGCTGTATGGGGCCCGCCCATCGCTGATCATCGCAGCGTGCGCCACGCTGCTCGCCATGTGCCTGGGCATGCTGATGGGCGTCGTAGCGGGTTACTGGCGGGGCTGGGTGGAACAGGGGCTGATGCGAACGGTTGATACGCTGCTCTGCTTCCCGCCCATCGTGCTTGCGATGGTGGTGGTAGGCTTCCTGGGCGGTGGCCTGATCAACCTGATCGTGGTGATCGGCATCCTCTACGCCCCGACCTTCGCCCGCCTGGCCTATGCCGCAACCATTCAGATCAAGGAGATGGAGTACGTCACGGCGGCGATCTCCCTGGGCGCCGGCCATGGCCGTGTGATCCTCCGGCACGTGGTGCCCAACGTGCTCTCGCCCATGATCGTACAGGCGAGTCTGACAGCCGCCTCGGCCATTCTTCTCGAGTCGGGCCTCAGCTTCCTGGGCCTCGGCGTGCAGCCGCCTGCCCCCTCCTGGGGCCTGATGATCGGCGCCGCCCGAGGCTACATGTTCCAGGCGCCGGCCTACCTGGTCTGGCCGTCGCTGGTGATCGCCGGCACCATTCTGGCGATCAACACGTTTGGTGATGCCTTACGGGACCTCCTCGATCCACGACTGCGCGGTCGCTGATTGCTGTTGACACCCCTTATCGCTGATGATACAATCCAAGACAATATAGAACAATATAGGTCAAATCACATGAGGTTATCGAAGCACTAGAAGGGGGTTTCTTACATGCAGCCAGTTCGCCGCCTGCTGACCGGTCTCTTGGTCTTGCCCCTGGTCCTGGCCCTGAGCGCCTGTGGTACAACCAAACCCGCAGCACCCGCCGCTCCGTCCGCACCGTCGGCTTCCGACGCTAAGCCGGCCCAGACGGCCAAGTCCGACCTGCTCAAGATCGGGCTCTCGGCCGAGCCGTCCAACCTCGACCCGGCGATCAACGCAGGCACCGCCGCCCGTGCGGTCCGCCTGAACATCTACCGGGGCCTCTTCAACTACATGAAGGATGGCAAGCTGACCCCGCAACTGGCCGCATCTCACGAGGTCTCCCCCGACGGCCTGACCTACACGTTCAAGCTGCGTGACGCCAAGTTCCACAACGGCGACCCGGTGACGGCTGAGGACGTGAAGTTCACTTTCGAGCGCCTGCTCAACAAGCAGACGGGCGCCACCTTCTACAAGCAGCTCAGCGTTATCGACAGCGTGACGGCCGTTGACGCAAAGACCGTGCAGGTGAAGCTGAAGGCGCCCACCGCCCCCTTCCTGGATTACCTCGCCCTACCCGAGTCGGCCATCATCTCCAAGAAGTGGTCCGAGTCCAAGGGCGGCAAGCTCAGCGAGAACCCCATGGGCGCCGGCCCGTACGTCTTTAAGGAATGGCAGAAGGGTCAGAGGATCGTCCTGGAGCGCTTCAAGGACTACTACGAGCCGAACGTGCCACAGACTGAGAAGCTCCAGTTTGACTTCTATGGGGACGGCAACATGCGGGTCAACGCCATCCGCAGCGGCGATGCAGATATCGTCGAGTACGTACCCTGGAAGGACGTCCCCTCCATCAAGGCGGACCCGAACCTGCAGGTGCTGGGCGGCGAGGGACCATTCATGGGCCTGATCTTCAACACGACCTTCAAGCCCTTCTCCGACCCCAAGGTGCGCCAGGCCGTTGCCTATGCGATCGACCGGGCGGCCGTGATCAACACCGCCTTCTCGGGCCAGGGTAAGCCCATCTTTGGTATGGCCGTTCCGTCCAGCTCCATCGCCTATGACCCCAAGTTCGACAACTACTTCAAGCTGGACGTGGCCAAGGCCAAGCAGCTGCTGGCCGAGGCCGGTTATCCCAACGGCTTCAAGGCCCGCCTGCTCGCCACCGCCCAGTATGACTTCCACCAGAACACGGCCGTGGTCGTGAAGGCCGAACTGGCCAAGATTGGCATCGAGGTAGAGCTTGACCTGCCCGACTGGGCGACCCGTGGCCAGAAGAACCTGAAGGGCGACTACGACTTCCTCGTGGTGGGCACCGGCGGTGATTACGCCGACCCGGACTTCCTCACCGATTACTACCAGAGCAGCAAGGAGATCACCCTGAACGGTCCCGTGGGCTTCTCCGACGCCAGGATGGACGAGCTCCTGAAGCAGGGCCGCAGCACCCTTGACCCGCAGAAGCGTAAGGCGATCTACGCAGAACTGCAGGAGCGGGCCCTCGACCTCTCCCCCATCATCTACCTGATGTGGCGTGACCAGAGCTATGCGGCTAAGAAGTCTGTGCAGGGCTTCGCACCGCTGCCCGGCTTCCTCAACTTCCAGTCCGGCATCATGCTCAGCGAGACCTCAATGTCCAAGTAACGACCGGGCGCTCTCGCCCCACAGGACGCACATACAACAAGGACGGCCCCGTGCATGTTTTAGCCAATTTCCGTAGCTCACTGAGGCTAAGAAATGGTGGTCCATTGACCACCAAGAGGCCGCCCAGCAGCGAAAGCTGCGGGCGGCCTCAACTTTGTTCGCGGCGAGGTGCTGCTCAGTGGCTGGTCCCCTTGCCTTTGCCCGGCGCAACCTGACTGGATTCAGCCTGCTCGACCTTCGTCGTTGAGCCGGAGCCAGCGCTCCTCCTGCTCAGCGTAGGCTTGCTCCACGGCCAGCAGGCGGTCCGTCAGTTCCTGCTTGCGTAGCCGCATGTAGCGCTGATGTACTCGGGCTACGTCGCGGTCCGGCTTGACTCGCACTGGGGCGGGACTGGAAGACGTCAGTGAGACCCGGCTCCTCTCAGCCAGCAGGGCATCCACGGTCTGCTTGACCAGTTCCGCCGTACGCTGCCGCTTGGGGGCATAGACCTGCTCCTCCAGCGAGGCCGGGCCGTTGAAATCCCCATCCTCCACGACAATATAGGGTTGACCAAAGTTGGTCATGGATACGGGGGCAGATACTGGCCACGGGCCATCCACCGTCGGCCGTTTGGCCTGCCGTGTGGCAACGCTGATGACCTAACCGGCCCACTGTATCAGATCCCGCACAGTCAACTGGCGGGCACGGCTTGCGGGAAACCAGGACGCCACGCCAGGGGTGACTATACCCCCTACCATCCCGACCCCGATGGATATCCAGGGGATGGTCACGGCGGGAACTTCCAGGGCGTACATCACCCCCGCACCGACCAGCCCGCCGCCGATCACACCTACGACGCTCCCGCTCATGCCCAGGATAACCCCCTCGCAGACAATAATCCGTGCAAGTTGGGCCTGTGAGCCACCCATGGCCAAGAGCGTACCAAACTCTTGCTGTCGCTCATGAAGCCCGGCAACCTGGGACGAAATCAGACTCAAGCATGCGATTAGCCCAATGACCAGTACGACAGCGTAAACGATAGCCAGCCGCTGATTCAACTCTCTCCGGGTCTTTTCCCGGGCTAACGCAACGTTGCTGTATGTAACCAGTTCATAGCGGGAGTCGTCGCTAATCAAGTCCTGGACCTGTTGCAAGGACTTCGTAGAACCGTTGACATAGATCGATCGGACTTTCTTCAGCCCTTCCGCTGACCGCGGAGGCACCAGGAGGTTGTCAAACCCTGGTGGAGTCGCAACGATGGCGGTCACTCTCAAGGGGTTTGATCCTGTGCCATTCAGCGGCTCGGGATCCTGCAGATCCAGCCAATCACCCGGTTGGATGCCGTACAACCGAGCAAACGTCTCCGTAATTACCGCTCCCCCTGCCACAACTTCTCCCTGTATGACCCGCAAGACGCCCATCTGTCCCAGCTCCACTACATCCGCTTCCGCGTAAGGAATCTGGTAGGGGTCGATGTTGAGCGTTTGCCACCACGTGAGCAGCGCAGGGTCAGCCCCCGTCCAGTCATGATCAGGCATGAACGCAGCCTTGCCGGGGCCTAAGCCCCCGACCATCTGAACCCCCGGTGTCTGCCGCACCTGTCTTACCAGGTCGCCATCGACCGCTTCCTGGTACACCACGGGGACACTTAAGACCGCATCGGTCGGGTGGGCTGCAAGCACGGCGGCCTCATCACGACCGTCGAACGTCTCCCGCCAGAGGCTAGTTGCAATTAGCAGGACAAGACCTAGAGAAAGCGCGACAGCAGTAGCAGTGCTGCGCCCGCGATGCCTCAGGACGAATCGTGCAGCGAGCAAGGCCTCCATCGGAAAGCAGATGCGCAGCAGGCGTGCTGCAGCCGGCACCAAGCCCCCTAAGAGGTAGGGCAAGCCGATGGTTAGTCCGGCAGCAAAGAAGATGGCCCCTCCTGCACCAGCCTGTGACCGCAGGTCTATCCACTCCCCCCCACTGGGCAGCACCCAACGGAGCAGAAACATCGCAGCACCAAGTCCGGTCAGACACAGTCCAATGCCACCGGTAATCCGTTCACGCTGCCTGGAGACCGCCTGCACAGTTGGGCGAAACACGATGGCAGGCGGAATGCTGCCCGCCTTGATGGCGGCACGCATTGCAAAGATCAAGGAGATTGCGACGCCCCCTACCCAGATCCAGGAGAGGAGAGACCAAGGGAAGTAGACTGTGCTGACTGCTACCCCTAGCCATTCACCCACTCCCTCGTTTGCAGCGAACGCAAGACCGCTGCCAATGCCGAGCCCAAGGAGCGCCCCCACGGCCCCAAGTACGCCCGCCTCCACGAGAATCAGGGCAGAGAGTTGGGAACGTGATGCGCCTATGCTCCGGAGCACCGCCAGTTCCGTTGTCCGCTCATGCAGGGCAAAGGTAAAGGCCGAAGCCACTAGGAATCCCGCCATGAATAGGGCAACCAGCCCAAGGGTCTGGGAGATCGGCTGCAGGGCATGGAGCGCCCCTCGCATCTCACTTAACTTCGTCCGCACGAGCACATCAATGCCCGGAATTCGCGCCTGCAGGGTTAATCGTGCATCGAGCAGATTCGCGTCGGGCGCCAGATCCAATCGGACGGAGTGGTAGCCCGGAACGTTCAACGCCTGCCTCAGCCACTCCACTTCCACAAAGGCTGTACTAACCGGGAGATCCGGTGGCTGTTCATACACCCCGGATACCCTGGCCATGAGCCCACCCGCCGATCCGGGCAACAGGACCTCATCCCCCACCCCTACAGAGAGCTGTGAGGCCGCTGCATCGCTAAGGACAACCTCACCCGCACTGGGCCACCGCCCTTCAAGGAGGGGGTACAACTCGGTATAAAGGTGGTGAACAGCGATGCCCTTGACCAGAAGCGAGCCAGGAGCCACCGGTCCGCGATTTGCTTCCAGGCTAACGGCCACTTCTCTGACGCCCGGGGTCGTTCGGATAAGGCGTAGGTCGCTGGCGGTTAGGTACCGAGAATGATCGCGATAACCTGCCACCATATCAAAGCTCCCGTACTTCCGCGTCAGCTGTTCGTCGAGATTCCGCTCCATGCTCTCGTTCAGTGTCAACAAGGCGGTCAGCAGTGCCGTGCCGAGTGCAACCCCCACTACAACGAGAAGGGAGCGACCCAATCGCTTCTGTGGAAAGCGAAAGGCCAGCCTAAGGAGCGATCCCCACACGGCGATTCACCTCTTCCCGAATGATCCGCCCATCCTGCAAATAGAGCACTCGATCGGCCAGCGCTGAACTCTCCGGGTCGTGCGTCACCATCACGACCGTCTGTTTCAGCTCGTCACAGGCCTGCCGCAGCAACTCCCGCACCGCCCGTGAGTTGACTGAGTCTAGATTGCCCGTCGGCTCGTCCGCCAGGAGAACGGCTGGTCGGACGACAAGCGCCCGGGCCAGCGCGACACGCTGCTGCTGCCCGCCAGATAGTTCAGCCGGCCGATGATTAGCACGCTCTGCCAGACCAACCTGCGCCAAAACGGCATCTACCTGTCGATCCACTTCAACCCCGCTCTGCCCTGCGAGCTGCAGGGGCAACGCTACGTTTTCTCGGGCGGTCAGAACGGAGATCAATTGAAACTGCTGGAATACGTAGGCAACTGTCCGGCGACGGAAAGCCACCAAATCAGACTCCTTTAGCTTGTTGATCTCCTGTCCAGCTACGAAAATCCTACCCGAAGTTGCACGATCAAGCCCACCAATCAGCTGCAACAAAGTGGACTTACCAGACCCACTGGGCCCCATGATTGCAACGAACTCCCCACTGCGAACCTGAAGATTAATGTCCCATAATACCCGTACTGTTTGCGGCCCAGTGCCAAACTGTCTGGACAGGTTCTGCACGTGAATGACATCGAGCAAAATTTGGGCCTCCCCTTTCCACTGTGCCTAGCATCACCCACCCACCGCCAACTGACTGGCGATCAAGGTGGGGTAGACCCGTCCCTCATTTATGAGATTCGTGTGATCACCCTGCTCCACGATCCGGCCATCGGCCAGGACCAGGATTCGGTCAGCCTCCATGATGGTGGAGAGCCGATGAGCGATGATAATCCAGGTCGTGTCAGCGAATCGCTCCCGAAATGTGGTAAAGATCTCGTCTTCAAGTTGTGCATCGATTGCAGAGGTAGCCTCGTCCATGACAATAATCGTAGCCTCGCGTAGAAACGCTCGTGCAAGGGTAAGCCGCTGCTTTTCGCCCGCCGAGAGATCCGCCCCACACTCCTGCAACCTGGTCTCATACCCGTTCGGTAAGGCCATAATCCGGTCGTGAACCCGGGCGACCTCGGCGGCCTGAACAAGTTCCTGCTCTGTGCATTCTGTGTGTCCCAGCGTCAGATTCTCACAATTCGAGCCCGGCAACAAGTGCGGTTCGCGAGGGACAATGGCTACCCGACTTCGCACCCAGTCGAGCGGTAGTTCTCGCAGGGGCTTGCCTCCCAGAGTTACAGAACCCGCGTCTGGGTCCAGGTAACGTCCCAACAGATGTGTTAACGTCATTCGTCCAGCCGTTCCCACTGGAACGTGGCGTGGCGGAATCCGACATACAAGTCACTGAGACGGCGAGCCGGAACTGATAGCTGGGTTAAGTAAGCCGAGAACGCCACTAGTGTTCCTGGCGTGGTTTCCGTAAACGTGGTCGCCATGCCGTACAGCAGAACAGGGCCCAAGATAGACAGGAAGGAGTTACCTGCCGCTTGGGCTTGTGATCCAATGGCCACTCGCACTGTCTGATCAACCATCTGACGGAGCGTACTGTCGACCCGACGAGCCATATATTGACGGTCCCGCTCGGTCGCCAGAGTAAGGGCTCCCTCGTGGCTGAGGGCCGCCTGCACCTCCGTAGACAGATCGGCCCGTTTTGCCACAAGCGACCTCTTGTGGGCCAGGGTGAAGTGCGCTGCTAATGGTGCACCGACAAAGTAAAGAGGCAGCAATAGGAGAGCCATGACTGTAAGACTCCGGTCAACAGTCAGCATAACCACAATGGTGAGGTTGAACCGTGTTGAGACGGACCAACGAGACGGCAATGAACAGGAATTGCATTACGGATCCGATCACTCCGCCGAGCAGTGTGAAGGGCCCGCCCAAAATGAGCAGTGCCGCCGTTACCAGTTCCACTGTTATGATCAGGGCTGTGGCCGGTGCAGCCAGCACCCTTGGGAGTACGTTGTAGTTACCCACCACGACATACATGCCGTAAATGTCCTTAGCCTTAGCGGCACCGGCCTTGAGCATGATGATCGTCAAGATGATTGCGAGGATGCGTTCTGCAACCGAAAAGAAGTTCCGCAATCATGCTACTGCCTCCTGCTGCGTCTTCTCGATAAAGGCTACGAAATCCACAATTGTCAGCCGAGCGCGATCACCCTGATGCAGGCACGAGCGGAGTCGACCGTGCTGAAGGGCAGCAAGAGCCGGTGGTCGCTTCCACCGCAGAGTGACCGCAAATTCTCGATCTGTCAGAGTACTGACCAACGCAAAGGGAAGCCCCTTGTCAGCCACCACCTTCGCAACGCCTTCCACCAGGTCAAAACAGGATGCGCAGGAAAGCGGATCAATGATAAAGACGTAAACCAGCGGGTACTTCGCCATCATCGCCTCAACCGTGCTTGTCGGTACAGCAAGACGCATGATACGGATCGAGTGGCGTAACCGTAGGCCGAGCCAATACAAAAGTCCCAGGAACAGAAGTCCGAACACTGTTAGGTGTACAATCCCAAGGCCCAGGGAGCTAGGCCGCCGGGCGGCAGCCGAGAGTTCTGCAGAGCTTGAAAGGCCATGGATTCTGTATGGCGCCAAAAAAGTGGATCCCCCGGAGAACTACCTTCCGGGGGATCGTTAGCGCGCCTGCATATGTCGGCCGCTGTTCTGGTGTCATCGCTAACTCACTACCCGACAGTCCCAAAGCGGTGGCAGAGTGAAGCTATGCGTGAAAAGGCTCGTCCGTCCCCCTGCCAGTTAGCGGTTCCTCCTCGATTCACAGCCAGCGGGACCCCCCTGGGTGCCATCACCTTGCAGAGACCTGGAGCGGGCACGCGGAGGGGCATTGCCTTGTCCTTCAGGCCCAGGCGGCGAATCAGCACCGCCGCGTCTGTAGCGCTGGTGAAGATGTCGAAGACCGGTCCTATGGAAACGATGTCCCCGTCCTGGTCCGCAATCACCCAGATGTTCTCGCATCGGGCGAGGGCCTCCTGAACCGCAGTGGACCGATGCCGGCCGGTCACCGCCAGTGCGAGATCAACAGCATCCAGGGAGTCAGCTGGTTCACCGTCAGCACAGAGGCCGGCCACCTGTCGTCGCGAGATCGGCACCTCCTCAGGTGTGCCGTGCTGCAGTAGTACGGCATCCGCTGAGACCTCCCGAAGGCGTGCCCGCACCTGCTCCCAGGTCACAGGAGCGGCAATCCCGCCATAGTTCTCACTGGCCTGAAGAGCGTCGGACTCTTCCAGGTAGACGGGAATGGCCATGACCCCACCCAGGGACATCTCAACGGCGAGAAGGCTGTCATCACGGGATGGCGCCCACAGAGAACACGTACGAGCGTGGATCAGAGCGTATTCGCGAAACAGGAGGCGCAGGTGCGTTCGGTCAAAGAGAAGTTGCTCCGGCCCCGGGTTGACGAGCAAGCCCGTATATCCATCCCGTTGTAGGGCCCGCAATAGCCCGTAGCCAGCAGCCTCCTGCACGGGAGTCTTGCCAGCGAAGTGCGTGGCTGCCTCAAGATCGGTGAATACAACGGCTGCCTTTAGGGAATCGGTATCCACCCACAGCGCGCTGGATGGTCCCCCGGGATGAACCGCCACGAACCAGGGTATCTGCCGCGCTGCCAATTCGGGGAAGACCTCGCTGTCACGCCGCTTGCCAGCAAGTAGGTCCTGTAGGGCAGATTGGACGCTCCATTCAGGGGATCGCTCTGCCTTCTTTCTATGGAACCATGAAAGCACTCCGGATCAACCTCCCTTCTGACTCCAAAGAGGGCTCTCCTCAATCGAGCTACACATTGTATAACGATTTTTACGGCTATTTTGTTCTATAAATAGGACATATTGTTATCTAGATCCACCACCCTTGGTCTGGGTGCCACCCGGATTGATGATCTATGTCACCATACTCAGCGTGAACTCACTTGGACGGCCTCTGGGATGCACTGGATCCGAAGTCTTCTCAATCGGCAGAGAGCCCATGTATCAGGTCAGGTGACCACGAAATGAGGCTGTCCTACAAGCCATGACAGTTGACTGGGGATAGCCCCTTGCCAGCGATCTGGAGGGCCCTCACCGCTCATCGGTGAGGGCCCTCCATACTACACCTCGATCCGCTGCACGCCGTCGGCCTGGCAGGTTAGGATGACGGTCTTCTCCCCCTGCCGGGTCTCCAGGTGGACCGGCCGGCCCCACAGCTGGTAGACGTACTGCAGGGTCCGCTCGGCGTAGGGGACATCCAGGTCGCGGCCGTCGTGGTAGTGCTGCAGGTAGAGCTCCCGCCGGCCGTTGAAGTCTCCATCCTCCACGACAATATAAGGTTGACCAAAGTTGGTCATGGATACAGGGGCAGAAAAGGACCTAACCCTCTCAAGCCTCCAGCGGGGCATATCTGCTCAGGGCATGGCAATCTGCGACGCATCGTTGCCTGCGTCACAACAGATTACCTGAGTCAACTTTGGCTCTGACGCTCAGTAGTTGCCTTAGGGGACACGACTGAACTGGCTTGCAGAGTTGAACGTCATCTGCAGGCGGATGCATCTGCGCAGCCCTACCTCAATGCCATCGGACAGGCCGACGCCGTCCTGGAAGATAGACTCCTCATCGGCCCTTTGTGCCTCCAACGGCTCCAACTGGGCCAGACTGCTTGTGGCTGCAGATGAGACCTCCGAGTGGGCCTGGCTGATTCATGCAGGGAGCCGCCATGTAAGGTGGTCCTACTCGCGGGCACGAGGTTTAATATTCTGTATATTGACTTCAGATGTACAACCGCTATAATAGGAAGTACCAATCCTATCCCAGGAGGTATTACAAGTGGATCTGATCGAGCGGGTGCGCATACTCGAAGAACAGGTCACGCTACTCCGCACCTCGATGAGCGCCCTACTCAGGTGTCATGAAGATAGGGCCGGCTCGCTGTCGATTCCCACGGTTTCCACGTCGCAGGAGCCCAACAATCAGGTCAATCTCATAATAGCCATCGCTGAGATGCTGGAGCGCTTCCTTGTCATACACAAGGGGGAAGTACGGGAGCGGCCGGCGGCATTCGTTGTTCAGGCCCGTTTTGCCCCCTTGGATAAGCGTCTGCAGGTGGTCGAACTCGCTGAACTGCGCGGGGAGACTGACCCCGCAGCCTTGGCCCGCCTGGCAGCGGTCCTCGCGAATGAGTCGCGGGTCCAGATTATCCAGGCGTTGGTGACCGACGAGCGGTTGGCCAGCGAGCTCACCGTCGCCACCGGCCTTGAGGGGGGGCCGCTGTACCACCACCTGAACGATCTGCAACAGGCCGGCCTGGTTCGGCAGAAGGGGCGGGGGCGCTACGCACTGACCGACATTGGGCAGGACGTGTTCTACCAGATGGCGGCCCTTTACCGCCGTTCTCTGCCAGAGGAGGAAGGGGGCGATTCCGCTGATCGCACCGCTGTTCAACCGTAACTACCGGTGGCTTTGGACCGGCCAGGTGGTGTCGATTCTGGGGGATCAGTTTCGCATATGGTCTGTCGTCTATTGGGTGTTCACCACCAGCCACCAGTCACCCGTTGCCCAGTCGCTTGTTTTGATCGCTGAAATCCTGCCGGTCGCCCTCCTGGGACCGCTGGCCGGCGTGTGGGTGGACAGATGGAACCGAAAGCGGGTGATGGTCTGGTCGGATCTGATCCGGGCCGGCATCTCGTTTGGCCTGGTTGCTGCCATGATGAGCGGCAGCCTGTGGCTGGTTCTGCTGCTGCTGCTGGCTTCCTCCGCGGTGTCGACCTTCTTCCAGCCAGCGAGCGGCGCCCTGATTCCCGCCTTGCTGCCTCCTGAACATCTGATGGCTGCCAACAGCCTGTCGCAGAGTACCCGAACGGTCATGATCCTCCTGGGCCCCGCCGCTGGCACGATCCTGTACCAGCTCGCCGGACCCTCGTTGGCGCTGACCGTGGATGCCGTCAGCTTCCTGATCGCAGCGGGCTGCGCGATGATGATCCAATACGCCGGCCAGAAGGTGTCAGCAGGAGAGTCATCGCTGGGTTGGCTGGGCTTCTGGCGCACATTCGCTGCCGGTATCCGATTCGGATGGGAGAACGCGACGGTGCGATCCATCTTCGTGATGCTCGTGGTCATGAGCCTGGCTCTGGGGGCCGTCAACACCCTGGGCATCTTCCTGGTCACGCAGGAACTGCTGCTTCCCGAGAGTTACACCGCGCTGGCGGGGACCGCCCAGGGGATTGGCATGTTTTCGGGAGCGATAGCCATGGGGGCACTCAGTAAGCGCGTCCGGGCATATAACTGGCTCACCGTAATCGGGGCGGGGGTCTTGACGGTGGGGATCGGAGTGTTCGCGGCAGCGCCGAACATCATCATCGTGATGATGGGTCGCCTCCTGCTCGGCGCCGGCGCGACGGGGCTGAGTATCGCCATTACAACCCTCTTCCAGTTGGCCGTTCCGGAAGAGATGCTCGGGCGGGTTGGGGCCACTCTGGAAGCAGCTCCTACTCTGGCGATGCTGGGAGCAGCGGGCGTCTCCGGGTACGCCGTCCAGTGGGTGGGTACCCGGGCTGTGCTGGGCACCGCCGGTGGAATCTCCCTGATGGCCGGGCTGGTGGTCATGGTTGGGTTGGGTTGTCTGCGTTCCCGGCCGTCCTTGCCGCAGGCGGGCGCTGTGGCAGAAACCCTGCGGAGAGGAGGCGATTAGGGTTGGGCGGCATCTTCTTTCTGGGGTCGGGTTCCCTTGGCTCTGCAGCCTTGCGTTCCCTCCTGACCGCAAGATTGCCTGTGGTAGCGGCGTTCGATGCACGGAGGAGCGATGGTGAGGAGACCGACGCGAATCAACACAGCGTCACTCTCTTGGCACGCCAGGCAGAACTGCCGGTCCTCAACGCTCCCAACCTGAATCGGGGTGAAGCGCTGGCCGCCCTGGTCCGATATAGACCCGACGTGCTCGTGGTCGCATCCTGTCCATATATCCTGAAGCCACACGCACTTGCGGCGGCGGGCGTTGCGATCAATGTCCACCCCTCTCTCCTGCCGAAGTACCGGGGGCCGAATCCGCTGTTCTGGGTGTTGCGCAACGCTGAGCCCACCACCGGCGTAACGCTGCACCTGATGACTGCAGGAGTTGATTCGGGGCCTGTTCTGTGGCAGGAACCGGTCCCCGTCACGCCCGGGGAATCGGGTGAAGAACTGCTCACCAGGACCTTGCAGGTGGTGGAGCAGCACACAGGCGATGTGATCCGCCGCTACCTGGCAGGCGGCCTGGAGCCTGTCCCGCAGCAAGAAGCGGAGGCAACCCATCAGGGCAACCCGACGTGGCAGGATGTGCAGGTGGATCTGAACTGGTCGTGCCGGCGAATCTATGCCTTTGTCCGGGGAGTCAGGCAGTGGGTGCCCCTCTATCTGCGGATGGGGGATCTCCTGGTGGAGATTACTGACGCCGCCCTGACCGGCGAGGGGGAACGGCCCCCGGACTCACTGCCGCCATATGCCGGCCCGGGATGGGTGGAGGCTCAGGCAGGATCGTCGGTCCTGCAACTGCACCTGGGCAACCGGATGGAAGTGCCGTAAACGGAGTCCGGCGGGAGTTGCCCCGTCGGACTCCTGTTTGGGTTTGATCAGAGCAGAGCCAGTATCGCAGCGGTCGCCAGGAAGATCAGGTATACACGCCTGTGCCACCATCGCTGAACCCGTCCGGGGGGCGGGGTCGGCATTGTCAGGGAGTTATGCAGAAGGTGCAGCAGTATCGCGGAGAGCAGCCCGTACTGCAGGGTCACGAAGCCCAGCACAGCCCCGAAGGCTGTGGTATCCACCAGCCGACGCGGCCCGATCTGCCATCGGTGGTAGAGCCCGAACAGCAGGGCGGTGGAGGCAATATACAGGAGCGGCCACGGCGCCCAGTTACTCGCCCCAGACAGTCCCGCGATGAAGAGAGGCAGCCCCCGAAATAGGAGTTCCTCCATCAGGGCGTTGTGCCACAGCCCGAAGACCAGTACGGGATAGGGGAAGGACTCCGGTGGCGGAACCTCGGTACCCCGCGGCGCAATGACTGCATACAACAGTTCGACAGCGGCGGCGAGCACGACCAGGGAGGCAATGCTCCCAGACTGCACCGCCGCGAACAGGGCGGCTGCGACGCAGATCCAGCACCCCAGGTGCCACGCCCACAGCGGTGAGAACAGGAAGAGGGGTGACGGGAAGGGCAGCAGGTCAACCCGCCCCCATTGGCGCCACCACTTGCTGTCGTATCCCGCCAGGGTGGCGTTTACCAGGGGGGGTAGTACCACCACAACGGCTACCCATACCAGTCCGGAGGTCATTCGGATGAATCTCCGGCCGCAGACCCGGCCAAGGCGGGCGATGGTTCGGCCGAGACCAGTAACCCCGCTCCCTCCAGGTGATCCAGAACCCGCCCCATCCACTGGTCCCGCTCCTCGTCAGTCTGTAGGTAGGGGTTCTCCCGAGAGAGCCGCTCCAGGCATGCCGGAAGCGCCTCACCGCTCCGATTGCTCCCGATGATGTGGGCCGTCAGGGGGTCCACCTCCAGGGTTCGCAGCCGGCGCCCTTGCCACTCAAAGACCACGGCCAGATGGGAGTCTCGCTGCACCACCTGTTCGGGCAGACCATTGACCAACTGGCGCAGGAGGGCGGGAATGTCGTAGCGCAGGTCGATCACCTGGGCGGGCTTGAGGGTGGGATGCAAGGGCTCCCCACCGTACGCCGGTGGAAGTGAACCCTTGTATCGTACCCATCCGTTTGCCCCATCCGTGAAGGTGGCCGTAGTGGCGAGCGCCTTTTCATAAGTGTGAATATCCATGATGATCGGTCTGATCGCTTCTGGTAGCTCTGAGAGAACGGACACCAATGCCTTGAGCAGCTCCGGCCGTGTCCACTGCTCAAACTGCGAAGGCAGCTTCGCTGTCAGCCTATGCACAATATCGGTGTGGCGCAGCCCACCCAGCTTGTGCATGGCATAGAGCGTACTTGGACGGGCGTGTATCAGTTGAAAATAGCACCCACGAATCTGATAGACCAGCTCCAGCGGATAGTGCATCGGTGTGATGGCGTAAAAATTGCTGAAGATATGCCGGTGCTGCTCGATCCATTCCATCTCTGTCTCGGTCATATCAATGACAGATGTGATGTCGTGGAAGGTAAGTAGATGGGACTGGAACCGCAGGCGATCGACGTGCTCGGCCAGGATTCTGGTACCGGGCAAAGCGCTCAGAGGATGAAGCTGTACCTCCTTAATGCCGAGGAGACGCAGCTTCAGGGCCATGGTCAGCGTCTCTTCCAGCTGGGTCAGCGATTCCTCGGGGAATCCGATAATAAACGAAGCGGTCGAGTCAAGTCCGGCCGCGACCAGATCTGCAAAGGTTTCGGTAGCATTGTCCAGGTTTGATCGCTTCCCAACAGCCTTTTGCATATCGGGGCTGCCCGTTTCAACACCGAAGAAGACTCCCCGACACCCGGCTTCGGTCATCGTGTTGATAAGGTCTCGATCAATGGTGTCGGCCCGGGAGGAGCAGAACCACTCGAACTCTTCACCGGTATCCATGATGAAACGACACAGCTCACGAACTTTCTCCTTGCGGGAGGTCAGGTTGTCGTGGAGCAGTCCGAAACTCTGAATGTTCCAGTGCTCCTTCAACCAGCGCATCTCCGCTACGATGCGCTGAGGGGACTTCACCCGGTACCTGCGTGTGAAGAAGAGGGAAGTGCTGCAGAAGTTGCAGTTAAACGGACACCCCCTACCAGCTTCGATCTCCATGAACCGGACCGACTCCCCTTCATAGTAGGCGTCCACGTTGGGAATGAGATGAAAGGCGGGGAAAGGCAGGAGGTCCAGATCATTTACCACCGGGCGCCGCTCCGTCTGAACAACCCGATCGCCGTCCCTGAAGGTCAACCCCTGAATATAGTGGAGGCTCTGCCCGGAGTCCAGGGCCTGAAGGAGCTCCAGGAGCGTCTGCTCCCCCTCCCCGATCACGATAGCATCGACGAAACCAAACCTCTGCAGGGTGTCGACGTCCACAAAACTGGCGTGGGGTCCACCGAACAGGATGAAGCGGCTCGGGTCCAGCCGCTTGCACTCCCTGGCGATTCTAAGCGCCGCTGCATAGGAGCCGCACATGGAGGTGAAACCCAGAACGGGCGCGGGGTTCTCCAGGATCTGGTGCCCCGCCCGGCGTATGCCCTCGGCGTCCAGGGAGATCTCGTTGCGCACGTACGGGACCAGAAAGTCGGTCAGTGAGACCGAGTAGTGGGATTCACAGTACGCAGCCAGAGCCATGAGGTTGATCGGCGGGCAGATGGAGTCGGTCTTGTAGGGGGGGCGGATCAACTGAATCACGGGGTCACACCTCCCGTCGGCCGTGCTTGACACGGGAACCAGCCTGGACATCGGGTGCCACTACTTGCTTGCCTGAACCAGCTTGGGTGTTACCAGCCGGAGGTACTCAGCCAGTTCCCCCTTCGCCGTGCCACAGTGGGGCTCCATGGGCGACCCGGTCGTCCGTGCAGCCATTACGGGGCAACCCCCCGCACAGAGGAAGGCGATACTGCAGTCCCGGCATTTCGGCAGATTGGTGACGATCCGGTCCTGCCAGAGCGAGGCTCTCGCCGGGTCGATGACGTGCTGTGGGTCATAGCTCCCAATGGCCCAGGCTGGGTTATGGATGATCTGGTTGCACGGATAGATCAGCCCATCGGGAGCCATGCAGTAAAACAGCGCCCCGGAGGCCTCGCAGTAGTAAAGGCTGGGCATGAACCTGCCTTCCATGCGACTCTCTCCCAGAGCTTCGCTGATCGGCAGGTGCAGGCGCGCAAAATCTCCGTTCAGCTGAACCTTGACCTCATCCCACAGACCAGGCGGGACTGCCCTCTGGACCCGGTGTTCGACCTCAAAGGGCGGGAGTATGTCATCCCCCGCCAGCCCGGTGTAGTTGGTCACCGGGGAGAGTGAGACACCAAAGTGCGGGAAGCGGTGCCAATTCTGTTCCCTGACGTACCTGAGGAAGAGGGGAGCGGAGTCAATGTTCCCTGCATTGAGGTTCATGCGGATCATGACACGAAAGCCGTCAGCCAGGAGTACGCTTACGTTGTGCGAGATTCGGTCAAAGGTACCGGTGCCTGCCGCCGTGATGCGGCGCTGATCATGGATCTCCTTGGTGCCGTCCATCGTAATATCAAACGCCAGGCCCTCTCGATACGGCCGCAGGATCTCCAGCAGGTGCTTCACATGGGTCCCGTTTGTGGTGATCGTGACAGGCAGCTGGCGCTCAGCGGCCAGCATCAGGATGCGGGTCACAACCTCCCGGGTGGTAGGCAGCAGCGGTTCGCCGCCAAAGAGATTGATACTGGCATTGGGCACGTCCGGCCGCATCGCCCGGATGGCATCCAACGCCGCAAACGCCTTCTCTGCCTGCTCCAGGCTCATGACCTGGTTCTGCTCATGCATGGCATGGGGTTCAAAGCAGTAGGGGCAGCGAAGGTTGCAGGAAACCGTGGGGCAGAGTACAAAACAGAGCGCCTGCTCCCGGGCACGAAACCGCTCGTTGAGAGCCAGCACCTTTGAGATTGCTGCCTCCTCGTCGTCCTGTGACTCGTAGAGATACCCTCGCCTGAGCAACTCTTCCAACTGTTCGGAGTTCAAGCTGTGTGGTTCGCCACGGCGGATAGCGGCGAAGGAGCGAACGACCGCCTCGTCCACCAAATCGACTGCACCGGACAGGGAGTTGATTAGCAGATAGCGGTCATCCACTACGTTGTGGACAAACAGATAGCGGGTTACAACCATCGGTGAAGTCTCCCTCTCGTTCCCGTCTGAATCCTTGCGCAAGAAGGCTCCTGGCAGAGGAGCCACAACCGATTGTGACTCCTCTGCCAGAGATGGGCTACTGCTCCTTCTTCGGCTGCTTGGTAACGATGATCCGCGCATTCAGGCAACAGGCCGACTGGTAGTTGGAGTTCTCGACCTCCTTAACAGAGAGGTTGGTCCAGAGCTCCTGCGTCTGGTTGAGGGACTTCACCGCGCTCACCTCCTTGCTACGATGTGTGTTAACCCAACAAGGGAGACCGCCAGGCGGAGTCCCTGGGTTACCCCGCTGAGTCCAGCAGTTTCAGAATTTGGGAGCGGTTCAGGTCTAGGTAGGTATCGATCGTCTGACGGGCATAGTTGCAGTGGGGCTGGTAGGCATCGAAGCTGCTGGAGTTGAAACCGTGCCATGGGCAGGCGCCGCCACAGACCGGAGCAATGCTGCAGTTCAAGCACTTTGCCGTGTTCGAGATGTTCACTTCCCACTTTGACCAGCGGGACATGTCAAGCTGGAAGTCGGGAAAATAGCGGCCAATGGCTACATCGGCAATGCCTACGGTTTCGGGGCAGGCATAGATGTGGCCCTCGGCGCCGAAGATGACATAGTGGTGCTTGGAAGCGCTGCACCCCGATAGGTCAAGCCCATTCATGATGGCAGACTCCTGGCCGTGCAGAGCCTTGCGCAGCAGCCGGGTGCGGCGCTCCATGTCGTACCCCAGGTTCAGATGATAGCGGACCCGGGCGGCCTCCCAGTCGTCAAATAGGTCGTATAGCGTCCGCAATAGCTTGAATTCGGGCTGGTAGTTGGGAACACAGCCGGTGCATCCGTGGTCGTTGATAGGAGCAATTTGGCACTGGAACTGCTCATATTGGGTCCATCCCATCTCCTCGAAGGCAGAGAAAAGTCGGGGAAGACTGCCTGCATTGTCGGGCCCAGCGTTGATCCGCAGGAGAACGGGAATGCCCCGCTGCAGCAGGCCGGAAACGTTCCGGCAGATTTCCTCATAGCTCCCACGTCCGCTCGGATAGATCCGAAGCTGGTTGTGGAACTCCTCAGCCCCGTCCATGGTGATCTGAATCTGCCACAGGTTCTCTCCCAGGCGCTCAAACAGGTCGAAGTAGGAGTCGATCTGCGTGCCGTTGGAGATTCCGGAGACGGGCCAGCTACGTTCCGCAGAGCGCAGCAAGATCGCCTCGACAAGCTGGCGGTGGGCCCGCAGGAAGGGTTCTCCGCCGAAGAGTTCCAGGTTGACAGCCGCAGCGCCGAGCTCAGTGACAAGCCGGTCCATCGCCCGGAACATGTGATCCATGGCCTCTGGGGAGAGCGCCGTCTTTGACCGGCGACTCTCGATATCTTCATAGCAGTAGGGGCAGCGCAGATTGCATGTATAGGTAGGGCATACGATAAACCACAGGCTTTTCATACGTTCCTTGAAGTCGGCAAACCATCCCACTACCCGCTCCCTCTCGTCACAGTCGGTCGAGAGGTAGCCCCTGCTTGTGAGTAGGTCAATTTCATCGGGCGTCAACTGGTCTGGATGGATGCAGGAGCTCGGCTGCAGCAGTCTTGCCAGTCGGTCCGGGACCGAATCCACCGCTCCGGTCAACGTATTGAACAGCAGAGATAAACCGGCCTCCACCGGATAGGTCAGGAGGTACCGGGTAACGTAGAGCATTCCGTTGCCTCCTTCCGCTTCGGAGAGCTGCGGTCCGCTCAGTTATCCTTTGGACACAGGCTGCAGGGAAATGGACCGATATCGGGTTGGACGGTATAGTCCTGGGTCAAGCTGTCGAAACCGACGGCAGCCACTCCAAGCAAGATCGTAATTCCGATCACGAACCTTCTCATTTCTGTTATTCCTCCTTTTCGAACTATTACAACAATAATTCAAGGCGATGCTCGGGGTCAAATGTTTGATATTGTTCATATTACTCACGCTGTCAAGTAATCTGTTGGAGGATGATGGGTGAGGGATGGAGAATATACAGAACAATGCGTGTTTAAGACTTGATTACGGATGGAATTTATTTGGGGGTGTAAAGATGCGCGTCGTCGGCGGCCGTATACGAGAAATAAGAGCAGGGCTTGGCTTATCTCAACAGCAACTGGCCGGCAGCGACCTGACCCGCTCATTCATCAGCCTTGTGGAGCAGGGGAAGGCTCAGCCGTCCTTGGAGACACTCGAACTCCTCGCCCGACGGCTGGGCAAGCCCCCGGAGTATTTCCTGGCCCGAGAATGCGGCAGCGATCTTGAGGCGATCGCCCTCCTAGAGAAGGCGCTCCGGCAATGCATTGAATCCAAGGACTGGGCGGGCGGGATTGAACACGCACAGGGTGCGCTCCGGCTTGCCGAGCGCATTGGCAACAACAGGGAGAGAGAGAGTCGACTGCGCTCACAACTGGCTTATTGCCAATTGAACGCCAAGCAGTTTGAACTGGCCATCGAGCTATATGAGCGACTAATAGATGAAGCAAGGGACCTGGATGGGATCTCCTTGCTGGCCGAGACCTACTTTCGCAAGGGTGTTGCCCATCAAATGCTTGAGGATTTCCCGGGCGCACGTCGCTGTTATCATGCCGCGATTCGCTTGACGGAGGGAAAAAAGAGCCTGATGGAAACGCGAGCCGCAGCGCTGATCAACATCGGATCCACCTTTGGGTACATGGGTGAGTATGATCAGGCGATTCATTCCTATCGGCAAGCGATTGAGGAGGTGCTTCCCGAGCAGTATCCGGAGCAATATGCCGATGCCCTCTATGGGATCAGCCTCTGCTACGCAAGGTTGGGGCTTTGGGGAGAGGCCACGGCTTATGCCAATCGGGTGCAGTCCTTTGCCGAGAGGGTCAGTCCCGAGGAGAGGGTCAAGTCTCTCTATTCTTCCGCCATGGTACATCTTCAGTCGGGCCACCCCGAGAAGGCGGCTCCCATGCTGGAAACATGCCTGACGGCCTATCGCAACAGCCGCCAACACCGGTCTCAGGCCTGGGTGCTGAGCGCCATGGTGCAGTGTCATCTGGCGCTCGGTAAGCCCAGTGAGGCCAAGGCTTGCATTACAGAGGCCTTGAACCTGCTCGATCTCAATGGGAGCGATGATGGCGTCCTCCGGGGAATCCTCTACCGGGAGATGGCCCAGGTGCATAGTGCCGACGGGGAAAACGACCAGGCGCGCGAGATGTTGCGCGTGAGCCTTCATCTGCTGCGCCGGCTGCGGGCCTTTGATGAGGCCCAGGTGACCGAGCGCCTTCTCGATCGCATTTAAGGGTAAGAGACAGAGGCGGAGCCAAACTCAGTTGAGTTCAGCTCTGCCTCCCTGCGCGCCAGGCTCGCCCCAACATAAACCGGGTGATGGTTCAGTACATGAACAACCCAGTGCCATCCACGAGAGTCGTAACGAACGGCTCTGATACGACCGCAGGATTGACGCTGAGCGAATGCAGGACGCAGGCACAACCACCAGGATATGGTTATGCCCGAGGCTAGGATCCATAACCACTCGCTCCCTATGATCCCCAGAACCTCCATGGAGTTCTCGTGATAGGACGCCGGAAAGCCCTCACCATGCGTGTGGTGAGGGCCTTCTATGCTACACCTCGATCCGCTGCACCCCGTCTGCCTGGCAGGTCATGATCACCGTCTTCTCCCCCTGCCGGGTCTCCAGGTGGACGGGCCGGCCCCACAGCTGGCAGACGTACTGCAGGGTCCGCTCGGCGTAGGGGACATCCAGGTCACGGCCGTCGTGGTAGTGCTGCAGGTACAGCTCCCGCCGGCCGTTGAAATCCCCATCCTCCACGACGATATAGGGTTGACCAAAGTTGGTCATGGAGTCGCACAGGGCGTCCCGCACCCGCTCCCACTGCTTGTCGGTAATCGTCCAGTCATCCTCCTCCAACTCGTAGACGAAGAGGTCCAGGTCCTGGCAGAGCTCTTCGGTCAGGTAGCTCCGCAGGAAGGAGACATCATTCTCCATCTCCCGGACCTCGAAGATCTTCTCCCGACCGAAGCGCTTCTCAATGTCCTCGAAGATCTTTAGCCCGACAAAGTAGGGGTTGATGCGGGTGTGGCCCGGGGTACAGACCCCGGCGTGGAGCCGGCCGAACTCCACAAACTCGTCGTCGGTCAGGTCCAGTTCCCGCATGATCCGCATGTGCCAGAAGGAGGCCCAACCCTCATTCATGATCTTGGTCTGGACCAACAGTGCGAAAGGCACGATCAGCCGCATACCCTCATGGCAAGAGGTGGCGCTGGTGAATGGTGCTGTCTATATCCGTTGGTCCACGGAAGATCAGGGAACAGGAACGACGCTCGAAGTACAGCGTGACTCCTGCCTTGCGTATGCGGCTGACAGGGGGTGGCGCGTGGCGCCGGAGCACATCTTCATCGACGATGGCATATCAGGCACTCGGGAGAGCCGGCCGGGCCTCGGTCGGCTCAACCAGGCCATACAGCAGGGCTCGGTCTCCGCCGTCATTGTGTATAAGCTGGACCGCCTCGCCCGCAGCCCATACCTGGCGTACAAGCTGGTCGAAAAGGACTGGCACATGAAGGCCTCGCTGGTCTCTGTTTCGGAGCCCCATATCGACACGACGTCAACCACCGGTCAATTGGGCTTCGGTATTGCTGCCATCTTCGCGGCGCATGAGCGCAACACGATTCGAGATCGCACCATGTCCGGGAAGCGCCGGCGAGCGGAGGAGGGCCGGAATCCCGGTATCCGTCCGCCCTATGGCTACAGCCTGAGAGATAAGCGCTTTTGCATTGTGGAACGGGAGGCGATCGTCATCCGGCAGGCCTATGCCGCGTACTTGGCCGGCCGAACCGACGGGCAGATTGCCCGGACCCTCAACGACGCCGGCATTCGCACCCGGGCGGGGGGGCGGTGGCACATCTCGGCGGTTCAGCGGATGCTCACGAACCCGGCCTACCGAGGCCGGCTTGTCTACCGGGACATTACGACCGAAGATGCCTTCCCTGTCGTTGTTGACGCCGAACAGTGGGAGCTGGTGCAGGCGCTCCGCCGGCAGAAGTCGGCGTTACACCCCCGCCGGGCGAGCGGTGACTCCCCCTATATCCTTTCGGGCCGGCTCTGCTGCAAGCGATGCGGCCGTTCAATGAATGGACGGATCTGCCGAAGCGGGACCTATGCGTACAGGTATTATGCCTGCACAGGCAGCATTCAGTTCCGGGACTGTACCTGCCCCATGATTCGCCAGGACTACTTGGAGGAGGCCGTTGTCACGCAGCTCCTACCGCTTCTGGACCAGGAGGAGCTTGCCCACCGCATGGCCGGGCGAGCAGAGCATGAGGTGAACCTGCTCAGGCAGGAGGTCTCCGCCCTGGAATCCCACCTTCAAGAGATCGATCAGGAACTGACCCGAGTCCGACAGGACTACCGCAAGGCCCGGATTGATGCCGACACCTTCAACGGTCTCCGGACTGAGATCGAGGCAGAGAGAGCCAGGCTGAGCGCCACATTCGCTGAGAAGAGGGCTGAGCTCGTAAACGTAACCGGCACCGCTCAGCCGTTGCGCCGGGAGGTCTCCCTGCGCAGCGCCTGGCAAGCTCTCTCGTATGCACAGCAAAAGCAAGTGATCCACCTTCTGACGGACCGAATCGAATGGGACGATCACGCCCGGCAGGCCGTGGTGCAAACCAGAGTCTAACGGCGAGGAAACATACAGGCCGGGTCACCCTTGGGGGGCCCGGCCTGACTCGCGTGGGGATGCCAGAATCTCGTATACACGTTCAAGCAACTCGTGCTCGGGGCGGTCAGGTCGGCGAATGACCACGGTAATCGGGGCTGGTCCAGCTCCATATGGTGGTCTCCCGCCTGCCGGCATCTCCCTCGCCTCCCTGACTCCGGATACGGGTGGTGCAGTCTATGCCCGGCGCTCGCAAGGGATTCGCTCCCATTGCGTCTAAATCATCAACGGAATCCAAGCGCTCAGTGGCCACCACCGGTATCAGGAGGGAAGCACTATGGATTTTGGCATCGTCGGCTTGCCCATGGTGGGCAAGACTACCGTCTTCAATCTGCTCACACAGGCGAATCTCAGCACGGCTGCCTTTATGTCTGGCAAGGCCGAGGCTCACACCAGGATCGCCCGGGTTCCCGACCCACGCATCGACACCCTGAGCGACATGTGGCGCCCGCGCAAGACCACCTATGCGCAGATCAAGGTAACGGAGGTGCCGGGCCTGGTGCAGGGCTCCAGCCAGGGCATGGGGGTGGGAAACACCTTCCTGAATGCCATTCGGCAGGTGGATGCCCTGGTCCACGTAGTGCGCGCCTTTGCCAACGACGAGGTCCTGCACCCGGAGGGGAGTATCAACCCCATCCGGGATATTGACACCGTCAACGTGGAGCTTCTGCTGGCAGACTTGCAGATGGTGGAGAACCGCATCAAGCGGCTGAACGAAGGCAAGAAGAAGAAGGAACAAGAGTTGGAGCTGGCCCTGATGGAACGGCTCCAGCAGGCGTTGGAGAACGAGCAGCTCGTGCAGTCGCTAACCCTGTCACCGGAGGAGCGGGCCCTGATTGCCGGGTTCGCCTTTCTGACGGAGCGGCCGCAGATCCTGGTGGTCAACCTGGACGAAGAGCAGTTCCGGACCGGCAACTGGCCAGATGCCGCGGCCGTACGGGCCCATGCTGCCAAGCGAAATATCCCGCTGGTGGAGGTCTGCGCCCGGATTGAGATGGAGATCACCCAGCTGGATCCGGCGGATCGGGAGCTCTTCATGACCGACCTGGGCATCACCGAATCGGGCATCTCCCGCCTGGCGCGGGCCGCCTATGACCATCTGGGCCTGATCAGCTTTCTCACCGTCGGGGAGGATGAGGTGCGGGCCTGGACCATCCGCCAGGGGACCACGGCCAAAGAGGCGGCAGGCAAGATCCACTCCGACATTGAGCGCGGGTTTATCCGAGCCGAGGTGGTGGCTTACACGGACCTCATGGCCGCCGGAAGCATGGCCAAGGCCCGGGACCAGGGCCATTTCCGCCTGGAAGGCAAGGATTACCTCGTCAAGGACGGCGATATCATCAACTTCCGCTTCAACGTGTAGGCGTGTCACCTTCATGGAGCCTATCGACCCGTTCACCTGCATCTGCGGGACGAAGTAGAGCGACTCCTCCCGCACGATCGCCAGGATATCCCGCTGCCAGTCCTCCAGGTGGTCGGCATGCTCCAGCAGGAAGCGGAGCAGGTCCTTCTCGGGCTCCGGCGGCACCTTGCGGCGGGCCGGGTTGGGCTTGGGCTCCCCCTTGAGCGGCCGGCCGCTGGCGAGGCTGCTGGAAAGGCCGGTCGACGGGAAGAGGTCGTCATAGTGCTGCTCGTTGTGGGCTCCCGGCCGCTTGCCGGTAGGTGACTCCTGGGCCGCCCGCCGCGGGAACGGGTCGATATGGTCGGAAATGGAGAGCACCGCATCGAGGAACCGCTCCACCTCCAGGTCGCCTTCGTCGATCCCATACTGGCGGATTCGCTGGGCGTTCTGGCTGACCGACTCCACCATCTGCCGGTTCGTCGGCTCGAACCAGACATTGTGCTTGAAGAAGTCGGTGTGGCCAAAGACGTGGGCCACGGTGGACTTTTCTTAAACAAACTGCTAGAATTACCTCCGGAAGGAGGTAATTCCATTTGCTAGTTAAGACGAAGGTGGACCCCCACAAGGTTGCGGCCTACATTCGTTGGTCGACCGAAGATCAGGGCGAGGGCCATACGCTGGAGGTCCAGCGGGAGCACTGCCAGCGGGTCTTTCGGGAGAACTGCTGGCACTGGAATGAAGCACTCGTCTTTGTCGACGCCGGCTTCAGCGGGACCGTCATGGACCGTCCGGCGCTCACGCAGCTCCGAAAGGCCATTAAGCAGCGGGAGATCGACTGTGTGGTCGTCTACCGCCTTGACCGGCTCAGCCGCCGCACCAGTGATACCCTGGTCCTGATTCAGGACGAATGGGAAGGCGTCTGCCACTTCATCTCCGCCACGGAGCCGATCAGCACCGTGAACGGCATGTCCGATATCGTCCTGCCGCTGCTCTCCACCGTCGGCGAGATGGACCGCAACCGGATCATCAGCAACACCCGAGCCGGCAAGTATGCAGCTGCGGCCAAGGGGAAGCCCATGGGGAAGCTGCCCTATGGCTACCGGTTCGCCGACAAGACCGGGAAGGTGGAGATCGACCCCGTCGAGGGCGAGGTGGTAAAGCGGATCTTCCGGGAGTACTTGGCCGGGGTCGGGCAGAACTCCCTGACCAAGATGCTGAACCAGGAGCGGATCCCCTCTCCTCAGGGACGTACCTGGAGCCAGACCACCATCGGCCACCTATTGAAGAACGAAGCCTACATAGGGCGCCTGGCGTATGCCGTCAATGTGGTCAACCCCCGGAAGCGGCGCCACAAGGACGAGCCTCGGTATCTCAAGGGGCAGAAGCCCATCATCGTGGAGAACGCCTACCCCCGCCTCATCAGTGATGATGAGTTTGCGGCCGCCTCCCGGCTGCGGCAGGATCGGGCGGACAAGAAGAAGGGGCCTCGGGGCCTTGCCAGTCCGTTCCTGCTCTCCCGGCTGGTCAAGTGTGCCAAGTGCGGCTTCACCCTGGTCGGGATTCGGTCCAGTAGGGGCAATACCTACTACGGCTGTCAGGGGGCGACCCGTCACCGGGCTGACTGTGACGGCCGGATGATTCGGCAGCAGGACCTGGAGGACCGGGTGCTGGCTGAGGTGCGCCGGGAGTACTCCGTGGAGAACCGCGGGCGACTCGTTCAGATGTACCGGCAGCAGCGGGAGGCCGGAATGGCAGAACTCCGGGCCACGCTGGAGTCAGTGCAGGTCGCCTATGACCGTATCATGGCCGCCAAACGTCGGTGGATGGATGCGTTCGAACAGGGTTCCATCAGCCCTGCTATGGTGAATGATCGCCTGACGGAGCTGGCGACCCAGGAGGCCGAGGCGAAGGCTGCCTTGGCCCGGGTTGGACGGGATTTGCGTCTCGCAGAGGCCCAGGCCGGAGAGTTCGAGGAGGCAGAACTCCTCCGGGCGGCAGAAGGCCTGGATGTGTGGGAGACAACCACCCATGAACAGCGAAAGCACCTTCTGCGGTTCTTTATCCACGAGATTCGGGCCTACGCTCCGCCCCAAGGGGAAAGGCACCTTACCATTACGTTCCGTACCGCCACACGGTGATGGAAAAGTCTTGTCCGCAGTAGTCCGCCGCGACTCCAAATAAAAAACCTCGAATGGCCTATCTCCTAGGCCACTCGAGGTTTTATGCTGACCGAAGGACCTACGGCTCGGCCGTCGGATCGCCTGGAGACGATGTCGTCACCTATCCTACCGACTCGTTGCCAAGAATCTCGGCCTCAATCTTCTTGAACAACTCCTTATTGTGAACCTCTCTGGTCTTCAGTTCCTGGACTAAAATATCTCTCCAATGGGCGGGGTAACTACGAGCTTCGCTGCCGATTCTGTCCTTAACCAGCCGCGCATCGTTCGTCAAGGTAGCGTAGGCCAATCCTCTACAGCACTCGACAATGTCAGTTTCCTCGGTGATCAGGGTCGGGAGGCTTGGCAGAAAGTACTTACCAATGTAGTTCTGACTGTACCACGACTCACTGAGCCGGTTTTGAATAGCCTCCGCAAGACGCTTCTTATTCTTGAAATGTCTCCCGAAGGTAATAGCCCAGGTCCCTAGCGTGCCTTGATTTCGAGCCCCCCAATGGATGTCGTAACTTCCACGCCTCAAGTCTTCGATAATCGCGTTTTCTACTCGATCCTTGACGGGTTCCTCTAGGACACTCCACAGGACCGGGTGCATTGCCGCGAGAACTCGTGCCAACAAGCCTGGATCTTGCTCAACCACGAGTATTTGCGACACCGTCTTGGCAGCTTGCGTCCTTTGCTCCGCATTCATAGCGCCCACCAAGGCGTGAGCAGCAAATTTCAATTTGCCAATGTTTCCTGTCCTAACGTGAGCAAACACCTTATCATATATACCGTTTAACTCTAAGGAAGGTATCTCGGAGACAAGGCTTTGTGCGTACTCCCTGGTCTCAACAAACAGGGGGTCGAGAATCCGTGACATGATCCTATCAGCATCAAACGCTGGGACGGCCAATGCGAGCCGCTTGACTACAGTATCCACCATGATCAGGATTCGCAGGCACCAATCCTCCGTGTCCGGCCACTCTTCGTGATTTCGCGGATTACGAATGCCGACATACATTCCGCGAACAAGTTCCTGCCATCCCTTCTGTTCGTCCTTTTCCGATGGAGAGCCCAATCGGTTGAGCATTATGGGCGGAGCATCTCCACTCAGGGCCTTCCCCACGAGTTGAGCCCCATCACCCTCCTCACCGGACTTGTCCCGGATAACACCTGACAGGTAAATAAAGGCTGCTTTGATCGCATCAGTGTAATGTCCCGCCTCCATCTGAGGCTTAACCACCCGGAGCAAGTCCTCGTCCAATCCCAGCGCAGGTATTAGAGAGCGATCCAACCAGAAACACCCCCACGTTGATCTCCTAACTACCTAGATGATTCCCACACGGGAAGAGTTCGGCTGATTACGGGAAATCTTCAGCGGCAGCGTCAACACGCTGCCGGCGCACGTCAGCTGTCCACTCTCCAGGCCATACGGGGGAGAGAGGTCTAAGCGATTGGAGCGAGTGTTCGCCCAGCCTTTTGAATGATTATGCCTGGAGCAGGATCTTCAACTGCTTATCGGCTCGGGCGAACAGTTCGTCGAATGCGACGACCTGCACGCCCCCGAACTGGCGGCGAAACAACTCGAAGGACTTCTTCTTCGCCGGGGTGTCGAGCTGGGCCGTGTGACCAGCGATAACAAAACAGGGTGGCTCGGCAGCCTCCACATCTGAACCCTGCCCTTTGAACAACAGACTGGTTTGGGTGAAGGACATGCGGTAATCCAGCGCTTGCAGGACAGCGCCGGTAAGTTCCTTCGAGGGGTTGTGCAATCCATCACGGTACTCGGAACCCAGGAGATGGGTCCGTGGGGTCTTAATCTCAAGGATGATAGCGTTACCGGTCAGTTCGTTCTTAAGGAGGTAATCAACGAGGTTGGCACCCTTGTTGTCCAGTTTCTTCCCGCCAACATATGCCTTTTCGGCCACGATCGCGATCGGAAAAGCAAACAGACTCTCCATGATGAACTGGTGCTCGATGAGCAGTTGCTGCCAGAACTCCTCGACAGCGTTGTGCTCATTAGCCTGCCACGTATTAATAGCGCTCTGAAGTTTGGCAATACCGGCGAGGGCGGTCAGATGCTGGAGGTTGTTGTGGCTCACCGAGGCCAACTGGTCAATGGCAACGGAGGATGATGGCAATCCGGCCGCCCATTCTACGAGTTTGATGAGAGCAGCGGTACCGAGTTTGGAATCCGCCTTGGCGAGCACGTCCAATTGTGTGCCGCTTAGGTTGGCTACTGCTGCAAGAGGGCCGTCAGCCTTGAGAAACTGGTGGGTACCCGGTTGAATACCGTGGCTATCGTATAGGCTATACAGTTCGGTCAGACCGGTGTAAAGCACCTTGACGGCTTCCGCCCGAAGCTCGATCTTAATGCCCTCACCCTTCTTAAGTGTCAGAAGGTTCCCCTCCTGCCACGGCTCCCATGCGTCGTTTTTGCCCTTACGCTCCCAGCAGAGATAACCGCGAACGCATGCGGACGAGTCATTGACGTTATCGACGAGTTGAGGTGCGAACAACAACCGAGTCGTTTTCTGCTGCAGCAGTACGATGGGCTCCTGGACCTCGGCTGAAGACCATGACGTCGAAGCGACCGTGTATCCTCGTGACATGCGCTTCCCCTCCTGGGACTGGCAAATGCATACAGACTAACTAGTCACTCCGTACCCGTTTGTTTGGTTATTCTAAGTTTCATAATCAAAACCCTCTCTGGTCTGCACCTGGCTAATCTCTTGCATTCTGACCGTTCCTTAAGTGTGTACTATGGTGTCCCCGTCGACAAGTGGCTCAGGTGAAGAGCAAACCGCCGCACTTCGGCTGGTGTTTTGTCACCCTAGGGGCGACCTCGCCAGACTACCTGGTGAGGTCGCCTTAGTTGATCTCAACCACGCTGGAGGAGGGCGGTCAAGGGCGAAACTGGGGTAGCCCGTAGGGTTGCAGGTTCGCCCTTGAGGGCCCGACGGAAGGGTGGTCCTTCCCGCCCAGGCCTGGAGGATTGTACGCCCCTTTCCCCGCCCGTCAAGGGGAGCGCTGCGCGCTCTTCCTCCCTTGACTGCCGGGGGCAGGGGCGTGTTTTGCTGTCAAGCCGGGCGGCCAGTTAGAGTTATCGACCCCGATCCACCTCGCGAGCCCGCTTGCGCCTCTGGTGGTGGAGTTGATCCTGTTCTCGCTCGTACTCCCTCCTAAAGCCCTCCAGGGCCTTGGAGATGAGTTCCATGGTCTTTGAGAGGGATGCTACCCTCTCCTCCAGTAAGGGCAGCCGTTGCTTCCTGCTCTCCCACTCTGCCCCTTGCTGTCGAAGCTCCGCATCGCTGCCGGTTCCTAGCCTCTTGGCAGCCGTATCCAGCCGGTCATGGAGGTCCCGTGCCCTCTGGTACCCCCGCCGGGCTCCATCGCTGAACCAGCGCTTGATGGTGGCCACGGGCGACTGCAGGCGCTCAAGATCCGCAGATGCTTTCTGTCGGGTTTCTAGGATGCGAGCAGCCTCCTGCAACCTCTGCCCCTCCCGATTGACAGAGGCGATCTCCGTCTGCACCTGGTGCAGTTCCTGCCTCGTCTCGTCGAACATGTGCCTTGTCTCCTGCCATGAAAGCTGGCGACCGCCGCAGTCGTGGTACTCCAGCCGGGCCAGCGCCTTGGCAGGTGCGACAGCCCAACCAGCGTTCAGACGGGCCTCGTATCGCCTGGACACCTGCTGCTCGGCTTTCTGCCTCGCCCGCTCCTGCCGGGCCTTCTCCAGGTCGACCACGACTGCGTTGTGCTCGGCCACCAGCCGGTTGTGTTCCCCTTTCTCCGTCGCCACGCCACGGCGCTCCATGGCGGCAGCGTTCGGCCCGAGATGGACCTGAGGCAGCCGCCCAGAGCCTTGCTCAGCCAGGCTGCGGTGATCGATCCGCTCCTCCCGACCGGACCGCTCCAGGGCCCGGTTGGCATGAGCAGCCCACTGCTCACGCCAGCTGTCCAGCACCTCGGGCTTGTTCCACTCCCGGTTCTTCTTGCTGGACAGCCCCTCCGGCCCCATCTCCCGCATGGTCAGCATGATGTGGGCATGCGGGTTGCCAGGATTGCGGTGGATAGCGACGTCGGCGACCATCCCACGGGCGACGAACTGCTCCCGCACGTAGCCGGCGATCAGCTCCCGCTGCTGCTCTTTGCTCAGCTCCTTCGGAAAGGCTATGACGACCTCCCGGGCCACCTGAGCGTCAGCGCGTCGCTCAGCCTTCTCGGCGGCGTTCCAGAGCAGGGCGCGATCCTGTGCCCATGCCGGAGAGCCAGTCGGCGCGTATATGGCCCCCTCTATCTCCCCCCGCCGGCGAGAGTAATCGAAGATCTGGCCAGTCCGCTCATCGACGATGCGCTCGCCGGAACGATAGGCGGCGGCGCCGGTGGCCGTACGCCCGGCGCTTCGTCCGATGATCTGCGCGTTCAGGTAGAAGATCGCCACCTTGCCCACCTCCCGCTCCGGGATCGGAGATGCCCGCTCTGGCGAGGGCGTGGGGACCTGCCCGCATCGGAAGTGCGGGCGGGAACGCCCGAGCCTGGGGGTGCAGGGGGCAACGCCCCATGCCGCAACACATCGGCGCAGCCGATGTATAGTTGCGCCCTTCGCTCTCGCTCGGGATCAAGGTATCACGAAGGCCGCCACCTGAGAATGAGCGCGCCTGTGTATTCGCCACCAGATCATGCACCCACCCCATGCTCCTAGCCACCGGGGGAAGGCAAGCCGTTGTGCCACAAGCGAAAAGGTGTGCTCCGAGCAGTACTGACCAGGCACCGCGCCGAATACGAACATGAAGCGAAGGGGGTGGTGATGCTGGCTGGCAAGTCGCTGAGCGAGCGCATGACCGAAACCGAGGAGCGCATCCGCCAACTTCAGGCCCGGAAGCAAACCCTGAGTCAGCAACTCAAGCAGCAGGAGCGGAAGGAGCGTACCCGCCGGTTGATCCAGATCGGGGGAGTCATGGCGAGGCTGGGGGTAGACAGCCTGGAGAAGGCTCAGGCGCTGCAAAAGGAAGTCGAGCGCCGTGCAGAAGTACGAGATTGGCTAAGGAAGGTGACTGAGCGTGCCCAAGGCAAAGCAGCAGGGAGCGAAACAGAATAGCAGACGGCCCGCCCAGGCATAGGGCGGGCCGTTTTGCTGTCGGTGGTATGACATTGTATGACCACGGCCCGCCCAGGCTTCAGCGACAAGCGCTCCGGCATACAGATGAGGCAAGATGGCGAAAGGGGGACCTCGTTTGCCCGCCGAAAGAAAGAATCAGGCCAGGGACTGGCAGGTGACGATCAAGCGAGTCCACGACCCCGCCGCCGTGGCCGAAGGGGAGCGCCTCCTCCTGGAGTTTGCCTTGAGAGCCCTGCAGAAGCGGCTCCGCAGCACCCACTCGAACGAGTTTGATTAAAGTGCGTGCGCCACCACGAACTTGTTGTGGAGCAGTGAGTTGGTGTCGAGCAGGAAGGCATAGCTCGGGTTGGCGTTGATTACCAGCTCGTAGATCTTGCTCAGACCGTAGTCGTACGAGGACTTCATGGTGTAGTAGGCCTTGCCGTGGGTCCAGTGGCTGAACCGGCCGGGCAGCAGGTAGGCCCCGAACTCGTAGAGAATCGCTGCCGGCACGATCTCAAAGTGAGTCGGAAACGGGTCCAAACCCAGCTCCCGCGCCTTATCCCAGATCTTGCCGATCGACTCCTCGAGAATCGGCAGGTCGCGGTCATCCAAGCGCCACACCCCCTCGGCTGAACCACTTCTGCAGGGCCGGGTACACGTCACGCTTCTCCGTGATCGAGACGATCACGAACCGGGGATCCTTGATCTCCGTGAAGGCGCTCATCAGCGAGCTGGTGTAGCCGGCATCCCGGATCTCGCCGTAGCCGAAGAGATTGGAGACGCTCAGCAGCTGGTTGACCAGTTCCACGCAGCGCTTGTTGTCATTGTCGCTCCAATTGTCGCCATCCGAGAAGTGGAAAGGGTAAATATTCCAGCGCTCCGGGTCATACCGCTCGTGGATGATCTCCAGCCCCAACTGGTAGGCCGACGAGACTCGCGTGCCGCCGCTCTCGCCCATCTTGAAGAAGGCCTCCTCGTCTGTCTCCTGAGCCTCACTGTGGTGAACCAAAAACTTGAATTCCTGCCTTCGGTAAGCTATTCTGGAGGCACAAGGTGTTCAAGAGGTGTTGAACGTTGGAGGGTTTGATTGCACGGGCCTACATACGGGTCTCCACGGATGAGCAGGCGCAGTCGGGCTACTCTCTGATGGCCCAGCGGGAGCGGTTGGAGTCCTTCGCCAGGTCCCAGGGGTGGACGCTGGCCAAGGTCTACGAAGATGACGGATACTCGGCGAAGGATATGAACCGGCCGGCGCTGCAGGAGATGCTGAACGATGCACAGCCCGGGGAGGTTATCCTTGCCTATAGGCTGGACAGGCTCACCCGATCAGTCTTGGACCTCTACGAGCTGATGAAGGTCTTCGAGAAGGAAGGCGTGCTGTTCAAATCCGCCACAGAGGAGTTCAACACGACCACCCCTCACGGCAGGCTGATGATCACCCTGGTGGCCGTGCTGGCCCAGTGGGAGCGGGAGACGATCGCCGAACGGGTCAAGATGGGCCGCCAGAAGAAGGCTTCGACCGGGGAGTGGCCCGGGGGGCCAATCCCGTTCGGGTACAAAGCGGAGAGCGGCAGGGTAAAGGCCGGCCGCCAGCTGATCCGGCTGGCCCCCGATCCTGAGCGGGCTCACCTGGTGCGGGAGATGTTTGATCGGTACCTGGCCGGGACAGGGGTCCGGGGGCTGGTGCTCTGGTTGAACGATGAGGTGCGGGTCCGGGCCGTCAATGGCGGGCCGTGGCGAACCAACGCTGTGAGTAAGATCCTGACTAACCCCGTCTACTGCGGGGACATCGTGCATGGACGGCGCATCGCCGGCCCGGTCACCCGTGTAGAGGGCAATCACGAGGCGATTGTTCCCCGTGAGATCTTTGAAGCGGTCCAGTCCATGTTCGAGCGGCGGAAGGCCATGCCGCCTCGGCAAGCGACCGGGGCCTACCCCCTCGCCGGCGTAGCCAGGTGCGGGGAATGCGGTGGGTCCATCTCTACCCTTCTGCGTACCAAGGAGGGCCATTACTACTACCGCTGCCTCAACTACGTCAATGGGCGTGGTTGCGGCGATCCGCCCTTGACAAGCTTCCCGGGTCCGATGGCCGAGGAGATGGTAGTCGAGTTGATTGCCGGTCTGCAGCAGCCTGACCGGCTGGATGAGTTCCTGCGAGAATGCGAGGCGGAGTGGGCTAAGAAGCTGGGGTTTGACGGCGCAGAAATCAAGAGGATGGAGAGCGATCTCCAGGAGGCCCGCATGGCGATCGGCCGCTGGGACCACGCCTACGAGACGGGGAAGCTGGAGTTTGATGATTACCTGGCTCGGGTACAGCCGCACAAGGAGCGGATCAAGGCTATCCAGGCTCAGTTGCAGCAGGCAAAGGAAATGCCAGCGCCCCCCAGTAGAGAGACACTGGCAGCCACGGCAATCGACTTCAAGCAGGTATGGGACCTTGCAACTCCGGCCGAGCGGAAGGCATTGTTACTTCGAGCCATGCCGGCCTTTGGCGCCAAGATCGTGCTCGGGCGTGATCGCCAAGCTAGCCTTGTCCCGGACGTGTAAACCGAGACCCCCTTCTTGCCACACGCGCCCTAACAAGAATTCAGTTAGTCGTTACCCCCAGGTCATGTTGATGTTGATTCGGGGGTGATCTGCCCTGCGGCAACAGACGGGGTTGAGATAACCTGCTCCTCTACCTCACCCCTTCTACTGGTCCTTGGCTCACTGTCGCTGACCGGGGCTCTCGGTGGCTCACCAATACTTTTCAGAAGCGAGTTGTACTGTTCCGGGTCCTTCTCGTAGATCGTGTCCAAAACGAAGTTTGCCAGCGAAGAAATCTCCGGGATCTCTAGCGGTCGCATGCTCCGGTCAAAGATCTCCTCGAGATGCGAGAGCTCATTGACAAGCCTGCTTGTAAGCGCGGCGGAAGCTCGGTCGCTACCAAAGAACTTCATCATCCTCTCGGATTTGTCATTGTGATCGTCGTGGTAGGGGTATCGGTAAAACAGATACGCCTCCAGGAACTTCCTGAGGTTGTTTCCAAAACTATAGAAACACTGGTAGTTTTCCTTTGCATACTCGGGGTCACGGCACTTGTAGATCTGGTCGAAGAGATAGTTGAATTCGGTTGTGTAGTGCTTGAGGTATGTGGGCATCAGACTAAGGTAACTGTGCGCCTCTCTTCGCTCTAGCAGAAAGTAAGCCGTGCCTCCATGATTGTCCTTTGGAGCTGAAAGCCGTTTTAGGTACTTAAGGAAATCAAGGTTGTGGGTTGAGATAAACATCTGCCGGTACCGATACTCATTTTCACCGGTCGGTTTCTTGTTTGGCTTCGCTAGAACGGCCTCAACGAGGCTGTAGACGAAGAAAATGTGATTGCTGTCAAGGCTCGATATTGGGTCGTCAATGTAGACTATCAACTCTTTGCCTTGCGTCTCCGCATCTTCAAGCTTGGCCATAAAATAGCATACCGCAACGAGACTGCATTCCCCTTCGCTGAGGTTGTACGCCGGATCGCTCCCCCGAAGGATCTGGAACTTTAAGGAACTGTCCGGGTCCTCAACAGCCACCAACCGAAGTCCCTGGTGTCCAAAGAAGTGATTAAGGTACTCGTTTACCTTCTCTGCGCCTTTCCTCTCGTCCTTGACTTGGGTGAGGAGACGTCGCACCTCATTCTCAAGGTCTGCAATCTCCTCGGAAATGGATTCTGCTTCCTCTTTCGCCCGCTTAGCTTCGGCTTGAAGGTTCGCAACTCGTTTCTCGTCATCTACCAAACCCGCGTCTTGGATAAACTGCGCGACCTCACTGAGACGCAACTGGCGCCTGGCTCTACTTTGGTCCGATGAAAGGGACACGGTCTTCTGGTTGTTCTTAGCGATCAGTGCGTTGATGCTGTTTATGTGACCGATGATTTCGATACTATTATCGGAAAAGACCGGGAGAGATCGTGGGTTGAAGATGTCGTCTTGTCGAGCGCGTAACGCCTTCTTGATCTCTTCCAACTCCGACACGTATTTGGTGATCTCCCCGTCAAGAGCATCCCTGATCTGGTGAAGAAGGCGATGGTTCGTGGAGTAAAATTCTTCGTCCCTAAGTGCGTAGATACCACGAGCCTTTTCGATCTCCAGTTCGATAGCCCTTACCTGCTCCTGCAATCTATCAGTCAGTCGTTGTGATTCAGTGCTGAAATGAGCGTCAAGCTTGTCCCAGAGATCGGGAGGGAGGGGCTGTCCACAGAATCCACACGCGCTTCGCTTGTCCCTATGATGCTGGATGCCCGCCTTGACCCACGCCTGAAGAAGAGCGTCATCAAGGAGGTCTCTTATCGGCCGTGTCGGCGTGATGCGACTCCCGAGTAGTTCCTGAGCCTCTCTGTACAGATTCTGAGCGGCAGAGGAAAACTGCAATGTCCTTTTAATGTCAGGCAGCGCCACTTCGGCTAATAACGCAAGATTGTCCCTCTGTTGTTCCTCACTTGGAATCTGTGTTGACTCGCGGCGGACTATCTGAATATCCGCCTCAAGTTTTGGCCTATTATAGTTCGGATCTTCGTAGATAGTCTTGTGCTTCATGCTCCCGGCTTTACCTGAAAGCTTCTCCCTTAGGTCCCTTTCCGCCCTACTTACTTCAGATTGCTTTGATTCGAAGGCTGCCTGCTTCTCAGCCTGCCGACGTCGAAGACCCGTTCCTTCTTCGCGGTTGCCGAGGGTCCCATTGATCTTATCGATCTGCTCCTGAATAGACTTGTTCTCGCTGCCAACAATGGCGAATGGCGTAATATTGCCAGTACTGTCCCTCAAGAAGCTGAGATGTTCGTCGACGAAATCCTTGTTGTAGACGCGGATGTTCAGGCTATGAGAGGCAACCATGGTTTGGTCGATAGTCTCTGTTTCCGAAGATACCACGAAGCGGGAACCCTTATAGGCGCCAGGAAGCTTGTGCTCTTGAAGACTTCTCATTATTCTCGAGAGGGTTGTCTTACCCGAGTAGTTTCGACCATACAGGATGTTCAGGCGCTTGAACTCAAGGACATTGCCCCCTTCGCGAATGGAAGAGCGCCAAGAAAAGTCCTTGAAGCTACCGAAGCTCTGAATGTCGATCCTCTTGATCACTAGTACTTCCCCCCAACTAGATAAAGCCCTTCATGGGGCTACTGACAGTCCCAACTGCACGCGCAATATCTACACCTGCACTTTCTGATTTCGAGGTTAATTCATCCAAACCTTCTATCTGTTCGATCATGACACCATGCTTATAGCCGAGTCTCAAGAACACCGTTGAAGCATAGTCAGAAGAACTCTTTTGAGCAATGCAGAACGCGCACTCCTGCAATGTCTACGCCCCTTCAGAAAGGCACAAAAAAATCAACGTCTCCCAGTTTGAGAGACGTTGATTCTGGTTGATCATGAGAGGCCAGTTCACGTGCGTTGAGCTACTCCTCGATGCCGTGAGTTGGAGGCGTGAAGGCTCCCCGCCGCCTGGATTTGGTGGGTGATGGAGGCAGCGGTGCAGACGTTTGGTCATGTTTGCGCCTCATCAGGATTAGGTGACAAAGGCGGTAAAACTCGCGCGCATCCTCGGGCCATTTCTCGGGAGGCTCCGACAACCAACGTGGAGTGATGACGGCTGATCCTCCTTTCAGCGCATCTACCCCAGTATACGAAGCACCCCGGAAACTCTGACCTAATCCCTTATCGCGCAGCCCGGCCCCGCTCCTGCTGCTCCCGGGACTTCAGCCGCTCGTACTCCTCCAGCACAGCGTGCGAGACCATGGTCCGCATCTCAGCCGTCACGGGGTGGGCTACATCCCGGTACCGGTCGCCCTCCTTGCGCTGGGGCATGGCCACGAAGGGACCCTTCTCGCCCTCCACCACCCGCACCCCGTGGACCACGAAGGCCCCGCCGATGGTCACGCTGCCGATCGCCCGGGTGGGGCCATCCTTGCCCAGGTCGTGGAGCTGCACGTTGGTAACCGGAATCATCTTTTCTTGCGTGCCCATCGCTCTTCCCCTTTCTTTACCGGCTCTCGCCACACAATCCGGGGGGCAGCCGGCCGGGGTTGGCTGTGAATGATACCCGTTGGCGCCCGGCTGTCAAGGGCGATCTTGTCTATCTTTCTTTAGCCTTGACAGCCTCCAGGGCGCTAGCGGGTAAACTCTCTTGGACCCGGCCGGTCCCCGTCTTCGCTTCGTCTCTCTTCTTGTTCTTTGTCTACCGGAGCCGTCGAGGGCTACCGGCTGAGCACCTCACGTCCATGGGCCCGCTCCAGGGTCAGCTTGGTATGCAGGCCCAGGCAGATGGCGTGCAGCACGCGCCCCGAGACGTAGAGGTAGTTCTCGGGGTTCTGGCACCACCTGGCTGCCTCGTAGAGGCGTTTCTCGGCCTGCTCCCCGCTCAGTTCGGCCCGGGTCCCCGGGGCCAGCGGAGGCAGTTGGTGGCGGTCCAGAATGATCCCGCTCCAAATCCGGGCGGTGAGGGCGGCGGTGTCGTCGCCTGTGCGCTCCAGCCTCTGGGCAAGCCGCTCCAGGAACTCCGCCTGCTCGCCACCGGTCATCTGCCAGAAGGGGCGGGACAGGTCCAAGTGCACTTCAGCCATTCGGTTCAAAACTTCTCTCCTTTCGGTGAAGATTCGGAGCCGGGGCGGGGAACCGGCCAGGCCCGATGGAGGGTACCCGCCGACGCACGGCTGTCAAGGTCGATCTCTTGTATCTTTCTTTAGCCTTGACAGCCTCTCTGGCGCCGCCGGGTGGCCCGCTGACAACCTGGCCGGTTTCCATCCCACTAACGGGACCTGCGCCTGGTCTCCTCCAACAGGTCGTGGCCAGCTAGCTTGAGGTCGTGGAGGGCTTTGTCGTGGTCGGCCTGGCCCGGTCGGAGAAGCCCGTGAACTTCGGCCCATTCTCGAATCTCCTCAACCCTGTGATTCACCTCCTCCATGGGGATCTTGGACCAGCGGAACGGGGGATCTGGATCGAAGGGGACGCGGGCTTTATCGAGAAGGGCCTGACCAGCCTGGTAGGCTGCGTGGGCGAATGCCCGGTACCGCTCGGTCAGGCTCTGGTCCAGCTCAAGCTGGTGCATGCGCATCCGCAGGGTGGAGGCGAGGTCGACCAGAAGGGCGCCCTGCTCCCACTCGGCGTAGCTCCGCCACTCCCGGACCCGGTGGTCCAGGGCGGCCTGGTCTCTGGGCTCAGGCTCCAGACTCCATCACCCTTTCCGTGGGGCATTTGCCTGCCCTGGACTCACAATCCGGGGGTCAGCCGGCCTGGGAGATTGAGGGCCGTCACCGATCTTGGGACCGTTCACACATGATCACCCTTTCCATTTGGTCTGTCCCGTGATCGGGAGCGACTAGACAATGTCGATCGGCTCGATCGTTGCGCACATCGACACAGTGATCACCTCCTCTGGGCTCAGGCGCCAAACTCCATCACCCTTTCTGTGAGGAAGAGGAGCGGATCGACCGGCATCCCCTGGTAGTGGATCTCAAAGTGCAGGTGGGGTCCGGTGGAGTGCCCCGTGCTCCCCGCCCAGGCGATTACCTCGCCCTGGCTGACGGTCTACCCGACCGCAACGGCTAGGGCTGAATTGTGGGCATAAAGGCTGCGGTAGTGCCCGTCGTGCTGGAGGATCACGTAGCGGCCGTAGACCGGGCTGTTGCCCGCCTCGACCACCTGGCCGCCCTTGGTGGCCCGGATCTCGGTTCCCGAATCCAGGCCCAGGTCGATGCCCGCATGGAGCCGAAGCTGCCCGTCGATGGGGCTGTAGCGCATCCCGTAGCGGCTGGTGATCGGCCCGAGGGCCGGCCAGGTGAAGCCGTCAACGGGCTCCCAGGCCACGGGTGGACTGATGGGCTCTATCAGCAGGTCGTCTTCGGCGACAGTCACCTCGTCGAGGATCAGGTAGCCCTCGAAGAGTTCGGCGGCTACCGCTGCCTGCGCTGTGCTCAGGAAGAGCCGGTAGACGGGCTCAGGATCACGCCAGAAGGCCAGGAGATGCGGGTTCATGGCGGTCGCGTGGGCGAGCACATGCTGCTTCAGGAGCGAGCGCCAGGTGGCGTAGGCCCAGCCCCAGATCTGCACCTGCTCCTCCGGGTCCAGGGTGACCGGCCCGGGCGGGCAGAGGATCTCATCCTCCGGGTGCTCCTCGCAGTACTCCTCGGCCTCCTGTTCCAGTTGCTCAATCACTTCGGCCACCTTCTCGGCGTAGAGGTGCGCCACAGACGGGACGGGCAGGTGAAACCCGTACTCCGCCCCGTCCCAGGCGGCCAGGATGGCCCAGTCGATCCCGCTCTCGTAGTCGACCTGGCGGTAGAGCGCCTCCAGATCGGGCGGGACCAGCAGGTTCCGCTCCTCCACATCGAGGGGCAGCATGTTGACCATGCCAGCGAACCCGGCCACGAGGGCGGCCACCAGGGCGATCAGGAGCCCCAGGATGCCCGCAAGTACCTTGCCGAGCCCCATGGGCTACTCCTTCATCTCGCCGGGCTTGGTGGTGAAGTACTCGTACTGGTGCGACGAGAGGACCAGCAGGAACGGCAGCCGGTAGGGGCCGAGCACGTAAAGGCCCTGGCCGGGGGAACTGCCCCGGACGAAGGAGGCCTCGGCGTCGGAGAGCTGGCAGTACTGCTGCATCTCGGGCAGCGCCTCGCCCTGGTCGAAGAGCACCTTGAGGTCGCTGGTCTTGACAATGGTCCGGCCCACATCGGTGGACATGAGCCGCTCCAGGAGCTGGCTCACGGCGGCCGGGCAGCAGCGCCACTTGCGGCCCCGGGTCCAGATCATGCTGATGTACTCGGCGGCGATCGGCTCCTGCAGGAACCAGAGGATCTCCTCGAAGTACAGGTGGGTGTTCCGCTTGTGGTAGCGGTTGAGGCCGACACGGCCCCACATCCAGTTGACGATCCAGGGCATGGCCATCTGCCGGGTGGCGGGGTCCAGCTCCCGCAGGTTGAGGGAGATCAGCCGGGCGTTGCCCAGGTCGACGTTGGTGCGGGCGTTGAAGAGCTGCATGGGGCCGAAGCGGAAGAGGTCCATCGCCTCGGCGAGGTTGGGCTCGAAGGCCCGCAGCTCCTGCTGGAGGTCGTCGAGGACCGGCATGGCCTGGGTGCGGTAGCGGCCGCCCTCCAGGATGTCCGACTGCGACTCAGGGGTGATCCCATACCGGCCGTAGGCCCGGACGATGGCATGCATCACATGCGCCTTCTGGACCGGATCGAAGCGGCGCTGGCCATCCTGGCCGGGGGTGCCGATCTGGTACTCTAGCCAACTCGTCAGCAGGGGGATGAACTTGTCGAGGGGGCGCCCCTTCTTGTAGCCGGAGCGCTCGTCGTCCCAGTCGAGGCTCAGGTCCATGATGTTGATCCGGTGCGGCGAGCTGCCGCCCAGCCGGACCACCGCCCCGCCGAGATCACGAACCATGGGGTCCATCTCGCCATCGGGGTCGCCGATGATCTGGGTGTCATCGGTCATGGTGTGGACGTGCTGGATCTTAGAGCGGAGCCACATCGTCTTCCCCGAGCCGGGGACGCCGAGCAGGACCAGGTTGTAGTTCTTGAGCGCCCAGAAGTCCAGGGCGATCAGGGAGTTGTTCAGGCGGGAGAGGCCGGCGTACATACCCGAGGGGTGCATCAGCTGCTGCGCATCGAGCGGGCAGAGATGGGCCAGGCCGTCGGTGAGCATGTTGCGGTAGGCCAGGATCGTGTCGTAGCCGATGGGGAGGCAGGCGAGGAGCCCCTCCTTCTGCTGCCGGAAGGCCGGCGTGGCCTTGATATCGGCCTGGTTGAGCAGCGACTCCACGGTTCGAACATCATCTTGCAGCTGTTCCAGGGAGTCGGCTGTCACCGCCACGTACATGGCGCTGTAGAACCAGCGCTGGTGGCCCTGCTCCAGCTGCTCCCGGCAGTAGACCGCCTGCTCCTTGAACTTGAGGATGCGGTGGTCGGGGGTGTACCCTTCGAACTCATCCTTGGCAGCGGCCACGGTCAGGGTGCGGATGCGCTCATCCAGGTGGCGGAGCGCCTCGCCGGTATCCACCGGCTGCACGTGGATGGAGATGTCGAGGTTTAGCTGGCTGTTGGTCAGGTGACGTAGGGCGTTGTACTGCAGGTAGTTCGGCCAGCCCCGGACCGCCAGGATCGTGCGGTAGCAGCGATTGATCTCCATGTGGTGCTTGTGGAAGGCCACATCCTGAGGGGCGATCACGTCGATGAACATCTGGCCGGCCTCGGAGAAGGGGTCGTCCGGCGCGAAGTAGTTGGTGGTCCGGGCCATGTTGATGCCCTCCGGGGCGGCCATGGTGAGCAGGCTGTTCTCATCGGCCGGTTGCTTATGGGTGGCGACGAGGTCCGGGTTGAGGTCTGCCCAGAGCAGGCAGAGCATCTCCCAGTTGGTCAGCCGGCGGGACTCCACCCCCACCGCATGCAGCTCGGAGGTGGCCCGGGTGCAGAGGTGCTGCAGCTGCTTCGCTACCTTGTCGATCACGTCGGGGGTTGGCTTGCTCACTGGGTGCGACACCTTGATCACCAGATAGAGGCCGGCCTGGGGGATGTGGTTGATCCGCACCAGGTTGGTGATGTGCTGCCGGTAGTCCCTGAGCCAGACCCGGCGCTCGTCGTGCTCGGGCAGAGCATCCATGCGCTGCTCGATGCTGGCGATCAGCTGCTGCGGGTCCACCGGACGGGAGGAGAAGCGCCACTGAAAGCTCTCCGTCCGGCCGTTGAGGAACTTGAACAGGTGGTAGAGCGCCCGCTCCTGCTCGGCCTCGCCGCAGGTGGAGAGGTTGCGAGTGGCCACCTGGAGGATGGCGATCCACGTGCCGGGCAGACCGCTCGGGGCGATCTTCATCATGTCACGGCCAACCGCCCGGATCGGCAGCTGCTGGCCGGCCATGGTGCGACGGAAGTTCTCGAACCGCTTCACGTACCGCCTACGGCGAGGGGTAAAGGGCAAAACCTTGTCATCGGACACGGGGCTTTCGCTCCTTTCGAGTCGCCCACCGGCGGAGCAGGAGGTAGACTCCCGCCCGCCAGAGGGAATGGACGTGCTGCCTCCTCGCCGCCAGCCGGCGGCCGAAGGTGGGCGGTGGGGCGGCGCCCCACTGCTGCGGGGTGGTGAAGTAGCACCACTGAACTCGCAGCCAGTACTCCAGGGGTTGCCCCTGCGGCTGGTAGTAGCCGTAGGCAAAGCCCGGCAGGGCAGCTGTGAAGGCAAGCAGGTAACCGATTTCAGCCAGCCGCCCGAAGAGCAGGAGGCTGATGGCGGCGCCGCCAAGCCCAAGGGCGATCCCCTTCATCTGCCGCCCCCGGAACGACTTGTAGACTCGGGGCTGTGCCTCTACCAGAGGCGCAGGCACAAACGCTCTCGTGGGTATCTCTCTTCACCTCACTCCGAATCATGAATGGGCTTCGACTGGCCCTCTTTGCCCTTCTCACGGGCCCTGATGTCCAGCATCAGATCCCAGACGTTGGAGCCGGGCCTCGACTGCCCCAGGTCGATGTCGTACATGGAGCCGGGCTTTGCCGAGAAGGGCGCCTCGATGCCTGCCACACCCGGGCTGGAGCCCGGGGCCAGCGCCGCCGGCGGGTTCACCCAGGTCTCGTACAGCGGAATCCCTGGCCGGGCCCCGCCCCCAGGCGCCATCGCCCCGCCCATCGGGACGGGCGCTACCGGGTACATCGAAGGCCCGGATGGTGTTTGCGGGATCGCCGCCGCTGCCGGCGGCCGGACCGCCCCAGCCGCCGCTGCGCTGGCGGCCAGGCTGAGCCCCTTCAGGCCCATCAGCGTGTGGGCGACGGTCATCAGCCCGCCGGCGCCCGTGTTGCCCTGTCCCACCAGCCGCTTGATGATATTGGGCAGGAAGACGGTCATCATCAGCACCGAGAGGGCGGGGATGTAGTTCCAGACCGAATGGCCCAGGCTGCCGCCGATGAACATACGGATCGCCAGCCGGAGCATCGCCACGATGAGCAGTAGCACGGCGTTCAGGCCGAGGAAGGTCCGGAAGGCGGTCTTCGGGATGTCCTCCAAGGAGGGGATCAGGTAGACCGGCCAGACCAGCGGTGCGATGATCACGGCGATGGCCATCTCCGCCATGCGGATGCCGCCAATCAGGAACCAGAGGATCAGGAGCACCGCCAGGGTGGCCAGGATGAAGAGCAGCAGCAGGAGGGCGTTGGGGTTGCCCATGCCGGCGGTCAGCAGCATCCAGATCTGCCCCGTGTCCGCCGCCCCGCCCCACTGGGCATCCAGGTAGGCCCGGAGCCCGGCCAGGAGGGCGTTGAAGATCCGAATCCAGAGCCCGTAGAACTGGATGGACCCAATCGTCATGAAGGTGGCGATGGCGAAGCGCTTGAACCAGTCGGCCAGGTTGCTGGAGTATCCCAGCATGCCCGCCTCGGTCACCTCCGCCAGGGAGATCACCGTGCAGAGCGCCAGGAGCAGCATCCCGGCGATGCGCATCCCCTTGAAGATGTCCTGAACGGCGCTGAAGGTGGTGATGTCCTGCGTCTCGCCGAGGAAGATCTGCTCCGCCTCCTGCAGCAGCGATGCTGTCTGCGGCGCCTGGCTCTCCAGGCGGTTGCGGAAGGTCTTTTGCATAGAGTCCCAGAACCGGGCCACGATGGTGCTGCCCACATCGGCCGAGGCTGGGGCGGGCGCCACCAGGGTGAGCGCCATGAGGCAGAGGAGAGTCAGCAGAAACCGGTGTTTCATCGCTCCCCTCCTTACTGCCAGAAGACCGGTAGGTAGCTGGTCGGGAACTCGAACCAGGTCACCAGGCCCTGGGCGATCATCCGGTCGCCCACCAGGATCACGAAGGCGAGCGCCGCCTTGATCACCAGGTCCTGTGCCCGGCTCCGCTCATGGGGCAGGTCGGTGGCGCCCATCCGGGCCACGCCCACGAAGAAGGCGAGCGCCGCCAGGGCGAGGGCCACGCCCCGCACCATGAGGTAATCCTGCACAATCGCTTCGGACTCAGCTATGATCGTTCACCTCCAGAGGGGGGTGGCCCCCCGAGCCCGCAGGCCCGGGGGGCCTGCCTGTCTACTGCCAGAGGAAGGTCGGAATGCTGTCCGGGTTCAGGCCAAACCAGCTGACCAGCCCGGAGAGGATCATCTTGTAGCCGATCACGGCCACGAAGCCGGCGCCGCTCCAGATCATCTTCTTGGTGCCCTTGTTCACCTCGTGGGGGTTGTCGGGGTTCTGGCCCCGCTCCGCCCAGGCCAGGCAGAAGACGATGGCCAGGAGGAGCGCTGCGGCCCACCGGCCGTACTTGACCAGCTTGCCGAAGCCGGACTCGATCGCGGCATCCAGCTCGGCTGCCATGGCGGTGGACGGGAGCAGGAGCACGGGGATTGCCATCAGGCACAGGTGCATCAACCGGGTGCGAAGCTGTCGGATCATCTCTTTGTTTACCTCCTCTTGATTCAGGGGCCCGTTTCTTGATCGTCGTCCTCATCCGCGAAATCACTCGGGTCCGGTGCTGCTGCTTCCTCATCCGCCTCTTCGTGTACATCGCTCTCGGGGGCCTGGGCGGGCATGACGGCAGCCAGCAGCGCCTCGACGTTGGTCACCTGCAGCGGCGACCGCTCAGGGGGCTCGTAGGACCGGTGATCCACCTCCTTTATGGCCCCGGCAAGGGGCAGGCTCAGATAATCCACCTTCTGCACCCGGGACGGGTAGCCGCCCTTGGGGAACAGAAGCGCTTCATTCGGGGTTAGGCGCCGGCATTCGTCGGGCGTCAGCAGTGGCCGGCCCGTGTAGGTGTAGCTCATGCTGCTGGAGCCGCCGGAACTGCCCTGGGTGTTGCCCTGCCCAATGATCTTGATGGTGGTGGTGCCGCTGAGCTGGCTGATGTACTGGGCGGTCTCCAGGTCGTTGGCTCCCAGGAGCAGCAGGTGGTCGCTGTTGCCGAGCAGTTCGGACCAGGTCTTGGGGTAGCGGTTCTTCAGCTGGCCGAGGCTCTGCCAGATCTCCTCGGTGCTGACTCGCCGGCTCCGCATGGTGGCCTTCTTTTGGGCGTATTCGGGGATGTAGCCGCAGTTCGCGATCTCGTCCATCACGCAGCGGACGGGGATGGGCAGAACGCCCCCATGCTTGTCCGCCACCTCATAGAGGACCTGGAACGCCTGCTGCCAGAAGAGCGCCAGGATCGGCGCATAGGTCGCCTTGGAGTCCGGGATGATCAGGAAGAGCGCCACCTTGCGGGTGCCCAACTCGGCCAGGTCGATGTCGCTGGCGGCCGTCAGGGCGGCCACCTCAGGGATGTTCCAGAGTTGCAGCCGGCTGCCGATGCCGGCCACCACGCCGGCCCGCACCTTCTCGTCGGCCCGCAGAAAGGTCCGGTAGAACCGCCGGGCCGGGGCCTCTTTGGGCAGGGCCAGGAAGACGTAGTCCAGGTGCTTGGGGTGCAGTTCGGCGCCCAGCTCCAGCACGGAGGCCATGTGTTGCTCCCCCGGCGGCGTGTGGTTCTTCACATAGAGCACCAGGGCGGTGATGAAGCTCTGCTCGGCCTGGTCCCAAAAGGGATCGCCCCCTGGTGGCCGGTTCGGGTTGATGGTGTTGGCCACGATGTTCACCGCCAGATCGGCGGCCTCCAGGGTGCCTTTCACAGCCCCCAGCGGGTTCCACCGGTCGGAGCGGGCCATCTCCAGGAAGTTGAGCACCCGGACCCGGTAGCCCGCCCGGTGGAGCAGCGCAGCGCTGCGCCGGTAGTTCTCGCCCTTCGGGTCGACACAGATGATCGATGCCTGGGAGTGGTCCGCCTCCTGCAGCAGGTTCGGCTGCACGAAGGAGCGGGTCTTTTTCGTGCCTGAGGAGCCCAAGATGGTCACATTCTGGTTCAGGGGCAAGGTGGGGTCCGGCGGGAGGATCAGCAGGCCGTCTGCGGCCCTGCCGAGGATCAGTCCCGGACCGTCCCGCTTCAGGTGGGTCCGCAGCTCCGCAGGCCGGGCCCAGCGGGTGGAGCCGTGGCTGCCGTACCCGCTGGCATCGGCGGGCTCCCGGTGGACCGGCTTCTGCCTGGACCACCAGCCCACCAGGGCCAGGCCAGCGGCGAAGTTGAGCAGGAACCACTCCACCCGGGCCTTCTCGCTCCAGAGAAGGATCAGGGGATCACCCCAGAAGAGCCAGGGGAGCAAGAAGAGATCCAGCAGCGCCACCAGGGCCGCCAGCCAGAGCCAGCGGGGAAACCGGTGGGTCTGTAGCCGTGCGATCAGGTGCAAACCTCCCTTCTACCGGCTGCGGTCGTCGCGTTCGTCGTCCCGCTCCGGCCTGCGCCGGCGGCGGTTCTGTTTGCCTAGCGGGTCCGGGCCATCTTCCCGGGTGGCATCCCGCAGGCCCTTGAGCAGGCCTCGGGTCAGGTCAACCGTAAGGTCTCGCACCGCCCGGTCGAACGCTTTGTGCTGGCGTCGTTCTTCCTGGTACCGGGTCCGCTCTCGCTTCATCACCCCTTCCACCGCCCAGCGCAGGTGCTTGCGCATCTCGTTGGTGATCACCAGCCGGTGGCGGGTGCCATCCGCCGCGGTGTAAACGCTCTTGATATCGACATGCACATGGGGATGGGTCGCCGACTGGTGCTCCGCCGCCACCCACTCCAGCTTGATCCCGTGGTAGCGCTCGAAGTGCTCCAGCGCCTCCCGGATCACCGGCTTCCAGCTGGTGAAGCCGCAGCTCTCAAACTCCCGCCGGCTCAGGCTGAACATCAGCCGGTGCAACTTGGCGGTGGGGATCACCCGGCCCCGCCGGGTCACCCGGTCCTGGGTCAGCGGATCATCGAGGGAGCGCACGAAGCGCCCCACATCGGCATGGTCGCTGGTACGGTCGAAGATCCCTTTCCCTTCGGCGGGCAGCTCCCGGCTGCGGAAGGCATGGTAGCGGACAGACTTGGCGGCCCGGTCCAGGCTGGTGGTGTAGTTGATCTTCAGAACCAGCATGGCTAGTCATCCGTGGAGGTGCCGGCCGGGATCGACTGGCCCGGCTCCCGTCGCACGATCTTCCACGCCCGGCCGCGGATCAGCTCGAAGTGCTCCCGGGCCTGCTTCGGGTCGATACTCTTGCCGCACATCAGCTCCAGCAGCAGCAGGGCCGATGTGGTGCTGTAGGTGGCCCCGCCCCAGACACCGGGGCGCAGCCAGGCCTCCAGCTGCTCGAACTTCTCATCGAGGAGCTTCTGCCAGACCGGGGTCATGGTGGCCTCCTCTTCCTGGGCCTTGTGCCGCCGGATGTACTCGCGTAAGGCCGCGGTCACTTCCCGGCTGAACGAGTACCCCCGGCGTCGGCCGCCCTTCGTTTTCACAATGCGCTCCAGCTCCTGCACGTCGGCTGGATCGAGGTGCAACTGCTTTCGAACCAGCCCTGACACCGTGATCACCCCTTCTCACACAAGGCTTTGCGGGTTCATGACACCCTTGTGGATCGTCTATGACACCCCTTGGAACGGCTGGGGGAGTAAGGACAGAACCCCAACAACACCCTGCTTTATCACTGCGTACCGTGAAGGGGAAGGGGGGGCGCCGGTCCTAGCCGGCGGGGGCGCAGCCCCCTGGAGGCGGAGGATGGAGACCAGCGGGGGGGCCAGGTGGGGGGCAGCCAGCCCCCCGCCGGTCTCACGTGGGAGGCTCAAAAGCTCCCGACCAGACGCTTCAGCCTGTCTTGCGCAGACCCGCTCTCCCGGTCGGGAGGCCGGTCGTCTACGGCGATCTGGAGGCCCGGTTCCGGTTCCGGCGGCGTAAAGGGCGCTGGTGGGGGGGACGTGCCCATCTGCCGCTGGTACAGGAGCCGCAGCCCTTCCCGGATCTCATCGGCCAGGCGGCGCCTCTTCCGGCGCTCCAGAATCCAGGCCACGAAGGCTCGATCCTCCTCGCCGGTGATGTCTGCCTGGATGATCAGCCGCTTACGACGGCGCCCCATCGCTGCATCCCCGCTTTCAGGTAGCCCCGGCCGTTGGCCCGCTGGGGCTCGGCGGCCAGGATCTTGGTGGACTCACCGGGGAGGATGTGCTCGAAGAGCGGCACCGCCCCTCCGCCGGTGATCAGGTAGAAGCTGAACGGGCTGTTCCAGCTGCGGACAAGTCGGGTGATCTGGCGGCCCAGCTCCTCGAAGGCCGGAGCGGCGCCCTGCAGGCGGCCGGCCCGCAGCAGCTCCTGGACCTCAATCTCGCTCCTTCCCCCGGCAGCCCGGCCGATCATCTGGTAGGCGTAGGCCATGCCCAGCTTGGGGGAGGTGGAGAACCGGCGGACCGGCTCCATGTTGTCCAGGGCGTAGGTGTTGAGCGTGTTGAAGCCGATGTCCAGCACACACCAGCGCCAGGTGGCCACGGTAGCGGCGTTCCAGGCGGTCTGGCCCATCACCTCGACCGGGAAATCGAGGGTGTGGTCGAGGCTGCCCGCCTCATCTAGCAGCAGGTCCAGCGCTGAGCCCAGCGGCTGGGGGACCACCATGGCGTCATCCACCGTAATGGCCACGTGGATCTCCTCGGTGCCCATCCGCAGCCTGACCACCTCGTGCTTGAGGGAGAGGAGCAGCTGCTTCAGCCCGTCCTTGTGCCGCTCCCAGGTGTCCACCGGCAGGCCGGCCACCACCTTAAAGCGGAAGGTGCCGGATTGCCCGGCCAGGTGGGCGAGGGCGGCCAGGTAGAGGAGTCGGCTTTCGTGGTTGACCGGGGCGTCATCGGCGAGGTCTGCGTGGCTCGCCAGCTCGCTCTGCTTTGCGGCGGTGGCGCCCACCAGGTAGGTGGTGCCCCGGTAGGTCATGGTCAGCTGCTCGGTGCCGAGGCCCGGGAGCACGCTGCCGGGGGTGATCAGGCTCTGGGTCACCAGGTGGCGGTCGCTTCCGGCCCGGCCGGCCTTCAGGAAGCCAAACCCCCGATCTACATAGGCGATGTCGACGACTTCGCCAGTCCACAGGGAACTCAATCGGTCCAGCCCCTTTCAGTCCTGGGCTGGAGGCCTGTGGTCATACATGGTCATACCATGTCATACCACACGCTTCCGGCCCTACTCTCCGTTGGTCTCCAGTCGTTCGATTCAGTTCACCATGGCGGGTGGCAGGGTATCGGGCGATTTCGAGAGGGTCGATAGGCACCGCTGGCAGATGTGCTTCCCATGGTAGGTGACCATCGTTCCGCCGTGGCCGCAGAAGGTGCAGAAGGGCTCGTAGCGGCGTAGCAGGATCGTGTCGCCCTGGGTGTAGACCTCCAGCGGTGTGCCTTCCTCCATCCCGAGTGTCCGTCGCAGTTCGATCGGGACGACAAACCGCCCCAGATCGTCCAGGCGCCGGACGATACCCGTGGACTTCATCAATACCGGCTTCCTCCTTTCCGGCTGACTCGCTCGGACTTATCAATTTGATAACTCCGGCTGTTGGGGTTATCATACCGATAATGCCTATTGCCTGTCAACCCCTCTTTTGGGTTTATTCCCTATTTTTAGTGGTTCTCGCTGGCAGGTATTTGCGGAGCGATAACGTATGTTATACAATGGCAGTAGTTATGATGAGGTCGGAGGTGATCCCCCGTGGCGAGCAAGGACCAGGTTCCCGGCCTGCCTCACCGCCTGAAGGAGCTGCGCCTGGAGTTGGGGTGGTCGCTGGCCGACGTCCTTGAAAAGGTAGGAGTCGCACAGCGCGGCGTGGTCAGCAATTGGGAGGCCACCAACCAGCGCCGCCGGACCCCTCCTCTACCCACCCTCCTGATCCTCCAACGGTGGTACGGCGCTTCGCTCGACTACATGATCGGCCACCCCGACGCCGAGCGGGACAGCCCCGCAGTCAAGGCGGGGAAGCAAGCCCTGCGTGCTGCCCTCCTTCAGATGAAAGACCTGGACCGGGTGCCGCCAAGTGACCGGGCCAGGTTGGCGATAAGGGAAGCCATAAGGTTGAAGCCGGAGGCCTTCTTCGATGGCCGGATCGCAGCCTACTTGCTGATGACCATGAAAGACTACGAAGCACTAATGGCGGACCGTGTGTGGTCCGATACTGCTCTGGCGCGGCTGAGCCAGCTCCTGGGCATCCACCGGGACTGGTTCTATATGCCCCAGCCGGCGAAGGTACTTGAATACGTAGAATAGCGAAGGCCGGCCCCTGCGCAAGGGGGCCGGCCTTCGCCTGTGTTAGGGTCCGGGTCTACCTGCCCGTGATCTTCGAGTCAGATGTGGTCCAGTGCGGTCCGGTAATGTAGGCCAGAGCGGTATTTGCTGTGAGCGAAACCAGGGCTACGACCAGCAGAGCAAACAGAAAACGCTTCATTACGACTCCCCCCTTGATAGCGCTTCGAGGAACTTGCAGACGCGGGAGCAAAGGTGGCTATTGTAAGCGTTCGCTGCCACCAGCATCGCCTCCAGGGCATAATCGTGAGCCTGAAGGACTTGCCCCCGAGCCTTCAGGATCTTCGCCTTTGCCAGCAGAAGGGCTCCCCGTGTCTGCACATCGCAAGACGGATGGCCAAGTCCGCTCTCCACATGGAGAAGGGCGGCCGAAAGATCCTCCTTGTACAGAGCGTGAAACGCCCGGCGGAGCCGGATCATGGCCCCGAAGGTCTCTTCATGCCCCACCTTCTCCACCTCCTGCAGGAGGCGATTGGCTTCCTCATGCTGCCCGGTCTCCTGGTACACGTCCAGCAGGTTCAGCTTGAGGCCGGTAATCAGGGGCTCGACCGCGGGATCATTCAGCCCCAGGTATCCTGCCAGGGCCAGGAGATAGCCCTCCTCAGCTGCAACAAGCAGCTCAGCGATGTGGCACGACAGGGCGAAGTTGAACTCGATGCTCGGGTAGATGCGGGTCAGGAGCGGGGACTTGTGCTGGCGGTAGATCTCCAGAAAGGCCGCCCGGGCCTCCCAGCACTTCGAGACCGTGCCCAGGGCAGCGTAGGCGGCGGCGCAGTTATTGAGGACCCGCCCCTGCTCATCGGGGTGGCCGGCGGTGAGGTCGATGGCCTTCTCCAGGCACGCGACGGCAGGCCCGCTCCACAGGCCACTCTGGGTGACCAGGATGCGAGCCTGAAACTGTAGGACACGGGCTTGCGCCGTCTTGTCCAGCTTCTCCGACAGGGCGCGTTCGCAAAGGGCCAATGCCGAAGCAAAGTCCTTCGCACGTACGAGCGCCTCTAACTGCCCGATCAGCTCCTCCAAGACCACCGTACATCCCCCCTCGAAAGGCCACAAGCAAGGCAGATGAACCGGTCGCTCATCAGATGCTTGCGAACCCATTATTGGTATTCGATTCCAATTCGGAGTTTCCTGCCAAGACTCCACCCGACCAGCCGAGATCCGTGATTTTAGCCCGGGGCAAAACAAGGGCTGTCAAGGCGGTGGCATCTGCAAGATGTCTCTACTGCCTTGACAGCCCTGTGCCCCGGGCTTGTTGGTGCGTGACTCGGCTAGCGGGCAGTGCCCTGGAGCTTCAGGTAGAGGATGGCTAGCGCACTCTCCTCCGAGCATAACTTATGTATGCCAATCCTGGCGAGGATGGCAACGCTCCATACTCCGACATGCGGGTCCATGCACTATGCACCGTAGAGTGGCACAATGACCACACACCCACCTGCCCCAGAATGCATCAGTTCGAAGAACGGTTGACCCCACCGCCAAGATCACCCGGTGCATGAGGCCAGGTCCCTCTGAGGCCTCATCCAGTAGGGTCTCGTTCACGTCTTCTGACTCCCGATAATGAAACCGTCTCGTTAACTAGGCTCCCTGGGCAATCTACCTGTTTCGTCTGGGGTTTAGGCAAATCCCTAACTCGCAGTGGGTTCTGCCCCGATTGTTGAACGGTACGCCCGGAATGTCCTGGAGGATATCGCCCATCAGCACCTGAAGACTGCCACAGGCCTATTACCGCTAAGCCTAATCTCATCATCGGGGAGAGGGATATCCTCGTCATGCAAACGACAAGCTTGTCCCGCTCCCCAGCGCCAGCCCATGCGGGAAGCGGGACACAGCCGGCCCGCGCCGACGGCCGGTATCGGGCCGCCTTCGTCCGGCCTGTCCAGGTAGGTGGCAATCTGCTTGACCAAGCCATACTTGCGAAATGCTTAGCGCACGTACGCTATAATGCTAGACTGACCTCCCGCCCGCCCTTGCGTAGTCATATCACAGGGGCGGGCGTTCGCTATAGATCCCCGTCGGCGCTGTGGACCGGTTCAGTTCTAGGTGGCCCCTCGAAGGGGCTGGAGATTTCCAACCCCTCCACCTCGTTTGGTCGTCGATTTTCGAGCCTCTTTGCCGGAAGGTTGTGCGGCTAACACTATTGTGGGATACTGTGGGTGATGTACTATTGCACCCTATACCCTCTACTGGGGCGGGGTGTCTTTTTTTGTCTGGGAAGAGACAGTAAGAGAGACCTGCCATCTGCGGGATACACCTCCGTAGGACCAGTTGGGCATGGTCCTGCGGTTACGCCTCCGGTCCAACCAGACGCGGATCAGCGCGAGGATCACAGGGAATGCCATGACAACTAGCTCAAGAATCGATAGCTCCAAGCCTTTATCCCCCCCTTCTAGGTGATGTGTCACGGACTGTGATCAAGCGCGCATGGTGCATCTCCCCCCTTCGTGACCCGATTCATTGGCTTTAATCAGTAGACTAAGCGCCTAGGCGCGAGACTCCTCCTACCAGGTACGTTTCACTGGAAGCCGGGCAAGTGTAATAGGTACCAAAAACAACCTTCAACACAATATAGGCAAGGTACGCACAAAAGTAACGGCATCAACTGAAAAAGCAATGCAAAAAGGACCACCGTTTTTTCTGCACAACAATGCAGAGGATACGGTGGTCCTCTTGGAAAACATCCTACCATGCTTCAACTAGCTTGGCAAGTACCTTGATAAAAAGATCCAGACCGGGGACCCGGCTTTCCATGCTCATCACGACACTCCCATCCCATCACCTCTGGGAGATGAAAAGAACGCCGGCACCCGCCAACGTTCTTCTTACTTTGAGCATATCACGGGTCAGAGTCGAATTTGGCAGAAGCACGAGGTTTTCTGTAGGGTTCTTCTGCCGCACAGGCGCCCCTCCCTGGGGAGGAGCGCCTATACGCACTGCTCTTGCAATCTTCTACACAGGCGGGATGACATCAGCCCGGCTGGTGATGTATTCCTCGCTGTTGCGGCCCACCAAGGTAGCTGCCTCTTCATCATGCTCCGCCTTGCATTTGGGGCTGCACACCCAGATGCCCATTTTGGCCGGAACAGGAATCGACTCACCGCATTGAGAGCACTGCCCTACCCTCCACGTGGTGCCGGGGTACTTCCTTTGGGCGCGCTCCACCAGTACGTTGAGACGCTCCATCTCCACCATGCGGTCGAGATCGGACTCCTTGATTCGCCAACTGCGCCCGAGCTTGACGCCCACCAACTCCCCGGTCCGCAACCAGTCTCGAACTGTCTTGGCGGTAACCTGGAACCGCTCTGCTACTTGTTCCGGTGTCAGATATTCGGACATTATGTATCACCTCGTCCTCAAGATATCACAACGTTCACTAACGGTCAAGTGGTTCGAAATAGATCATATAAGGTCGACTTGACAGGTCACGGCTTGGGTGGGTGAACAAAGGAAACCCTCCCCGTAATCAACGTGGGGAGGGTTCATCTGTGTAGTGAGAGGTGGAAGGTATCGGTAACCAGGCTACGCCGATAGCAGGGTTGTCACAACCTTAGCCATCCAGCCGGCCAGCTGGTCATGGGACCATCCGAAGCGGATCTTAATCTCTGCCGGCGTCAAGCCGCCTGGTCTGGAGAGCCACAGGATCAGCTCCTGGTCGATCTCCGAGAGGCCTCCAGTTGCTGCAGCATCCATGAGATGGACCTCATTGAACGACTGGCAACTGGACCGGGCGAATGGGCTGCGCCTGTAGAAGAGTTGTTGCACATGCCGGTAGGCCGCATCAGCCGGCCAGGTGCAAGCATCAATGGGCAGGTTCATGAGGTGGGCAACTGCGCGGTTCAGGTCGACGGTGCTCAAAGTGAACTCCGGAAAGTGCCCGATGAGAAGATGTTCGGCTGCGCCGCGCACATCTATATCATCGGCAGCGGATCGGCCCTTCCGACGCATCAGGTGGGCGAAGTCATCCCAGAGCTCCTTCCACACAGCTGCACCATCTGGGGACCGGTCGGGAGAAGGATGCCGGAGTCCGACGGACAGAATCCGCCTCCGGAGTTCCTCCTCAGGTGATAGGGATAGGCGCCTGGCTCTGGTTCGCTGGTTCGCTGGGTTCTGAGGGGGCCTGCCACGAGCGGGCTTGGACCGTTGCTGGCCGTCAACCCGCCGACGAATTTACCTCCATGTGTCTGGAAGGAACCAATCCGTCGGACCTCAAGTCCATCACCCTTTCAGTAACGCACCCCCGATAGGGTGCGGCCCCGAAGAGTCCGGGGCTAACATCAGCGTGATAACCGCCGCCGCGGACAGCTCCAGGTGGGCTATGGAACTGTGTCCCCCAGCCGTTTGGGTCCCACCGGCGTTGTAACCGCCGCCGCGGGGCTGACCATTTGCCTAGCCAAGGCGGGAAGGGGCCGCTCTCGCCGATACCCTTCCACTCGGACGCCCTTGTAACGCCGGGCCCGGGGCGTGAGGCAAGGCGGCCAACAAGCCTCAAAATTCGTCCGCAATAGATATTCTCTATTACGAACCATTTTCCTCTTTTGCTACATCAATCGCAAGGGACTCATCTAGTGAGTGCGTCTGGTGGATTGGCCGGCCACAGGAGCCAGTAGAGCAGCTCCAGCATCACCGTATCGTTGCCAAAAGGGTGTGGTCATCATGACCATACCCTTCTGCCAGACCGGGTGCTTCATGATCGTGGACCTGAGCGCCGCAGTAGGTGTCTACTAGACCGCTCTCCGCCTTTTTTAGGTGTCAGGTTTGCCTGGTTTCGGGCCGAATACAGGCCGGGGCTTGTTGACCATCATCTGCCTGATGCGACGGTTCTCCGCCGCCCGCTCGGGCAGCGCCCGGCATTCCTCGGAAGTGTGAGTAGCAGCGTACCGCTGCCGGATCTCGGCCATCACCTGTAGGAGGTGCCGGGTAGCCGGTGCATCCGGATCCAACTGGTACTTCGGCACGGTGGCCACCTCCCTGTTGATCAGGTAACGGCTGATGTCACGATAGATTAACGCTATTCCACGTTATGCTGTGCAGCCCTACATCGAATGCCCGCCAGAAAAGGCTTAGAGCGATACCGATAACGTGACACGAAGTGGAGGAGAGAGCGACTACCGCCCCCTCCTCCTGTTTGCCGGCGGCCTCGGTGCAGGATTAGAGCGTGGTTGCCGTGAGTTGCACCACCTTGCTCGGCGGCCAGGCGCTTCAGCTCCCGCTCAATGCCCCGTGCCAGGATCGGGACCACCCGCTCCGTGATGATCTGTTGCTGCTCCGGCGAGAGCTTCACCAGACCGAGCCGCAAATCCAGCTCCGTATAGGTGCGCTGCTTACTCACTCTGATTTCCGCCCTCCATCGCCTTGTCTCGGGCCAGGAGTTTCTGCGGCGACCGGACCGTAAACAGATACTCCAGCATGCCCGCCTTGATGCGCTCGGCTGCCTCCGGATCCCAGGCCCGGGTCACGGTGACGTGGAACTTGTGCGGGCCGACCTTTTGGATGCTCCGCTCCACCGACACAACCTTTTCGGCCACCGTCAGCCTCCTTCTCTCTTGCCTCACCGTTCTGGTCCGCCAGCTGCCGGGGCGTCATCTGCAGCATGTACCGGAGCATCTGCTCCTTGCTCCACTCTGCAGCCTCGGGGTCCCAGATCTGTGTCGCCGCGCCTGTCACGTGGTACGGGCCGAACTGTTCATCAATCCGTTTCACAGATACCACTTCCTTGGCCGTGCTGGTCACCACCTCTCTCTGCCTTGGGTTCCGGGCTCGATGGATCATCTGGCAGGCTCAGAAGCCCCGTCAGGGTGGCCATCAGCCTCTCTCTCCTCGGTTCCCGACCAAGCGGATTTGTCGTCTTGTCGTCAGGCCTGTCGTCTAGTCGTCTGGTAGGCTGATCTTCCGTCGGCACCAACCTCAATTACGGTTTCTAGCACTTCTGGTAATTTTCATGCAATATCGAGAAAGATCGTTTAAGTGATAGAGAAAGAGAAACACCAAGCCTCGTTTGCAATCGGCTGGGTGTTTGATGCTCATCGGCACCACCTAAAGGAAGGCGTCTAGTGGTGACCGAACCTTTTAGGTACGCTGCACATCTATTCATCGGGAGGTAATTCCTTGGACGGGTGGATCAAATGGCTTGGAGAACTGGTATGGCGCCTGAGCAAGCTGCCAGCAGATGTCAGAGGCGACGAACGAGAGGAGAACTTCTACTACCGGCTGTATGGCCTCTTAAGTCTGGTGGGGAGCATCGGCGTCCTTGCCTACGGGGTTTATCAGCAGGCGGACCCCCTGTCCAAGCTGGTGGCCGACCTGGTCAGGTATGCCGGTCCCGACAGGCTCGTAGTTCAGGGATTCGCCGGCGCCCTGGGCCTCCTTGTGGTGTTCCCCGTGATCATTTGCACGGCGTTCATCCTGGCGACGGCTATCTCTGTTCCCGCCGGAGTCGGCCTTCTAGGCGTTAAGGTGATCGGCTGGCTATCGTACCTGTGGGCCAAGCGGTTCAAAGAGAAGCACGAACCCAGGGAACTGACAGCGGAGCAACGCGAAGCGTTTGCGGTCCTGGTGCTCGGGCTGGTAGCCACGTTCATTCTCTGGATCGCCTTCAAGGCTGGTGCGAAGCCGTTGGAAGGTCCCCCATCACCTGACCAGCCTCCCGAACCCCCAGATGAGAAGAAAGACGCCCACCCGGCTGCGTAACGGTTGGGCTTTCCGTTTTGCACTCCTCTTGTTCAATTTTCTCTGCGATTTTTTCGGTAAACTCGTTACTTTTGTCCGATCCTCGCCTATAACGTTTCGAGGGCGCTGCCCTACGCGCAACGGAAGGGAGGGACTACTATGGAGATCACCTGGGTGTTCCGGGCCGGCATGTGCATCACCATCATCGGGCCGATCCTGGCCACGATCATCGAGCAAGATGGACGGTGGCACTACGCTGTCTGCGACCTGGAGTGGCGGCATGAGGACCTCTACAAGGATGCGCACTCGTTCGAGGTGTCCAAGGCTCTGTGTGAACATCACATCAGGAAACGGGTAGCCTAATGGAAGAACCGGCCTGCTATCTACTCGGATAGCGGGCCGGTTCTCTCATCATCGTCACAACATCACGGCAGGTTCTCACAGGCAAGACCATCGCCGTCTGAATCCAGCTTGTGGGGGTCTTTGGCTAGGACGCCGGCAGCCTCGAAGAACGCCTGCGCTTCCGCCCGGGTGGCGAAGTCTCCACAGTCCCGGTCGGACCCGTTGGGGTCATACCGGAGCGTCTGGTCGCCGGCATCATCGGCCGGATCTGCCGGCTGGTCATCCAGCCCCCAGAGGCCACGGCTCCCCTCCCGGGCATCGGTCTGGAGTGCCTTGAAGACCTCGACGTAGCGAACGTTGGGCGGGTACGTGGCCATCTGGGCATAGCCCTCATCGGCCAGGACGGCGTTGAACATGGTCCCGTTTAACAGGTACGCATAGGCCAGCAGGCGGCCGTAGCGGTCTCGCTCCTCCACGTCGCCCTCGAGGAGACCCGGCTGGCCCGTCAGTCGCTCCTTCGTGAAGGCGGAGGCCTCCGGCCCGTATGGCTGGGTGCCCTTGGTCGGGTGAACTGTCTCGGGCGTGTCCACCCCTATAAGCCTCGTTTTCTCGATCCGACCGTCCGCCAGCTGCACCTCGATCGTGTCGCCGTCGGTCACCCGGGTGACTGTGACGGCGATCAGCGGCGCCGGTGGCTTGTTGATGGTGATCAGCCGCGGCTCTGGCCATACCAGCCCACCTGGGCGCCCAGAGTCTCGGTTACGAACCGCAGCGGCACCAGGGTCCGGTACCGATGATCTGGCCAGGCACGTCGAGCTGACGCTTTTCTCCGCGCACGGTCACCTCAGTCGAGCCAACCGGCAGCTGCAGGTCTCCACCGGGCCAAGTGGCCATGGCAATCTGGGTGTCGGGATCCCAGGTAACCTCGGCGCCCAGGTCCTCGAAGTTCGCCCGCAGGGGGACCAGCGTCCGGCCGGCCACCACGGTCGGTAGGACGTCGAAGGCCTGCGCCTGTCCGTTGATGTACACCTAGATGGGGCGCTCCTGGGCGCTGACCAACGTTGCCGTAAGAAGCCACAGGAGAGTCACTATGGTGGCTATGTGCCTCCGAAGTCTCAAAGCGATTCACCTCTTTGGGTTGGGAGGCCTTCTCTGTCCACCGACTGTGACTTTACATAGTGCAAGACAGCCTTCTCGACAGCCGCCTTCCATATCCGGAGCGGATCTCGGTCCAGATCTCTTTCATCGCGCTCTGGCGTGAGCTCTTCGCTCTTGTTGAGGACCCGGTCCGAGGGCAAGGAATTTTCAGGGCCCCAATACGGCTTGGGCTCAATCCCGGCCGGAACCATCGGGTTCTCCCTTATGGAGTCGATGTTTCCGTCCACGATGTCACCATACTGGGTTCGTACCCACGCGTGGTCCCACTCGAACTGTCTCCCCAGAAGGCCGGTGTAACGGGCCTTTCCAACCTCGACCACGGCCTGGTGGCCGAGCAGGTTTAGACCATGACGGAGCAGAACGGCGAAGTAGATGCACATCTCTGAGCGCCCACACCAGTTCTCGTCGACCAGACGAGCGCAGAGGTCGACCAGGAAGCCGCGCTCGCTGGCGGGCGGAGTGTCACCAAACGAGATCAGCGTGGCAGATGGAAACGGTCGAGTCCCGGCCCGCTTCTGCTGATTGATCTGGGTCAGAAGCGCAGCAGAGTCTCTTGCTGGTCCTCCCATCCCGATCGTCTGAGCCAATGGGCCAGCGCCAAACACCCCGCGCGCTTCCACAGCAGCAGCGCTCTTTACGGGATCTTCTGCGGGCCAGTGGCAGTGCTTGAACTTCATGCCGCTACCACACCAACAGGGGACATTCCGACCGGTCTTGCGGCTCACCTGCGCTTCCTCCTCTCGCTCGAATCTACCCGCTTGGCGCCCACATCTTCGTCCGACTCATCCCCCGATTCGGTGCCCACCCGAGCGCCCATTCCCTGGACGTGTTCTGCGCCCTGTGCGCCGCCCAAGCGGACTCCCGATTGGTTGCCCGATCTGGTGCCCGACTGTTGCCCTTTAACCCGCTCCACAACTGGGGTTACAGGTTCTGGCCTGCTGCGCCTTCTCCACCGAAGCCTCAAAGATGGTCAAGGCAATCCAGAGCATCGCATCGGCCTGGCTCAACCCCGCCTGAAAGGGGCCGTACCACTCCACCACATCCGGCCGATCTCGGGATCCGTCGACCTGTTTCAGACCCGCCTTCTCGTCGTACGGGAACACCTCTACTGTGCCGTCCGAGCAAAGAACGCCCCACCACAGGCGCTTGGGCGCTTCCGGGAGGGCAGGGCGTTCCTGCGACCGGAAGTATGCCTCCAGTTCATCAGTTGCTGCTATGAACTCGGGAAGGGCCACGGGGTGATGGATTCCGGCCTTCTGCAGAACGGCCTGCCGATCATCTTCCGGCATGGCCGCCAACTCTCGCGCGGCAGCGATCACGCGGTCTGCCTTGGTGCCGTCCTCCGGACGCCACCGCTGAACAGCCAGCAGCACTGTCAATCGACCAATCTTTTCGGGTTCGGGTTTCGGCAACCGTTTTCGTCTCTTGTCCATAATCACATTCCACCGCTAACCGAGGTTTTACCAATCTGGTGCCAGATGCTGTGCGGTGTCGCATTCCGTGGGGGTTGATGTCCCGGAGGCCGCCGCCAGGACTGTGGCTGCATCCACCCAGACCGCCTCCAGCGTAATGTGAGTGCCACGAGCCTCTACATTAGGTGCATTTCGGACGTGAATGGTGACAATCGATGGTTTGAGGTGGTAGCGGGTGAACCGAACATCGGTATACAGAATCGGGGCCGAAGTTTCCTTACCGTAGTCTAACCATAACCCTTTCTCAAAGAGACGGATCTTACACGGAATGCGGTAACTCGGTGTGACAAGGGAAGCAAGAGTAGGGCACAAAGTGGCCTCGTGCCAGGCTATCAGTCTCCCCAGTCGGGGGTGGTCATCGGTCTCCCTTAAGCTAAAAGGGTTGCTGGCCAGTACACGCTCGGTCTCCATCCATTCTGGGTCACCAGCCCCAATAGACGCAGCCAGCACCGTTGGGGCGTCGCACCCTTCTAGGGCAAAGCAAACCATCCAGGGCTCGTTTCCTAGTTCGATCACTTCCAAGAGACAAGTGTTGGTTTTCCATGCGATCCGTCCCACAAGGGTGATGTCAGCATAACGTGCCCAAAGTTCGGGTGCATTACCTCGCCAGGTATAGATCGTCCAGCCTCGCTCGTAGGTACGCAGTTCCGCTTTGACATACGCCGAGTCACTCAGAGTGCCTGGAGGGTACACAGCGGCAGGGAATCGACCGACGATTCGCCCAAACAAGGGGTGGTTATGGTCGTCTTCGGAGCCAAGGGGTACCCACTGCTCTGTTCGAGGTTTGAAAGGCCACATCATCAGCACTTCCTCTCCGATTGTGCACCCTCTGAAACGAAGTTGGCAAATAATTAGATGTGTATAGCGATATGACCTTCTTACCCAGAGCCATTAGTTGGGGCCCATGGAAATACGATTCACGGCACGCTCGATCTCGTCAGCGTCGTAGCGTCGTTGTGCATTGGGGAGGTTGCTGATTCGATACACGCGAAGCTTCAGACCGTAGACGGTGCACCAATTGCCGTCTGCGGTCTCGTTGTTTTTCAGGGTGTGAGGGTGAACCTGGAGCAGACGGGCTGCCTCCCTGATACTTATCAACCTCATGAGTGGGCATCCTCCTTATGTAGACTCTGCTCTACCAAGTGTTCCCTAAACCGAAGAAGGGTAAACATGGGAGCATAACCCCGCATAGACGTATACCGCAACCCTACCCTCTACCCTGGCCGCCACCGCGGGGCGCCGAGACAGGGAATTCAGGTTGCAGAAGGGTCGCGGTTCGCTTGTCCGATAAGCATCGGTCGCTTCGCTCACCCTGCTCGCTCCGTTCCGTGCCCGCCAGGGAACCTGGGCCAGGAGGTGACGGAACGACATGACCAGGTCAACAACCAAGGGCGGCAGCGTCGGCCTGGAGTTGTTCCGTGCCGGCGCCTGCACAACGGTGCTCCTGTATGCCTGGGCGGTGCTGGATCCATTCTCGTTCCCGACGGCCCAGCTGGTCGCAGCGGGCAAACTGGCCGCCGCTGGCGGGCTGCTGTGGTGGGGACTGCAGAGGCGCCACCCGATCACGCCCAATTATGAGGATTGGAGTTGCGGTCTGTACATCACCGGTCTGCCGGGCTCAGGCAAGACCGCCCTGGCCTACCTGCTGGCCAGGCGGTTCTGCCGGAATGGCTGGGGCTGGGTCTGGCTCTCGATCAAGTCAAGCCTCTCGCTTCTCCAGTACCTGCCGGAGGAGGCCCGGGAGCAGTGCGACCTGTTTGCGCCGTACAGCGACCGTCCCCGGGGCCTCAACCTGCTCCGGTGCTACACCGCGACCGCCACCGAGCGGGAGTTGATCGCCGACCAGGCGGCCGAGCTGTTCGACCGGCTCCACAGCGCCATGTCCGGCAACATGCGGGAGCTCATCAGGATGGGCTGCCTGGGCCTGCTGATCTGGGCAGACAGGGCGGGTGTGGAGGTCACCCTCTGGGAGCTCTACCGCTTCTTCCAGGAGGAGGCCTTCCGGGCGAAGGTCCTGTCCGGGGCGCCCAAGCCGGTCCGGGACGCCTTCAGCAGCGACGAAGTTCGCCGGCAGACCCTCCAGGCGGTGCGAGCGCAGTTGCGCAGGGCAGTGACCAGCGAGAACCTCCTGGTGGCCCTCAGCCAGCGGGACGGCATCGACCTGTGGGAGGTGATGGTGCGGGAGCGCTGGTTGGTCTGCGACACTCCGGAGGCGGTTCTGGGCCCGGCGGTGGCCAGCTTCCTCTGCCAGGTCGTCGCCTCCCGGGTGCAGATGCTAACCAGCCGGCGCACGCCCGGGAGCCGTCCCTTCGCGTGTTTTGCGGACGAATTCCAGGAGTACAGCAACCCCAGCTTCGCCAAAGGGATCGCCACCGGCCGGGAGTTCGGCCTGGCCTGGATGCTGATCCATCAGAGCCGGTCCAACCAGGGGATTGGGAAGGAGGTCGCCGGCGCCGTGCACCTCTGCGGCACTCGCTACTACTTCCAACAGGCGCCCGAGGACACCCGTGCAGCGGTGGAGGCGACCCAGGGGCGCTGGGAGCCGCAGGAGTTCACCCACCTGCCCAAGCGACACTTTCGGGCCCTGCGGCGGATCCACGGGCGCCCGGTCATCCAGGATGGGATCACGGACGATCTGCCGGCGCCCCGGCCGGAGGTGGCGGCCGCCATCATCCAGCGGGCCGAGTCAGGACCCAGGCGCGCGGCCATCCTGCGGGAGATCCAGAACCGGAAGGTGGTGGCCAGGGTTGGAGACGACGTGCACGGAGAAGGGGCGGAGGCGGCAGCAGGCGCTGTTCGACCTGCTGGGGCAGTATCCGGCGGCGACGACTGATCAGCTGGCCGCCCTCCTGTGGGGCGGTGACAGGCGCCTGGCCCGGGCACACCTGCTCCGGTATGTGAGGGATGGCCAGCTCCGCCGGGTACCCCACCCCCTCTATCGCAATGGGGCCTACGTCTACACCCGGTCAGAGCGGTCGACAAGCCACTCGCAGAAGGTGCTCCATCACCTGGCGGCCATGGACTTCCACCTGTCGGTTATCCGCCACCTGGCCCGGTACGGCGCCCGGGTGATCCCGGAGATGCCCTGGGGACCCGGCCTGATACCAGACCAGACAGTCCTCTGGAAGGAGACGGCCTGGGCGGTAGAGCACCACCTGTCAGGGCAGTTCAGCCACGCCGGCGACTACCGGCGATTCATGGAGGAGGAACAGTTTGAGTTGAGCAACTGGTGGCGCCCGGGGCTGCGGACCGGGCTGCTGGTGGTAACCACCCCGACGGCGCTAGAGGCTGTCCGCACCCGATTGCATCAGGGAGATCCGCCCGGGCTGGCGTGGCGGGTATGCACCAGAGAATCAGCCCTTCGAGATCCCGGGTCCTGGTTGAAGGCCCCCACATAACCTCGAACCTTCTCTTCACCCCGTCCGTATTAGAAGGTGAGTGGCACTGACCGCTTCTGAAGGCGAATGGCAGAGGGGAGGATCAAGTCGTGCTGACGTGGCTTACATATGGGGGGACTCTCCTGCTGGCCGTCTGGGTGACATGGATAGCCCGGCCCCATCTAAGAAGCAATACGGCAATCCCGTTTGTGGTGGAGCTCTACATAAAGCACCCTTTGACTTACTTGGGCTTGATGCTGCTCTGGCGATTCTTGGTGGGGTACGCTGAGGAGCCGATTATCAGTTTTGTACGAGCTACTAACCCGGCAGTGGTCCCTCAGCTTGAGGCTCTGATCGACTGGAGCGGCCCCATCGTTGCCGTTGTTGTGCTCGCTGACAACATCCGGGGCCTGGTAGTCAAGGGTGGGACGAGGGAGTCGTTCGGGCGGAAGGTGGCGGGTAAATAAGCACGGGAGGTCACCAATTAGGTGGCCTCTTCTGTTTTGGCGCGTGTGCAGACGATCATTCTCCTGCCAGTTCAAGAGCTGAGAAAGGAAGTTTATAGCAAAAGTAAGAATTGGTCCCATTATTACGTGGGAGGAGGAGATAATTTTGGGCACCCGAAGAACAATTGTCCACATCCTGGTCCTCTGTCTGTTGTTGTCCGTAACTGCGTGGACGAGCCTTGCTTCTGAGGCTTCCAGCGAAGCCAAGAGGATCGTTGTGGAGTTTGCTGCGGGAAAGGGCATTCAACCCGGAACCGACCAGTATGTGATCTTCCTCAAGGACATCCTCTGGGGCGTCTATCCCGAGCTGGAACAACACCCCAAGCGGGAGCTCATCAGGACGTATGCAGCCAGTAACCTCAACAAGGAGGCCGCATCGCTTGCGGAAGGAAGCGAGGCCAGCCGGCCGAAGTCTCCCCGGGAGGCCGAACCAGTCGGGTGGACGTATAACCGGCAGGCCGCCGTCGATTATGCATACACCTGGGCTCAAAACGGAGGTCGGAAGCGGAATCCGTCCTTTCCGGATTTCGCGGGTAACGACTGCACCAATTTTGTAAGCCAGGCCGTTCAGGCTGGCGGTGTCCCAATGGCTGGTACTGGCGGCTGCGGATCGGAGAGCAACAACCAGGAGTGGTATGTCAAGACGTCCGCCTGGTGGTGTTTCACCAACAAGTGGGCCTGGTCCACTGGCTGGAGCGTGGTTCAGGACTTCTGGTTCTACCACACTCAGCACAAGCAGCACGCTACCTCAACAGAGTACACATTCGATCAGATCGCTCAACTCCGGCAGGCCGCCCAGCCGGGTGACATCCTTCAACTGCAGAATGCATCCGGCGGCCACAAGTGGCATAGCATGGTCGTCACCAAGAAGGAGAACGGTGAGATCTACCTCACCTACCACAGCGGCCCGAACGACAAGGACGTGGTCGACAAAGCGCTTGGGCAGTTTGCAAGGGCCGACTACGATTACTGGCTCATCAGTTTCGTGGGCGGCAACTAACGCAAGGGGTAGGTGGAACATGAAGAGTTACATTTGGCTTGCACTTCCACTAGCGCTGATATTGGGCTACCTCGTGCTAATTCCGGCCCAGGCGACGGTTCTGAGAGCATGGGTCTGGCCAGCTGATCAGACGCCGGCCTACCTGGAGACAGCTCTCCGGCAGCGGCCCGAGATCAATGAGGCTGGTCGCCGGTACTATTTCGTCCACTACTCCATCGAGATTCGCTCGCTCTTGCCATTTAGGCTGATGCCGGTACATGCCGAAGCCCAGGCCAACGGTGGCCAACTCTTCGAGATCCAGCCCGATTTCGTTCGTCGTGTGGAGCGATTCCAGCGCACAGCCATCAACGCCACGTTCTTGATGGACGTGGACTCAGGCACGGATGCTGAGAAAATGGCAAAAGAGGCAAACCTGTTCGTGCGGGTAGGCACGAAAACCTGGCCTCGAATCCCCGTGAGGGTGGCACCGTCGCTGGAGATTATCAGGAAGCCGGCTGTCGAATGAGGGCCTCCGCGGGCAGGAAAGCGGACTCGAGTGCCAGGTGCTCACAAGTCTGTCCGGCCGGAATCTCAGCCCTCCGAGTCCTTACAGCAATCAAAGAAGCACAAGAGCCTTGCCGACGGCAGGGCTCTTTGGCGTCTCAGACTCTTTTGGCGGGCCACCCAGGAGGAGGCGATTCGAGACCCTGGGGCATGAGTCAAGATGGGTGAGCGGTAAACGGGAGGCCTTTCCGGTGCACTCTTCGGCGGGGGCGTCCGGATCTAGTACAGGAACCTCCTGGGGGGCGGTCGCAAACTACAGCATACAGCCCAGCCGATTATCCCCGTTCCAGCCGCATGAGGAGGCGTGGCAGCCCGATTTCGTATGATTACACCTGGCACACTCTAGGTTTCTCTCTGATTCCCGGCCGCTCACCCACCTGCGCTGTAGTGAATTCTAAGGACGGACGTGTGGTTAGTCTCCTTGATTGAGACCCAAACATGAGTGCACGTGGTGGCCCCAAAAACATCACCGTCTGATTCGCACGTCTTCCCATGGCAGAGAAGCCCTAATGAGGCAACCTACCTGCGGAGGTGATGACATGAGGGTAACTGTGTCCGTGATTACTCCAGATGGTAAGGAACTCGACAGGCCACCGACCGAAGAGGAGTGCCAACAGATCGCTCGCCGTTATGTGAAGGCTCTCTTAGAAATGTCTCTCCCGGGTGCAAAGGTGACTTTCAAGGACGAGGAGAAGTAATGCCTGGGCCAGGAATCCTACCCAGGCCGCGCGTGGTGTGACCTGAGTCCAGCCAACCAGGCTGTACAGCTAGACACACCGGGAGCCAGCCAAGCAGCGGGCTCCCGGTGTGTTTTTTCGCCATCGAACCACCCGTGTCACCCATACCAGACCCGAGAGACCAGACTCCCTGGAAGTATTTTTTGCTTCACCACACTTCACTGTGATGCGTGATGAACACGATCACGCATCCCTCCCCACAGAACGGGCGAACCCGCCTCCCGAATGGAGGCGGGTTCGCCCGCGTCAGATCACTCCCGCCCCACCATCACGGTCAGGCGCCCTAGCCGGCTCTGGGTCCCATCGGTGAAGGTGAACACCCCCTCCTCCAAGGGCACGAACTCGGCCACCACCCGCTTTCCCGGCTTCGCCTCCAGCCAGAGCCGGTCGGCAGGTGGGGCGAAGAGCAGCATCTCAGGGTGCCGAACCGCTCCCGGTCCCTGCTCCAGGCGGTGCTGAAACTCCCGCACCACGAAGCTGACCGGCTTGTCGGTCTCGTTTTCCAGCGTGAGCCGGACCCTCCGTCCCAGGGGCACGGTTAACTCCCCCACGTCAAACCGGCCAGCCTCTGCCACCAACCTCACCCGGACCGGTGGTTCCTCGGCGGTCGAGAGAATGGTCAGGTCGGCAGCGAAGGTCAGGGCAACGGCGGCCAGGGCTACCTCCAGCCCGACCAGGCCGTGGAGCCAGAGCGCGGCCCGCCTCACGTGCAAAGCGGGCAGCAGGAGGAAGCGGTTGACCGCGGCCACGCCTACCACGGAGAGGACGAGCACGACCTTGGTCAGAAGCGAACTGCCGTAGTCGGTTTCTACCAGTGCCAGGGGGCCGTAGATTCGCAGGGAGGCCAGGTAGGTGCCGGTGGCGGCCAGGGTGGCCACTGCGGCCAGGCCCAGGGCCGAGAAGCGGGCGGTGGCCCGCCGCAGCAGCGCCCGGCCCTCCTCCCCTTCGGCCAGGGTCCGCCAGGGGGCCATCGCCAGGAAGGCCAGACCCCCGGTCCAGAGGGCAGCGGCGGCCTGGTGTGTCAGGTCGGCCAGCGCTGGCCACGGCCCGCTCCCGACGGTTGCCGCGGCGTGGCTGGCCATGGTGAAGCTTCCAAGGGCCACGAGCCCGCATAGGGCCAAAAGAACCTCTCTGCAACGGGCAGAGAGCGGGAGTCTAGGGAGGATTAGAATCCCGGCGCCCAGGACGAACCGGAGCAGGATCATCCGGCCGTACACGGTGCCGCCCGCGGCGGCAAAGAGGAGGCTTGCTCCTGCTTCGGCAAGCGGCTGGTTGGCGGCCACCCGAGCAAAGCGGAGCAGGTCCAGAAGGCCGAAGAGCAGGAGCGCCCCGGCGCCCAGGGCCGCCGCTGGCCAGATCAGGCCCAGCGGTGCCGACTCCTCATCTCGCCGACCGGAGATGGCAGGCCGCCAGATAAGCCATGCGAAGGTTGGCCCGGCGGTCACGGCGATGGCACCGGCAAACTGTGCCGCCTTGACCACCTCGGTGGTTACCATAGAATCCTCCTCCTCTTCAAGGCCCCTCTGACCACGAAGAAGAGCAGGGGAGCAATCGGGAGCATGACAAGCGGATGCAGGAGCCAGCCTCCCGCACCGGTCGGCTCAGCCCCCTCGGGTCCACCGGATGCTGTGGTCTCCTTCGCTCCCTCGGCCACACGGAACCAGTAGCTCCCCTCCGTGACGTGACCGTCGGTGGAGAGGACGCGCCACTTCACATCGTAGCGTCCGGGCGCCAGGGGTGGCAGGGGGTAGATGAGCCGCCGGGCTCCATCGAGGCGAAGGGCCGAACGGTCTCCGATCGTCTGGCCGCCCGAGCTGACCTCCACCTGGCTGAACTGCAGTTCCACCGGTTGCGAGAATTGCAGCCGTACCGCCTTGGGCACCGCCCCCAGGACTGCTCCGCCAGGTGGATCCATGATCACCGGTGCTGCGTGCCCCGCCGCGGGCAGCGCTCGCACCAGGAGGAGCGCCAGGCTGAAGAGGACCAGCAACACGCCTCGCATCAGAGCAGCCACAGGTCGGCGACCATCGCCAGGAGCAGCAGGCCCAGGTAGGCCCCTGACCCCTTGAAGATGGTGGCCGCCAGCCTGGGGGTAGGCCGCCGGGCGAAAGCGACACACCCCGCCGTAAAGACGGCGCCCAGAATCAGCGCTGCCGCACCGTACGCCCAGCCCAGCCCCGTCAGCGGGAGCAGCGCCAGGCTGGTGAACCAGAGGGCGACCGAATACCCCGCCATCGACCGGGCGGTGCGGTTCACCCCTGCCACTTGCGGCAGCATGGGGATTGAGGCGGCCCGGTAGTCGGCGTCCCGGACCACGGCGAGTCCCCAGAAGTGCGGCGGTGTCCAGAGGAAGACCAGCAAAGCCATCAGCCAGGCGCCTGCTGAAAGCTGCGGCTCCACCACGGCCCATCCAGCCAGCGCCATGCTGCTGCCGGCCAGGCCGCCAATCACGATGTTCCAGCTTGTCCGACGCTTCAGCACCAGGGTGTAAAGCCCGCTATAGATCGCGGCCCCCAGCGCCAACTGTACGGCCACGGCGCCGTTCAGCCAGATCCAGGCCGCCGGCACCGAGACCGCCAGAAGAGTACCGGCAAGCCAGGCAGCCGCGGTGGGGGAGACCCGCCCCGAGGGGAGCGGACGATTGCGCGTCCGCTCCATCAGGGCGTCGGTCTTTCGCTCGAAGAGGTGGTTTAGACAGGCGGCAGCGCCCGCGGCCATCAGCGCCAGCACCGTGAAGAGCAGCAGGCGTCCGGACGCCACCCGTCCCCCGCCGGCCACCAGGGCCGAAACAGCCCCGTACAGGCCGAGCAAAACGATAATGCGAGGCTTCAGCAACGGGAGGTAGGCCGCGATCCTCCCGGCGAGACCGAGACCTGATCCGATTGAGGTTGGGGCCGCCAGCGAACCCTGCATCTTCCTCACTCCTTTAGCCTACAAACCACTTCACCCTTGCCAGGTTGGCGAATCCGATGAAGAACATGATTGCGAACCAGGCCAGGAAGATATAGACCAGCCGGAGGGTCGCCGGGCAGTCCAGCTTCTTGGAGTGGTCCACCTCGGGGATAGGGACGATGTTGACCGGACCCTGCGGACCAGCCTTGATCGCCAGCGTCCCCACGTTGGGCGCATCGCTCGTCTTGCCAAAGAAGACGGTAGCGACCATGATCAGGACGAACATCGCGCCGCCGGTCACGGCGATGACCGCGCCTATGGCCAGCACCATGGTGGCGAAGGACATAGCCGGGGTGGACAGAATGTCGACCGAGATCGCCGCATTCTCATAGCTCATGTCCCAGCTCCGCCGGGGGGCGCCCAGCTTGCCGGACAGCATCATGCCGCCGATCAGGATGAGCAGACCGAAACCGTAGACGTAGGGCTGCCACTTGGCCAACTTCGGGAAGGCCAGGTCACGCCGGGCCATCAGGGGCACCACGTAGTAGGACAGACCCATGAAGGAGAGGGTGGCGCCCAGCACCACCGTGGAGTGGAAGTGGCCGACGACGAAGAGCGTGTTGTGGATCAGCATGTTCAGCTGCATGGTGCCCATCATCACGCCCGAGACGCCAGCGATGAAGCCGAAGCCGGTGAAGGAGATCACCAGGGCGGAGAAGCCGGGCTGGTCCCAGGGGGCCCGCTTCAGCCAGTCCCAAATCCCCCGGGTGAAGCCCCTGGCCCGCTGGGCCGTCTCCACCGCCGCCGGGATCGAGAAGGCGTGAATCAGGCTGCCCAGTGCTGCGGCGTACATCAGGTAGCTGGTGTTGATGATCCGGTTGTGCAGCCCCAGGCCCGGGTCCACCAGCAGATGGTGGATGGAGCCCAGGTTGATGCCGATCAGGTAGAGCACAAAGGCGGCCCGGCTGAGCCCCTCATGGACGGGGCGGGCGCCGGTGGTAAGGGCGGCCAGGGCGTACCAGGCGGCCACCATGGCGGCCAGGTTGACCTGCTGGGCGCCGTGCCCGAAGCCCCAGAAGAGGAGCCGGTAGGCGGCGGCATCAATGCTCTTGATCAGGCCGACCGACTGCAGGAAGGCCGGAACGTAGGCCGCGGCGCCGTGGAGCAGCGTCCAGATGGCGATGATCGCCGCCGTCAGCAGGGCGTAGATCACCAGCGGCATGTTCTGCTCAATGGCGCCCTCCTTCTTGGCTCGCCAGACGCTGTAGACGAACTGACAGGCGGCACAGAGAGCACCCACCGCAAAGAGGATGATCCCAAGATAAAAGGCCGGATGCGCTGTCATGGGCGGGTAGGCGGAGAACATGATATTCGCCTTACCCGCAAGGGCGGTGGCGGTGGCGGTAATCGCGCCCACCGTCATCAGGCCGGTGTAAAGGTAGGCAAACTTGACGCCCATCATCCGCTGGTTGAGCAGCACCGTCATGCCGAACTGCAGCGCTGCCACCTCGAAGAAGACGATCCAAAAGACCAGCATCACCATGCCGTGGGTGGTCAGGAAGCGGTAGAAGAGCTCCATAGGGAGCAGGTGGATTACCTCGTAGCGGGTCAGGGCCATTAACAGCGCCAGGGTTCCGCCGAGAGCCAGCATCAGCACAGCGCAGACGGCGTTGAAGAGCACCAGTTTCTCCACCGGGCGGTACACTTGATAGCCTGTGACCTTACAGGTCCGGAAGTTCTCAGCTTGTGGCTTTATAGAGGCGATCGAAGCCATTCCATCCCCCTCCTTCCCTCTAGTCGGTTACGATGATCCGGCCCGACATGTTGTGGTGACCCAGGCCGCAGTACTCGTTGCAGATGATCGGGAACTCGCCGGCCTCGGTCGGGGTCAGGTGGACCACATAGACGTAGCCGGGGAGCACCTGGAAGTTCAGGTTGAGCGGCTGGATCGACATGCCGTGCTGGAAGTCGATGGACGAGAGGTAGATGCGGGCGGTCTGGCCCTTCTTCAGCTTGATCACCGGGGTCCACTGGTAGGCCCGGGCGATCATGTAGACCTCGCCCTTCTCGTTGGGCGTGATCACCGGGACGCCGTTGATCTCATCCACCTTCTGAGCGCTGATGAATGACTCAGCCTGCTCCCGGAAGACCTGCGGGTCAACCCGGTAGGACTCGATTGGCGTCTGCTGCCGGCCGATGCCCATCCAGGCGTACATCATGACAAAGAGGACCAGACACCAGCCGATGCCGAAGTAGACCCATTTCTTCTCGTCTCGGCCCAGGGGCTTCCAATAGATGCGTTCAGGCGGCGAAAAGCTGCTCACGGTCTCCCTCCTTCTCAGGGTGTGAACTGGGGCAGAATCACCAGATCGATCAACCCCCAGACCGTGTACATCAGGGTCGGGAAGATCGTCCCCAGGGCCAACAGGAACCAGACGTTCTCAAAGAGCTGCTGCATCCACGGGATCGGCTGCTGATTCACCGAAACCCCTCCTTTCTGCGCGGCCAGTGCCGCACCTGGTATGGTTGACCCTGTTCTGACCGGTCAGGCAGAACGCAGATGGGGGCACGCTGTCGAGGCGCCGCCAACCGGACCTGCAGTTCTGCCTGCCTGGCGACCCTCGCCAGAACAGGGTCATGGTTGGCTGATGCGGCACTACTTCTCCACCACGACCTTCATGGTCATGCCGGCCGCTTCGTGGCCTGGGGTCGCACAGATGACCGGATAGGTTCCCGCCTTGTCGAAGGTGAAGCTGAAGCTCTTGCCCGAGCCGAAGTCGCCACTGTTGAAGAGCGGCTTCGCATCCTTGTGCCGCGCCGAATGGTCGACCACATCGTCGTTGACCCAGGTGACCTTGGTGCCCACCTTCACCGTCAGCTCCTTGGGCTTGAAGGCCATGTCCTTCATGGAGACCGTTTCCTCATCGCCAGAGGCCGCCGGCTTGGAACCACCGCCGCAGCCAACCAGAGCCACCGCCAGCAGCAGGATCAGGGCGAACACGGAATAGCGAATAGGGTTCATCGTTCATCACCTCCTGTACTAATTGATATAGCGCAGAGGGACCACTCCCTCTGGCTCCTCGAAACGAGCGCAGGGGAAATCAGAGCTCACCTCCCCACCCTCCAGGGCTTGTGGCGCAGCGCCTTCAGCGTATTCGGAGTTCTGAGCCAACCGTAACTGATACTTGATATCAACACGGTGAGATTCATCACACCTTGACCGAATGGTCCATTGGTCTATCAATGGTCTACAATGTGATCTAGGGTGAAGTGTCTAGTTCGACACACGATCAGGTCAGACCAGATCTACCACCTACTGGTCAGACTTGAGGGAATGTCCCAATGCCATGAGCGAGGGCCGGCTGAATAGAATACCCCCGACAACAGGTCGGGGGGGAAGGCGGTTGTACCAACTGCGGAGACCCGATCCGCATCGGCTGGCCGAAGCGGTCAGGTGGCTGCTCTCGCTGGATCCAGATGACCCGCGCCACTTTGCACGGCGCCCCGGCTGCTGGTCGATTCAACCGAACCCAGTCGCGGTGACTGATTCAGCCCGGGCAGGAGGTGAGCATCGTGCCGGTAGCTCTGGTGTACAGGCGGGTCTCCACCGAGGAGCAGCGCAAGACCGGGTATTCCCTGGCGGATCAGCTGACTGAATGCCGAAAGCGGGCGGAGGCGCTGGGTGCCACCGAGATTGTCGACATTGTCGATGACATGGGCGGCGACTACCTGGAGCGCCCGCAGCTGCAGCGGGCGATTGAGCTTTGCGAGACCGGACGGATTCGTTGGTTTCTCTGCTGGGATCCTGACCGGTTTGGCCGCACCCTGCTGACCCAGCAGTTGGCGGCAGAGGCGATCAGCGCAGCAGGGACTGAGATCATCTTCATTAACCACGACTACTCCGACACCGACGAAGGGCGGATGTTTTTCCAGATGCGCGGTGTGATCGCGGAATACGAGAAGAAGAAGATCCTCGATCGCACCGCCCGGGGCAAGCGTGCCAAGCTGCGCGCCGGGCAGATGCCGGGTTGGCTGGATCCCTACGGGTACCGCTTCAACACCCGGACCGACCGGCTGGAGATCGACGAGGCCGAAGCACCTTGGGTGCGCCAGATCTTTGCCTGGGCGTCCGACCCGGATCCCGCCAGCCGGTTGGGTCCCGCCCAGATCGCTCAGCGGCTTAACCAGCTCGTCGATGGACCGCGGGGCAAGCACTGGTACCGGTCAACGGTCCGGGACATCCTGCGCAACCCGCTGTACACCGGGGTGCTCTACTGGGGAAAGTACTCCCATAAGGGGGTTCTTCAAGCCCGACGAGCCCGGCTGCCAAAGCGCCTCAGACCCCAACCCAGGCCCGAGAGCCAGTGGCACCGGCTGGCCGTACCCGCCCTGGTTGAGCCCGGGACCTGGAGGATGGTTCAGGACTACCTAACCCTGGACAGGAATCGCCGCTCGCCCGGGCGGCTGTATATGCTCAGCGGATTGGTCCGCTGCGGCCTGTGCGGGGCCGGCGCCTCCAGCAAGCGACCACGGTCCGGCCGGTATTTCTGCTGCAGCCGGCGCTACCCGCCTCCCGGGAAACGGGTAGAGCGCTGCATGCTGCCCCACATCAACGCCGAGAAGGTGGAGGCCCATGTCTGGCAGACGGTCTGCCGCTGGCTGACCGATTCGTCCATGCTGGAACATGCCCTCTCCCTCCCGGGCCTCCACCCTCCGGAGGAGCCGCTGCGGGTCGAGTTGGCCCAGGTTCAGGCGGGGCTGCGGGAGAACGAGAAACAGCAGAAGCGGCTCCTCCGTTTCGTAACCAGGAACAGGATTCTCCCGGAAGTGGCGGACGGTCAGATCCAGGCTCTGACCGCTCAGGCCGAGTCGCTGCGCCAGCGCCAGGCAGAGTTGGAGGCCACGTTGTCGGCCACGGTGAGCGGGATCCAACTGAACCTGGCGGCAGAGGAGTTGCTGGTGGCGCTGTCCAACCGGTTAGATGGGCTGGCGGAGGAACGGAGACACGACCTGGTGCGACGTCTGGTGGGGCGGGTTACCCTCGCCGGCCCGGAGGAGGCGAACTGGATGGTTGAGCCCCTTTCGATGAATGTCTCCAGTCACCCGTGTGGTTTCGCAGGCGTGAACACGATCTCCACATCCTGATACTTGGTGCGCAGGAACCGGGTCATCCAGATGAAGCGCGTTTCACGACCATTGACCAGGGCCCCGCCATGCCGGATGATGGAACAGAGACCCCTGTAAGGAGGCCGGCTATGGACCCCCCAGCCCGCCCCGCCCCCACCCCCACCCCGGAGGGTGAGCGCATCGCGATCATCGACACGCTGCGCGGCTTTGCCCTCTTCGGAATCCTCCTGGTCAATATGCGGGTCTTCAGCACCCCCTGGATCGACCCGGAGGCGAGCGCCCTCCTCTTTCCCGGCCCGCTGGACCGGGCGGTCGACTGGTCCGTCCGCTTCCTGGCCGAGGGGAAGTTCTACACCCTCTTCGCCTTCCTTTTCGGCCTGGGAATCTGGCTGCAGGGGGAGCGAGGCCACGACACACGGCTCCTGCGGCGCCGGCTGCTCTTCCTCCTCCTCCTTGGCCTGCTGCACGCCCTCTTCATCTGGTCCGGCGACATTCTGGCGCCCTACGCCCTGCTGGGGCTGCTCCTCCTCCTCTTCCGGCGGCGCAGCACCCGAACCATTATCATCTGGATGATGATTCTCCTGGCGATTCCGCTGGGGCTCAGCTCCTGGCTGAACAGCCTGGCCGATGGGGAGCCAGGGGGCCTCTCGGCCATGGCGAGCTGGATGCTTGAGCTCTACCGTCACGGCACGTACGGCGAAATCGTCGGCTTCCGGTTGCTGGAACTGGGGCTGAGCTATGTCGCCATGGCGGCCACTTTCGGCCTCTATCAGGTCCTCACCCTGTTCCTGGCGGGGCTGCTGGCCGGCCGATTCTCGCTCTTCCGGGAGCCCGAACGCCACCGCGCCCTGCTGCGGCGGGTACTCTTCTGGGGGCTTCCCCTGGGCGCTGCGGGCTCCCTGCTGGCCCTGCTCAGCGACTCCCTGCCGCTGCTCACCCTGGGCGCCCTGCTGGGCGGCCCCGGCCTGGGGTTCGCCTATGGCGCCGGGCTGACCCTGCTCAGCCTGCGGCCCGGGTGGACAGAGCGGCTGGCCCCGCTCACCGCTGCCGGCCGGATGGCCTTTACCAACTACTTGCTCCAGTCGGTGATCTGCACCCTCATCTTCTACAGCTACGGCCTTGGCCTCTACGGACAGGTGGGTCCTGCTGCGGGGCTAATTCTCAGCTTCCTTATATATAGCCTTCAACTCTTGCTCAGCAGGTGGTGGCTTGCCCGGTTCCGCTCCGGCCCGCTGGAGTGGCTCTGGCGCTCCCTTACCTACCGCCGGCTCCTACCGCTGCGTCGCTAAGGACTAGCGAAAGGCCACGAGGTCATGCCTCGTGGCCTTTCGCATTGGCCCCGCCCTCGTTGGAGCCCAGCGCCTGCCGCTCCACCCGGCTAAGCATCGAGCGCCGCAGGCCCGCCTCCAGGATCTGCCGGGCCTGCTCCACCGCCTGATCATCGACGACCGGGTCCAGGCGTACCAGCCTGACACGCCCTTCCATTCTTCCACCTCCTGGGTGGAATCCCTATGCATCCACCATCCCCTGGGATGCCGGAACCTGCAGCGCCCTTCCCACGTTCACTTTCGCCCCGGGATTATATTCCATAGTTTCCCATATAATGCAGGAAACGGCATGAGGAAAGAGAATCTCTCTTCCTACGAGGGCGGGGACCGTGCTCGCCCCCGTCACTTCTCTTGTTTGGAGGTGGATCGATGCGATTAGATATCCACAGGAGGGCCAAGGGGCTTCGGTCCCGGTTTCTGCGTGTGGGGGTTGCGCTCCTCATGAGCGCCTTGCTCCCCGCTCAGGCGGTCACATTCGCTGCCCCTGGCACCCAATCCCTGAAGGTCGGCAAACCGGGCGCCTCCAAAGCGGCGGCGACATCCCGGTGGGCCACCGGTGATACCCAGGACCTGTCGGCCAAGATCGACCCCGCCGTTCAGGCGGCGTTTACCAAGGGCAAGGGCCAGGTGACCTACCTGGTGAAGCTCCGTACCCGTGCCGACGTAAAGTCTGCGGCAGAGTCGGCCCGTGCCGGGGCCACACCTGCTCAGGCGATGCTGAAGGCGCGCAGCGCTGTGATCAGCAACCTCAAGGAGACCGCAGAGGCCACCCAGGCCGGCCTCCTCTCCGATCTGGAGAAGGCCCGGGCGAGCGGGCAGGTTGCCCGCATGAAGCCCTACTGGGTCGCCAACATGGTCGCTGTTACCTCCACGAAGGCCGTCATGGAGCGAATCGCCAAGCGGCACGACGTGGAGAAGATCTACCCGAACAGCGAGATCCATCTGGTGGGCGGGAAGAAGACCCAGGCCCAGACGGCCCAGGTCTCTCCTTCCGGCTCCAACGGTGTGAACGCCACCGAGTGGAACATCGACCGGGTAGGCGCTCCCCTTGTCTGGGATCAGTTCGGCATCGACGGAACGGGCGTCGTTGTCGCCAGTCTCGACACGGGCGTGCAGTTCGACCACCCTGCCCTTGCCAACCAGTACGCCGGCCTTGATCCGGCCACCGGTCAGGTCGACCACACCTTCAGCTGGTTCGACCCGGTGGGCGGGCAGACCACCCCATACGACGATCACGGGCACGGCACCCATACCACGGGCACCATGGTAGGCCGTGACCCCGATGGCGTGAACGAGATCGGCGTGGCGCCCGGCGCCCGCTGGATCGCCGCCAAGATCTTCTCGGCCCAGGGCAGCGGCTCGGCGGAGAACATTCTGGCCGCCGGTGAGTGGGTCCTCGCCCCTGGTGGCGATCCCTCCAAGGCGCCCGATGCCGTCAACAACTCCTGGGGCGGCGGCCCGGGCATGGACGAGTGGTTCCTCGACATCGTCCAGGCCTGGCGGGCGGCGGGCATCGTTCCCGTCTTCGCCGCCGGCAACGACGGCCCCGGCCCGGGAACCGTCTCCACCCCTGGCAACTACCCGGATTCGTTTGCTGTCGGCGCCACCGACAGCAACGACGGGCTCGCCTCCTTCTCCAGCCGGGGCCCCAGCCCCTATGGCGAGATCAAGCCGGAGGTCTCGGCCCCGGGCGTCAACATTCGCTCGGCGGTTCCGGGCAGCGGCTATGAGAGCGGCTGGAACGGCACCTCCATGGCCACCCCGCATGTGACGGGCGCCGTGGCGCTGCTGCGGCAGGCCGACGCCAGCCTCACGGTGGATGAGATCGAGCTGATTCTGATGCAATCCGCCGATCCCATCACCAACGCCCAGTATCCGGATGTGCCGAACAACGGCTACGGCCACGGCATCCTCAACACCTACACCGCGGTGGCCATGGTGGCCAGCGGCATCGGCTCGGTCAGCGGCCGGGTGATCACCGGCGGCGACGACCTGATCCCGCCGACCATCACCCATACCCCGGTGGAGGAGGCCTTCAAGCACACCGACACCACCATCGTGGCCCAGATCGCCGACAACGTCTCCATCACCAATGTCTACCTCCGCTTCCGCCAGCCTGGCATGCGGTGGTGGGGCATCGTTGACATGGGGCGGGTGGCGGGCGACCACAAGAACGGAACGTACTCGGGCGTGATTCCGGCGGACATCGCCTCCTCGGACATCATCGAGTACTACATTGAGGCCGTGGACTACGGCAACAACCACGCCTACCACGGATCCCGGCGGTACCCGCACCAGATCACCATGCTGAACGGCATCACCCCGGGCTACCTGCAGGATTTCGAGGGCTCCTACCCCGGCTGGCAGATCAGCGGCACCCCTGAGGGCGTCTGGGAGATCGGCGAGCCGACTTCCGGCCCGGGTGCTGCTTACTCCGGGACAAAGGTTGCGGCCACCAAGCTGGGCAGCAACTACCCGGACAACGCCACCTCGTTCCTGATCTCGCCGCCCATCGACCTGACCGGCGGCCCCGCTGCCCTCCGGTTCATGCACTGGTACCAGCTCGAAGAGAACTGGGACTACGGCATCGTGGCTGTCACGGTAGACGGCGGCCAGAACTGGGAGATCATGGGCGAGTACACCGGCGCCAACGGCGCCTATGAGGAGGGCGTGGTTGATCTAACGGCCTACGCCGGCAACCCGGCGGTCTTCGTCGCCTGGGTCCTCCTCTCCGACTCGATCATCAACGAGGCCGGCTGGTACATCGACGATGTCGAGCTGTACCAGGACGACCAGCCCCCGGCTGCTCCGACCAACCTGACGGCGGAGCCCACCGCGGTCGGCTCCATCGCTCTGGCGTGGGATTCGGTCCCGGCGGGCGATCTGGCCCACTACACCGTCTATCGCTCCGAGACCTCGGGCGGCGCCTCCACAGCGATCGGCCAGACCAGCGCCACCTCCTTTGTCGATCCCAACCCGGCGCCGGGCACGACGTACTACTACGTCGTCACGGCCACCGACTCGTTCGGTAACGAGGGTGCTGCCTCCAACGAGGCCAGCGCCACCGCCGCCGACGTGACCACCCTCTTCTTCGACGACATGGAGGGCGGCCCCGGCGCCTGGACCCACACCGGCACCAACGACCCGTGGGAGTGGGGCGTGCCGATCTACGGCCCGAGCAGCGCCGCCTCCGGCATGAACGTCTGGGCCACCATGCTGGCCGACGACTACGCCGATGGCACCGACGCCTCGCTCATGACCCCGCCCATCGACCTGAGCGGCCTCTCCAGCGTCTCGCTCCAGTTCGCCCACTGGTACAGCATTGAGCGCAACTTCGACTTCGGTCGGGTGGAGATCAGTGCGGACGGCGGCGCCAACTGGACGCAGCTGGCGCAGTACACGGCGCCGGGCGGCGGCGGCCAGCCCGTCGGCTGGGAATACCCGCTGGTCGACCTCTCGGGCTACGCCGGCCAGACGGTCCAGCTCCGGTTCCGGCTGACCAGCGACTCCTCCATCGCCTATGCCGGCTGGTACATCGACGATGTCCGCATTGCCGGCACGGCCTCGGGCGGCAGCCGCCTCGATCGGAGCCTCTCCGTGAAGGCGGACGCGCAGCCCACCAAGAAGGGGCAGAAGCCCACGGCCCCCGCCTCCATCAAGATGGAGCTGAAGAAGGGCCAGGGGCGCACCTACAAGCTCGACAAGTCCACCGGCATGGGCGGCGTCACCACCACGTCAGCCGGCATCATGTCGCTGCCGGTCGACGCCAGCGTGACGGTCGTGGAGACCGGGCGTGTGGTCCGGACCAACCCGGCGGACGGCTCCTACCAGATCACCCTGCCGGCCGGCACGTACACCCTGCGGGCAGAGGCCTACGGGTACTACCCGTCCGAGCAGCAGGTGGAGATCATCGACGGCATGGAGATCACCGCCCACTTCATTCTCGAGCCCATGCCGCGGGGGATGATCACCGGTACCGTCATCAGCCAGAACGGCGGCCCGATTGAGGGCGCCCGTGTCTGGGTGGCGGAGGACCCGATGATTGCCGAGATGACCACCGATTCCGGCGGCCACTTCGCCCTCGACGTCCTCGCCGGCTCCTACACGATCGAGGTGCGCCATCCGAGCTTCTATCCGGCCTCCATGCCGGTAGATGTGCCCGCCGAAGAGAGCGTCTCGGTCTTCATCGAGATGGAACCCTTCATCGGCATGCCGGGTGAGATCGGCTACGACGACGGCTCGCCCGACAACGCCTGGGCCTACTACGCCGCCGGCAACGGCTGGGCGGTGCGAATGACCCCGGAGCACCCCGGGCAGACCGCCTTCGTCTCCGCCGCCCGCATCTACCTCTGGGATGCCTCCTGGCCTGCCCCGGGCGGGAACTCCTTCCGGGCAGCCATCTTCGCCGCCAACTCTGACGGATCCCCGGGCGCCCTGCTCGCCGGTCCGGTCACGGTCAACGACGCCGTCCGCGGCGCCTGGAACGATGTCGACTTCAGCGGCGCCGGCGTAGCGGTGACCGGTGACTTCTACGTCGCATTCATCCAGGACAAGGACTACCCTGACACCCCGGGCCTGGCCTTCGACGAGTCGACCGACCAGGGCCGCACCTGGAGCTATGTCTCCGGCAGCTGGGCTCCGTGGGACCAGGGCGGCAACGCCATGATCCGGGCGGTCGTCAACTACGCCGTCGGCGCCCCGGTGATCACCGCTCCGGCGGACGGCTCCTTCACCAACAGCCCGGATATCACCGTGGAGGGCACGGGCGTGGCTGATACCATCGTCAGCCTCTACGTCGACGACCAGTTCGCCGTAGAGACCATCCCCGACGCCGACGGCAACTTCGCCGCATCGGTCACCCTGACCGAGGGTGAGCACGTGCTGACCGCCACCGCCACCGTGCCCGGCGACCAGCCCGGCAGCGGGACCACCGATCCCTCGGCGCCGGTTCACGTCATCGTGGACCTGACCGCTCCCGAGCTGACGGTGACCGATCCGGAAGAGGGCGCCACCCTCAACAGCCGGCTGCTGTCGATCTCCGGCCTTGTGGCAGACGCCCACCTTGCCGGCGTGACGGTCAACGGCTGGGCGGCAGAGGTTGCGCCTGACGGCCAGTTCACGGTCGAGATTATCGGCCGCGAGGGCGAGAACCTGATCACCGTGGTGGCCAACGACCTCGCAGGGAACGAGACCACCGTCACCCGCACCGTCCATGTGGACAGCGTGGCCCCGGTTCTCTCCAACCTGCAGCCGGCCACCGATCAGAACCTGACCCCGGGTGACACGCTCACCGTCTCCTTCGACTCCGACCCCGGGCTGGCGCTCGCCGCCTTCAAGATCGTGCTCGACGGCACCGCCGGCAGCGGTGGTGCCAGCGACACCAACGAGGTGGCGAACTTCAACCTGGAACCCGGCGAGATGGCGATGACCGAGGTGAGCCCCGGTCACTATGAGGCCACCTGGACCGTGCCTGCGGGCATGAGCGCCTCGTCCGCCTTCGTCGAGTTCCGTGCGGTGGATCCGGCCGGGAACACCACCCGCCAGACCGCACCGGGCGTGCTGCACATCACCAACCCGGACCAGCAGACGCGGCCTCGGGCCAAGATCCAGGGCCCCACTGAAGCCAAGGTCCGCCAGTGGCTGCGCTACGACGGAAAGTCGAGCGTGGCGCCCAAGGATATCGTCACCTACTCCTGGAAGATGGGTGACGGCAAGACCTACTCCGGCCCGTCGGTGCGCCACAGCTACAGGCTGCCGGGCACCTACAAGGTCACCCTGACAGTGACCGACCGGACCGGGGCGACCGACACCACCACCATCGAGGTCGTGGTGACCCGCAGGTAGGGAGAGTGGAACCAAGAGAGGGGGACGGCCAGGGCCGTTCCCCTCTCTGCTGATCGAAAAGGTTGACAAAAATCCGGCGACGACAGGCTTTGTGCCTAGCGTAGAATTCGCAGGCATGTTATAATAATAATGTATAACCAAATATACGAAATGTCTGCATGGGATGCGATGAAGACAGGCCTAAACCTGGTCACCAGGGTCTGTTGGAGCGAGTGGTGAAACCGCCCCAGTGGTCGCTTTGTGTGCGGCCATATGGGCGGATTTTTGTTTTACTCGCCAGGCGACCTCAACCGTTGTCGGGCTCCACGGGCCAGCAGCCGGGCGGGGAGCCCGGTAGAGGGTCAACTCCGCAGTCAACAGCCGCAGTACCTCTCGGACCTCCTCCTGCTCCAGTTCGCTCCAGGGATCGCTCTCTGCGGTTTCGACCAGGTCTCCGGAGAGAGCGGTCCGAAGGGCAGCTCCCCGCCTGACCTCCTCCGCCAGCGAGGCCAAACGGCGAGTGACCCGCTCAGTCAGCCGGGTGTAGCCGGCAGCGGTCAGGCGTTCGGCCAGGAACTCATCGTCCACCCGCCGGCGCTGACGCTCCAGCCTGACTCGCTCCGCCTCCAGTTCTGCAAGCTTGACCTGCTGACGCTCGCGGGCTTCCCTCCACCAGTGCTGAAGACGGTCGCTGTCAGGCCGGACCCGCAGCGAGGCCCGCACCTCCGCCAGCAGCGCCGCCTCCACCGCATCTGCCCCGATATACCCACAGTCGCACCGGTGCAGAAGGGTACGCCCCGTACATACATAGTAGCGCTTGGTCCGACCCCGTGAGCCGGCGATCGGGCTGGAGCAGCGCCCGCACCGAGCCAGTCCGGTCAGCAGGTAGGAGACCGAGCCCGATCGAGGACGCCGCTGTTCCCGAAGCCGCTCCTGAACCCGCTGAAACTCCGCTGGGGAAACGATTGGCGGAACCGCCTGCTCCACCTGCGTCGCCGCCTCTCCCCGACCGTAGCGGTACCGACCGGCATAGATTGGGTTGCGGAGGATCCTGACCACGTAGTGAAACCGCCAGTCCTTTCCCATCGGCGTTGGCGTTCCCTCCGCATTCAACAGGCGGGCGATGGTTCCGGTACCCATACCGCTCAGATAGGCCTCGAAGACCCGTCGGACCAACGCTGCCGGACCAATGAGCTGATCGGTCTCCCGATCGAGGCTATCCAGCTCCCAGCCGCCGTCTGCACCTTTCCGGTAGCCCAGCGGATAGCGCTGCCCGGCATTCCGTCCCTGTTCGGCCCGCTTCCGCTTCCCGCTGACCGTTCGATCGCGGATCAGGTTTCGCTCGAACTCGGCGAAGGAGGCCAAGATGTTGAAGATCATCTGGCCAACCGGGCTCCGGGTGTCAAAGTTCTCGGTGGCCGAGCAGAGTACAGCCCGGTCTTCCCACTCCCGGCGGACCAGATTCACCGTATCGATCAGACTCCGGGAAAGCCGGTCAAGCCGGTAGACGACCACACACCGGACACGGCCCTGGCGAACCGCCTCCCGAAGTCGGGTGAGGGCCGGCCGCTCCAGACTCCCTCCGCTGTATCCGTCATCGATAAACGTGAGCTCCTCCCGGGGCATCCAGCCCTGGCTGCGCATAAACCACTCGACCCGCTCCCGCTGCACCGCCAACGTGGTCCCATGGCCCTGTTCGTCGGTGGACCAGCGGATATAAGCGGCCACTTGATCCGGAGCGACAGCGCTCTGGTCGAACATCACGGATCCCCCTTCACGACAGGTACGCACGAGGGAGGGCTCCGAGAACCCTGGTCCCAAAGATGCAAGAATCTACTCTGACGTGTATGAGTAAAAAGTGAAGGGGAGGGACCTGCATGTGGAGAAAAGTCCAGTCTGTCCTGAGCACTCTGCTAATCATCGTTGGACTACTGATGCCAGGCGTGGGCACGGCGATCGCTCCTAACCAGCAACAGCTTGTCGCGGCTAACCCGAGCGGATCGTGGGACTTCGTCTCGCCGGATCCGGCTGACATCCCTCCGGGCAACTCGACCACGATCACCTACACCCTTGTGAAGGCGGGCAATCCCCAGGACATCAGCCATCTCACTCTGATCGTCCCTACCTGCCTGGTTGACCACTTTGACGCGAATCCCTTCAGCGGCTACACCGACAAGGATGGCTCGTTGGTGAAGGCTGGCCTCTACGATGGCCCCGTAGTAAAGGGTCCTGGCGGTTCTGCAACCTATACCTGGACCGTCACTTACGCCGCGCCGACCAGTTGGGGTACCACCCTCTGGACCGCCTACATAAAATCCGGCATCAAGAGTGGCGATGAGGGCACCCCAGGTTGGACCAGAACGTCGGCCCTCGGCCCCGCCTGTCCGCCGGCTCCTGCACCGACCAAGGGCAGCATTAAGGTTCGGGTCTGGGATAATACCGACACGAGCAATCCGGTAGCCATTAGCAACTTCATCGTGTCGCTCACCGGCACTACCCTGACCGGTTCAACGACTGACGGGCTGTACACCTTCAACGATCTTACTCTTGGTTCGTACACCGCAAGTGCTACGGCGAATAATCCGAACACGGGCACCGACCCGAAGACCGGACAAGTAGCGGTGACCATTACGGAGGCAGACCCGCACCGGGAAGTCGATATCTACCTGTCCTGGCCTCAGACCTCCCCGGAGCCCG